>DNUF01000209.1:432-29515 GCA_003508595.1 Planctomycetaceae bacterium
GGCCGGGCACTGCGACCAGATCGGTCTGCAGGTGAAGTACATCGACGACCGGGGCTTTGTGTGGGTTGACGGGATTGGCGGCTGGGACATCCAGATGCTCATTGGTCAGAATATGGTTGTCTGGGGTCGGTCGGGACCGGTGAATGGCGTGATTGCCCGTAAGGCGATTCACCTGTTGAGTCCCGAGGACCGCAAGAAGGTCCCGGAGATGAAAGACCTGTGGATTGATCTCGGGGTCAAGGACCGTGAACAGGCCCTCCAGTTGGTCGCGGTGGGAGATCCGGTGACGTTCGAATTGGGATTCCGTCCGCTGCAGAACAATCTCGCGGCCGCCCCGGGGATGGACAATAAGGTGGGGGCGTGGGTCGTTTTGGAGGCCCTGCGGCAGGTCGCCGCCGAAGCGCCGCAAGCCGCGGTCTTCGCCGTCTCAACCGTCCAGGAAGAAATTGGTCTGCGCGGTGCGCAGACCAGTGCCTTCGCCATCGACCCGCAACTGGGGATCGCCGTCGATGTGACGCACGCCACCGACTGCCCCACGCTCGACCTGAAGCAGTACGGCGAGGTGGATCTGGGGGATGGTCCGGTACTCCCTCGGGGACCGAATGCAAACCCCGAGGTGCATGCCCGACTTGTGTCGCTGGCCCAGCAGGCTGAGATTCCGGTGCAGATGGCTGCTCTGCCCCGGGCGGCGAGCAACGATGCGAATGCGCTGCAACTCACCCGGGGAGGGGTGGCGACCGGAATCGTGGCGATTCCCAACCGCTATATGCACAGCCCCGTGGAGGTCGTGTCGCTCAATGATCTTGAGAACGCGGCCCGACTCATCGCCCGCTTCTGCCTCAGCCTGACCCCCGAGTGCGACTTCACCCCACGGTAGGCCGTATTGGCCCAGCCCGGGGAGACTTCGGAGGGTGGCGGACCGGCTTCGACGCGGTGATGCCTAGAAGAAGAACACCTTCTCGGCGGTCTTGCGGAGCAGCCATTCCCGGTCTCCCGCCGAGAGGAAGTCGAGCTTGTTTTTCACCAGGTCGATCGAAGCCTGATAAGTGTTGTTTCCTTCGATCTGGTACGGCGCGTCACTGGCCCACATGGTGCGTTCGGGGCCGTACGCCTCAAGCACGCGACGGATCATCGGGATCAAATCGAGGTAGGGGGGCTGCTTCTTCCCCAGGGCGTAGTAGGCCGAGATCTTGACGTGGGCCTGCTTGTGCTTCGCCAGGTCACACAGTTTTTTCACGTCGGCATCGCGCACAACCCCATCGGCTCCGATCCGGGCGAAGTGATCGATCACGACCCGGGTTTGCGGGTATTTCTGGCACAGGGCGGCCACTCCGTCGAGATCCTCGGGGTTGAGCAGGCAGCACATCGCCTGACCTGTCTCGGCCCCGCGCCGCCACATCGCCTGCATCCCTTCACTGGCCAGCCACTTGTCTTTGTAGATGAAGGGGGTGATGCGGAATCCTGTGACCCGCTGCTTCAGCAGGGCGTCCATTTTCTCGCGGGTTCCCGGTTGCTGGTCGTCGAGCATCCCCACGACGGCGAAGGCTCCCGGGTGAGCCGCCGCACAATCGGTGAGATAGGTGTTGTTCCAGCCGTGGTAAATGTGGTGCTGGATGAGCACGACCCGCCCCACCTGGACGGGGTGGGCCTGGGCGAGCAGTTCTTCCGGGGTGAAGCTGGCGGGCTTCAGGTCGGCTTTCGTCTGGCCTTTTTCGAGGGGCCAGCGGTCGGTATCGGGAGACCAGACGTGCGAATGGGCATCGATCCAGGGGTGCTTCGCGAGATCGGGGGCGGCGGCGTACGCCGGTGCGACCGTCGTTTCTGCCAGGGTTCCCGCCGCCAGCGCGGCAATTCCGGTCTGCAACAGGGAACGACGGCTCAATTGGCCTGCACTGCTCATGAAATCTCTCCGGCTGGTCCTGCTCGATTCGGTCTTGCCCCGACTGCGCGATCATAGAACTGCTGCAACCCGACGGGCAAGTTCCGGACTTGCCGCTACGGACCAGACCAGTGGCTGCTGTGAAGAAAATTGACCGGAAGGCGAAGCCGAGAATCGTCCGAAGGCGAAGTCGAGAATTGATCAACAGGCGAATTCGAGAATTGATCGCCAGGCGAACAGCAGCCCCGCGACTGCCGTCCGTCGGGCCGGTCCCGCGGGTTGTTTCGGGCGGGGAAGTCGGCGAGAATCCGAACCCCACGGCAGAGTGTGGTCCCGGGGCTTTGATTCGATACACAGGAGTGCGCGATGCGCGGCAGATCTTTTGGCTGGAGTGGGTGCGTGGTGGTCTGCCTGGCGGCACTCGCGCTGGGACAGGAGTCTCCCGGGGGCGACCCCGCTTTGCGCCAATGGCTGGTCAACGAAGCCCGCGAGGTTGGTGGCGGCGAATCGGCCTGGGCTCTCTCGGCTGACGAGTGGGACGTTGCCCGCTCGCCGCTGCGCCAACAGTACCTCGACATGCTTGGCCTCTGGCCCCTTCCCGAACGGACACCGCTGCAGCCCCAGGTGACCGGGACGGTCGAGCGTGAGTCATTCACCGTTGAGAACGTCCACTTCCAGTCGAAGCCCGGACTGTACGTCACGGGCAACCTGTACCTGCCCCGCCCGTTGCCGCAGGGAAAGCTCCCCGCCGTGTTGTATGTGTGCGGGCACTCGGGCAAGGGACGCGATGGCAACAAGACCGCCTTCCAGCACCACGGGATGTGGTTCGCAACGCACGGTTACGTCTGCCTCATCATTGACACGCTGCAGCTGGGTGAGGTGGCGGGCATTCATCATGGGACCTACCAGCACAATCGCTGGTGGTGGCATTCGGCGGGATACACCCCGGCGGGAGTGGAGTGCTGGAATGGCGTGCGGGCGATCGACTATCTCGTGTCGCGCCCCGAGGTCGATGCCGACCGTATCGGCGTGACGGGAATCAGTGGCGGTGGCGCGGCGACATTCTGGATTGCCGCGGCCGACGAGCGGGTGCGGTGTTGTGTTCCCGTGAGCGGCATGAGCGACCTGCAGAGTTATGTCACAGATCGCGTGGTGAACGGCCACTGCGACTGCATGTTCCTCTACAACAACTACCGCTGGGAATGGACGACGATCGCCGCCCTCGTGGCACCACGCCCGATGCTGTTCGAAAACTCGGGACACGACACGATCTTTCCGATGCCCGCCAACGAGCGGATTCGCGGTCGACTCGAACGGCTCTACAACCTCTACCAGAAAAAGCCCGGGGACCTGTTCGACATCGGGGTCACCCCAGGGGGCCATGAAGACCACCTCGAACTGCGCCTGATGGCCTATCGCTGGCTCAACCGGCACCTCAAGAACGACGATGTGGCGGTTCAGGAGCCGCCGCTCCCGCCGATTCCCGGCAAGGACCTGCGGGTGTTTCGCGAAGAGAGCGACCTGCCAAACGACAGCCGCAATTCGCGGATTGATGAGAGTTTTGTGCCTGTCGCGGTCCATGCGGTTCCCGGGACCGCCGCCGACTACTCGGCGGCCGAAGAGCGGTTGCTGGGTGAACTGCGGGAGAGGGTCTTTCGCGACTGGGCCGACGAGGTCCCCGCGGCCACGCTGCGCGAACAGCGCAGCAAGGGACAGGTTGTGTTGCAGACCGACGATGAGACGGTCGTCCTGGGACGGATGAACCGGGGAGAACCGCGGGCGGTCGATGCCCCATCAGACGTCCCCGACCGGATCTGGGTGGTGATCCTGGGACCGGATGATCCCGAGGGGGAATTCCCGGCGTGGCTGAAGGACCAGGTGCCCGCCGAGGCCACGACCGTCGCCTTCACCCCGCGCGGCTGGGGCCAGTTTGCCGGGTACGAGCGGAAGAGCCCGCCAAACTACTACGAGCGGTCGCCGGTGCTGCTGGGGCGGACGATCGACATGCTGCGAGTCGGGGACATTCAGGCGGTCGCTCGCTGGCTGCATGAGAACGAGCAGGGAGAACGGTTGGTGGGAGTGGTCGGCCGGGGTGAGGCGGGAGTGCTGGGAGCGTATGCCGCCCTGTTCGACACTTGCATTGCCGACGTCCGGCTGATCGATCCCCCGGTCAGTCATCGCACTGGTCCAGCGCTGCTGGGGGTGTTGAAGGTCCTCGATATTCCCGAAGCTCTGGGGTTGCTCGCGCCCCGTCGGCTGACGCTGGTCGGGGCCAAAGAGACGCTGGCCGAGACGGTGCGGGCCTGGTACTCGGCAAGCGGGTATGCCGGACGCCTGCAAGTGCTGCCCCCCGCGGGCGACGCCCAGCGCTGATTTCGGGGACCGCTCCGCGCTGAAGCGGGGACCGGGCCCGCGGTCCGGAACTGGATGCCCTGTTCGAAAATCGCCGCCCGATCGGGTGGAATCGTCTGGTGTGGGACGAACCTGCGTTTGTGCCCGGCAACCGCAGGAATGTCGGGGTTCGTCCCAACCTGAAAACTTCCGTCACCGACCAGTTCGCGTGCTCGCGGCTTCCCGGACCACGGGCATCCTCTGGCTGCGACAGGTTTTTAGAACCAGAGCTTCTTGCGGAAGAACTCGATCACATCGCCGAAGAGGACATAGCCCAGCGGTTTCTTGCCGCAGTTGATCTTGGCGATGACTTCGGCACCGATCTGGGGATCATCGGGGAGGGGAGCCGTGGGGGTGGCGAAGACGGGGATGACCGCTCCCTCTTTTTCCGACACCATGGCCCGGCTGCCGATCGTGTCGAGAGTCGCCTGCCACGTCTTCTCGGTACCGGTCGCGAGAATGTAGGTCAGTGGCAACTGGCGTGTTCCCGATTGCGACTGGGCTTCGAGCATGTGGCCGAGGCGATTTTCGGCCACGTCGAGTTCCAGCCGCCAGTCTTTGGAGGGATCCATGACCTGCAGCAGCAATTCGCCCCTGCGAACCGGTCGCTGCCGCAACAGTTCCTCGACGCGGAACGTCGCGACCACGCCATCAATGGTGGCTTTGACGGTCAGGGCCCCGATTTGTTTCTCGAGCGTGCCCACCTGCAGTTCGACTCCCTTGATCTCCGCCAGCAGTTGCTGCTCTTTGAATTGCAGTTCGTTGATCTGGGCCCGGGTGAGACCCGCAGTCGACTCGCTGAGTTGCGACCGTACCGAGGCCACCTGGGTTTCTTTCTCGGCCAGGGCATTCTGCTGGGCCAGCAGGCGGGCCTGCAGTTCGTCGTTCTTGAGGACCAGCAGGGTGTCTCCCTGCTTGACGGGATCTCCTGTGGAGACCTTCACCTGGATGACATCGCCATCCCAGGGAGCGAAGACTTCCTGGCGGATGACGGGCATCAGCCGACCTTTCCCCTCGGCACGGTAATCCCAGCGGAGGTAAGTGAGCGCGGCGGCGACCCCGGCCGCGGCCGCGAGCCCGAGGGCCCACTGCGCCAACCGGCGCCCCCGGAACCACGAGGTGTAGCCTCCGAGGAACCGCCAGAGGGGCATCAGGAAGATGCGTTCGTGTTCCTGGGCGTTGCGCATCGCCAGACCGGTGTGGGCGGTCAGGCAATCGAGCCTCTGGTCGAGATCGCGCGGAAGCGGGGTGTCGGAGATCTGCTCGACGACCAGGGCCCCCAGTGGCTTGGGCTTGGGGACCGGTTCTTTTTCGCCGCGGATCCCGGCATCGGTGAATTTCTTCAGTGCAACGGGATCGAAGAGCGGGGCGATGACGACGGCCCGCGACCGGCTTTCGTGCAGATAGTCGGCGAGGGGCTGCTCGAGCAGGGGGGGAAGCGTGCGGGATTCGCCGTCAAAGGTGAGTCGTTCACCCGAGCGAACCACCTTGTCGGCCAGGTCCGACAGCAGTTGCACCACGTTGGACCGGGGGTTGACCGACTGCGAGCCCGAGATCGACATCAGCCGCAGGCGATTTCCCACCCGTTCGGCAATCGAGACCCGATCGACCCCCAGCCAGCGTCGTCCATCGTTCGCCGCCACCTGGGCGACATCATTCACCCGCAGGTGATTGTGGACCGCCAGCACTTCTTCAAGGGGCAGGTCGGTGGGGGTGACAGGAGTGGCCGCGGCACCACCGACGACGGTCCCGGCGGGGAGCACTTCGAGTGGGACAGGCGGACCACCGGCGGATGGCGCCGGTCCCGGGTTGGGGGCGGGTCGAACGGGGCCCCCTGCCTGAGGGGGGACGGGAAACGGGACACCCGGAACAAATCCGCCCATGGGGGGGGCGGTGCTTGAGACGTTGGCCGCCCCGCCCGGAAGGGTTGGAATCTGGGGGGAGGGACGGGGGGCGGTTCCCCCGGGAGCGGCGGGATTGGTCGAGGAGGTCCCGGTCGGGAATGTCGGCAGGCGCGAGAGGAAGGTCGAGATGCTCTGGCAGATCTGTTCCAGGGCAGCCAGACGCCAACCGCGGGCGTTGGGATCGGCGGGTTCTTCTTCCAGGAGCTGGACGAGCCCCTGGGGACGTTGCTGGGCCCAGACTCCTCCCAGCAGCATTGAGAACATCCGGCCCGGGCCGTCGAGTTTCTCTTCGCGGGTGGCGAAGGCCAGCGCGCACCCCTTGTCAACAGCGGTGCTGAAGGGTTGTTCGAAGGCGGCTTTCAGCATCGGGTCGTTCATGAACCCGGTTTTCAGCAGTTCCTGTTCGCGTGCGAGAACCAGTCGCCGTTGGGCATCGATCATCCAGATGCCGCCGGCTGCCGTTCCCGTGGCCGAAATCGCCCGGGGGAGCAGGTCGGCGAAAAAGGCCTCGATGGACTGTGGTTTCAGCGCGAGCTCGCCAATCTGCTGCAAGACGGCCTGGCTGGCTGCGGGAATCTCGGTTGGTGGGGTTCCGGGACCTGTCGACATGGCTGCCACTTCAGATGGGAAAAAACGGGAGAGGGGCGCGGGACCGGGTAACGCCCGCTACATGCGGAAATGGAAGGTCAACCGCAGCCAGCGCCAGATCCACTGCCAGGTGGAGCGATGGCCGACATAAAAGCGGGATTTCCCCCGCAACCCCGAACGCAGCAGGTGGGTGTCCTGGTCGAGCACCACGACCGCCTCGTAGGCACTGCTGGTCAGCCGTTCGCGCCCCTGCCGGTCACTGACGGTCGCGAGTTCGCCGCCGGTCTTGTTGGTGAGTGACGGGGGAGCAAACTCGGCATGTCGGGGGGCGATCTTGGAGACCTTGCCCGTCCAGGTTTCCCCCGGAAGCTGCTCGAACCGGATCTCGACCTCTTCGCCCACCTGCAGGTCGCCGCGATCGAGTTGGTCCACCAGCAGGATCACCTGGAAGCTGTCATCGGGAGCGATGCAGAGCACGTTGGTGCGCGGTTCCAGCAGCGCACCGACGTTCCCCTGTTCCAGTGGACTTCCGAACCAGCCATGCAGTTCGATCTGCTCCACCCCGGCGGGAGGCTCTTCCACCCGGGGCATCGCCACGACCTCGCCATTGATCGGTGCCGTCAGCTTCAGCATCGCCAGCTGGGCCTGGTAGTCGGCAATCTGGCGCTCGAACGAGACGATCTGTTCCTCGGCCACCTGGGCGGCGGCGGCGTTGGGCTGTGCCTGGAATTTTTCCAGTTCCAGCTTTTGCACCGCCAGTTGGGTCTCCAGTTCCTGGAGCCGGAGTTGACGGTCGGGATCGACCAGGTCGATCAGGGGAGCTCCCTTCTGGACCCGGTCACCCGGCTGCACATGGATCGTCTCGATCTTTCCCGGGACCGAGGTCTGCACGTAGGCCACGTCGTGCGGTTCGACGTAGAACGGGGCCTCGACATGCCAGGGGAGGGGGATGGCCAGCAGCCCGGCCACGATGCCTGCCAGCACCAGCAGTGTGGCCAGCATGCGGGGACGACTGAGCGGTTCACTGCGGGGGGCACTCATGATTCGATACAGGTTGAAGACCAGGTTGCCAACGATCCCCGCCATGGAGAACCAGGCGAGGGCAATGCCGATGCTCTGCAGTTCATACGGTTTGAGCACGGTGTAGAGGAAGATCGTGATGCCGAACAACACCACCCAGCGGTACATCGCACTCGCGACGGCATACAGGATGAACCAGTGCCGGCCCCGCTGGGGCATAAAGGGGTCTTCCCGCGTCTCGATGCCGAGGCAGACCCGGGCAAACGTGTTGCGGAGCATGGTGTTGGCCTTTTCAGACATGTTGGGGATTTCGAGGAAATCACTCAGCATGTAATAGCCGTCATACCGCATCAGCGGATTCAGGTTGAAGATCACGGTGGTGATCGTCGAGACGAAAAAGATGTTCAGGCAGAGGTGGTGGAACATCCCGGGGGCCGAGAACCACCAGGCAAACAGGGCCAGCGACGCCAGGACCGACTCGACCCACATCCCGGCCGCCCCGATGGCGATGCGGTGCCACTTGTTGGGCAGCATCCACGAATCGCTCACCTCGCAGTACAGCGTCGGGCTGAAGACGAGAAAGATCACGCCGATCTCGTGGCATTCGCCCCCGAAATACCGGCAACTGACCCCGTGCCCCAGTTCGTGGAGAACCTTCGTGAAGGCGAGGGTGAAATAGAGCCACAGCAGGTTCGGCCAGCCGAAGAACTGCTGGAACTCGGGGAGCAGCCGGCGGAAGTGGTCGAACTGGATCGACAGCAGCAGCCACGAGGACGCGATCAGGACCACCTGGATAAAGACGGCGGTTGGTTGAAACAGCCAGCCCACCAGCGGGATCAGCAGCTTGAGGGTCCGCTCGGGGTCCCAGCCTGGAATCCGCAGGCTGAGGATGTTGGAGAGCACCCCCAGTGCCTTCTGCTTGCGGATCTTCCACCGCTTGGTGATGAAGACGTCCCCCTGTCCGGGACGATTGCTGGCCAGCAGCCCCTTGGAGTGCAGGTCGACCACCACCGATTGCAATTCGGGGAGGGTGGGGCGGGCGTAGGGAAAGACGATTTGCAGGTCGTCGCGGACCTCTTCGAGGCTCCGCCGGCCATCGAGCAGTCCCAGCACATGGTGGTGCTCGGGGTCGAGGCGGTAGTACTTCAGGGCGACCGGATCCTTGATGACGAAATACTCGCCCCCCTGGCATTCGACCCGCTGCGTAACGAGATCGGCCCGCCGCATCAGCGGAACGGGTCGTCTCAGCGAGGGAAGCAAGCCGCCACCAATGCTCATTCAGGTCCCTTGTCGGGTTCGGGCAGGGTGATGCGCATCTCGGCCTGCAGCCCGGCCCGCAGCCAGTCGGCAGGATTGCGCACTTCCGCCCAGATTCGCACCTTGTTGTCCGCGGTGTTCACCCGGCGGTCGACGAATTTCAGCGTTCCGTCCACCTCTCCCAGCACATTCCGTTCATTCCCGTCCAGCTTGACCGAGACCTCGATCTTCACCGGCAGTCCCGGGTTCAGCCGGATCGACTGGGACAGGGGGACAAATCCTTCGATCTTGAGGCGTGAAATGTCAAGCAGTTCGACCACGGGATCTCCCTGGCGGACCGGGGCTCCCCGCGAGAGGTACACCTTGGTCACGAACCCGTCGAAGGGGGCTTCGATCCGGCACGTTTTGACCTGGACCTCGGCTTCGTCCCGTTTGAGCACATTCACGTCATGGATGTGGCGCGCCTTCTCGATCTCCAGTTGCGCCTTGTCGGACGCCAGCTTCGCCCGCCGTACCTCGACTTCGGGGACGGTGTTCTTCTGCCGGCGATTCGCCTCTTCGGCCTTCTCCCATTCGACACGGGCGACGTCGAACGCCTTCTCGGAGAACCGGATGTCAACGTCAGACTCGGCTTCCTTGGAGGCGATCGCCAGAGTCGCCTGGGGAACGTCGTCCTTGATCTTGGCCAGCAGCCGACCCTCGGCCACGTGATCTCCCTCGACGACATCCAGGCTGCCGAGGATCCCCGGCCGTTCGGCCGAGAGAATCACCTCATGGATCAGCTTGACCGAGCAGTTGGAAACCGTGACGGTTCCGGGAGCCTGGGTCACGGTCGTCCGCCGTCGGGCGGCCGCCGCCTGCAGGCGGTGATTCAGCGCAGGAACAGCCGCAGTGGTCAGCAACAGGGCCGCCCCCAGGGTGGTGAAAGTCCAGCGGTTCCACATGGTACTCAACTCCTCGGCCTCCCCGGGGAACCATCCCCGAAGCCTGGCCGCGTTTGGTCGTTGTATTGTGACGCACGCACACTGAATCCGCCAAGGTCCCCCGGGGAAAATCCCGGGGTTCCACTAGCGACGCACCCGGTTTCCCGGCAGGTCTTCACCAGACACCGTCACCGGTTCTTCAGGGAGTTCCACCGGATCGGCCGGACTCGCCCCGAGACCCTGTGGACCAACCGGTTCCCCGGCGGGAGGCAGTTCGGGGGGAAGTTCGGGCAGTTGTTCGAAACGTTGGTTTGGCAGTTGTCTGGGGGCGGGACCAACTTCGGCTCCCGGGAGACTGGCTGGCAGGGGGATGACCTCGATGTTCATGCCGGGACCAGATCCCGCCGGCCGGGCAAACGCCTCGGGCTCGGTATGGACCGGATCAATCCGGGGTGCCTCAAACGCGTAGGCCCGGGCGAACGACCGCCGCATCAGGTCCTGCTGGGCCTCGGGAGCCCACGCTCCCTCCGCCAGGTAAATGTTGTTGTATTCCAGCAGGGTCCCCTGCCGGTATTGCAGCTCGCACAGCGACTTGTTGAGCTCTGTGACGCTGCGGTAATACGACACCTCGGCAATCGCGAGACGGTTCTGGGCCTGCAGCAGCAGGTCGAGCGATTTGCGGTCGAGATCGTAGTCGGCCTGAACCGCTTCCAGGTTGTCGAGTGCTGCTTCGCGGCGGTTGTAGTTGGTCTCGGTATTCTGGTACCAGTACTCCACCGACTGGAAGGCTCCCGCCAGCTCAAGGCTGACTTCCTGTTCCTGGGTCGCCATCACGGTCATCGCCTTCGCGAGCCGCAATTCCTGGTGACGCACCTGCGACAGGGCACTGCGCAGGCCCAGCGGGACCGAGAACTGCATTCCCACCTGCCACGCCGTCTGGTCTCCCTGGAACTGCGTGCGGTATGCACTCTGCAACTGCGAACCATTCTCGCTGGCCGGGCCATTCGGGCCGAACAGGTTGTTGCCGAAACCATTCAACTGGTAGAACGACGCCAGGTTGAGCTGGGGATTCGCCAGGCTGCGGGCGGCCCTCAACTGCAGCTCGTAACTTTTCACCACCCAGCGCTGCTTCCGCAGTTCCGGCCGCTTGGTGAAGGCCACGGCGAGCGAACTGTGCCAGTCGGGTTCGAACCGCGACAGGCCCGGCTCATCGACGGGGCGGATGATCCGGCCATCGTTGGCCGGCAGCCCGCAGATGCGCCGCAACTGCAGCTCGATTCCGTAGATTCCCTGGTCGCCACCGCGGGAACCGGGGCCACCCAGGGCGGTCTCGGCCCGGGCACGGGCTTCGAAGTACTGCTCGCGGGCCTGGGCTTCTTCGGCCCGGCCACCCCCCACCAGCCCGGTGCGGGACTTGGCCTGAACCGTCCGCCACGTCTTGAGGGCCGATTCCCGCGCTTCGACCAGGCTGTCGTAGTTCCGGTACGCCTGGTAGAGATCCCAGTAGAGGGTCTCGGCGTCGAAGACCATGTTCCGCACCTGCTGCTCGAAGTCGACCAGCGCGATGTCGGTGTTGATGCGGGCAATCACCACCCCCTGGTTCACCCCGGCAATCGCCTGGACATTGGGGTTCACCGGACCGGCGATCCGGGTGAACTCGGTCCCGGCACCCGCCCACAGAGGTTGCTGATAGCTGAATTGCAGGTTCCCGGTGTAGAGCGACGGGAAGAGTTGGAACTGCTGGTTGCTCTGGTTGTAGTTCCAGTTCTGTGTGACCGCAGCCTGGGCACCGTAGGCGAAGTTCTTGGTCAACGAGGCCGCAAACTGCCCCTGTTGCTGGAACAGCGTCCCTCCCGGGGAAATCCCCCCCGAGGTCAACGCGTTGTTCTGAATGGTCTCGCTGTTCCCGACGCCGAGATTCGAACTGAAGACCGGGTCGAATGACGACAGCGCCGCCTCCACACCCCGGTTGCCGAACAGCACACCGGTCTCGCGGATGGCCGGGTCGTAGACCGAGGTCACAGCCTCGCTGTTCCCCAGGATCGGATTGCCGGGCGACAGATACTCGTTCCGCGTCCGCGCAATCTTGTTGTTCTCCAGCGTCATCCGCAGGGCTTCCGCGAGCGTCAGATCCCACACGCCATCGTGGGAGCGGTCCCCCATGGTGCGGGGACTCTGGCTGCTGATCGCCACTGCATCCGGGGCAAAGTCGGAATCGGGTTCCTCGAGTTCCAACTGGTTCGGACGGTCTCCCTCCTCGGGCTCCTGGGGGGTGCCGATGTAGCTCAGGCGCCGCTCGGTGGAGGCACAGCCCGCCACAGCGGCACACAGCAGGGCCCCTGCCACCAGGCAGGTCAGGGGAGGGAGCCAGGCCCTGAACATTCTCGTGCGTGTTGCAGGAGTCAAACGGGTACCCAGCGTGAATCGGGACACAACGGCACCATCCGCACAATGCGGAAAGTCACTACCTTGGGATTCATCGGCAAAGTCCGCCAAGTTTCTTTCATCCGACTCTTCCAGATTGCCTTCGCAACCGGCATTCCGTGATTGCCGCACAGGTGGAGCGGGGAAACCCAGGGGTCAAATCCGTTCGGTCCGATGCTGGTTCGGTCGCAAGTGTGGGTGAAATCTTGCCGGAACTCGCCAGGGTCCCCATCTTGCCTGGCGGCTTGTGCCAATGTCGGCCCCGGTGCGGACGGCCACCGTCCGTGCAAACCGCCTCATTTTCGCATTCGAGATGGGCGAACCAGGGCCGAAACTGGCTCCGTTTGATCGCACAACCCCCGCGGTCGGCAGAGGCCGAACCGAGGGCCGGAGCAATTCCCGATCTCTGCGGGAGAAGTCAGGGGCTGGGAACTGATTTCCTGAGGATAGAACCGGTATACTCCGCACAACCGGTCCCCGGGGGGGAATGGGCCGGAGGTTGGGCGGGGTCGTATCGGCATGGCCGGAGTCCTCTCCCGGGTGACTTGTTTCTCTACTCCAACGAGGGAGTCTGCTTCATGAGTCGTTCAATCTGGCGTGTCCTGGGCACCCCGGCACTGTTGCTGGCGGGTGTGTTGTCTGCGGTTCCGGCTACCGCTCAGGCCGAGGTCAAGCTGCCGAACATTTTCGGCAACCACATGGTTCTGCAGCAGGGGCAGAAGAACAAGGTGTGGGGGAAGGCTGACGCGGGCGAGAAGGTGAAGGTCTCGATCGGCAGCCAGAACCACGAGGCGACGGCGGCGGCTGACGGAACCTGGTCGGTGATGCTCGACCCGCTGCCGGTTGGCGGTCCGCACACCCTCACGGTCAACAACATCAAGTTTGACGATGTGCTCGTGGGCGAAGTCTGGATCTGCTCCGGGCAGTCCAACATGCAGTGGTCGATCAACGCCTCGAATGATCCGGACCTGGAACGGTTGGCGGCCAAGTTCCCCCGCATTCGCATGATCAACTTCCCGCAGATCGGCACCCAGGATCCGATCTGGTCGCACCCCGACCGGCAATGGCAGGTCTGCACCCCCGAGACGATCGGCAACTGGTCGGCCGTGGGCTACTTCTTCGCCCGCCAGCTGCACCAGACGCTCGACGTCCCCGTGGGGATGATCAACAACGCCTGGGGGGGCTCGTCGTGCGAATCGTGGATCAATCGCAACACCCTCGCGGCTGACGAGAAGTACAAGCCGCTGATGGACCGCTGGATTGGCATGGAACAGACCTTTGCCGACCTCAAGGCCAAGGGAAATGACCTGACGGAAGACCAGAAGAAGCAATTGGCTGGCCTGCAGGGACCGCTCGGCGGCAACGCCCGTCCCGCCAACATTTACAACGGTGTGCTCAAGTCGCACCTGGGCTATGGCATCCGCGGCGCCATCTGGTACCAGGGGGAATCGAATGCCAGCCGGGCCTACCAGTACCGCGACCTCTTCCCCTTGATGATCAAGAACTGGCGCGATGAATGGGGCCAGGGGGACTTCCCGTTTTACTGGGTCCAGTTGGCCGACTTCACCAATGAACCGGCCGGCCCCGGCGAAAGCGACTGGGCCGAGCTGCGCGAAGCCCAGACCATGACCATGTCACGGCTCCCCAAGACGGGGGAAGCGGTGATCATCGACATCGGCGAAGGGAAAGACATCCATCCCAAGAACAAGTTTGACGTCGGGCGTCGCCTCGCCCGCTGGGCCCTCGCGAAGGATTACGGGGTGAACATCCCCTTCCACAGCCCCCAGTACAAGTCGATGACGAAGGAAGGCAACAAGATCATCCTGTCGTTCGACTATGTTGACGGGGGATGGCGTCCGTTCGACGTCCCGCAGCCCCGCGGCTTCGCGATCTGTGGTGAAGACAAGAAGTGGGTCTACGCCAACGCCACGGTCCGGCCGGACAGTCAGATTGAAGTCTCGGCCACCGAGGTCCCCAATCCGATCGCGGTCCGGTACGGGTGGGCCAACAACCCGATCGTCAACATGTTCAACGGGGCTGGCCTGCCGCTGACTCCGTTCCGCACCGATGACTTCCCCGGTGTGACGATCAACAACAAGTAGTCGCCAACCACAGGTAGTCGCCGCAACGGGCGACGCGACCAAATGCCAACAACCCCACCGGAAGAACTTCCGGTGGGGTTGTTGCGTTTCTGTGCTGTGACGCTCGGGCTGCCGTGGCTCTCTGGAAACCACAACAATCCGCAGGACAGCTCGAGTTCAGGCCGACTTCAGGCGGATGGCGGGCTCCGCCACCGGTTCCGCTTCGGGCGAGCTGAGGCGATTGGTTCCCTGGGGCTGGGTGGCAGCCGGTTCGGGCTGCAGTTCCTGCGACTGGGGGCCAACCCGGCCGGCAGCGGGCTGGCATCCACCAGGACCGCAGCCACCCTCTTCACAACCTCCCTGGCAGATGGTCTCGGGGACCAGCCGGCAGGTTTCGTAGGGAATCTGCCGTTCGACCACACGGGGAACCATGCGGCAAACCGTATAGGGAACCTGTCGGGCCACCTTGCGGGCCACACGGCGGGTCACGGTGTACGGTTCCTGATGAGTCTCGTAATAGGGGACCTTGCGGGTCACCGTCTCGCAGACCATGCGGCAGGTCCGGACCGGAATCTTGCGGACACATTCTTCCTGAACCATCCGACAGGTCCGAACGGGAACCTGGCGGGGAACGACTTCGTCGACCCACCGGCAAGTCCGAACGGGAACCGAATCGACGACTTCTTCCTGCACGATGCGGCAGGTGCGGACCGGGACGCGGGTGACTTGTTCTTCGGTCACCATCCGGCACACCTGAACCGGGACTGACTCACGGACCACTTCCGCCTGCCAGGTGGTGCTGGAAACCTGCTTCTCGACAATGTTGGGTTCATAGACAGGACGGTAGGTCGCCACCGGGGGACCGGGGACCATCGCGACCCGCCAGCCGCAGCACGGATCGCACACCATGCGGGGCATCGACGGACCGGGACGGCAGGTCTTCTGCATCGTCCAGCGGCCGCAGTCCTGCTGCACCGTGCGGCAGGTGGTGACCGGCCGCATGACCGTGCGGCAGCGCTCCTGCTGCACCACTTCGGTCACCGGGCGACGGACCATGCGGCGAACTTCCCGTTCGCTGGTCTCGTACACCGGGCGATTGACCATGCGACGGCATTCGCGGGTGGAAGTTTCCCAGACCGGGCGACGCACCGTGTAGCTGCAGTCGCGGTAGCTGGTCTCCCAGACCGGCCGGTTGACGGTGTAGCGTTCTTCACGCTCGGCGGTCTCGTAGACCGGCCGCTGCACCTGGGTCTGGACCTCGCGTTCCATGCGGACGCAGACATTGCGGTAGCAGGTGTTCTGCTGCTCGTCCCAGACGGTGTCGTACACCGTGCGGGCACACTGCTGTTCCTGCCGTTCGTAGACAACTTCACTGACCGTGCGATAGCAGGTGGTTCGCTCGGTTCGGTACCGCGTGACACAGGGGGCCTGGCAGGCTGTCGCAGGACAGCAGCTGAAGCACCCGCCACCGCAGTAACCGTTGGCAAGCGCTTCGCCGGTCAGGCCCAGACAGGCCACGACCAGCGCAAGCAGGGAATGGGGTCTCATTGATGCAACTCCTGGTGAAACGTCAAGCTCGGGTCAACAAGTCTGCCACACGATCCCGGGCGAGAACTGACAAAACACACCGACCCGGAGAGATTTTCTCAAGTCGGACGGGCTCCGTCCAAATGAATTCGGGTTCGCCCCCCGAATTTCCCGCCTGTGTGGACTTTCTGTACTGGTTACAGGGAAAGCCTATCTCGCGTTGCCGTTGCGGATGGCGAAGAGTCTGCCGGGGGACTGAAGTTTTTCGAACCGTGCCGTGAGACCCGATACAACCGCCACAGGCGGCGCGGCCGCCTCAACCGGCAAACCTTGCCCACATTCGCACCCGGGGCCCCCTGATGACCTCAGGCCGTCAGGCCTGGAGGCGAGCGTGAGGCGTCAGCCTCATGGTGGAAGCGCTGCCGGGCAGATTCCGCGCCGCCTGCCACTGGCCGCGTCCCGCGCGACTCGGGATCACCCTCGCGGTGGGGAGGACGGGCGCCCTCTCGAAGAGTGTCAATTGGATGTGGAACGCGGCTCACCCCGCGGCCCCCGTCGCTTGCACCGCGATGACCCCCGCTCCACACTACGGGTTCCCGGTGGGATCGTTCCGGCGGGAATGCAACGTGGGAGGGGAGTGATGGCAGTGGCAGTAACGCAAATCTTCATCAACTACCGACGTGATGACAGCCAGGCGTTCGCCAATCTGTTGGCGTCCCTCTTGAGTCATCATTTCGGCGAAGATGCGGTTTTTTTGGATACGAGCAGTATTTCAGAGGGGGCGATTTGGCCCGATCGAATTCGCGATGCGCTGGCCGCTTCGAAGGTGGTCTTTGTGGTGATTGGAAAGTCTTGGCTGACGCTGCAGGGAAAAGGGGGACGTCGTCGGATCGACCTCCCTCAAGATTGGGTGCGTACGGAACTCCAATTCGCTCTCGGGAACGGGAAGATTCTCATACCGATTCGGTCTGACCAAGACGCCCAGTTTCCCGCTGCCGACGATTTGCCAGAATCCATTGTCAAACTCGCTGAATTCGAAGCAGCTGAGTTTCGCTATGAGGCACTCAAACGCGACATCGAGAGACTTGCCGAGACCCTGCGTACCACACATGGAATACAGCCGACCGGCCGGGGAGGAAGTCTCTTGGGCGATCCCACGTTCTATCTCGACGACCTCAATACCAAATACGGACACATCGATATCAAAGGCATCCAGACACGCAATCCGAAAGCAAAAACATTCCCGATCAACGAGCTCTATATCACGCTCACCTACACCGCCCCTGTTTCAGAGCGCGCCACGGAAGCTTCCCGGAAAACACCCAGTGGGCGCAGTCGCGTTTCGAAGGAGGGGCCACTCGACAGGGACGCGACGTCGCAGCCCGTGGATCTGAAACGGGCCTTGATGCACTCTCGGTTGTTGGTGATGGGCGACCCTGGCTCAGGAAAGTCCACATTCCTGCATATGATTGCCTGCGAGGCGGCTGCGACCTTTTCGTTGCGACCGGGCTCGACCGAGATGTCACCTGCCGCGCAACCGTTGCCCTTACTCATCAATATCTCCAGCTTCTGCGTATTTCTGCAACAGGAATTCAAGGCTCCCGGCCGGCCGGATCCCGAGTCTCCGGCGTGGCTGGAACAGTACCTGGCGAAGTTGGCCACCGAGTTTGACTGGAGGCTGACGCTGGAAGATTTTCAGCGCTGGCTCAGAGCGACCGAAGCACCCGGCACGCTGCTGCTGTTGGACGGACTTGACGAAGCCCCCAACGAGAAGCTGCGCGTCCGCGTTCAGAAAATCATCTCGTCATTTTCGGACATCGCACGACGCAGTTATCCGGGCGTACGAATCGTCATAACCAGTCGGCCGTTGGAGATGACCGGCACGATTGATCTCAAAGGCTTTGAAATCGCGCGGGTCAATCCATTGGATGACGGGGCGATTCGGACCTTTCTGGGCAAGTGGTGTGCCGCCCTGCACACCGAAAGTCCCGAGCGCGCCGGCGGGCATCTGGCCGAACTGTTGGCCGACTTGAATGCCCGGCCGGAGATCCGGCGGATGGCCCGCAACCCCGTGATGCTGACCGCGCTGGCGGTGGTGCATTGGAACGAGAGACGGATGCCCGAGCAGCGGGCCGAGTTGTATGCGAGCATTCTGCACTGGCTGGATCAGGCACGCAGTGCGCAGCGCGAAGAGCGCACACCTGACTTGCCCTCGGCATTGCCAGTCTTCCAGGATCTGGCCCTGGGAATGCAGACCGACACGCGCGGGATGCAAAAGGGGGTCACTCTACGCGAGGCGGCCGAGATGGTCCGCCGCCACTTTCCCGCTCCCGGGGGAGATCTCTCGACCAGCAAAGCGGAAGAGTTCCTACGGCAGGAGCAATTGGACGGCGGCATTGTGGTCGAACGGCAGGGGCGGCTGGAATTTTGGCACCGCAGTTTCCAGGAATTTCTCGCCGCGCGCGGCATTGCGGCCCAACTCGAGGCCGAGCAGGTCAAAGTGTTGTTTGACGAGCCAGAAAGCATCTATCAGCCCGAGTGGCGCGAGGTGATGCGGTTACTGGGCGGGGTATTGCGTGCGCAGGGAACCGCCAAGGTCAACAATCTCTTCAACTCGATCATCAATCAGTTGGGGGCGAACCCTCCTCTGCCGACTGCCGCCCGTTGCGTCGGCCTGATCGGTGAGATGCTGCGTGATCTGGTGAAACCACAACACCCCGCTCCCGGGGGGCGCTACGCGACGCTTCGGGACGACGTCGAGGGGATTTTTGACCCCGCCCGGGCGTCTCAGGTGGCGGTGAAAGTTCGCATCGAAGCAGCCGATGCCCTCGGTCAGGTCCGTCGGGCGCGGGCCCCGCGCACGTCGGACGAGTACTGGATTGCGATTCCAGGGGGGGCCTATTCGATCGGTTCCAGCCCCGACAAAAACCATGCGCTGTATGACCCCGAGCGCTATGACTGGGAGTTGACTCCGCGCCAAGTCACGTTGCCGCCGTTCCAGATCGCCCGTGATCCCGTCACCGTCGGCGAATTCGAGGAGTTTCTCGATGATGGAGGCTATTCGCAGCGGAAGTACTGGGGGGCGGGAGGTTATGGACAATACGGCACCGCCCCCGAAAACTGGGAGGAGCAATTGCGCTATCCCGCCCGGCCCGTGGTGTACGTCTCCTGGCATGTCACCATGGCTTTTTGCGCCTGGGCCGAACACGCGCTCCCGACGGAAGTACAATGGGAGGCGGCCGCCCGTGGCCAGGCGAGTCGCCGCTATCCCTGGGGCGGTCATCGACCCGACTCGGAAAAACTGAATTTCCAGGGGGAGATCGGTCACCCCACACCGCCGGGCATCTTTCCCAGCGGATCCACACCGGACGGAATCTGTGATTTGGCTGGCAACGTGTGGGAATGGTGTCGTAACGATCTGGCCGGTTCGCCCGAAGTATTCGACGTACCCACGGGCGAGTCGCGGGTCGTTCGCGGCGGCGGCTGGGGCAGCCTCGCCCGCAACGTGCGGTGCGCGTTCCGGGACCGGGACGGCGTGGGCAACCAGGGCTACTACCTGGGGTTCCGCCTCGTCCGAGTTCAGAAATCGTGACCTCCAGTACCAGCCAGTAAAGGCGGGCAGCCACGGCCCCGCCAGGGCGGTAGCCAGGCGGGCCGCTGGCAGCCCCGCCGAAACGGCCGCAGGAAAGGGCCGTTCGAAAACCGTGCCCAGAGCGCTGCCACAAATGTTCAGTCTGCCTTCTGGGCGTTTTCTGGTCGCCCATGCGAGTTGTGCGGCGGCGGATTTCGTTGCTGCCTGTGCCGCCCGACTTGGTTCGTTCAATCCGTGCTCGGGATGGGATGTGTCGCCGTCGTCACGGCCTGGCACATGACGGTGACTTCCCCCAAAGAATCACAGAGCACGGCCGTCGACCCTCGTGATTACCACTCTCGCCCAGTTCCCGCTATTTTTCGTCGAAACAGAGTCCTCGAGGGCTGTTGTGAACTCTTCTCGTTCCGCCCCGCCTCATTCTGCGTCGACCGTCATGCCCTTCACCTACGTCAACCACTGGGGAGTCACCTACTATCTCAACGAGGCGACCTCCCCAGCGGGGAAGCCGACCTACAGTTTCACCAAGAAGCCCGGTGCGAAAATGGCCGAGACGCTGCCTGATGGGTTTGAGGTGTATGAACGGCCGCAATCGGCTCAGCCGTTTTTGCGCAAGGTTCAGTCCACGCTCATCACCTCTGAAGAGTTGGAACTGGTCCGCACCTGTTGCCTGGCACATCACCGCCCCCTCCAGATCCGGGTACTCGCTGAGCCGAATGCGATGGTCCTTTATTACTCCAGCCCACCTTCGGATGATCTGCTGCCCGGCCTGTCGGGTTTTCTGACGATCACTCCTGCCAAACGGGAGGCTCTGTTTTCCACCCTCATTGGACCGTTGCAGCCGGAATTGCGGTTTCGGCTTCTCAATCCAGAGCAGCGCACATTTGCGGCGGAGCGCTGGTCTTGCAAAGGTCTGAATGAGGGGTGGCTGCCCATGGGCCTGACCCAGCCGCTGGAGCCGTTGGTTCGCTTGCTGGTCCCCCACCTGGGACGCGACAGCCTGTATGAATCGATCTGACGGCAAGGGCGATGTCGGATCGGGAAGAAAAGTCGATCGACTCTCCGAGTCGATGTCATTGGACGCCGCCTCGACACAGGTCATTGGCCGGCGGTGGTCCTGAAAGCGTGCGGAATGGGTTGGTCCCTGGTCGAGTTTGCTGCTGCGTGATGGCGTTGGCGGGGGGGAGCACACAGACTAAAAGTCTGTGGCCACGTTGGGGAAAGTCGATCGACTCTCCGAGTCGATGTCATTGGACGCCGCTCTGACACAAGTCATTGGCCGGCGGTGGGCCTGAAAGCGTGCGGAATGAGTTGGTCCCTGGTGGGGTTTACTGCTGCGTGATGGCGATGGCGGGGGGGAGCACACAGACTAAAAGTCTGTGGCCACGTTGGGGAAAGTCGATCAACTCTCCGAGTCGATGTCATTGGACGCCGCCTCGACACAGGTCACTGGCCGGCGGTGGGCCTGAAGGCGTGCGAAATGAGTTGGTCCCCGGTCGGGTTTGCTGCTGCCTGATGGCGATGGAGGGGGGAGCACACAGACTAAAAGTCTGTGGCCACGTTGGGGAAAGTCGATCGACTCTCCGAGTCGATGTCATTGGACGCCGCCTCGACACAGGTCATTGGCCGGCGGTGGGCCTGAAGGCGTGCGGAATGAGTTGGTCCCTGGTCGGGTTTGCTGCTGCCTGATGGCGATGGAGGGGGAGCACACAGACTAAAAGTCTGTGGCCACGTTGGGGAAAGTCGATCGACTCTCCGAGTCGATGTCATTGGACGCCGCCCCGTCACAGGTCATTCGCCGGCGGTGGGCTTGAAAGCGTACGGAATCAGTTGGTCCCCGGTCGAGTTTGCTGGTGCGTGATGGCGAGGCGGGGGGGAGCACACAGACTCAAAGTCTGTGGCCACGGACCGTTACCACACAAATCGCCGGGTGCGGTTGCAGTCCGTCGGGGCATCGTCGACGATGCCTGCCCCGGCAGTTTCGCCGGCGTGGTTCGAAGTTCCTGGCGTCTCTCACCCTTTCCCACACCGGTGTTGTTTCATGGCCGACTTGATGCGCTGCTGGCAACTGGCTTCTGCGGAGCAGGCCTATCGGCTCGAACTGGTGCAACGCACCGTTCCCACCCCGGCGGCAGGTCGGGTGCTGGTCCGGGTGCGGGCCGCTTCGCTGAACTACCGCGATCACATCAATCTCAACAAGCTCGCCGGTCGTGAAGTCTCGGGCCGCATTCCCCTCTCCGATGGGGCGGGGGAGGTCGTGGCCGTGGGGCCGGGAGTGACCCGTGTCAAAGTGGGCGACCGCGTGGCCGGGTGCTTCTTCCAGTCGTGGACCTGCGGCCGGTTCGACATGCGGCATCATCAGCAGGACCTGGGAGGCACGATCGACGGCATGCTCACCGAGTATGCCGACCTGTCGGCCGATGGGGTCGTCGCCATTCCCTCGCATCTCTCCTACCAGGAGGCGGCCTGCCTTCCGTGTGCGGCACTCACCGCGTGGTACGCCCTGATGAATCGGGGGGGGCTCAAGTCGGCCGAGTCGGTGCTGGTGCTGGGGACGGGTGGGGTGTCTGTGTTCGCACTGCAGTTTGCCGTGGCGCTCGGGTGCCCGGTGTTTGTGATCAGCAAGAGCGATTCCAAGCTCGAGCGCTGCCGGTCGCTGGGGGCGGTTCAGACGGTCAACTACAAGCAGTTTCCCGACTGGGACCGCGAGATCTGGAAATTGAGCGGGCAGAAGGGGATCGACCACATTCTCGAGGTCGGAGGACCGGGCACACTGGGGAAATCGCTGATGTGCGTCGCTCCCGGGGGACACATCGCGCTGATTGGCGTGCTGACCGGATTCGGCCCCCCGCAGAGCAGCCTGTTCTCGCTGGTCGGGCGGAACGCCAACATCTCAGGCATCTACGTCGGCTCGCGAACCGACTTCGAGGAGATGAACAAGTTCCTCGAAGTGCGGCAAATCCGCCCGGTGATCGACAAGACCTTCCGCTTCGAAGAGGCCCCCGCCGCCTACGCCTGGCTGGCCTCGGGCTCGCACTTCGGGAAAATTGTCATCGACGTCTGAGTGTGATGCAGTCAGTCGCGTTCAGGATTGAGACGCCGAAACAAACCCGGGACCTTGCTCCATTCCTTCACAGTCCCGGACCTCACGCTCGGTGCGCTGTCGACGTGTCGATCGCGATTGGCCGATCGCGATTGTCAGACCAGCCATTCGGGTTTGAACAAGAGCAGCAGGCCCAGGCCAACGACCACCAGTCCGCTGAGCAGTTTCAGCCAGCGGCCTTCCCGTTCCTGCAGCCGACGGCGTGACAGGGAGCTGACGGCCACCGCAACCATCAGCGAGTCGTCGGCCATGTAGGCGAGGTTGTACAGGCCGAGGTAGGCGTAGTTCTTCCACGCCGGGTATTGGCGATAGGTGAGTATCTGCGTGTAGAGGGCGGGGAGCCCGGCCGTGCAGAGCAACTCGATGATGTTCACCAGCACGGCCAGCACGATCGCCCCCGCAAGGGCGGCTCCCAGGGAGGGAGCCGACACCACCCTGCGGATCCGGTCGTACAGGCCGGGCTTGGCTCCCTCGGGAATCGAGAGGGTGACCCCTTTTTTGAAAGCGAAGAAATCCTTGATGTGAATGGCCCCCATTGTCAGGGCCAGAAGTCCCAGGAGCACCTGGGCCCAGCGGACCAGGCCAATCAACTGGAAGATTGTCAGCCAGGCTGCCATGAAGGCGAAATAGGCGAGGCCGCTGACCAGCACAAACACACCGGCAATCAAGGCCATCTTCAGCCGGTCGTTCAACCCCACCAAAACCGACAGCAGGAAAATCAGCACCCACATCGCACACGGGTTGAAGCCATCGACCAGGCCCACCAGCACGGTGAACAACGGCAATCCGAGCCGGGAAACGCTGATCGAACCAAGCCCCCGCAATGCAATCGTATCGGGGGGAGCCTCGCCCACCGGTCCATCCCGGCTGTTGGCCGTCGCGGTGTCGGTGTCGGGGACCCACTCATCGAGCGCGGGGAGCGATTCGGGTTCGACTTCGGCGGGTGCCACAGGCTGCTCTGGGGCAGAGGCGTCGTCTGTCGATTGGCCAGACTGCGCGAGCCAGATCGCCACACGCCAGACGGGTCCCCAACCGACGGAATCGGTCACGCGACCAGGCGGCCCGACAGACTCGCCGAGGAGCGCCTGGTGGCGCGATCGCTGGCCTGCGGCACACGCGGGGATCTGTCGCGTCTGTGACTGCGGACTTGGTGTCGCAGGCGGGGTGGCGGAGGGGGGTGAGGTTGCCGGTCCGGGAGGGTTGGCCGCTGGTTCCGCACCGCCCGGGGGCGCGGCGCCCTCAGTGGTTGCCGCTGGGGCAGTCGGGGCGGGGGCCGTGGGGGAAGTGGCTGGGGGTGGTGTAACGGGTGTGGTCGCCGGTGTGGTCGCCGGCTGCGGATCGGGTTCGAGCGGGTAGTACTTTTCGACGAGGTCCTGCAACTGTCGACCGGTGGTCTCGGGCCGGTCGTAGCCGACCTGGATCTTGCCGAACAGCGAGAAGAATGGCACGTTGGGGCTGGCGACGTTGTGCCGGTGGGCGATCTCGCGCATCCGTTCGAGTTGGCCGACCTCGCGTGACAGGTTGCGGTAGACGATTGGCAAGCCCGGAGTGCGTGCCTGCCAGCCATCGAGGAAACGCCGGGCCGACGCACAGTGCGGACAGCCATCCTGCGAGAAGACCTCGATGGTCAGCAGTTCTTCCACCTGCCGGCCCGTCGTTTGATCATCGCGATAGCCGATCAGCAACTGGTCGCACAGCAGCACCCCGGGCAATCCCGGCTTGGCCACCCTTTGCTGCTGGCAGAGGGCGTAGTACCGCTTGAGTTGTTCGTTGTCGGTATCGACCGGGGTGACGGTGACGAGCAGGTCCTTGCGGCGGGTCTGCAGCTGCTCGAGGAACTTCAGTGCGGCGGCGCACTGCTGACAGTCGGCCTTTGTGAAGACCTCGATCCGAAACCGACGGCTGCGTCCCGGGACCGCCACCGCCGGGGCTGGCTGTGTGGTGACGGCCTGGGGGGTGACGGCCTGGGGGGGAGGAACGACCCGAGCCGGCGCGGCGGGCCGGCCGGGAAGGGTCCGTTGTCCCATGGCGGGGGTTCCCGCGAGGACCAGCCAGGCCAGTCCCAGAACGACGGTCGAGACCCGGCCGGGGGGGTAGCCGGGTGAGTGGTTGGGGAACTGGCGGAATGGTGACGGGGTCGCGAAGATCATGTCGTTCCCGAAAAGAGCTGTGCGGTCGCGTGTGAAGTGAGGGCCGTCGGCACAGTTCCGGGCCGTCTGGTCGCGAGCCTAGGGGGCATCGGTCGACATGGTCAAGCGGAACCGTTTGGACGGGGCGTGCGGCGGAATCCGAGGCCTGCCTCAACTGAACCCTTTCGAACGGGTGCTTGTCTGCTGGATGGTGTCGGCTTTGCCGGGTGTGGGAGTTTCGAAGAAGGAACATGGTGATGACCGATCTGCGACGGAATTCGCTGGTGTGGGTGTTGGCGGGGGTGCTCTTGTTTGTGATGGCGGGTGTGCAGATGGTGGCGGCGACGCGCCGGCAGGAGGCCGAGCAGCAGCGCCGCGATGCACACTGGCAGGAGGTGAACGTCGCCGCCGCCCGTTCCAATCCCAGGGTCTTGCCGGGCGAAGAAAAACCTGCGCCCGCTCCCCTGGAGGGGTGGGGTTGGATTGCGTTGCTGGCCACGGCTGCGACCGGCTGTGTCGGCTGGGGCGGGGTGTTGTGGCTGCAGCGATTGCGGCAGCCTCCGACCCGCCTCCCCTCCGACAATGTGGCCGACCTGACTGGACCGGGGCGTCCGCGTTCGCCCATGGCCGATCCAAGCCAATCCCGCACGATGGGGACAGTTCCCCGAGCGTCAACCCTGCCACCTCTCCCGGCGAACCCCGCAGCACCGGCCAGGGGGAGTCTCCCGGGGGCGCCTGCCGTCAACCCCCTCGGGCGGTTCCCCGGGCAGACATCCGGACCAACTTCGTTACCAGCCGCCGGGCCAGACTCGCGACCAGGAGCCGCACCGGGGCATCCGCAGGGGGGGCGTGATTCCCGTGCCCCGGAGTCCGGCCGTTGACAGATTCCGGGACCAACGATTGAGACACGGGAGAGGTTGGCTGGTGTCCCGGGAGGGGACAGAACCCGTCCCGGTCCGATTGTGATCGGTGAGTTTCCAATCATTGTTCCGGGATTGTTCCGGGAGACGCAGTACCCGATTTTTTTCGGGGTTTGCGTGGTCGCCTGGTGAGGGGGCGATGCATTCGCCAATCGATCCGCCAGCGACTACCATTCGAACAACGGAACCTTCTCAGAGACAGCATCAGAGCACGATGGATTCACCGGCCTTCCCCACCTCGTTTATTCCCTCGGCTGAGGACGATGCCGCCCTGCGCGAGATGCTGGGGTATCTCAACTTTTCGAACGGTCAGCCCGACGCGAAGTTCCAGGGCCGTCTGAACCGGTTTGCTCCGTTGCTGCAGCAGGAGGCGGCGGGGGCGGCCCTGCGGGACCTGCTGCTCAATCGCCTGCGGATTCTGTCGACCGAAGGGGGGGCGTTTGCCGACGTCACCCAGGCCCGGGGAGTGATCGAACTGGTGTTTGACCAGTTGATTCCGGCCTATCGCTCGTTCCATTCCGACCTGCTGGCACATGTCGATCCCGGGTTTTTCTACGAACCCTTCTTCGTGGCGCGGGTCTTCGAGGCGGCCCTGGCGCAGGGAGGTCCCTGGGACGAGAAAGACCGCATTGTTTCCGGCACGCTGCACCAGTTGAACGACTACCTGGGGCATCGCCCGGTCGCGGTGCTTGAGAATCGCCGCAAGATGCAACCGTATTCGCACGAACGGCACCGCCCGATTCCGCTGTATCTGCGGCAGGTGGGGGTGGCGCATGGACGTTACGAGCCGGTGGTCGCCCGGGCACTGGAGATCTTGCGGTCGATGCCCGCGGCTGTGCTTGCCGGTGCCTATTTCGACCTCAACCTGATGGACGAGTTGGCGCTCGACCTGCGGGCGTACGACAACTCGCACCCGGTTTACCGCCGCACGAACTACACATTCGGCGAGTGGGACCCGCACCTGATGGATGTGTCGGGGCGATACCGGCGATTTGTGGTGCGGTGTGTGATTCTCGACGCGCTGCTCAGCTGGATGCACCAGGCGGGCGATCTGCCGGAAGACGAACGGCTCAGTGAGGCTGCGGCCGTGCTTGCGGGGACCATGCTGATGGCCTCGTCGATCAGCGGTGCGGGACCCGATACACACGATTCGAGCATCAGCCTGACCAACCTCCTACCCCGGGTCGCCCGGCAGCGCGATGCGTTTTACCAGATGCTGCTGCAGTCGATGACGGGAAAGCATGCCGAGCGCCTGAAACGCGAAGCGCAGGTGGTGCAGCAGCCGTTTGGCAAGATCCGCCAGCACCTCAACCTCTACCTGGCCAATTATGGGTGCCAGCAGTTGCAGCGGTCGCAACTGGCGTGGCTCTATGCCCGGATGGGGTATGGGGCGGCGGCTCGGCGGCAGGCGCGGATCATTCCCGCCGCGTCGACGCGCTTTGAGACCGAGATCCAGCTGCAGTTGACGCAGGCGATCCTGTGTGTCGACCAGCAGCAGACGCGCGAGGCGTCGGCCTGTCTCGATGCGGCGCTCGACCTGCTGCATCGGGGCATCGACTGCGGGGCCCTTGTGGATCCCTGGAACATCCTCGGTTTCCAGGGGCATTTTCCCCTGTTTGCCTCGCGCGAAGATGCGGTGCCCGATCCGCGGATCGACCGGCTGCTCGCCCTGATGGACCAGGTCTTCAACGCCTTCAGCCGGGTGGAATGCGAGGCGGCCGCGGCGGGTCAGGCCGAACTGGTCGCCGATCTGCACCGTCGCTTCCACACCCTGGCCGCCTGGTGGGACCAGTTTGCCTCGACGGCGGTGGCCGATCTGCAACCCGTGTTGGGGGAGATCTCGTGCGAGTCGGCCCGGCGGGTGGGGGAAGTGCTGCTCGCCTGGCGGGCGGCTGGGGAGGGGGCGGGGGATCTCGCCTTCTGGAAGCGGCATGTCGAGACTCTCGATTCGGCCCGCGCCTGTGCCACGGTCATCGAACTGCTGCTGCGGAAACGGGATGTCGTCGCCTCGATGAACCTGCTGATCCAGTGGCTCAGCCAGGGCGAGACGGTCCCGCTCGAGGCCGGGGTCTATGCCTACTGGCCCCTGTTGCAGAGCTGGGTTCGCATGGTGACGTACCAGGAGGCGGGAGGCCCGCCGACCGACCCCCGCAACTGGGACCGCCTGCGAACCTTCTTCGAGCGGGTCGAGGTCAATGGCGGGGAATGGACGCAGCCGCCGCGCCTGCTGGGGGAGGGGCCCGTCAGCCTCAAGCTGGCGGGGGGCCTGCCGCCGGAAGAGCGGCGGTCGCTCCAGGAGCCTGCCGCACCGTTCGATCCGTTTGAACTGCCCGACGAACCCGAGGATGAAGAAAACCCGCTGTTTGAGGCGGCGTACGACAACGTCGTCTTCCGCGACAGTGCCAATGACGGGCACCAGGGAGACACGCTCGACGAATCGTCCTCGCATATCGACACCGATCTGGACCAGCTGGCCGGGCCGCTCGAACAGCGGCTGCGTTTCCTGATCGCCCTGTCGAACGGCTGGCGACTGGCGGCAGAGTGGGGGCTCAAGAATCATCCCGACCAGATCGAAGCCCGCCGGGCCGACGTCAAGCAGTGGGTGGAGCGGAACGAAGAGCTGATCCGCGGGCTCGTGGCCCTGGTCGAACGGCTGAACGAGTGGCAGCCGCAGGTCCCCGGGGGAGATCCCGACTCGCTCTCGGAATTCGACCGCGAGCTGCATCTGAAGTTCAGCGTGCTGAACAACTCCATCGGCATCGTGGTGGGACTGCAGGAAAACGGCCGCTTGCTGAGGACACTGCTGCGCGACCCGACAGAAGATCACCAGGTCCCGCCGGCAGGCACGGGTCTCGAAGAGCGGGTGCAGCGGCTGATGCAGGCGCTGGAGGCCAAGTCTCCCGAGGCGGTTCAGGCGCAGTTGGCCCCGCTGCTGAAGCAGCTTTCGCGATTGCCCCTGCTGTACGTCCCCCTCGATCGCGGTGGCAAGGTGCGCGAGATCCTGGCTGCCCGCAACCTGCAGGGACTCTTGCGGCTCTTGCTGCGGCGTCTGCC
Organism: Planctomycetaceae bacterium; assembly: GCA_003508595.1. Classification (GTDB taxonomy): domain Bacteria; phylum Planctomycetota; class Planctomycetia; order Planctomycetales; family Planctomycetaceae; genus UBA10511. The sequence continues at coordinate 29,222 of DNUF01000209.1, forward strand.
GCAACTGGGTCTGTTTCGTGAGGGGTGGCAGGTGCTGCGCACCGCCTACAACATGGAGCGGGCCAATCCTCCCCAGGGCATGTCGATCACCGAGTTCGATCGCCTGCTGGAGACGTCGGTTCAGAGTTCACTCGAGGTGGTGCTCGACGCGGCCCGTGCCTGGCGCCGCCCCGACAACACCGACAAGAAGACGCTGGAACTGTTTCACGGCATCACCGAACTCTCGATGCGGCTCTGGCTGAAGCACAGCTCCACCATGCGCCTGAGCACGATTGAGGCGATGAATGATCGTCA
>DNUF01000209.1:29796-72138 GCA_003508595.1 Planctomycetaceae bacterium
TCGATCGGCAACCTGCGCGGAATCGTGCAGCGCGGGGCCGCTGCGTATCTCGACTACCTCGAAGAAAACGCGGACCCGCTGCACCCGATCCGGCTGCTCAACGACATCGATTACGTGATGTCCCGCGAGTCGGCTGCCGACACGCTGGAAATCATCCTGCGGTCGGTGGTCGAGAAATTTGACCGGTTCCTCGAATACAACTCGACCACCACCCACTCCGACTACGGCGAGCAGTTGCATTGCCTGCTCGATTTCGAGCGACTGGAGGCGGACTACGACCGGCAGGACTGGAACCTCGCCCCCATCCAGATTGCCCACGATGTGCTGGCCCGGACCGGGCGGGCCAGCCTCGCCGCCGAATGGCAGAAATATCTCGGACGCAAGACCGGCCCGATGGCCCGCAGCTTTCTCACGAAGCTCAAGCGGCTGGAAAAGGTGCACGGGATGCGGCTGCCCAGTGTCACCGATCGCCTCAACGAGAAGTTCATCAAGCCGCTGGTCCTCGACTCCATTCTGGCTCTCGTTCGACCGGCGATGGTCGAGATCCGTTCGGGAGCGAAGCCGGAGAGTTTCACCCGGCTGGAGGTGCTGGCCGAGGAATACCTCTCCACCTCGTCGGGTTCACCGACCGACATCCAGCCCTGGATGCAGGAACTGGGAGAAGAAGTCCAGATCGTCGAGGGGGACCTGCACGCTCCGGTCCCGTACGAATCGAATCCCCGGGCATTGGCCGAAATCGCGATTCCCTACGCAACGATCCGCGAGCAGATCGATCTCTGGGAACAGGCCTGACCAAGGCGGGAATCTGGCTCGCGCAGGTGACGAGATACGCTGCTGGGAATTCTCAGGAAAAAACGACTGGGATCTGAGGGGCTCGGTCGGATTGACGACCTGCGGGCGGAGGAGCCGGTTTGCCGGAGAGACCCGCAACCGCAACTCAGATCATGTCGAGCTTGCGCTGGCGGGTGCGGGGGGGCTTGCTGCAGTCGGCACACAGCCCGTAGACCTCGAGCCGGTGTCCGGTCACCCGGAAGCCCAGGTCTCGCGCCACCTGTTCAAGAATGCCAGCCAGCGCGGCGTTTTCAAATTCGGTCAGTGAGCCGCACTTGCTGCAGATGAGGTGGTCGTGCCGGGGGTATCCGTAGTCGTGCTCATACACGTCGCGGTTCTGCGTGCGGGCCACCTTGCGCAGCAGGCCCGCTTCGACCATTTCGTTGAGGGTGCGGTAGACCGTGGCCCGGCTGACCCGTTTTCCCTCTTTCTGACCCGCCAGGCGTTCCACCAGCTGATCGCTGTCGAAATGCTCGTGGTGCGCGAAGACCTCGGCCACGACCGCCTCCCGCTCGCGGGTCAGTCGCATCCCCCGGGTCACGAGGTATTCGCGGAACTTGTCGGCCGGGCTGACGGCTACCGCAATTGCGGCCAAATCACTCACGTTGTTCCCCTTGCCGACGCTCTCGGCCCACTCACGCGGCCCGATTCAGGCCGCTCTTTCACTCGGCCGACAGACGGCAGCCGTTACGACCCCGCAACTTCCTGGGCGAGACCGGCCAGCATCCGTTCGACGGCAATGCTCATTTTCTCGGGAGTGTCATAGGTCCCGGCAGCGATCGCCGCCTTGATCTGTTCCAGCCGTTGTTCCCGGACGCCACCTGTCCGATTCGCGGCATCCAACATGCGGGCAGCCGAAGAGATTTCGACCTCGTCCTGCGGTGCCACAAACTGGGTGGGGGCCGACTGTGCCGGAGCAGAAGCCCCCGCAACACGTCCCACGTGAGCCGCACCCGACACCGATCCCAGACCACGAACTTCCATGTCAGTCACTCCTGGTTGCCAGGGAAGCTGGAGCTGCCTCCAGGCAGCCCAGTCTTCCACCGGGGGAGATTATATCCCACACCGGAAATGACCTGCAACATGCGTTCCATTCGCGACTGATCATTTCGTGACCACCAATCCCGGCAATCTGGTGACCCCAGCGGCTTCCCCGACTTCTCCAGGTTGCCCAAATCCCACGATGGCGGCGGAAACGCCGGGGTGTTGCAGGACCGCCCCGATTGTAAATTGCGGCAGGCTGACTCCGGGAGGGCGTCCCGCCCCCCACGTTTTGGCCCACTCCAGATCACGCTGGTAACTTTCGAGTGTGAAGAACCTGGTCACGTGGGTGTAGGGGCTGGGGGGAGCCAGCAGCAGGGCTCCCCCGGCAAACACCCGGATGCCAAACACCCCCATGCCGAGGTCGGCACACAATGGCACCAGCGACTGAACTGCCACTTCGCCCACCGGGGAGGCGTGAGTCGGCGGACAGGCGAGCAGCAGGGGATTGATCGGCAACTGGATTGTCTGGAACCGGCCGGTGCCAATCGCCGACTGCAGTGCCTCCGGTTCTCCCAGTCCCGTCAGTCCGATGAGGTCGACCAGCCCCTTGTGGCGAACCCGTTCGAGCCCGTCGAGTATTCCGCCGGGGCGAAGCACATCGTCGATGGCCACCGACGTGGGGAGACTCCCGGCAGTTTGGGTGATCGAATTGTGCAGTTGCAGCAGGGTGACGCGGGGACGTCGCAACCGGTCCAGGCTTTGGCGCAGCGACCGCTCGATGGCGGCGGGAAAATCATCGGCATCATCGGGGGTCAGCCGGACTTTTGTGGCGACCCGAACATTGTGGCGGGGGTCAAGTTCGGTCAGCACCCGCCCGAGATTGGATTCCGACCATCCCGCACCGTAGCCGGCGGCGGTGTCGAACCAGTCGATCCCCCGGTCCAGTGCCTGGGCGATGGTGGCCCGCTGCAGCGTCTGTTGCGCGGCATTGGCATCGACCGTCAACAGACCCGAGACAGGTCCGCAGCCGAAGGCGACGGGAAAGAGCGAGAATCCCGTATGACCCAGGGGACGCTGCATGAAGAAGGCTCCGGAAAAAGAACCCGCCGGGACGGCAAGGCGTACGGAGGATTCGATCGGCGGAATGGAAGCGGCCAGCACAGCGGCCCCTGCTCATGAAAGTCTGGCAGAAACGGGGGGCGGAGGAAACGGTCGGCGAGGGGGGAGGGGAGGTACGGCTGGGGCCGTGGCGGTCTGACGATGGGGGTTGTAACTTGTTTGCGGGGGGGAGTTGGCTACACTTTGGGTGCCGCGACAGGAGGGAGCAGTCCTTTCTGGACACATCACGGCGGCCAAAGTTTGGATCATTCGCAAGTCTGGTTTCCCTGGTGTCTCTCAAGGAGAACGTGGTGATGCGTAAGTTGCTCGGAGTTGTGGCGGCGGCCCTGGTGCTGCCTGCAGCGTTGATTGCGGCTGACAAGGTGGAATCGGGTCTGAAGGAGGGGGCCAGCGTCCCCGCGTTCAACGTGCGTGACGTCACCGGTCCCGCGAAGGGCGAGACCCTCTGCTACCGTTGCCGTTACGGTTCCCGTCCCACCGTCACCGTCTTCACCCGCGACGTCAATGACAACGTCAAGTCGCTGGTCAAGAAGATCGACGGCAAGGTGGGCGACAACAAGGACAAGAAGATGGCCGCGTTCGTGGTCGTGCTGACCAGCGATCCGGACAAGGTCGAGCCCAAGCTGACCGAGATGGCCTCGAAGGACCAGATCAAGAACACCCCGTTGACCGTCATCGAAGGTGACGCCGGTCCCGAAGGCTACAAGATCGCCAAGGACGCCGAAGTCACCGTCATGATGTGGGTCGAAGGCAAGGTCAAGTCGACCCACGCGTTCGGCAAGGGACAGTTCGACGCCAAGGCTGTCGACGCAGTCATCGCCGACACCGCGAAGATTCTGAACTGAGTCAACTGGCGTTCGCCCGAAATCGCCGGGCAACGCAGAGCCACTCAACACAGACCACACACCGGCCAGGGAAGCAATTTCCTGGCCGGTGTTGTTTTTTGGAGGTGCCAACCCCGCCCGGGGCACATTGTCGCAGCGACTGTGATGGAGACTCGGGCGGCGACTGGCTACCATCCCGGGACAGACGCTCTTCCTCTTCCTCCCCCACCCCGGGAGCTGCGTGTGACCAATTTTGCCCCTGACTCTCCCGACACCGACCCCACCCAGCTTCCGCGCGTCCTGGGGCTCTTCGATGCCACGATGGTGGTGGTGGGATCGATTATTGGGTCGGGGATTTTTGTGGGCAAAGTCGGCTCGGTGGCCAAGGCCCTGAATGACTTCCCCCTGATCGTCGGCATCTGGGTGGCGGTCGGGATCATCACCCTCTGTGGTGCCCTGGCCTTGGCCGAATTGTGCGCGATGCTCCCCAAGGCGGGGGGGCCGTATGTCTATCTGCGCGAGGCGTACGGGCCTCTCACCGCCTTCCTCTGGGGCTGGACCGAGTTCTGGGTCGTCCGCACCGGGTCGCTCGGGGCGCTGGCCTGCGCCTCGGCCATTTATCTCAACCAGGTGATCCCCATGAGTGTCACTGCTCAGGAGATCGTCGCCATCGCGATTGTTCTTGGCCTCTCGGCCATCAACTACGTCAGCACCACCCAGGGAGCCTGGGTGCAAAACGTCACTGCCGTCTGCAAGGTCGGGTTTCTGGCCGCGATCATCCTCCTCCCCTTCCTGCTCGGCCATGTCGACAGCGCGAACCTCGCCACGAGTGCCGAACTCACCCCGCCGGCGAGTCCCCTCTCCGGTGCGTGGCTGATGGCGGTGGGGGCGGCGATGATGGCGGTGCTCTGGCCGTACGATGGCTGGATCAACATCGGCCCGGTTGCCGAGGAAATCCAGGAGCCCCAGCGCAACCTCCCCCGTGGCCTCGCTCTCGGGATGGCGATTGTGATTGTCGTCTACGTCGGGGCCAACATCAGTTATCACCTCACGCTTTCGATGGATGAGGTGGCCATCAGCGAAGCGATCGCTTCGGATGTCTTCCGCAAGCTGTTTGGCGAGACGGGGGCAAAGATTGCCGCCCTCGGGGTGATGGTCTCGACGTTTGGAGCGGTGAACTCAAACATGCTCACCGGCCCCCGCATCTATTTCGCGATGGCCCGTGATGGCCTGCTTCCCCGCACCCTCTGCCAGGTCCACGAAGCCTACAGCACCCCCGCCAATGCCATCGTCATCCAGGCGATCTGGACGGTGATCCTCATGGTCGCCTTTTACGGTTGGACCAACAGTCCCCGTGACACATTTGACGGCCTGACCGACTCGGTGATTCTTGCCGGGCTGATCTTCTACTCGCTCACCGTCGCGGCGGTCTACGTGCTGCGGAAAAAGCTCCCCCATCTCGAACGCCCCTACCGCACCTGGGGTTACCCCTTCACCCCCGCACTGCTGCTGGTCGCCTATGCCGGGATCTTCCTCTCAACCCTGCTTTCCGACTTCAAGCTCACCCTGGCCGTGCTGGTGCTGATTGGCCTGGGGATCGCCTATTACTACAAGTGGGGGCGCAAGCTGGCCCTGCAATCCGGTGTTGCCGGAGGGGAGCCAACTGCCCCGAATACACAACGATGATTCTGCGGTGAAATGACCGGCCGTGACCGGTCGCTGTCGGCCGGCACAACGTGGCATGTCGCCGCGAACGACCTGCGTTGAGCACACCTCACCAGGGGGACGCACGCGGTTATGACTTTCCCTCGTGAAATCTTCCGTGTGTTCGCACAAATGCTGTGGAACCAGGCATGTCCACGAACGGTCAATGGGGTTCCCGAGCACTGATGTGCGACGGTCCCGACCCCGAGAGAGTTCACCGTCATCGGCCCCGCGGCCTTCGCACTCCAAAGTCCATCCGGGCGGACTGAGTACGGACAACACAGTTGGGCTGAGGGACGCCTGTTTTTTCTTTCCTGCCACGCCTCGGAACAGGTATTCTCCCGGGCCATCTTTCCAAACCTCCCGGATGTACTGTCCCACGGAATCGAAGGCTGCCTGACCCTTTGGTCGGCATGGTCACCAGACCCGAGAGTGTGTCTTCCGATGGGCGACTGGCGAATCGCGGCAACCTTTCCGTTCGGTTTGTCTCCCGGGTTCTCTTTCAGGGAGGGAGTCGTCGGTGGCTTGCGGGACCTGCCGGACTTCAGGTGGCAGGCAGGCTGTAGGGGGCTCTGTACGGCTTTTCCAGCAGCGCGTCCGCCTCGGGAGCGTCAACGAATCGACCGGCCGCGGCGTCGAACTCCAGTCGGCCCCGCGTTCGGTAAGCCGCCTCGCCCAGGTGCACGAGGGCACAACTGCGATGGGCCGTCTCGGCGTTGGCCCGCGGGACACTGCGGTCGCGAATCGCCTGCAAAAAGTTTGTCATATGCTCGTCGTATCCCTTCAATCCCCGCGTCTCCTTCAACTCGGTGGGACCGGGAGTTCCCTTGTTCCCGAGGAAGACACTGAAGGCCCCCCGGCGGGAAAAGACCATGTACCCCTTGGTCCCATAAAAGACATTTCCATTGTCAAAGCCATGCAATCCATACCCGGTGAACGGATAGTTTTCATAAATCAGCAACCGGCCATCGGGATACTCGAAGGTGACATTCATGTTGTCGGGGTACTCACTCGCGTGGCCCGGCAACATCATTCGGCCGCCGCGTGCGGTGATGAACTTCGGCAAAGTCTGAACCCCCAGGCCCCACGCCGCCATGTCGAGATCGTGAATCCCGTCGTCGCCCAACTCTCCATTGCCGTAGTCGCGGAACATCCGCCAGGTGGCGTGCCAGCGGTGGGGGTTGAAGGGGCGACTGGGGGCCGGACCGAGCCAGCGGTCGTAATCGGCCCCGTCGGGGGGACGACCGTCGGGCAACGGGCGGACTTCATCGCGCAATTCGGCGGTCCACGCCCGCGCCACCTTCACCTCTCCAATCACACCGTCCTTGAGCAGTCGCTCGGCCTGTGCGGTCACCGGACTGCTGCGCATCTGGCTCCCCTGCTGCACCACCCGGCCAGACTTGCGTGCAGCCGCGATGATCAAATCCCCCTCATGGAAGACATGCGACATCGGCTTTTCGATGTAGACGTCCTTTCCTGCCGCCATCGCCGCCAATGCGATGGGAGCGTGCCAGTGGTGTGGCGTGGCGATCACACAGGCATGAACGGTGTCGTCGGCAAGCACCTCTTCGAAGCGACTGGTCTGGCGCGGGGGCGGGACCTGGGGAATCGCTTTCGCGCTCCGGTCGAGCTGGGCTGGGTCGATGTCGCACAACCAGGCGATTTCAACGGCTTGGGATTGCTTCTTGACGAGCCCCTGGATGTGATGACCCATGATGCCACCGCAGCCAATCAGTCCGAGGCGAAGTCGTCCCGATGTGTCGACAGTGGCGCCCTGCACATGGTTCCAGGTCGCCGCTGTCGCGAGAAGCGATGCCGCCCCGGACCCTGTCGCCAGAAACTTTCGACGATTGCCATGCTCGGTCATGCCGTGCCTCGTTCGTGGTTCTGATGCAGGTTTTCCCTGCGCGGGTGATTTCGCGACGTCAGGCGAACAGCTCGTGGATCGGTTCGCCGTGATAGATGTGGTTGGGGCGATTGACATCGTCATGCCACGCGGCGGTCGCCGGGATTCCCAGGGCGTGATACATGGTCGCGGCGAGATTCTCGGGACGCTGCGGATCGCGCGACGGATAGGCGCCGATGGCGTCCGATGCGCCCACCACGTTCCCGCCGCGGATCCCTCCCCCGGCGAAGAAGACCGACTGCACAGCCCCCCAGTGATCGCGCCCGGCGGCGTAGTAAGACTCGGCCAGCAGGGAGATCTTCGGTGTCCGGCCAAATTCGCCTGCCATCACAATCAGCGTGCTGTCGAGCAGGCCGTTGGACTTCAGGTCGTCGAGCAGGGCACAGAGGGCCCGGTCGGTGGGGGGGAGCAGCTTGTCCTTCAGGCGGGGGAAGGCATCGCCGTGAGTGTCCCAGGTTTCGTTGCTGCCGAGGTTCACCTGCACCATGTTCACTCCCGCTGCGACCAGCCGGGAGGCCATCAACAGCGACCACCCGAAACTGTTGCGGCCGTAGCGTTCCTGCGTGGCGTCGTCGGCATGGGTGACATCGAACGCCTCGCGGACGGAGGGATCCGACAGCAGTGAGATCACACTCTGGCGATGCTGGTCGTACTGGTTTCCGGAAGCCGAGCGTTCGAGTTCTCCCCGTTGCCGGTCGACTTCCCGCAGCAGCGCGAGGCGATCGACGAACCGGCCCGAGGTCAGCCCGGCAGCCAGGGCGATTTCAGGGGCCTGATAGACCCGGGCATCGGGAGAGATGGGAGGCTTTTTCGACTCATTCGGAAAGGTGTATTCGGGGTAGGCCCCGCGCCAGAACGGGTTGCCGTAGGGTGAGGCCTCGATGAAGAACGGATCGCGCCGACGTCCCATCTGCCCGCCGTAGGCGCCGGGAATGACCCCTCCCGACCAGTGGACGAGCCGCTCGGGAAGGACGATCGAGTCGGGCAGGTTGGGGGTTCGCGCGGGAAGCTGGTCCCCCACAATCGACGCGATGGAGGGCCAGTCACTGGGACTGGTCTTGCGGTCGCCACTGAACCCGGGGGAGGCCACGCTGCGCCCGGTGAGCATCAGGTAGTGGCCCAGTGTGTGATCGTTGGTCGGATGGGTCAGTGACCGCAGCACGGCCCAGTCGGAACTGCGGGTGGCGAGACGGGGGAGATGTTCGCAGATCTGCAGGCCGGGGGTCTGCGTATCGATCGGGGAAAACTCGCCGCGAATCTCGGCAGGGGCCTGCGGCTTCAGGTCGAAACTTTCGTGCTGGGCGAGGCCACCGGAGAGAAAGATGTAGATGCACGACCTGGCCGTTGCCTCGGCGGAGACGGCGGGGGCTCCCCGTACCACCTGCGGCAGGGCTGCCCCACCGAGCAGGCCCAGTCCCCCGGCACGAATGGCAGCCCGGCGCGAGAGGGCCAGCGACGACCAGGAACTGTCGGCAACGGGAGGAACCATGGCGCAATCCGCAACAAGACCAGCGAGCAGCAGCAGGCAAGACCCCAGGCACTCACGGAAACAGGAATGCTCCGACCCAAGTCTTCCCGCAATGCAGATCGTATCGGCAATAGTGGATGGATTCCAGAAGAAACCCCGGGGCTTGTGGAGCAGAACGGGTTGTGAGGGACTGGGGTTGGGCTTGGTCTGCTGCGAGGGACATGATCATGATGCAGAACGAAGCAAGATTGCCACGAACCCGGAACTCCTTCAATCGAACTGCCGAGGTCGCAATGGCAGGCGAGCGGAGGAACCACCTTCGAGGCATGGAGTCGATTGTTCAGGCTGTGGAAGAGGAATCCGCCCGCCTGACAGTCGCTCGCGCAATTCGCAGTGCGGTGGCAAACAGAGTTCCAGAATTCCCGGCCAGACAGCGGGTTTCTCGCGGGTTGAGATTGGGCATTGGGTTGAACGCCAACAAGCCCGGGAGTCGGGAGCGATTTCAGACAGGGCGGATCGTTCACTTGTGGGGAACTGTCCATTTGTTGGTTTGTGAGCAAAAGATGAAGTTCATCGCCAATCTGCTTCTGGTGCAATGATCTGAGACAGGAGAATTGACCGCCGGGGCTTGACAGTCTGGCGCAAGCGGCCTTTCGCAAGAAAAAACGAGTCCTTGTGAACTGGGCGACACCAGAAATGGGGGGCGGCCTGAGTGATCGGCAAATGATCGCCAGAAGTCGTTCCATGCGAGGCACAAGCCGGTTGGTGAGCGTGATTGAGCAAGGCATGCGGTCGCTGACACGTCGATGGCAAGGTCTGGAACAGAGTGTTGGCGAAATGAATCGACAGCGTTTTGAGCAGCGGATGTGGGTATCAATGATCATTCCGGTGCGAAAAGGTGTCCCGACAACGAAGTTGATTTCCGAAAAGAAAGCCGGTCACATGGACTCACGGTTCGCGCTGATCTGATCGGCCCCATCGCGCCGGTGACAAAACGCTGCCGTCCTGCAGGTCGTGTGGCGGTGGAATCCCATCGAGTCCCGGTCGCGGTATGATCTGTGACGATCAGCGATCAGGCTCTGCGACCACCCCGGCAAGACAGGTTGCGTTGAGTGACCATGACGAGATCAACATTTCCTCCGAACATCGTCTGGATCTGTGCCGACGACTACACGCCCGACTTCTGTAGCGCGTATGGCAGTCCCCACGCTCTGACGCCGGCGCTGGACCGACTGGCGGCCGAAGGGCTGCGGTTTGACCGTGTATTTGCCACCTGTCCCCTTTCAACTCCCTCCCGACAGTCGTTTTGGACCGGGCGATATCCCCGTCGGATTGGGGTCACGCTTTCGCCGACCCCTTTGCCTGGCACCGAAGTTTCGCTGCCCCAATTGCTCCGCCAGGGAGGTTATCTGGTTGCTGCCCTGGGCAAGACGCACTTTTATGCACCCCAAAGGCAAATGTTTGACCTGTGCCTGGACTGGCCAGACTACTGTGAGTGGCGCGACCGTCAAGAGGATTGGAAGCGGACGCTGGCGGGGCCGGTCCTGGGACGGTGGCGTCCGTTTGTAGATCCGCCCCAAGTCTGGCTGAATAGTACTGTCCTGCCCTATCCTGCCCACGACGAGCAGATGTTTGGCACATTCCTCGCCCGCGCCGGAGCTGACTTCATACGACAGTCGCACACCCAGCCATTTTTCCTCTATCTCAGCCCGTACGAGACCCACTCTCCCTTCAATTTCCCGGTCGAGTTTCGCGGTCGGCATCATCCGTCCGAGTTCAAGTCTCCGTGGGTTCACCAGGACGATTGGGAGCGACTGCCGGATGTGTTCCAGCAACTCGGTCCCCGGGAGTTCGAAGGGATCCGGGCGGCGTATGCCACCTGTGCCGAGTTCATGGACCGCAACGTCGGCCTCATACTCTCGGCCCTTGAGGACGCCGGCCTGATGGAGAACACCCTCGTCATCTTCAGCAGCGATCACGGCTATTTGTTGGGGCAACACGGACGGGCCGAGAAGCATTGTTGTTATGAACCTGCCGTGCGGGCTGCGTTGCTGCTCCGCTGGCCAGGAGTCATCTCCCGTGGCACCACGACGGGTGCCCTGGTGGAGCTGCACGACATCGTCCCCACGATCCTCGAGTTGTGTGGACTGCCAATACCGGACAATCTTGATGGGCGATCCCTGAATCCCTTGATTGAGGGGCTGCGCCACGGGACGACGCTGGCGCACCGGGACCGGGTCTTCGTCGAGTATGCGGACCATGCCGAGGGGATGATCCGCACCGACCGCTGGAAGCTGATCTACAGTGCTGGCAATCGAATACGCCAGGATGGATACGCAGTCGAGTCGATGATTGGAAAAGAGTCGCTGCAGTTGTTCGACCTGCATGCCGACCCAGACGAATTGGAAAACCGGGCCATCGACCCCGGATGCCGAGGAATTGTCACGGAGTTGCTCGACGAACTCACCGATCATCTCCTGCGGACCGAGCGGTTTCCCGACCAGATCCCGCGCACGGGAAGTCAGCGTGAAGTGTTGGCTTCGTGTCTCTTGCCGACTGAAGTTCGGGATCCGCTCAACAATCGTCGAACTGCAGGGTGAAAAACTGCAGGGTGAAAGTGGTCCTCAGGCGATCGTCTCGTCGAGAGGGGAGAGACTGCACCTTGCAAGACGCTGGCCGAAGTTCTGTCTGAAGATGAGCTGAATTGCCCCATACGATCGTCCCGGAGTTTCGTGTGGTTGAGCGCAAGTGAGTGACGGCTGACAGTCCTCTGGAGTGAGAGAGGCGGGGTTTGAGACGGTATCCGAGTGTCATTGCAGGGAACACTCGCTGCTGTCGGTCGTGCTGCGGGGCCTGATCGGTTTGAAACAGGTAAGGAGGACGTGTGACATCGACAGGATGGTGGGACAATCACGGCCGTATTTCACGGTTTGTGTCGTTGCTGGCCTGAGTCCCACCAGCAGACTCGTGAGTGTCACTTCGGAAGGCAGGAGGACGTTCAGCAGGAACCGGTTGATGAAGCCCGGTTCGCAGGAGGGAGTCGCGGGAGATCTGAGGAGGGAGTACACAACCGAAAAGAATGAATCACCAGAGCATCCGCTTTCCCGTTGTCCGGTTTACGACAACCGACAACTCCCGGGAAAGCGCAGTGCCGCGAAGGGTCACGGGGGACTCGGTTGCCGGCTGGGCAAAGTGTCGCACGTTCGCCGCGATCACGGACGCCGGAGGTGCATCCGGAGCAGGTTGTGATCGTCGACCCGCGAGTACGAGAGGTCGCTGACCAGAGTGTCGAGCGATGGGTTTGGGGGGGCCGCTGTGCCAGGTGCCGGGGGGGACTGGGGTTCCACGGGATTGCCGGGCGGTCCTGCGGCCTGCCACACCAGCTCGATCTCCTGCGTCTTTTCGGAATAGCCAATCGACAGGTCGAGCGGGGGGGCCGCCAGCAGCCGGGGGGCGCGGCGCAATGTTTCTTCGATGACCAACTGCAGGCGTTCGGCCACCTCGGGAGCGAGCGCCTGGGCATCGCAGAAGGCCGCCAGGTCGGCCTGCAGCCCGTAAACGTCGTAGTCCCGCGACTGAAAGCGCCGTTGGAAGTAACGGATCCGCTGAATGAAGGCCCGTGTCTTTTCGCGTTGGGGATTGCCGAAAATCTCGGCGGGAGTCCCCTGTTCATACAGGCCCCCCTCCTCGATGAACCACGCCCGGTGCGCGACGTCCCGGGCAAAGTCCATCTCGTGCGTCACCACCACCATCGTCATCCCCTCGCGCGCGAGCCGGCGGATCACCGGCAACACTTCTCCGACGGCGATCGGGTCGAGAGCCGAGGTCGGCTCATCGAACAGGATCACCTCCGGATCCATTGCGAGGCAGCGGGCGATTGCGACCCGCTGCTGCTGGCCCCCCGACAACTCGCGCGGAAAACGCCCCGCCTTCTCGACGAGACCCACCGTCCGCAGCAGTTCGATCGCCCGTTGTTCGGCAGTGGCCCGTGACTGCCCCCGCAACCGGATGGGGGCCAGAGTGAGGTTGTCCATCACCGACAAGTGGGCGAACAGGTTGAACGACTGGAACACCATGTTCATTTTTTGCCGGTATTGCGTCACCTCGGTCCGCGGATCCAGCAGGTTCACCCCCGAGAACCAGATCGCTCCCTGTGTTGGTTGTTCGAGCAGATTCAGGCAGCGCAGGAAGGTGCTCTTTCCCGCCCCCGAAGGACCGATGATCGAAATCACCTCGCCCCGCTGGATCTCGGCATTGATGTCCTTCAGGACCGGGAAATCGCCGTAGGACTTCCCCAGGTGTTCAATCCGGATCATCGCGATTTCCTTCCCGCCACACGGGTCGCTGCCAGGGCTGCTGCCGGTTCCAGGGTGGTTCCGACTGTGTCACCGGGGCTGGCCGCTCCCGGGATGTGGCGGGCCTGTGGATCGATCCACAGCTGCAGCCGGTCGATCAGTGCGCTGACGACCCACGACAGCAGGAAGTACAGCAGGGCCACCAGCAGCAGGGGGAAGAATGCATCGAACGTGCGGCTGCGGATGATGTCGCTGGCCTTGGTCAGATCCTGGACGGCGATGTAGCCCACGATCGAGGTCATCTTCACCAGTGAGATCACCTCCCCCTTGTAAACCGGCAGGATCCGCCGCAGCATCTGGGGGAGCACAATGTGGCGAAAGGTTGCGACCGGTGTGAAGCCCATCGCCAGCCCCGCCTCGGTCTGCCCGCGATCCACCCCCTCGATGCCCGAACGGAAGATCTCGGCGACATAGGCCCCGAAGTTCATTCCAAACGCGAGTACTGCGGCAATCACGGGGTTGAGATCGACCGCGGCGAAGACGACGTAGTAGACCAGCATCAGCAGCACCAGGACGGGCGAACCCCGCAGCAGTGCGATGTAGAAACGGGCCGGCCACTCGAGCCACGGCTGGCCGGACATTCGCATCAGGCAGAACACGCATCCCAGCACCGTGCCCAGCAGGACCGACAGGGTCGAGATCAGAATGGTGGTCCACAGCCCGTCCAGGATCAGGCGATACCGATGCTCGGCGACAAGGTTCGACTGGAAGCTGGTCACCAGCCGTTCCCACCACGTGCGCGGTGGGGCGGGAACGGCGTTGTCGGTCGTGGCCCCGGCGGGCGTGGCGAGGTTGGATTTGAGCACGCCGACCAGCGTTTCCATGCGATAATACGGCTGAGAGAAATCGACCTCGCGCTGCCGTTCGGGAGTGATGAATATCGAACTGCAGATCAGATCGACACGCCGGGAGGCCGCAGCGGCGACCAGGCTGCCGAAATCCATGTTCGAGAACCGCAGCTCACGCCCGAGGTGGGCGGCGAACCGGGTGAGCAACTCGATGTCGAAGCCCACGAGACGGTTGTCCTGCACGGCGATGAAGGGGAGGCCGACATCGCTGACTCCCGCGGTCAGCACGCCGCGATCCCCCCGGTTCGTGATGTCCGGCAGTTCGGTGTGTCCCTCGTCGATCCACCGACGGACCATGTCGTCGTAGGTTCCGTCTCCCCGGAGGTCGGCCACAAACGCGTCGAACTGGTTCCGCAGTTCGGACGAGTCCTTGTGAAAGCCGACTCCCACACCGAACGTAAACACCGGGTCGGCGAGTCGCCCGACGGCGGGATCCTCGCGCATGAGGACCTTGAGCACGTCCCCATCGTACAACGCCGCCTGAACCTTCCCCTGACCGAGGGCCAGATTCACGTCAGCGACGGTTTTGTAGGTGCGCAGTGTGGCCTCGGGGAGGTTTTTGACCACCCAGGCCTCGTGGGCCGAGCCCATCAGCACACCAATGGTCGCGTGACGCAGGTCGTCCACGGAAGCCACCGGCGGGTGCCCCGCAGCCGACGGGGCGGCGGTCGAGCGTTGTGTGGCGGAGGAGGGAGTCGACGTGGGGCCTGGCGACTCCGTTGGCCGACACCCCGCGAGCAGCACAGGCAGCAGCAGGGCCCAGGCCAGTGTCCAGCGTGCAGAGTTCATGGAGGGAGCGGACGGAGTTCGGGAACGCCCCGGACTGACCTCGTGGCCACGGTGCCCGGGGGCTGGGTCGCGGCCACATGAGTTTAGTCGACCAGCGAGATCAACGCAGCCCTGTCCACGTGTCATTTCCCATTCGAAATGTCACATCGGCACTCTGACAGTCGTCTCCATTCGTGGAAGATTTCCTGAGAGCTGTGCGCGTCCCGGTGGGGTTTTTGTGTGGGGCGGCGGATGATCCTGCGGCCTGTACGGTGCGGTTTCCAGCGTTCGGTTGCTCCCTCCAACCGGTTGGCCTAAGTTGGCGGAAGATCTGTTCTGTCCGAGGACTTCGGCGTGCCGCGGGGCGAACTGCGAGACGCTCCCAACGCCCCAAAACCGACTTGCCAAAATCGACGTGATGCAACTCTGGATGCGCCTGCCTGTTGTTCCCTGCGTTCTGGTGCTGATGGCCTTGCCGGCATCGCTGTTGGCCTCCGACGAAGCACTCGATGCGGCTGCGATCGAGGTGCACGACGGTTTCGCGGTTGAACGGGTCTACTCGGTACCACGCGAATTTGGATCGTGGGTCGCCATGTGCTTCGATGATCGGGGACGGATCTACGCGTCCGATCAGGGGCAGCGGCTGTTTCGGATCACCCCTCCCGCTGTCGGCAGCCCGGGGGAGTGCCGGGTTGAGGTGGTCTCGGATCAATGGGGGTATTCGCAGGGAATGACTTTCCTGCAGGGGGCCCTGTACGTCGTGCAGCATGGTGATCACTCGGAGGAGAACTTCCGCCCGGATGTGCTGCTGCGCCTCACGGATTCTGATGGCGATGACCGGCTCGACGCGGTCGAGCGGCTCATTGAGTTTCCCCGAGTGACCGGTGATGCCGCCAACTGGACGGAGCACAGCCTGCATGCCGTGGTTCCCGGACCAGACGGAAAGTCACTGTACATCGTGAGTGGTGACCGCAATGGCCTGCCGTGCGAACAGGGACGCGCACGCCGGATTTGGAATCGGGATGGCTGGGATTTTGAGTTTTCGCGGGAACCGCACTCGGGGGGCTGGATGATGCGGGCTGATCTGGATGGAAAGAATCCCGAGTTTCTCTGCATGGGCCTGCGCAACTGCTATGACCTCGCGTTCAACCGGCGGGGAGATCTCTTCACGTATGACAGCGACCTGGAAAACGATTTCGGATTGCCGACCTATCGTCCCACTGCGATTCGACAGGTTCTCAGTGGGACCGATGGTGGCTGGGGGGGCCGGGCTGGGGAAATGCTCTGGAGTTGGCCGGCCCATTGGGAAGACATCCAGCCCCCGCTCGCGAACATCGGACCGGGTTCTCCCACGGGAATCTGTTTCGGGTATGGCACGCGATTTCCCCCCCGTTACCAAAACGCACTGTTTGCCTGTGACTGGAGCTACGGACGGATGTTTGCCGTCCACCTGGCACCGGTGGGGGCGTCGTATGCCGCAGAGCCGGAGCCATTTCTGAGTGCGCAGGGCTTGCCGATTGCCGATGTCGCAGTTTCGCCCCGCGAAGGAGTGCTCTATTTCCTGATTGGGGGCCGGGGGACGCAATCGGGACTCTACCGGGTCTCGTACACGGGTCCGGAAAGTACGGCTCCCGCAGCGGACGACGAACCCTCGCCTGAGACGGCTGCCGCCCAGGAGCTGCGCCGTCGGCTGGAGACCCTGCATGGGCCGAAGTCGCCCGCGGCGCTGGACGTGATCTGGCCGAACCTGGGCCATTCGGACCGGGCGATCCGCAGTGCGGCCCGGACGGCACTCGAGTGGCAACCGGTGCGTGACTGGAGAGAACGGGCCATTGCCGAACAGGATCCCCGGACCGCGTTGCAGGCCCTGCTGGCCCTGGCCCGGTCGACCGACGGCGATCCCGCTGTCCAGCAGGAGTTGCTGGCGGCCCTGGAGCGTTTTGAGTTTGGCCGGCTGAGTGCCGAGGAGCAGTGCTGGTACCTGCGGATCCTGACCATTTCGGCAGTGCGGCACGGTCGTTACCGCGGGGAGGTTGCAGCCCGGCTTGTGGCCCGCCTGGAACCGGCGATTCCCTCGTCCGATCGCCGCGTGAACCAGGAACTGGTCTCCCTCTCAGCCGCGCTGCAGAGTCGGAGCTTCATCGAACCGACCCTTGACCTGTTGGAACAGAGTCGCACGCAGGAAGAGCAGGTGCTGTACTCGCAGGCGCTGACGCGGTCGAGCCAGACGGCGGCATGGACCCCCGCCTTGCGCGAACGATTTCTGCGGCTGGCTGTGGAGCGCATTCCCCACTGGAGAGGGGGGCCCACCTGCCGGGCGGTGAAAGACCGGATCCAGCATGAACTGATCCAGATGCTGCCACTGGACGAGCGGAGTCGCCTGGCGGACGTGATGTCCCTGTTCCAGAAGCCAGTGCCGATCGTTCCACCCACGAAGCGGGAATTGGTGCGTCAGTGGAAGCTCGACGACCTGGTTCCGCACCTTGAGGCAGGTTTGGCGGAACCGAGCAATCTTGAGAACGGCCGTCGGCTCTTCTCGGAGAGTGCGTGCCTGGTCTGCCATAGTTTTCGGGGGGAAGGGGGGCTCGGTGGCCCCGATCTGACCAGCGCGGGACGGCGTTACAACCCGAGAGATCTGCTCGACAACATTGTGAACCCCAGCCGGGTGATCAACGAGCAGTATGCGCTGCAGATCTACGTCAAAACGGATGGTACGACGGTGACCGGCCGCACGGTGAACCGGGCAGGAGACCTGATCATGGTGGCGTTGAACCCGAATGATCCGGTGGGGAGTGAAGTGCGATTCAGCATCCGTGATCTGGAAAGCACAACCCGCTCGCCGACCTCCTTCATGCCGGCCGGCTTGCTGGACACGCTGACCCGCGACGACATCCTTGATCTGCTGGCGTACCTGAGAAGCCGATGATGGTTCGCGATCGCCGCGCCACTCTTGGGAGAAGTGTGTGGAGTGCCTAGAAACATCCGAATCGATGGCCGATTCCACCTGCCCGCTGACGGTGAGCCGTTCGCCAGTGGTTGATCGCCAGGAGGAGCCCGGTTAGCGAATCGAGCTGACCGGGTCCCAGCCGGCCATGGAAGCACCGGGAGCGAGGACGAAGATTTCCACCCGGCGATTTTGCGCCCGGGCGTTGGGTGTCTTCGAAGGGACGCGCGGTTGGTGCGGGCCGTAGCCGGCGACGCCCATGCGGGTCGGGCTGACTCCCGAGCCGGTGAGGGCGTGGGTGACCGAGATCGCGCGGTGTGCCGACAGATACCAGTTGTCGGGATGCTTGGATTTCGTGTTGGCTTTGGCGACTCGCGTGTCGTCGGTATGTCCGACGACAAGGACGTTGAGCTGCGACGATTCGCCGGCATTGAGGATGCGTGCGAATTCCTTGAGCAGTTGCTGGGCCTTGGGGCTGAGTTCATCACTCCCCGAAGCAAACAGCAGGTCTTCGCGGATCTTGCTGACGCCGGTCTGCGGATCGAACTCGAAGCCGGGAAATCGCCGGGCGAGATCTTCAAAATTGCGGCTCGCCTCATCCGAGAGCGGGCTGCTCTTCATGCTGACCAGCTTGTTGCGTTCCCCCATCAGGTTGTCGAGGCGGGCCCGCATGGTTTCGCCGTTGGCGGTCATCTCGGCCAGCTGCGAGTCTTTCTCCCCCATCAAGGCCATCAGCTGCTGGCGCTCGGCCATCAGGGAGCGGTTCTGGTCGTAGAGTTGCCGGGCCCGGGCCTGGGCCTGATTCAACTGGTAGCGCGGAACCGAGTTGCAGCCCGCCAGCGGCAGGCAGCAGACCGCCAGGGCGACCAGGCAGGGCACTCGCAGCGATGAAGGCATGGACGGGACTCCTGGACGACAGAGACAGGACTGCCAGACTTCGGAACGGGAAGCTTGTGGAGGCGAAGGTCCCGGGACCCGGGCTCGCCGGCGACAGAGCGAAACAGAAGCGTTGGGCAGAAGTCTCGGACGGAAGCCGTAGGGTGGGTGACGCAGGGGAAACGCCGTCGGAAGTCGACGGGCAAGACCCGGAGCCCACCGGGGAATTGGCAGGACGATCCGAGTCGTGGGGCGGGGTTCTAGCAACTTGAGAAATTTCTGCCAAGACCGATCGATTTCCTGAAAAAAGTCGTTCAGTCCTTACCAGACATTCGGTCCCCAGTTTGCCATTTTTGCCAGGAGCCCGCAGTGTGAAAAGATGCCTCTCTTCCCCAGCGATCCCGCGTTTTCCAGTCGAAACGACTGGAGGGGCATTCCGTCCCCATGCGGAGATCACGATCCGGTGACGAGGAGCGACTTCCTCGAAGGAAAACAATCGTCTGGTGGTTCCCCACCGTGTCGGCGAGAGAGTGCCGTTTCCTGGGCACCTGCGGTGGGGGAGAGATGGGCGTAAAAAACACCGGGTGAAGTGGATTTTCACCCGGTGTCGTGGGATTTGGAATTTGAACGGCGATCACGTCGACAGGTTCATGGACCGTCCAACTCCGGCTACTCCGCCGGAACCATGTCGATGAAGCCGATCATCATTTCCTGCCAGGTCTGGTCTCCCCAGGTGACGTCCTTTTTCGGGTCGGGGTTGTGGGGGTTGCCGGCGGAGTTGTCGAAGTGGGCCGTGCATTCGATGACCGTTCCCTTCGGCAGCCGCAGCGGTTGCTTGAGGCCGTAGCCGGTCTGCCAGTTGAAATCGTACTGCGGCATCGACATCAGCACTTCCTGCCGTCCGTCCGGGTAGATCGCCTTGTACTCAAAGTCTTTCCCACGC
The DNA here is from genome assembly GCA_003508595.1 of Planctomycetaceae bacterium. Lineage (GTDB taxonomy): Bacteria > Planctomycetota > Planctomycetia > Planctomycetales > Planctomycetaceae > UBA10511. The sequence goes on from DNUF01000209.1 coordinate 49,367, forward strand.
AGGTGCATGTGCGGGGCGAACGAGAGAAGTTCGATGTCGTAGGGGGCGCTGAAGTGCGAGAGGACCTTGTGGTTCGGATCGCCCGCCGGGATCTTGAACCGCGGGTTCATCACACCCACCATCTTCGCCTCGCGGGACGGGGGCGACTTGTGGAACCGGAACGCGTACTGCGATCGGTCCTTTTCTTCCTTGCCGGTGGCTGTGTAATGCATCTCCCAGACGAGGGTGGCCCCCTTGGGGATCCTGCGGCCAATTTCGGCAGGATACATCAGGGGGGTGTTTCCCGGGGCGGCTCCATCGATCCAGTGGTCCCGGAAGTCTTTCTTCCCCTTTTCGCCCGGCAACTTGTAGTAGAGGATGATGTGATGCACTGCGGCCCGATTCCCCGGGCGGGCTTCGGCAGCCTGCAGCCACATGTCTTCGGTGAAGTTCGTCGGTGTTTCAAAGTAGAGGTAGGGGACGACCCCCTTCGCCGGGATCGTCACTTCCTCGGGCAGCTCGAACACCACATCGGGGGTCCCAATCCGCCAGCTCCCGCTCTCGGCCGCCACAGCGCTCTCGTCTCCGGTGCTGGGCCGGGCGGTCGTCTGGGGGGCATCGCCGGCAGGCATTCCGTCGTCGATCCAGGCGACCAGCGTGTCGAGTTCCGCCTGGGTCAGCCGCCGCTCGTCATGGAAACTGCCATAGCGTTCGTCGGCGTGCCACGGGGGCATCCGCCGCTGCTGCACCACCTCGCGGATCATCTCTCCCCAATTCCGGGCGTCATCGTAGCTGGCCAGGGCAAACGGGGCGGATGCCTGGGACTGATGGCATCCGGTGCACTTCTGGCCGATGATCCCGGCAACGGCATTGCTCCAGGTGATTTCGCCCCGCGGGGGAACCCGCCGGGTGCGGGTCAACTTGCAGCCGGCAACCTCGGTCCGGGGGACCTCGACCTTCCGGTTGGCGAGCAGTTCATCGATGGCGAGCGCCAGGTCGTGGCGGGTCGGCTCATCGCGCTGGGCACCGTAGCCGTAGCGGTCGTCAATACGCCCCTGGTACTGAACCCGCCGTTGCGGGTCGAGCAGGAAGGTTTCGCAGGTGCGGGTGGCTCCGAAAATGTCGGCAGCGACCTGCTGTGGATCGCACAGGACGGGGAACTCGAGGCCGTACTCGCGGGCGTGGCGGGCGATCGCCTCGGGGGTATCACCGGCATGCGAGTTGATGGCCACGAACTGCACCGGCTGGTCCCGGTATTTCGCCTGCAGATCATTCAGGATCGCGAGGTACTGGTTGCTGACCGGGCAGGAGGTGTTGAGAAAGGTGACGGCAATCACCTGGGCCTGCTTGAAGTCGTACAGGCTGACCGGTTTGGCCTCGGGATTGTTCAGCAGGAAATGCGGAATGCGTCGGCCTATTGCCGACTCGGCAGCAGTCTTGCGCGGATTGGCCACTTCGGGAGCCTCCGCTCCCCACACTGCGGAGGCACACATCAATCCCAGACACACCCCCAACACACCCCTCAACAACTCCCGATCCACTGGCCGCAAAGACATGGACAGACTCTCAAGAAGACGGAGACGACAGTGGTGCCAACACACGCGAGGATTCCAAACCCCTGCACCAGCACCTGATGACAACCTCGACACGCAGAACAACCAGTGGGCCAAGGGGCTCCTCCGGGAAGAACTCCCCGTGGACTTACCCGAGCACCACCAGTTGCAGTTTCGGAGATTTTAGCAAAATGGCCAATTGATCGAAGCCCGCGTGTATGGATGAATAGTCGGTGCTCGTGTGGAAGTGGCCCGAGAACGGAGCCAGAGAACCCGACAGGGAGGGGCTGAACCGGGTTCGAAGCGTGTCGACTGGTTCGACGCGACAGTCCGCAATACCGGCGGCGGGCCAGTCGTCATCGGGGGCAACTGGATGGTTATTCCAGCACTTCTTCCTGAACATCCACCTCGACGTCAAAACCTGTGTCGGGAGTGAGGGGATCTTCAGCGGTGCGGATGGACGGCCGGCTGGGGGCGCCCGGTTTGCGGGAGGGGGGAGGTGCGGGGGGGGTGTAGTTGCGGTTCAGGATTTCCCGCAAATCGGCAACGCAGGTGTCGATCGACACGACCGCCTGCTGGAAGTTGGTGTGGGTTGAGGCGAGCGGGGCGTCGTGGGCGAACTGACGGCTGGCCTGTTCCAGGTCCGACAGTTTCTTGTGCAGCATTTTGAAGTACGCGGGGGGATCATCGACCTGTGTCTCCACCGCCCGAGAGAGATCGAAGACACTGCGAACAATACCCATGAGGTCGGGGAATTCCTCGACCTCGGGGGAATGCTTCACAAACGTGCGGACCATCCAGGCGTGGGCCAGCAGGCGTTGGCAGCGAGCGACCTCCTGGGACGGTTGAAAGCTGGTGGACTGGTTCATGTGGAGAATTCCCGACGGGGTTGGAACGTGGTTGAGGCGTGGGGGCGGGCTGTCTGCCGTAGAGTCAGTGTCCGATTGCGGCGGACATCACTCATCGGATTCCCTCAGTGAGTCGTCTGTGTCGGACGGGGAGGAGAGATTCAGGGGCCAGTGGTTCGACTCGAATCGTGTTTCCGGCAGTTCGGGCCACAACTCGCGTCGGCAGCCTGTAATGAGGATCCGGCACGCCTCATCCTGCTGGTAGAGGTTGAACAGGCTGCGGAGCACCATCCACGCCTGGGGCTGTTTCCCATCGCGGTGGAGATTCCGGACCCGTTCGAGCGATTCCCGGACGAACTCCCGGGCTGACTCTCCCAAGTCTGTCTCCATTTCCTTCAGGAGGCGCTCAGTCAGTTGCAGAAGTTCGGGACGTTCAGGGTCGCTGGCCAGTACATCCCGCAGGGACGTCAAGATTTGCCGGGACCGCGCCAGGTTCCCTTCTTTTCTCAGCGCAGTGGCCCAGTGAATCAGTCGACTGGGCTCGGAATCGTACGAAGGGTTGGACGCCGTCGTGTTGTCATTTCCCCGGGGATTCCGCTGCGTCCTGCGCGAGATCTCGTACAGCTCAATTTCGTTCAGCATCGGCTCGACGGCCGGGGTCCAGCGCTCGGGGTTGCGTTTGAGCAGGGGCTCGAAGCATTCGCGTCGGGCCTGGAGATAGTTCAGCCCTTCCCCCTGCTGCAGCAGTTGTTGTCCGCGGGCGAACAGTTCCTCTTCCGTCGCTTCGCGGGGCCACATCCGCCACATCCCCCACAGCAGCCCGGCGAGCATCAGGGCCAGCATGGGGCCACTCGTGAGAAACTCGACGATGGGGGGCTGGCGATTGAGTTGCTCGAGTTCGGCCCGCATCAGCCCCTTCATGAGGGTGGCCGAGCCCGGAGGACGCGGGCCCCGCGATGTCACGCCAGTTTCGGCCGTCGTCGTCGAATCATCAGCGTCGTCACCGTCATCATCGCTGTCATCATCGTCCCTGTCGTGGCTGGTCCGGTGTGCGACGTGGGTGGGATCGGAACTGCCTGCCGGGACCATGGCGGTTGCGGCGGTGGAGGAGGGATCGCTCTCTTCGCCTCCGATGGTCAATCCCTGCTCGGCCCGCTGTTCCCGCTGCAGCAATTGTTCGAGATGGCGCAGCAGGACGAATGCGTCGGGAAAGCGTTTCTGCGGATCCTTCTCGAGCAGGCGGTTGATGGTGTCGTCGACGCGCAGGGGGAGTTCGGGAACAATCGAACGAGCCTTGTCGTACAGCCCATAACGCTGCTTCTGCAGGACGTCGACCGTGCTCTTCCCCTGGAAGGGGGGGCGGCCGGTGATCATCACATACAGCAGGATGCCGACCGAGTAGAGGTCGCTCTGCTTCGTGGCCCGCTTTCCCTCGGCCTGCTCGGGAGACATGTACTCGGCCGTCCCGATGACGCCGCCGGTGATCGTCAATCGCTCGGCATCGAACAGTTGGGCCACGCCGAAGTCGGTCAGGTGCAGCTTTCCCTGGCGGTCGACCAGCAGGTTGGAGGGCTTGAGATCCCGGTGAATGACTCCGTGGTCATGGGCCGCCTTCAGGGCCCGGCAGATCTGACCAATCAGATCGACCGCCCGGCGCCAGTCGACGCGGCGTTCGCGCCGCAGCATCGAGAGCAGTGTTTCTCCCTCGATGTACTGCATGGCGAACCAGGGGCGTTCTTCGTCGATTCCCGAGTCGATGAGGCGAACGATCCCCGGGTGTGAGAACTTCTCCATCGCCAGCACTTCGCGCTGGAAGCGGTCGACGAAGCCCGACTCGCGGGCGAGTCCGGTCGAGAGGACCTTGACCGCCACCTGCTGGCCGGTCTGCGGATCGCGGGCGAGGTAAACCTGGCCCATGCCTCCCGCTCCCAGGTGGCTGACCACCTCATACTTGCCGATTCGTGCGGGAAGCTGATCGCTCATGAAACTGGCTGTGGGCTCGGTGCGAGGGCGGGGAGCGTCAGCCGCGTGTCTGGCCGGGTGCGACCCATGTTTGACCCCCCTTCACTGGGGATCATACACTCCGGTCCCGACCGTTGTCCCGTGGCCTTGGGGGTTGTCTCAACTGGTTGCGGGGGCAACCGGTGGATGTGAGTCGGACGTTTTGCCTCGGTTCCCGACCCACTCGACTTTGGCCCTGCCAATTCCCTCCCTTCCGGTTTCGCCCTCCCGATCCATGCCTGCCGAGCCGTATCTCTTCCGCCTGGGTGAGCGGCTGTCGGTCGGACTGACCGGCCTGGAGCCGGCACGACGGGAACGGCACCGGCAGTTTTTTGTCTCCCGGCAGAATCCCGACGGGGGCTTCCGGGGGCGCGATGTCGCGTCGGACCTGTACTATACGGCGTTCGCCGTCCGTGGCCTCGCCCTGTTGCAGGGGCTCGACGGCCCGGTGTGCCAGAAGCTTGCGGGATACCTCGCCCGCCAGACCGAGATGCATGTCTCGGTGATTGACCTGGTGAGCTGGCTGTATTGTGCCCTCATGGTGCAGTTGCATGGCCAGATCGATGTGCTGGCGCAGTCTCCCCCCGACTGGCCCGATCGCCTGGCGCAGTTGCTGGAGACCTTCCGCACTCCCGACGGTGGTTATGCCAAGACGCACGAAGGGGCGGCGGGCAGCACCTATCACACGTTTCTTGTCGCACTGTGCTACGAGTTGATTGGCCGGCAGGCTCCCGGGCCCGACCCCTTGCGGCAGTTCCTCTTCGACCGGCAGCGTGATGATGGCGGGTTTGTCGAAATCGCCCCGATGCAGCGCAGCGGGACAAATCCCACTGCGGCTGCAGTGGCCGTGCTGCAGATGGTCGGTGCGGTCACCCCGGCCCTGCGCGACGATGTGCAGGGCTTTCTGGGCGATGTCTGGAGCAGTGAGGGGGGCTTCCAGGCGAATACCCGGGTCCCCTTTCCCGATTCGCTTTCGACGTTTACGGGACTGTTGACGGCGCTCGACCTTGGGCTTGCCGGCCCGGCCCAGCCGGAGGCCTGCCGGGCGCTGATCGACTCCCTCGAGTTCCCCGACGGCGGTTTTCGTGGTGCCTTGTGGGATACGATTGCCGACGTGGAATACTCGTTCTACGCCCTCGGGGTCCTCGCCCTGTTGCACGAAGTCCCGACCGCCAGCGCGGGTTAAAAATCTCACGACCAGCACACCCCCGTCCCGTGTCGTGCGGTGACCGACTATGCGTCGTTGTCCATGGCCGACTCTTCGCCACCAGTCTCTTCCTCGGGCGTGCCGGCCAGGGGACTGGTGACTTCGGTCGTCGCGTCCCCCATCAGTTCCCGCAGCAGGACTGTGGCGTAGCAACCGGCCGGCAGGGTGAACGTGGCCCGCAGTGATGAGGCATCGACCGGTTCGATGGTGAGACCTTCGGGCCAGATGACCGCCGGGCGACGGGTTCCCGAGGTGAGGTGGGGATACCGGATGAACGAGTCGCGGGTCAGACCGGCCCGGGCCAGCAGGCGGTCTTCTTCGGCACGGGCTTCCCCCTGGGCGTCTTTCATCTTCGGTCCAAAAATCGGGCCGGCGAGCACGGTCTCGTGCGAGTCGTAGCGGGGCTGTTCGCGGGCCACTTCCTCCACGACGAAAGGGCCTCCCGAAGCACTCACCTGCATGGCGTCTCCCACCTGCAATTGGTGGAGTCTTCCAGACCGGAGCCGGTCGGCCAGCCAGACGTTGAACAGTGCCGACTGCACCGAAGACAGGGCGAGGCGGTGCAGGAACTTCCGGCGGGCGCGGGGGATGTCATGGGGGCCGCGGGTGCCGCGCAGCAGGTCCCAACCGAGAATGAGAGTCTCGAAGTCGCGGCCGAACCGCTGTTCGCCGAAATAATTCGCACCGCCGTGGAGGGCGACCTGCTGGGCGATCGACTGCACCCGTTCGAGTCCCGCCGGCTCGACGTCGCGGATGACAATCGAAAAGCGATTCCCCCTGAGGTGGCCCGGGCGCAGCTTGTTGCGATGCCGGCCCGTGTCGAGCACCGTGATCTGCGGGTGATCGACGGCGCAGAGCCGCGATTCGCACTTGGCGGGGATCGAGACGAACTGGCGGGTGATGGCGTGGCGGTCCTTCAGCCCGGCAACGCCGATATCCTGGTGGCTGATCTGCAGCATCCGGGCGAGATGGCTGACGAGCTGCTCGGCGGCCAGACCCCGTTTTTCGACCCAGAGGTACAGGAATTCGCCCGAGCCCTCGGGGCGGTAGGCGGGAATTTCTTCAACGACGAAGTCTTCGGGGCTTCCCTTGAGCCGGCCACCGCAGCCAGGCCAGGCCGAGGTGACCCGGGGCAGGGGATCGACCGCCCAGGCGAGATCGGGAGGCAACGCGGGGGACGCAGGCATGGGGCAGGCCGGGGGAAAACGAAGGAAGGCAGGTTCCGCGCGGTCGGTTCCCCAAACCGGCTGAGAACCGGCTGGGACGCGAGCGGCGAGAGAGAGTTGTAATCCCCGGCCCGCCAAACTGCACGGCCGCGGGAAACGCAGCTTCAGGGAGGGAGAGCGGAAGGGGGGGATCGGGGCCGGACGCATTCCCAACTGCGGGGATCAATCGGGGCGAACTTGCCACTCCGAACGGAGTGTCGGAAGATGCGGGTGGTCGGAGCGCTCGGCCGGTCTCGTGCCAGACAACTTCCGCTCAAGGAACCTCCTGCATGTCCGCGAATTTCGATCTGAGCCAATACGATCTGCATGTGGCCGAGGTGCATCGCAACCTGCACCCCAGTGCGCTGTACGAGCATGCGATTCGGCATGACTCCCGAACGCTGATCGCCGACAACGGGGCGCTGGTGGCCTATTCGGGAAGCAAGACGGGGCGTTCGCCGCGCGACAAGCGGGTGGTGCGGAATCCCGAGTCGGAACAGGACATCTGGTGGGGGACGGTGAACATCCCCCTGGAGCCACGCACGTTTGCCATCAACCGCGAGCGGGCCCGCGATTACCTCAACACCCGCGAACGGCTGTATTGTTTCGATGGTTATGCCGGCTGGGATCCGAAGTACCGGCTGAAGGTGCGGGTGATCTGCTCGCGTCCGTACCACGCGCTGTTCATGCACACGATGTTGATCCGGCCGCAGAAGGACGAGTTGCGTGACTATGGCGAACCCGACTTCGTGATCTACAACGCCGGTTCGTTCCCCGCGAACCAGTTGACCGCCGGGATGGGCTCGAAGACCAGCATCGACCTGTCATTCGAAGATGGCGAACTGGTGATTCTCGGGACCGAATATGCCGGTGAGATGAAGAAGGGGGTCTTCACCGTCATGAATTACCTCGCTCCCAAGCGGGGGATTCTCTCGATGCACTGTGCCGCAACCTGTGCCCGTGAGACGGGACGGTCGTCGCTGCTGTTCGGGCTGTCGGGGACGGGCAAGACGACTCTCTCGGCTGATCCGAAGCGGCTGCTGATTGGTGACGATGAGCATTGCTGGAGTGACGATGGCATCTTCAACATCGAGGGGGGTTGTTACGCGAAGGCGATCAACCTCACCGCCGAGAGCGAGCCCGACATCTACCACGCTCTGAAGTTTGGTGCGATCCTCGAAAACGTCGTGGTGCAGGAAGATCACCGGGTCGACTTCAGCGATGCCAGCATTACCGAGAACACCCGCGGTGCCTACCCGATCGAGTCGATTCCCAACGCCCGTGTGCCGTGCCAGGCGGGGCATCCCACCGACGTCGTCTTTCTGACCTGCGACGCGTTTGGCGTGCTGCCGCCGGTCTCGGCCCTGACCCCCGCCCAGGCGATGTACCACTTTATCAGTGGTTACACCGCGAAGGTGGCCGGCACAGAAGAGGGGGTCAAGGAACCCTCGGCCACCTTCTCGCCCTGCTTTGGTGGGCCGTTTCTCGTGTGGCACCCGGCGAAGTATGCCGACCTGCTCGCGGCGAAGATCCTCAGGCATGATGCCCGGGTCTGGCTGGTGAATACCGGGTGGACGGGGGGGGCGTACGGGACGGGAAGCCGGCTGAAGTTGCGGCATACCCGCGCGATCCTCGATGCGATCCATGACGGCAGCCTGGCCCAGGCTCCGCGACGGACAGATCCGGTCTTCGGGTTTGAGGTGATCACCGGTTGTCCCGCAGTTCCCGACGAGGTTCTGTGGCCCCGCGACAACTGGAGTGATCCGGTCGCCTACGACCTGGCCGCCCGTCGGCTGGCTGGGCTGTTCACCGCGAATTTCGACAAGTACGCTGCCGGGTGTTCCTCCGATGTTCTGGCTGCGGCACCGAACCCGGGGGCGTGACCGCACCTGTCCGGACGCCGGGCGCCCGCTGCTCCGGGATGGGTGGGTCGATTTCCTGCCGTGGTGAACCGGACGGATGACGCAGCGCATTGGAATCGTGACTGGCGGGGGGGACTGCCCCGGATTGAATACCGTGATTCGAGCCGTGGCCAAGGCGGCCAACCGCCGGGGCTGGGAAGCGGTAGGCATCGTGGGGGGTTACGAGGGGCTGCTCGAGCCGCAGAAGACACGGCGGCTGGTGGTGCGCGAACTCGACGGGCTGCTGACCCGCGGCGGAACCATCCTGGGGACTGCCAACCGGGGGAAGTTCTCGGCCAAGGTTGGCCATGGCGAGTCGCGCGATCTGCCGCGCGAGTTGATGGACGCCACCCTGGCGGGATTTCACAAGCTGCAGCTTTCCGCCCTGGTTTCGATCGGGGGGGATGGCTCGCTGAGCATCGCCCGCCAACTGCACCGGCATGGCATGCCGATCGTGGGGGTCCCGAAGACGATCGACAATGACCTCGCCGGCACGATCTTCACCTTCGGGTTTGAGTCGGCGGTCGACTGTGCGACCGACGCCGTTGACCGGTTGCAGACGACGGCGGAGAGTCACAACCGCGTGATGGTGCTGGAGGTGATGGGACGGTACGCCGGCTGGATCGCGATCTATGCCGGGGTCGCCGGGGGGGCCGATGTGATCCTCATTCCCGAGATCCCCTTCGACTACGAGCCAATCGTTCGCAAGATCCGCGAGCGCGAAAAGCAGGGGAAGCACCACACGATCGTCGTGGCGGCCGAGGGGGCCCGGCTCAAGGGGGGAGAATTCGTCACCAGCGCCAAGACGACGGGGACCGGAGAGGCCCGGCTGGGAGGGATCGGCGCGCAGATTGCCGCCGAATTGCAGGAGCGGACCGGGAAGGAATCGCGGTGCTGTGTGCTGGGACATCTGCAGCGCGGCGGTCAGCCCGGCACATTCGATCGGGTGCTGTGTACGGCTTTTGGGACCGAAGCGGTTGAACTCGTGGCGCGGAAAGAATTCGGGCGGATGGTCTCGTTTCTCGGCAGTCATGTCGGTTCGGTCTCGCTCGATGAGGCGGTGGACCGACTGAAGACAGTCCCGACCGAGGGGGGGCTTGTGGGAACCGCCCGCGCGCTGGGAGTCTGCCTGGGCGATTGAGCAGTCGCGAGTCGGCAGCACGACGGCGATGCCAACCCGATCATCGGGTCACGCCGGGGAAAATGGACAATCGCAGGAGGCCGCGGGATTGGCCTTGAGGGGACCTGGCTGACAGCCATCGTGGGGACTGCCTACAATCCTGATGTCTCGTTCGTCTTTTCCCTGATCGCAGCGCCGCGCTCATGAATGACAGTTCCACACACCCCCTGTCAACCACCTCCAATGTCCCCCTCAGCAATGAGGCAGCGGTGGAGCAGATCCTGGGAGAGTCCATCCTGGGACTGTGGGATGTGGTCAACAATCTGACCCGCATTCGAACGACCAGGGATGAACGGTACCGGGTGACGATTTTTGGTTCGGCCCGCACGAAGCCAGGCTCGTTGATCTATGAAGAGACGAGGCGCTGTGCCGACGCCCTGGCCGAACTGGGATGTGACATTGTCACCGGGGGTGGGCCGGGGTTGATGCAGGCGGCCAATGAGGGGGCTGCCGGGCGGGGGGGTGTGCAATCGATCGGGATTCGGGTCGATCTGCCGTTCGAGCAGGGGGCCAACGCGTTTGTGCAGCAGATGTTTCAGCACCGGACTTTTTTCACCCGTCTGCACCAGTTTGTCCTGGCATCGGACGCCTTCCTGGTTGCTCCGGGGGGAATTGGAACACTTCTGGAAGTGGCCATGATCTGGCAGCTGCTGCAAGTCCGGCACATCACCGACATGCCGTTGATCCTGATGGGGCCGATGTGGCCCGGTCTGATCGAATGGGCCCGCGAGTCGATGCTGGTCTTTGACCCGCCGTTGTGCCACGAAAGTGACCTGCGGATTCCCCAGTGCGTTCCCGATGCCGAAGCGGCGATTGCATTGATCCGCACCCACTACGAGCAGTGGCAATTGGCCAACGTCTGAAGCCGAAGTGGAGTCGGGAGGCGATCCCGGGGACTTGCGATGTGTCCTCGCATCCCGGCGGACGTCGTTCGACAACATTGGCGAACGATGGAATGCCCCCCAAGGTGCCTCTTGAGAATCATTGCCAGACGACGTCGAGGGCGGCCTTCAGGTCGAGTCGGCGGAAGGTGAGGCCGGTGCCCGGATCATGCACAGGAACGCCCGTTTTCTGGAAGATCGCCAGTTGCGCCTCGGGCAGGGTGTTGCCCCAGGGCTTCCAGTCAAATTTCCGGATTTCAATCGCCTCGCGCAGCAACATCGCGCCACCACAGACGAGGGCGTTGGAACTGGAAGTCGCGGCAGCAGGAACGACCAGGTCGACCTTGCGGTGCCGGTCGAGGTAGACCACCTCAGCCTCGGCCGCCGGGGTGGGGCTGACCGGCTTGACTGCTCCGATGGCGAAGCAGAATGGCTGACAGGCGGGCCACGAGATGCCGTCGCGGAAGTCGTGGTTGCCGGTCGGGGCACTGACCCAGATTCCCAGGTCACGCAGTTGCTTGAGCGGGGCGTCGATCCCGGTCGGAACCGGTTCCCCGTGCGCCAGGTCATCCACCGGAGCGAGGTTGACCGTGGTGATGCGGTGTTGCCGGTGATGTTTCACGATCCACGCGAGTCCCTTCGCCAGTGAGACACTGTCGCGGACATGGCAGTGGCAGCACTCGAGGGCCCTGATCACCGCCACCTGGTTGTTCCAGGCGACTCCCCGGCGACCCTTGTGGTTCAGTGACGACGGGACGCCGATGGTCGATCCGTGGTATCCCTTCCCTTCGTGCCGGGGGTCGTCGTCGTCACTCACGCTGTCATACGAAACGAGCACCTTGGGAACCCCGTCCACCGGGGTCGACCACTCGGGCAGTGCGAGGTCACAGCCATCATCGACGAGGGCCAGGGTCTGGTCCCGGCCAAAGGAGAGCCGGTCGCCATACGCCCGCCAGGCGTCGATGATGCCGGCATGCACGAAGCTGATCGGCTCAACCGGTTCCTGGGCGATGGCCGACGGCAGGCCCGCAACCGGCAGTCCCAGCCCTCTCAGCCCCAGCGCTCCGACGGTCCCGAGCCACTCACGACGGGTTGGCATGTTCGAAGGCTCCTCGCGCGGAAGAGGGGGACGTCGTGTCCGGGGGCAGGCTTATGCCGGGCGATCGAAGGGAGCCGCGGGGGACTCACTCTCGTTGATGACAGGAGTCGCGACGACGCCCCCGGGAGACGTGCCGGGCATCAATTGCGGAGCGGTGGTGTGCTGGTCGATGATTCGACGCAGGTCTTCGGCATCCATCACTTCCTTCTCAAACAGCTCACGGCTGAGTTGTTCGAGGATGGCCCGGCGGGACTGCAGCAGGTCCTGCACGGCATGGGCGGCTTCGTCGATGATCCGCTTGACCTCGAGGTCGATTTCCCGGCGGGTCTGTTCGCTGTGGATGACCTCGGGGACCGGGGCGTAGCCCTGCATGGCGAAGGGGCTGCGGCCGCTGTCGCGAAAGTTGACCCGCCCGAGGCGGGGGCTCATGCCGAACTCGGTCACCATCCGTCGTGCGATGTCGCTGGCGCGTTCGAGGTCGTTTTGGGCGCCGGTGGAGGTTTCCTGGTAGATCAGTTCTTCGGCCGCGATGCCCCCCAACAGAACGCAGATGCGATGTTGCAGTTCCGACTGGGTGTGCAGGTGCCGGTCTTCGCTGGGGCGCTGCAGGGTATAGCCGAGCGCCGCCATTCCCCGGGGAATGATGGAGATCTTGTGAACCGGGTCGGTCCCGGGGAGGCTGCAGGCGACGAGGGCGTGTCCCGCCTCATGGAGGGCGACTCGCCGTTTTTCGTCTTCGGGAATGAGGCGGGTCTGCTTTTCGAGACCAGCCACGACCCGCTCGATCGCCTCTTCGAACTCGGCCCGCGAGACGCGGCTGCGGTTCTTGCGTGCGGCGAGCAGGGCCGCCTCATTGACGAGATTGGCGAGGTCGGCTCCCACGAAACCGGGGGTGAGACGGGCGAGGTGCTTGAGGTCGATGTCGTCATCGGCCTTGATCTTGCGGATGTGCACCTTGAGGATCGCTTCGCGTCCCTTGACGTCGGGGCGGTCGACCAGCACGTGGCGGTCGAAGCGGCCGGGGCGCATCAGGGCGGGATCGAGGGTCTCGGGGCGGTTGGTCGCCGCCATGACGATCACACTCTGTTCGGTCGGAAAGCCATCCATTTCGACCAGCAGGGCGTTGAGGGTCTGCTCGCGTTCGTCATGGCCGCCAGGCATGCCACTGCCGCGGGCCTTGCCGAGGGCGTCGAGCTCGTCGATGAAGATGATGCTGGGGGCCTTGGAGCCGGCCTGCTGGAACATGTCGCGCACGCGGGCCGCCCCCACCCCGACAAACATCTCAACGAAGTCGGACCCCGAAAGGCTGAAGAACGGGACTCCAGCCTCGCCGGCGATCGCCTTGGCCAGAAGCGTCTTGCCGGTCCCCGGCGGACCGACCAGCAGGACGCCCCGGGGGATGCGTCCCCCGAGGGATTGGTACTTGCCCGGAGTCTTGAGGAAATCAACGATTTCGCGAACTTCTTCGACCGCTTCGTCGATCCCGGCAACCTGGTCAAACTTGACGTCGAGATCTTCTTCGGCCAGCATCCGGCCCCGGCTGCGGCCGAATGAGAGCGCCCCGCCGGGACCTCCCATCCGTTTCAGCACGATGAAAAAGAAGACCAGCAGGGGGAGGGCGAGCAGCAACGGGTACAGGACGCCAACCCACTCGGGGGTCGCCTCCGGGTACGAGAGGCCAATCCCTTCCTTTTCGAGCAGTTGCCGCAGGCCGTCACGCTCGGGATCGCCCGCCCCCGAATACGGGACACGAAACTGTCGCAGGGTGATTCCCTGGGGATCGGTCAGATTCCCTTCCGTCACCTGGAACGTGATCTGATCGCGACTGAGGACCAGATTGCGGATGTTGTCGGCCGAAAGCTGATGGCTGCGGATCCGCTTCTCGAACTGGTCGTAGCTCAGTCGGGTGATGTTTCCTTCGCGCTGCAGCCACGCCCCCGAGAAGAGCATCAAACCCAGCAGCAGGGTCAGAGTCCAGAACCAATGACTCGGCTGGGGACGTTCGGAACGCCCCCGGGTTCCTCCCGGCTTTCCGGAGAACAGCTTTCGCGAACGCTTCGATTCAGGGTCTTTCATACTGGCACTGTACGGGCGGTCCAATGGTCGGTCAACAGGCAACCCCGTCTTGCGACCATGGGCTGGAATTCCTACACTGTTCAATCGTCCCTGCATGCAGGATTGCCTTCGGGCAACCCTCATTTTCGGGGCCTTCATCGGGGAATGACTACTCGCCTGAGTGAGTATTCATCTCCGGGAGGCGTGACCGCAAAACGGTCATCGCAGGCAACCGGATTGGGATCACTTTCACCTGCGACGGATCCCCCCTGAGGGAGGGATGGGCCGCAGGTCGCACGTCCTAAGTCGCCAAGCACTCCATGCAGCGTGTTGCAGTCCTGGGTTCGACCGGTTCGATTGGCACCAATTGCCTGGAGGTGATCGGGGCGCTGCCCGGGCAACTCGCCCTGCGCGGGGTGGCAGCCCGCCAGAGCTGGCAGGCGTTGGGCGAGCAGTCACGCCGGTTTTCGCCCCGGTATGCGGTGCTGGAAGATGCGTCGCTGCGGCAAACCGTGCACCGCGATGCGTTCTGCCCCAAGACCGAACTGTTGTTCGGGCCCGACGCGGTTGCCCGCCTGGCGAGCGACCCCGAGGTCGACGTGGTCGTTTCGAGCATCGTCGGTGCGGCCGGTCTGGCGGGGACCTGGGCGGCCCTCGAAGCGGGCAAGCGGGTCTGCCTGGCGAACAAAGAGACCCTGGTGGTGGCCGGCCCACTGGTGATGGACCTGGCCCGCAGCCGGGGAGTCCCCCTGTTGCCGGTCGACAGCGAGCACAGTGCGATTTTCCAGGCCCTGCAGTCGGGGCGCCCCCAGGAAGTACGGCGGATTGTCTTGACCGCGAGCGGCGGTCCATTCCGCGGTTGGACGCGGGCCCAACTCGAAGGGGTGACCCCCGAGATGGCCCTCAAGCATCCCAACTGGAAAATGGGGCCGAAAATCACGATCGATTCGGCCACCCTCATGAACAAGGCGCTCGAGGTGATCGAGGCGCGGTGGCTGTTCGACCTGCGGGCCGACCAGATCGACGTCGTGGTCCACCCCCAGTCGATCATCCATTCGTTTGTTGAATTCATTGACGGCTCGGTGGTGGCCCAGTTGGGCCCTCCCGACATGAAGCTCCCCATCCAGTACGCCCTCACTTTTCCCGAGCGCCTGGATGGTCCGGCCCCCCGAATTGACTGGGGAACACCGATGCAGCTTGATTTTCACCCCCCTGACCTCGAAACATTCCCTGCACTCGCGCTGGGATTCGAAGTCGCCCGGCGGGGGGGAACGTGCGGCGCGGTGCTCAACGCCGCGAACGAGCGTGCGGTGGAACTGTTCCTCGCCGGGCAGTTGCGGTTCGTCGACATTCCCCGCGCGTGTCGCGCGGTCCTGGATAACCACACATTCGATGCACGGCCGTCGCTGGGTGACCTGGTTCACCTCGACCGCTGGGCACGGGACGAGGTGACGCGATGGAATTCCTAGGTTCACTCTCCAACATCGGCAGCGTGCTGCTGACGGCACTGGGGCTGGGGTTGGTGATCTTCATCCACGAACTGGGTCACTTCGCCGTCGCCAAGTGGTGCGATGTGAAGGTGGAACGGTTCAGCATCGGGTTTGGACCGCTGCTGCTGAAATTCGTCAAGGGCGAAACCGAATACGCCCTGTCGCTGCTCCCCCTGGGGGGCTACGTGAAGATGCTGGGACAGGATGACGGCGATCCGTCGCAAATGACCAGCGACCAGATCGCCCGCGATCCCCGGTCGTACCCCGCCAAGTCTGTCCCGCAGCGGATGGCGATCATCTCGGCCGGGGTGATCATGAACCTGATCTCGGCCGTGCTGTTCTTCGTTCTCTCCTTCATGCTCGCCGTACATGAAAACCCGGCGGTCATCGGGAATGTCGTGCCGGGGATGGCGGCCTGGCAGGGGGGCCTGCGGCCGGGCGATAAGGTGGTGCGCATCGGGTACCGCTCGGGCAACAAGCTGGACTTCACCGCCCTGCAGCGGGAAGTCGCCCTGTCGAGCGAGGGGCAGCAGATCCAGATCGAGGTTGAACGGGGGGGGCAGCGGATCAAGACCTACGTCGAGCCGCAACGCAACACCCAGAACACCGACGAACTGTTTCCCACGATCTACACCGATGCCGAGTTGTCGCTGAATCTCGCCCGCATGGCCGACCCCAAGCAGCGTCCGGTGGTTCCCGGATTGGCCGCCGAGCGGGCCGAGCCCCCCTTTCTGTCGGGCGATCAACTGGTCTCGGTCGAGGGGGTTCCCCTGACGTCCTTCACCCACTTCCAGCAACTGCTGGCACAGCATCGAGACGAGCAGATCCAGATCGCGGTTCGCCGGGCCGACGCCGGGGCCGATGGTGCCGTGACCGAGATCACGGTCGATCCCAACCCGTTCCGCCTGCTGGGACTGCGGATGGCGATTGGCAAGATCCATTCGATCCAGCGCGGTGGACCGGCGGACCAGGGGAAGGGTGAAAACCGGCTGCGCGAGGGAGACACCATCGTCGCCGTCTCAGCCGGGGAAGAAACGCTGCAGGTGGGCCGTGATATTGATCCCCTGCGGCTCCCCGACTTCTGTGCCAGTCATGCTGGTGAAGAGATCACCTTCACGGCCCGCCGTGAGGTCAACGGCGGCAAGCCGACAACGGTGGTCGTCAAGCTGACTCCCGAGGCGCGTGACGAGTGGATTGAGCGGCCTGTCGATGCGATTCCCAACTGCCCGCTGGCGATTGCCTCGGCAGGAATCTCGTACCATGTGCTGCACCGGGTGGTGTTTGTTGAAGAGGGAACCCCGGCGGCTGAAGGGGGAATCAAGGAGGGAGACAACATCCTCTCGCTGAAAATCGTCCCCCAGAAGAAGGAGGACGGCAAGGAGTTTCCGGCGGTCGAAGAGAAGGTCTCACTGGGAGATGACCGCCTCAACTGGCCTGGTGCCTTCCTGCTGATGCAGAACTACCCTGGGCATGATGTGGAACTCGAGGTCAAGTCGGCCGATGGTTCGACACCCCGCAAGGTGGAGCTGACCCCGGTCCTGAGTTCGGACTGGTACTTCCCGATGCGGGGATTGCGTCCCACACCCCGGCGTGTGCTGACCCGGGCCGACAACCTGGGGGAAGCGTTTTCCATGGGGATCGACCAGATGTACAGCGAACTGACGGGGATGTATCTCACCATTCCCCGCCTGCTGAGCGGCCGCATCTCGCACAAGGCGATGGGGGGGCCGATTGCCATCGCGGGAACCACCTTCCACTTTGCCCGGGAAGGGTATGGCGACCTGTTGAGAATTCTCGCCATGATCAGCGTCAGCCTGGCGGTGCTGAACTTTCTGCCCATCCCGGTGCTCGACGGTGGCCACTTCGTCTTTCTGCTGTGGGAATGGGTCCGTGGCAAACCCCCCAATGAGCGGGTGGTGATCACAGCCACCTGGATCGGGCTCGCCATGATCCTCAGCCTGATGGTCTTCGTCCTCTTCCGCGACGTCACCCGGCTGGTGGGATAAAACGGTTGCGATCAAACGCAGAAGCGTGACTCGGTGACCCGCCACTCAACGGCGGGCAACGGGAATGCCATCTCAGCGACAACGGTCATACCGAAGCTTCGACCGGGCGCGAGGGGCTCAGGCCGATTCGCTGCCGGCAACCCACCACTGCCCGTGCAGATTGCGAAGTGCCAGGCACGACACATTGGGTACCGGCCAGCCCCTCCGCCAGGTGACGAACTGCTGCATCGATTCGGGCGTGGCCGACAGCCCTCCTGTCAGGACGGCCAGGGCCACACCCCGCATGAACTGCTCGTGGCTGAAGACGACACTGAAGCCCGGCCAGCGGGCTGCCTCGGCCAGGAACGACCGCACCCGCTCGACCAGTTCCACGTAGTTCTCTCCCTGCCCCGCCTCACGATGATGCGGATCGAGCCGGTCCCAGTACGCCTCCACCAGCGGAACCCGCTCTTGCCAGGTGATCACACGGTCGCCCGGGAACCACAAATAACTGAATTCGTGGACGTCGCGCTCCAGCACGTCGGCCTGAGGATGGGCATCGATCAGCGGCTGTGCGGTCTGGCGCGAGCGTAAAAATGAAGAATGAACAATGCGGTCGGGGGCATGGGGAACCCGCGCGACAAACGCGCGGGCCTGCAGTTCTCCCAGTGACGAGAGTGGGATCGTGTTGTAGTCGCGGGTCGGTTCTCCCGCATTGGCAGTGCTCTGTCCATGCCGCACCAGCCAGACCAGGTCTCCCGACATCCCCCGCTCTCCCGCCGTTCAGTCGCTGACGAAACATCTTTCCCGGAAGTGATGGGCCCCTGGCTCACACTGTGTGCCGCAGACCGGGCAAGCTCCCGTTCACTCCCGGAGACCCCTCCGAGGAGTTCCGAGTGTAGTAGCCCCCGCGCCTCGACCTCAACACTGGTTGTGACACGCTCCCGGGCTCGGAATGGTCGACCTCACGTGGCTGCAACCCGATTCCGAAGCGGGTCAGTCGAGGTAGGGATACATGTTGTGCCGGGCAGGGTCACACAGCCCGGCCATGTTGTACGGCGCGATCTCGCGTTCGATGAATTGACGAAATTGTTCGGCTCTTGGGGCTGTGACTGGGCCCGTGGAGAGGATTTGCCGCAGTTCGGCCACTCCCCGGTCGAGGCGATTGCGGTAGTCGGGTTCGTTCGCCAGCAGAAAGTCGTCATGCACCCCCGACTTCCCCTGCCGCCGGCGGACCTCGCTGAAGATCGCCCCGGCGAAGTAGAGCATTGCGAACGACGAGAAGAGCCGAAAATCGGCAAACGCCTGATAACATCCGGCCACCACCTGGTCGAGCACATCGATCTCGCGGGAGAGTTGCGTGTCATAGTGGGCGAGCCCCGGGGCCAGGTCGGGGTGGTCCCAGCGGGTCCCCAGCAGGTCGGCGAGGCGTTCGACGCCACGCAGCGTGTGGGCGTTGCCGGTACTGTGCAGGGCATCGAGCCCATAGGCGGTGAAGGGGAGCAGGGCCCAGTCGCGGTCGGCACACCGGCTCCAGCGGCGCTGCACCCGTCCGGTCTTGCGCAGGGGCCCACACAGGGGGGTGGTCTCGGCCCGTGAGAACTGTCGGCCAATCGACGGATAACGGGCGAGCAGCCACTGCCACTCGGCCTCGGCACTCCAGGCGGCCCGATCGGCGTGGTGTTCGAGGTTCAGCAGGAAGCCGGCACTGGTGACTCCCGAGCGAAACCTCAGCACATACATCCAGCCACCGTCAATCACATGATGCAGGGCGGCATCGTCGCAGGCGAAGGGATGATCGGCCGTCCGGCCACCCCGGTGAACGTATTCCGGTCCCCACAGATCGACGCCGGTGAAGTGTCCATACACCGAACGCGAGCGTGTTTGCAGCGATTCCACCTGTGGGGAGAGTGCCAGGTGCCGGGGGAGAAAACTCCCTTCGCCCGTCGCATCGATCACGAACTCGGCGGTCAGCGCGAAGGGTTCATCGAGGTGACGTCCCGTGAGCCGCCAGGGTTCCCGCCCGGTGATGGCGTCGAGCGTTGTTTCCTCAAGTACGGCAATTCCCTCCCGGCGGGCCTCGGAGACGAGGAACTGGTCGAAGTCGGGTCGATACCAGTGCGTGTCTGCACTGTCGTCGTGATTGCTGGCGGCGATCAGCAGTTCGTTGGTGTGGTCGGCGTTCGGTTCGAAGTGGCGATCGGGGTGATGCCGGTAGTAGCTGAAACCCCGTTTCAGCCCGCAATCGAGTTGGGGATATTCACGTTGCCAGGGGCCCCACTTGGCGAGCGCTTCGAGGCGGGGGAGTTGGTAGCGGGTGCAGAGCTGCTGCCAGACCAGGTCGGCGATGGGGGTGGACGACTCGCCGATCAGAAAGCGGGGGTGGCGTCCCCGATCGATCAGCACAACCCGCCGGCCCTGGCGGTGCAGCAGGAGAGCCGTGAGGGTGCCCCCAAAGCCCGTTCCCAGGATGGCGATCTCGGTTGCGAGTTCCATGCCGGGGGCCGCTCAGATGAGGGGGTTGGAGGGCCCGCCGAAGGGGCTGGCGGGGGGATCGATCACGCGATTGAGCCAGACGCCGCACCGATCGAGGACGAGGCCGCAGACGATGAGGGAGATGGCGAGAATCAATCCCTGGAACCAGCACCAGATTCCCAGGGCCCGCAGGGCTCCCAGCACCCGGGAAGAGACCTGGCGATCGTACAGGACACCGATCCACATGGGGATGGCGACCGAGACGGCGAGAGCGAACCCGAACAGCAGCACGAGGGGCAGGCGGAGCAGGGGGTGAGGTCCTCCCGTACCCGAGGCGAGCCAGATGGCCGAGCCGAGGATCAGCACTGCCGACGGCAGCAATTGGCTGCGGTGGAGGGCGCGGTCAGCCTCGGGAGGGATCAGTGGCGGGTCTTCGGGGTTGTAGAAGAGCACGGCAGCGGTGCGAAACAAGCGGGAAAGATTGGGCTCAAAAATCATAGTGGGTCGGGCCGTGGGTCGAAACAGGTTTGGTGCGACGCCGCGACCCGAAGAGGTACCAGGCGGACTCCGCCTTCCGGGTTATGCCGTGGGGCCATGGACCATTCTCCTGAGGGGGGCCGGTGGCGCGGGCTGACAAGTAGCGGGCCTCGTCGCCCATCGTGGTTCCGGTCCATTCCCACGTGTGTCCTCAGTCGCTGGATCACCTCTGTGACTGTCTGGGAACAGACCAGTTGAACCAGGCTGACGAGTCGATGTGCCAGCCAACCGGGGGAGGATTCGGTGATCGCCCGACGTCGGGGCCGAATCGGGGAGGCATGCTGTGCGTCGTGGATCTTTCCTGGCCGTTCGGAAGTGTCGCCGGGGATGAAGTCCATGTCCCCATTCCACATCTCAGGGTGTGGTCGGGGAGGTCTGATGTGTTCCGTCCTGTTGCTCCAACACACGTCGTGTGTTGTGGAAGGCGGAGCGAAATGTGAAGAGCGAGATCATCGCCCGGGCCGTGTGGGTTCCGGGGTGTTCGCCTCGCCGGATGTCTTCCGGCGGGGGCGTTGTGAACTGCGTCCATGGGCCATTCGAGCAATGTGCCCGGGCGCCTTTTCAACAGGAGTCCGCGTCGATGTTGAAGTTCAAGTTGTGGCAGGCCATGGCCTGGATGGTGGTGGCGGCGGCCGGTGTGCGCAGCAGCGAGGCGGCGCAGTACAGGTTGTCGGACCTTTTGGTGGAAGGTGCAACATTTCGATCTGGCGACAAGGAATTTTTCAACTTTCACAACTTCACGGAGAACGGGAACAATGTGAAGGGGGCCGAGAACATCATTCTCGAGACCCTGTCACAGCCGAACCGAAACCTCGATCCCCTGGTGCCGCTCCCTCCCGGAGTGCCGGATTGCGGTGCGATTTGTCTGGAAGACCACGGCTTCCGCATCTCCTCCCAGGGGGGATGGAATGTGATTCAGAACGAGAATTACAACATGGGGTTGGATTTTTCCGTCCGCACACTGGGCTCGTGCTTGATGTACGGCGTCGATTTGACTGTGGCGGGCGCTGTGAACGACGGGCAGGTCGATGGCTCCACGACGGTCACGTCGGGGATCTCAACCTTGGCGCATGCGGCAGCGTTTCTGCATGATCCCGGCACTGATCAGGCGATCGACCGTCAGTACTTCTACCAGAACGGCGAGCCGATCTGCATGAAGTTGGTCGATGTCGACTTTTCGATGACTTTGCAGGCGGCCAATGTGGCGGGAGCCCAGGCGTCGGCCCAGCATTTCGAAGTCTTCTTTGCCCAGGCAGCGATTCCCGAACCCTCAACCTATGCCCTGCTGCTGATCGGTTCGGCTGGGGTGGGACTGGTGGTCCGCCGCAAGCGGGGCTAGTCGTCAACCGGGGGGGGCATGGTATCGCCCCACGCCAATTGGTCCTTTCAAAGCCGGTGTTGCGCTCCAGGTGGAGTGCGACACCGGCTTTCGTTGATCCGCAGGAAAAGCGGGAGACGGAGTTGCTCATGAGGCCGGGTGGCTCGGGCCGGTGAATTTCCATGTCTTCTGAAGTAAGTCGATGTTTATGAATACCGTAGGCAATATTCTTATAAGAGTAAAAAAAATATGGAGTGATCAGAACAACAAAGTGTGAGGACTGATGTCGGGGCGTTGAGTATTTTTCGAGAGTGTGCTGCGGGGTCTCGGGTAATGAACGCTCGCCGAGTTCGGAGTTCGAAAAGTCGAAGGGCTTGGTGGTGGAATCGATATTCTTGGAGAGAGAGTTGCAGAAACGATGCATGTTCGATAAAAAAGAAAAAACTGATGCGTTGCTGGGAATTGATGGCGTAATGATTGCCGTTCAATCTCCGGTACGCAGAAGTGGAGGGTGACCTCCGAGGTGACCACCCGCAATGGTTGAATGGAGTGCAGTAGGACGCGAGGGATCGGTCGTTGTTTCTCGGATCGAATATCGGGGGCACGTCATGATGGACCGTGTTTCGAGAGAGTCCCGGGCTGATTCTTCAGGCCACTGGCCGTGATGGCTCATGCGCGGATCTCCTTCGAGATTCCTATCGAGATCAGATTCGTGGCGCTGATTGTTGCGCAATTGTGAAACAACCGGTTGGCCGCTGATGAATTCTGTCCGCGCAAGTGAACATTTTCTGATCCGACGGGAGTTGCTGAGGTCCCTGTCGGCTGTGGAGCCGTTCGAAGTCGGGAAAAAACCGATTTCGGAATCTTTTTCTTAGGGGTTCGTCTCGGCTTCATTCGTTTTCCTTGTGATAGGTAGGGTTTCCCCGCAAGCGTCGGTGGTAAACCGGGATCGATGAGAAGAAAAGGGCAGCGCGATGCCTCATGGTCGTGAGTTGATCGGACAGCGGGCAATAACAGAGGATACCCCCCCCCCCCCCCCCCCCCCCTCGGCCGCCCCC
>DNUF01000209.1:72342-77306 GCA_003508595.1 Planctomycetaceae bacterium
GCCAGTGGTCTGGTGAACACTATTGCGTGCGGTGGGTCAGTGGGTGGCACGAAAACGGGGTTGGAAACTGTCGGTGCGGTGGAAGGCTGCGCACCCAGACGGAGTGTGAAGGGGCACGGAGTGTCCATAACACGACATGGTGGCAGGTCTGGTGAGTGGATCGCTCCACGGTTTCATGTTTCAGCAAAGTGGAGCTCTCGGCTGAGAACAAGTCCTTGAGGCGAAGGTGGTTTCAATGTCCACTGCTTGAAAGGGGTGGGGTGGTGCTTTGTCTGGATGAGGTTCAGTCGCGTCATTGTAACGATGAATCGGATGAGAGTCTGTTGTTGTCTCTGTTGCAGGAGGTGGACGAATTGCGGTCCCAGGCCAATCTGGGCCGGAAAGGTGCGGAAGACGAGCCACCGGCAATCGAGCGGGAGATCGCAATTCGCGAACGCCGGGCGATTGAGATTCTGTACGGGTATCTTCGACGGGCACTCCCCGGCTTGATGCGAAGCCTGTTCGGGGTGGGAGTTGTCTCGCTGCGGGAAGACGCTTCGGTGCGCTTCACCGAAATGCTGCACAATTTCCTGGTCAAGATCCTGGAGAAACGCCCGGATGAGTTCTGGCGGGCGAAAACGGCCCGACAGTTGCGTCAGTGGGCTTCGGTTGCCAATGCCAACCTGATGCGTGATGTGCTGAGACGCGAGCGGTTGGGCGAGCGGATCGTTCGTGACCAGTTGGTCCGACTGCTGACCGCCCGCAGCGTACATTTCGAAAAAACGACCCACTTCCCCATCGATGAAGCGGTTCTCGGGCAGATTGAAGCCTGGGTCAACAGCCGCCATCGAATCCAGCGGCAAATGGGACTGGTGTTGAGGTACCGGTACCTCGACGGACTGCCGTATTCGGAGATCGCCGACATGCTGCAGGTGTCGGAGGCCACGGTCCAGAATCGACGGAGTGCCGCGATCGAATGGCTGCGGTCGATGTTGTCACAGGGTTGATCCGTTCGCATCTGTCCTGTCTGCGGACAAGTCATTGGATTGATGGTGGTTTCATGATTCCTCTTTCTCACAGCGATCCTCCCAATCTGCATGCCGGTCTGGGGCTCGACGACTCGGCTCGTCGCCTGCTCTGGGCGGGGACGATCGCGGTTTTGCGTCGTCGGGGGGTTGAGCCACAGGGTCAGATCTCCCACGGTGCCACCTCGGTCGTCGTCACCTGTTCCGAACGCACGACGGGCCGTAGGGTGGTCGCCAAAGTTTGCTACAACCCCGAGAACAGCCAGGCTCGTGAACTCTTTCATCGGGAACGCCAGATCCTCGGCAGCGAACATGATCTGGCCGATATTCTTCCGCATTATTATGGCGGCGATGACGAGGCCGATTCGGGGGACCCGGAATGCAAGCCGTGCCAACCCTTTCTGTTGCTCGAATTTCTCCCGGGACGGCCCATCTGCGATTACATTGCCGAGGCCCGTGAGTTCCCCCTCGAGCAGCGGGTGCGACTCTGCGCGAAGTTGGTTCGCGCGGTGCAGCGACTGCACGAGTCCAACCTGGTGCACGGCGACCTGTCGTGCAACAACATCCTGGTCAGCAGGGGAGACCGGGTGCGACTGATTGACCTCGGGCAGGGAGGACGCCTGACGCGGGGTTATCGATCATCGCATTCGGTCGCGGGGCAGGCGGGGACAGAGGGATTTTCCCCGGCAACACTACTGGCACGACAGGAACGGCCCAGCCAGGCGACAGACATTCGCCAATGTGCCGCGGTCGTGTTTCAGGCATTGACTGGTGAGCTCGCCGGTTCCGAGCCAGAGGCCGTCGGGGCACCGAGGCAGTCGCAAATCCTGGCCCGAAAACGCATTCCGGCCGATCTCTGCCGGTTGATCCTGCGAGGACTGCGAGACCGCAGTTCGTGCCTGTCCGAAGATTCCGCCGATCCGCGGCTCTACGGGTGTGCGGGAGAGTTCGCAGCCTCACTCGAGGAATGGTGTGCGACACAAGAGCGCGGGCGAAGGCGGTTGCGTTGGATGGGGCGGTCATTGCTGGGACTGATTCCGCTGGTCGGGTTGGTTGGGTTTGTTCAGTCACATCTCGCGACAAGGCGACAGATCGAGTTCGGTCAGCAGGTGGAGGCTCTCACCGCTGCATGTGCCGAACTCCCCTACCGCGATCATCCGGTCATCGCCCAGCTTCTCCGGCAGATTGCCGAGATGGAGCAAGCCGAGTTGAAGCTCCGTCGGGTGGGCGATCGTGAGGGGGCCCTGTGCTGCCTGCAATCGAGACTTCAGTACCTCCAGCAGGTGCAAAGCAAGAGTGCGGAATTGACCTGGATGGCGCCCTTGCATGAGGATCTTGACGTGATCCTGGCCATGACCCCGTGGATCGAATCGGCCCCCGGTATTACCGAGTCCCTGCAGCAGTTGCGCGCGATGAATGAGGAATTGGAGAGCTTCCTGGCAAACGGGCAGACCAGCGTGGCCTTCGTGAAGCTGTTGGAGGTCCAGCGGCGACTGGCAATGGCGACGCGGCGAAATACAGAGGCTCTTCTTGGCACGGATCGCCCACTGGTGGCCGAGTTGCCGCGACGATCTCACACGGAGGGAATAACAGACGTTTCGAACGATTGCCTCACATCGAGAGACCTGCACTCCAAGGAGACAGGACACTGGAAGCAGGGACATTGTTCCATCGCGCGGCAGTCGACAGGACCGGTCGAGAGCGAGCTCGCTTTCACTGCAGAAAAACAAATCCGCTCGCTTCTTCCGACAGGTGAGCGACAGAGAATGGAAGAGGCGATCGGTCGTGGGACACAGAAGAGGACTCAATGGAAGACGAACCTGCTGGATCGGCTTGAAGAGTCATCGAATTCAAGGCCGCTGCGAGAAATCCCTGTCGTTCAGCAAGTCGGGGGAGACCCCGTGACGTTCGCCGACTTTGTGAGTGATGGAGTTCATTGCAAAATCGCGGATTCCAAAATCCGAGGAGGAGGGGGAAATGACGTGGGGACTGTCGCTGTCCGTGTCGGCCATCATCCGGGCGAGCAGTTGGTCATTCCCTGGCGTGGGATCGAGTATCGCTTTCGCTGGTGTCCACCCGGTGACTTTCGCATGGGAAGTCCCACGTCGGAGCTGGGGCGGCGGCTTGATGAAGAACAGGTGGAGGTCACAATGACCAAAGGCTTCTGGATGCTGGAGACCGAAGTGACCCAGCCGATGTGGCGAACGGTCATGGATGAGAAATGGGACTTGGGGTGGGACGAGAAGCACGGACTGGGGGAGTCGTTTCCGGCGTACGGGGTCGGCTGGAGTGATGCGCACCAGTTCTGTGTGGCAATGACAGGACAGCTCAGATTCGCAGGGGGCCTCACGGGTGACTGGCGCATCCGGTTGCCGACCGAGGCCGAGTGGGAATATTCCTGCCGGGCCGGTACGACAGGTGCCTACTGCTCGGTAAGTGACGCCGCGGAACTCCAGAGATTTGCGTGGCACGCCGGGAATTCCGGCGGAACCAATCAGCCGGTGGGTACACGAAAACCCAATTCCTGGGGTCTGTTTGATCTGCATGGCTCGGTCTGGGAATGGACCGACAGCGACTACGAAGCGCAGTTGCTGGGGGGGCTCAACCCACCGGGAGATTCGGTGGGGATGATCCCCGTGATTCGGGGAGGGAGTGTCAGCGCGGGATACGACTCGTGTCGGTCGGCACACCGCGAGACATTCGCTCCGGAGATGCGTGATGTCGTTGGATTTCGCCTCTGCCTGGTCTCCACCAGCTCCGCTCCTGCTGAGCAAAAGCTGGCGGCCCGAAGCAGCGAGTGATCCCGCGACGACAGTGAGTGTGAGTGTGTGACGGCTCGAGCAACGAGCAACCTGTCCGCAATTCGACGGACCGGCATTCGACAAAGTTTCGGAAGGGAGTCCAGGAGATGGCGGTGCGACTGTGGAGGTGGAGAGCCGAAGGCTCGCCGCGGGAAAAGTGTGTCGGGCTGGTCCGCGAGTCTGAACCGCTGGTGTGTTGCGCATGCGAAAGTCGTGGCGGATCGACCAAGCTGTTTCCTGGATCGCTTGTGGCCCGGTATGGGAGTCCAGTCGATGCGCTTGTCTGATTCTGTTGTGCAGATCCTGATCATCGATGAGCAGCCAGTGACGCGTCTGGGACTGCGCGTGCTGCTGGAGAGCGAAACGGACTTGCGGGTGTGCGGCGAAGCCCACGACCTGGTGGGAGCCGTCCAGCAATTGAAGGCGACGTCGCCGCATGTCGTGATTGCCGACATCGGGTTGAATGGCTCGGCCTGTGGTCTGGATGTCATCCAGCGGTTGCGTGCGGCCGATCCCCACCTGCCCGTCCTGGCGTACTCGATGCTCGATGACCTGCACTACGTTGAGCGGTCGCTGGCGGCGGGAGCGATCGGGTTCTGCTCCAAGCGGGAATCGCCGGCGGTCGTGCTGTCGGCGGTGCGACAGGTGGTGGCGGGGAACCTGTCCCTGAATGAAGACCTGACGTCGCGGTTGCTGTCCCGGGCGATCAATGGCCGCCGTCCGGGACTCGACTCGGGAGTGCAGATGCTGTCGAACCGCGAGCTGGAGGTGTTTGCCCTGATTGGCCGGGGCCTGAAGACGACGGAGATCGCCCGGACGCTGAAGGTCAGCGTGAAGACGATTGAGACACACCGCCTGCGGATCCGGGAGAAACTGCTGCTGACCGACTCGGCCAAGCTGACGTTTACCGCGGTTCGCTGGGTCCACGATCAGCAGGAGCAGGTCCCCGTGGCCAGTGCGATGACTCCGATGACCATTCGCTCGTCCGCCTGACGCAACCGCGCCCAAATCTGGTCACCGCAGTCCCGCTTGGGCAGAACAGGTTTCTGTGTCAGTTACACCTGGTGGTTCCGACAGGGCCATCAATCGGAACTTGCCAATATCACCGGTTACGAAGGGACATTGCGTGCATGATGCTGTGATGAATTCGGCCGTTCGG
>DNUF01000005.1:0-400 GCA_003508595.1 Planctomycetaceae bacterium
TTGTGACTGTTGTCCCAGAACGACTCTGCGCTGGTCTGCTCTGATCGGTCAATTCCGTGGCTGCCTGGCACTGACGGCTCAAGAACTGATTGTGTGATCAGTCTTGGGTTCCCGCTGGCATGAGA
Organism: Planctomycetaceae bacterium; assembly: GCA_003508595.1. Classification (GTDB taxonomy): domain Bacteria; phylum Planctomycetota; class Planctomycetia; order Planctomycetales; family Planctomycetaceae; genus UBA10511. The sequence goes on from DNUF01000005.1 coordinate 126, forward strand.
GGAAACCGGAAAGGGGCCCCCAAGAGCATTTTTGGGGCCCGTCATTCGTCGAACTGCACAACTTTCTGCAGAAAATGCCGAGGCGTTCCGAATTGTGGCGGACTCGCGGTGTGAATTGCGAGATTTCCACAGGGGACGCTTCGATTTTGAGATTCCTGTCTCACAGTCCCCCGACCCGTCTCCGGGAGACACAGAGGAGTGGCATGATCGAGGCACTCAATGGGGATGCACTGCCTGCCCCAATGAAATGCCCGGTCGATGCCTCGCGGCCGGTC
>DNUF01000005.1:582-14899 GCA_003508595.1 Planctomycetaceae bacterium
CCGGTCGATGCCTCGCGGCCGGTCGATGCCTCGCGGTTGGTTGCCCCGTTCTGCCAGGAGAGGCAGAGAATGAAGTGCGCCATGAAGTTGCCGTCGATTTTGCTCGAGGAACTGTCGGTTCGATCCGGACAGAAACTTGCGATTCGTCGATCGCCAAGCCCGCGGACTGTTGGACAGTGTCGTTTCCCGCCCATCCGGACCTGACAACCGATCTGACCTCCCGACCATCAGCCGCCAGACGCAGAATCTCTGGGGAGAGATCATGGAAATCGTCGAGACAATCGAGTCGTGCGCTCAGATCGATCTCGTCTGTGACCGCTTCGAGTCGGCATGGAAAGAGGGACATCCTCTTGAGATTGAAGCTCTGCTCGATGAGGTTTCGCCAGTCGCTCAACGCAGACTGCTGCGGGAACTGATCCACATGGAGCTGGAACTGCGGGCCTCTGCGGGTGAGCGTCTTGTTCTCCAGCACTGGCTCGATCGGTTCCCTGAACACACCGATCTCGTCTACGAGGGTTTCCAGACAACAGAACCGTGGCCCGAGTCACTCCGCCCCGAACCTGTCTCCTCTTTGAGATCGCGAATCCTGTCCCAGTTGGCCCTGTTGTTTGCCGCAGCTCCGGAAGACCCGTAGCCCCGCCACAACTTTCGGGCTGCCTTGTTGTTTCGCCCCCGACCTCGGAGGTTGAGTCGCCAGGTACACCTGCACCCTGCTGACCCCCTGGATTGGCTGGTGGTGGGTGATCGCCAGGTCCGGTTCCCTCGCCAGGCACCCCTCCCGACAGGCGACAAACCGCCGGCGACCGCTTCGATGCGGACGACCGAAGTCGCGAGTACAGAATCGAAGGCAGGTCTTCAGGCTGGCAACGCTCCCGTGAACCGAGACACATCGGGTGGGTGAGCAACTGCTGTTGTGCGCCGGGTGTCCCTGACAGGTCTTACGCCAGCAACGGCTCCACCACCCGCCCCGCGACGTCGGTCAATCGCTGCTCCAGCCCGCGGTGCCGATACGTCAGCCGGGTGTGATCGAGTCCCAGAAGGTGCAGCACCGTCGCGTGAAAGTCATGCGTGTGCACCGGATCGGTCGCCGTGTGCCAGCCAAGCTCGTCACTCGAGCCGACCACCGTCCCCCCCTTGACCCCCCCGCCTGCCATCCAGAGGCTGAAGCAGTGGGGGTGATGGTCCCGGCCTGCCTCGCGCCCCGGCTGGGCATTTTCGGTAATCGCCGTCCGCCCGAACTCGGTCCCCCAGATGACCAATGTTGATTCCAGCAGCCCCCGGCGCTTCAGGTCGCGCAGCAGTCCGCCAATCGGCTGGTCGACCTCCCGACACTGATTCTGCAGGTCGCGGTCGAGGTCCTTGTGGTGATCCCACGTTCTCTGGAACAGACTGACCATCCTCACGCCGCGCTCCACCAGCCGTCGCGCCAGCAGACAATTGCGTGCGAAGGCCCCCGGCTGACCAGGCCGATCGACACCATAGAGCGCACGCGTTTCCTGGGTCTCGCTCCCCAGGTCGATCAGTTCCGGTGCCGCCGCCTGCATCCGGAAGGCCAGCTCGTAGGCGGCGATCCGGGTTTCAATCTCGGGGTCACGCGCCCGTCCGGCGTTCACCTCGTTCAGCCGCCGCATGGCATCGAGTTGAGCCCGATGCTGACCGGCGGGAATTCCATCGGGGGTGGCGAGGTTCAAGATCGGCTCGCCTTCTCCCCGCAGCAACACTCCCTGGTGAATCGACGGCAGGTAGCCCGCTCCCCACGCCATCGCCCGTGCCACCGGACCCCGCTGGTTCACCAGCGCCACAAAACCCGGCAGGTTCTGCGATTCACTCCCCAGACCATAGGTCAGCCACGCCCCGAGGCTTGGACGGCCTGGCTGATCGCGCCCGGTCAGCATCTCCAGTTCGCCGGGAGCATGGTCGAATGCCCCGTGATGCAGCGAACGGACCAGTCCGATCTCGTCGGCACACGCACCGATGTGCGGCAGCAGTTCCGACAACTCCAGGCCGCACTCGCCGTAGCGCCGGAATCCATGCCGGCTCGCCATCAGCACCGACTGCCCCGGCTTCACGAACGAAAACCGCACTCCCTTCAGAAACGACTCGGGAATGGGCTGGCCATCCAGTTCAGCCAGTCGCGGTTTCGGGTCGAACAGTTCGAGATGGCTCGTCCCGCCCGCCAGGAAGATCAGGATGCAGTTCTTCGCCCGGCCAAAACCGTGCGGCGGACGCGGTGCCAGCGAATTCGCGGATGGTGCCGTCTCCGCGGCCAGGACTCCATCACGCTGCAGCAGACCCGCCAGGGCGGCGAGCCCGGCCACACCCCCACCGGCTGACGCGGTGAAGAAATTCCGCCGGGTCTGCGTGATGTGACGCACGTCGCCACGGGTGGTCGAGAGGCGCTCACCGGCTGGACTCATCTCCCTACTCCCTGGTGATTGTTTCTTCGAGGTTCAACAGCGCCCGGGCGACGCCATGCCAGACCTGCGCTTCTGTGGCTGACAGGTCCCGCAGCTCCCCCACCAGCCGTTGCAGAATTTCTCGCTCGGGCTCGCCCGGATCCCGGGACAGGCAAAGGTGACATCCCAGCACGAGCCGGTGGGTGTCGTCGAGTGTCCCTCCCTGCAGACGTTCTCCCAGGCGTCGGGCACAGTCGTCGATGGCCGGGTCGTTGAGCAGTGTCAGTGCCTGCAACGGGGTGGTCGAACGGTCACGCAACACGAGGCACGCATTCCCGTCGGCACCATCGAATGTCGCAAACATCGGGTAGGGATAGGTCCTTTGCGTATGCACGTACAAACCACGACGGTACGGGTTTCCCGAGGTCTCCTGGAACCGTTCGTTCTTCAGTTCCGACAGTTGACCCAGTCCCCGGGGCAGCACCGGCTGGATGGAGGGGCCCCCCAATTCGGCAACCAGCAGTCCACTCGCGGAGAGGGCCACATCCCGCACGACTTCCGACTCGAGACGCACCCGGTTCTGCCTCCAGAGCAGGCGATTTGTCGGATCGGCTGCCGGAGGTTCCTTCGGCAGCCGCGACGACTGTCGATACACGGCCGACGTCACAATCAACCGGATCAACGACTTGCGGCTCCAGGGTTCGATCCAGCGCTGGCCGGGCGTTCGACCGGCGAATTCTCCCGCCAGCCAGTCGAGCAACTCGGGATGTGTCGCCGGTTCCCCCCGGACGCCGAAGTTGTCGGGGGTCGGCACCAGTCCCACCCCCAGCAGGTGCTGCCAGACCGTATTGACCGCGACACGTGGCGTGAGAGGTTGCGCGGGAGACACCAGCCAGCGGGCCAGGTCGAGACGGTCGGGCCGCTCGCCCCGGGGAGTCAGTTCCGGCAGAAATGCGGGAACACCGGGAGGTACCTCAGCCGCTGGCTCCAGAAAATTTCCCCGGCGATGCACCCGCGTCACCCGCTCGGTCTTCCGCAGCGTCGCCGCCTCCCCCACCTGGTCATGGTCCGCGTCATTGAAGAACGCGTAGAGCTGGTAGTACTCGCGCTGGGCGATCGGATCGTACTTGTGCGTGTGACACTCGGCACATTGCCAGGTCAGCCCCAGCCAGACAGTGGCGGTCACGGCCGTCCGGTCCTTCACCGCCCGGGTCCGGAATTCCTCGCCATCGGCTCCCCCGGCCGAGTTGTGCAGTGTGTTGCGATGGAATCCGGTGGCGATCCGCGACGCAGCGCTCCCGTCGTCCACGAGGTCTCCCGCCAGTTGGTCGATCGTGAACTGGTCGAACGGGAGATCGGCATTGGTCGCGTTGATCACCCAGTCGCGAAATCGCCACGCGTGGGGACGGGGATTGTCGTTCTCGTAGCCGTCACTCTCGGCAAAGCGTGCGAGATCAAGCCAGTGCCGGGCCCAGCGCTCGCCGAACTGCGGTGCCGCGAGAAATCGATCAACGAGCCTGTTCCAGGCCTCGGGCGAGGTGTCGTTCACGAACGCCTGCAACTCTTCGGGGGCAGGCGGGATGCCGCGCAGGTCGAGGCTGAGCCGTCGAATGAGGGTGGAGCGGTCGGCTTCCGGTGAAGGGACGAGGCCGGCCTGCTCGAGCCGGGGCAAGACAAATGCATCGATCGGATTGTGTCCCCAGCCGACCAAGCCGACTTCGGGGACGACGGGAGAACCGATCGGCTGATAGGCCCAGTGCGTCGAGGGGGTTTCGCGACCGGCGAGCGGATCGGGCCAGGGGGCACCTCCCTCAATCCACGTTTTCAGCAGGGAGATCTCCGATTCCGCAAGTGCTTCGTCCCCCTGGGGCATCAGCCGGGCGGGATTGTCGGTCGTCAGGCGAGCCAGCAGTTCACTCCGCTCGCTGGACCCCGGCACGATCGCGACAGCCGTGTCACCCCCCTGCAGGGCGCGGGACCTCACATCGAGTCGCAGGCCCCCTTCCTGCAGGTCGGCTCCATGGCAGGCGTGACAACGCTGCTGCAACAGCGGCCAGACCTGCTGTTCGAACTGGTCGGCGGCAAATTGGCGTGCAGGAGTTGCGGGCCGTGCCTGGGACGGCAACAGCAGGACGAAATAATTGCTGCGGGCGCCGGTTTTGCTGCGGTCGTTGCCTCCCAGGGTCACGACGCCTGCGGCCACGATGCGGTGGTAAAGGCGATACTGGATGTTGTCGACCGTCAGGCTCTCATCACAGAGAGTCCACCCGTTCATCCAGCCGGGCAGGCGCTCTCCACGGGTATCGACCGCGACCAGCACCTCGGTTGTGCCTGGCAGTTCGAGTCGCAGGTGGTCGTCGGTGGCGACGTAGTCGTCGTCCATCGAGGTCCGCACCATCCGGGCATCGACCAGCCGTTCCGGAAGTTTCCGCAGCGAGTACTTGCGGTCGATATACGGCTCGGCACGCAGGCGGGCGGTTCCCAGTTCGTACTTGCGTTCTGAGGAGACCCGCCGGATTGCGACCTGAGGCTCGGCGGTCGGGGAGTCGTCCGCCGCACTGCGGCTGCCGGGGATCGCGCAGCTGATCACCCCCAGCAACACCAGCAGCCGCACCGCGCGTTCCCGGTGGAAACAGCGCGGCGGCGAGGCTGTGGAGTGGCATGTGTCGGTGTGGTGGCCCATGCGACGGAGTTCCTGACGGTCAGTCGATGATCGCCTGATAGATGAGGGTTCGCAGCTTGCCGTGGTCATCGATCCCCCCGGCGGGAATCAACTGGGTGAAGTACACGACAACGAGTTCCTCGCGCGGGTCGACCCAATAGGTGGAGTGATAGGCTCCTCCCCAGCCATATTCTCCCACGCTGCCGGGTGTCCCGCGGGCACCGACATCCTGCAGCACCGAGAAGCCCAGGCCAAATCCCACACCGGTGGTCCAGGGGAACTTGACGTTGGCGAGGTGATTGACCGTCATCAGTTCGACGGTCTTCCGCGAGAGAATGCGGTGTCCATCGAGTTCACCCCCGTTGAGCATCATCTGCAGGAACCGGCCGTAGTCGCGGGCGGTCGAGAGCAGACCGGCACCGCCGGAGAAACTCTTGCGGGGTCCCGAGACGTAGGCTCCCTGACCATCACTTCCCCCGTCCGGAGACTTCTTGAGGCCAGTCGGGCCGGTGGGGGCATAGACCACCGCCAACCGGTCGCTCTTGTTGGGGGGGAGGTAGAAGTGGGTGTCGGTCATGCCGAGCGGCTCGAAGAGAGCCGTCTGCAGGAACTGATCGAGTGGCTTGCCGCTGGCCTTCTCGACGACCACTCCGAGAATGTCGGTGTTGTAGCCGTAGATGTACGCCTCTCCCGGATGGGCATCGAACGGCAGCTTGCCCATGCGGGCGACGGTGGCGGCGATGGGTTCATCGCGGTCGGCAAAGTAATAGCCGGTGATCCTGGCTTCTTCCCACTTGTCCTTGGCGATTCCTCCGCCGTAACTGACGCCGCTGGTGTGGGTCAGCAGGTCGCGGATGTTGACCGGGCGCTTGGCCTTCACGACGTCATAGCCACCTCCCTCCTTGGGAACCGCCACCGTGGTCTCGGCAAACTCGGGGATGTATTTCCCGACGGGATCGGTGGTCAGCAGTTTGCCTTCTTCCTGCAGGATCATTGCCGCGACACTGATGACCGCCTTGGACTGCGAGGCGATGCGGAAGATGCTGTCTTCGCGCATCGGGGCACCCGCCTCGATGTCGCGCTGGCCAAACGCTTTGACATAGGCGACCTGTCCCTTGCGGGCGACGAGGGCGACACCGCCGGCAAGCTGTCTTTTCTCGGCATACTCGTCCAGTTGCCGTCCCAGCCGGGCGAGCCGTTCGGACGACAGCCCGACCGACTCGGGGCGGGTCTGGGTCAGTGCCTGGGCCCGTGCGGCGGCAGGGGTCAGCCCCACCACCAGCAGTGCCGCAACCAGCAGGCCCACTCCCATCCTCAGGCCAGCCCGGCCGCCCCGCGCATTCCAATGTCCCATCGCAGCAGATCCTTCGAGTTCACAGGAAAATTCAACTCCCCCACCCCGGAAGGCGGATCATACTTGCCTGGTGAGGGAGGTGGTACTTCTGCGAAGGGTTTCCCCGGCTGCGGTGGGCAGGTCCGCTGGTTGCGGTCTTCGTGACGGACCGGGGAGCAGATGATTTTCAGAGATGACAACTCGGGCCGAGTTGTCGTGAGCTGTCAGCCCCGGGCGTAGAGTCGAACCAGTTTCCGCAAGGAACCAGCCAGTTCCGGAGTGAGTTGTTCACCCTGAACGCGCCAGCCCCAGTTTCCCTCGGCCACTCCCGGGATGTTCATGCGGGCGGTCGTGTCGAGGTTGAGCAGGTCCTGCATCGGGATCACGCAGCGGTCGGCCACCGAGGCGTAGACCGCCCGGATCATGTCCCACGAAATGGCCGTCCCATCGCTGGCCAGGTAGTCGCGTGCCCGTTGCCGTTCCGCCTCCCACTGCTCCGGGGTTTCGGTCGGGGCGGGAGGTGCCTCAAACCAGCCGCGCGAGGTGTCGTTGTCGTGGGTGCCGGTGTAGGCGACGCAGTTGCGCACCCAGGTGTGCGGCCAGTGACAACTCGTCCCCGAGTCGTCGGCAAATGCAAACTGCAGCACCCGCATCCCGGGCAGTTCCAGGTCGTCACGCAGTTGCTCAACCTCGGCGGTGATCAGGCCCAGGTCTTCGGCAATGATCGGCAGGGTGCCGAGTTGCTGCCGCAGTGCCGTGAACAGCGCCGGCCCCGGCCCGGGAATCCAGCGTCCGGTCTGGGCGGTCTCGGCGTCGGCGGGAATCTCCCAGTACGCCTCAAAGCCGCGAAAGTGATCGATCCGCAGCAGGTCGACGCATTCCAGCGTCATGCGGATGCGGTCGATCCACCACCGGTAGTCCTCCTCGGCCAGGCGATCCCACCGGTACAGGGGATTCCCCCACCGCTGGCCCGTCTCGCTGAAGTAGTCGGGAGGAACCCCCGCCACCACCGTCGGATGTCCGTCGGGCCCCAGTTGAAAGAGGTCCTGCCGGGCCCAGACATCGGAACTGTTGTGGGCTACGAAGATGGGAACATCCCCGAGGATTTCGATTCCCAGCTCGCGGGCCCGGTTCCGCAATTCGCCCCACTGCTGGAAGAACAGGTACTGGCAGAACTGGTGAAAGCCGAAGTCGTCGGCGAACTCTTGCTTCGCCTGCCAGAGGGCGTGCGAATCGCGGTGGCGGAACGGTTCGGGCCAGCCGGTCCAGTCGTGATCGGGGAGGTTGTTGCGCAGGGCGAGGAACAGGGCGAAGTCATCGAGCCACCAGGCGTGCTGGTAGCCGAAGTCCCAGAGGCATTGGCGGTCTGCGGACGAGCGGGCCTGGAAGTTCCGCCAGGCGCGGCGGAGCAACCCGCGCCGCCAGGTGCCGACCGCTTCGAAGTCAACCCGGGTGTCACCCCCCGTCGGAAAAGCGGCGAGGTCGCCGGCGGCCAGCAGGCCGGCCTGCACCAGTTTCTCGGGGCTGATCAGCAGGGGGTTCCCGGCGAATGCTGAGAAGGCGGTGTAGGGAGAACCACCGCATGCCGGGGGGCTGAGCGGCAGGATCTGCCAGATCGTCTGCCCGCCACGGGCCAGCCATTCGAGGAAGGTGAAGGCCGGGCTTCCCAGGTCCCCCACGCCGAATTCCCCCGGCAGTGACGTGACATGCAGCAGAACACCCGCCTGACGGCGAGAGGGAGTCGAACGAGTCATTCCGGATCCCGAAGGAGGGGGCACTGGCTGAGCGCTCAGTTCCAACGATGTTGGCGAGCAGAGGCCACGCGAGTCAATCACTCGCGGGATCGGGATCGGCGATCGCGTGCGCGGGCTTTCTGGAGGGCGAGAGCGCGGAGTTTCTCGGCCCAGCGTCGCAGCCACGCCGGGTCATCAGTCGAGTGCGGATCGTTCGCCTGGGCTTCCATCCTGACCGCCCGGTCGATCAGTTCCTCGGCGGTCAGTCCCTGCATGTCGTCCAGACGCGTCACCCGCCCGCGATTCAGCTTTGGCATCGCTCATCCTCCCACAACGGCAGAACCGGGGTTGTGGTCCCGTCGACTCTCAGCCGGGATGCGTCCGGACCAGATTCCCAGTGGCGGCTCCCCCCCACTCAGCGTGTTGCTGAATTATAGCGCGTGTACACCACCCGGGAAACGCATAGACAGAGTTTCCCCTCGGATCGCTTCCAGCCGTGGGAAGAATTCGGTCGAAAATACGGGCAGACCTTATGGCCCCGGGGGCACTCCCGAGATCGTATCGCTCAGAGAATCGCCAAAATGGAAGTGACTCGGCTGGGATTCGAACCCAGGACCTACGGATTAAAAGTCCGTTGCTCTACCAGCTGAGCTACCGAGTCGTGTGGAAAGACCTCTGTGGTGAGATCTGACACACGTTGGGCTCAAAAGGTTACCCGACCGGATCGCGGTGGGCAATGATTGAAACCCCGGTTTCCCGCTTTCGGGGGATTCGGGGCATTTCGGCAGGCGGTGTTGCCCACGATTCGGGCATGCGGAGCATCCGTTTTCGGGCACACGGTTCCGGCTCTCCCAGCCCTTGGGCCAGAGGGCACGCAATCGGCGACGCCGAAGGTTCAGGGCTCGTGCGAGTCGGCCGTCTGGGGCGTCAGCCGGCGTTTCCCGGCGGGCTGCCAGCCGTCGTCCATGCGGGTCCAGTTCGACTGCTCCGCATTCAGATACACCTCGACCGCACGGATTTCTCCGAGGGGAAGCCGAAGTTCGGCAAACACCCGCTCTTGCATCTGGTTGCGGTCGGCTTCGCGCTGGTCACCCGTCATGGCGGCGAGTTCCCAGTCGCGCGACAGCCGTCGTTCAATCCCGTCACGCAACACCACGCTCTCGCCGTCCAACCGCAATACCGTCCCTGTCACCACGCGGACCGGGTCGAGATCACTCGTCTCGATGACGCAGCGGGAGCCCTGGGGCATCGCGTTCGCCTGGTCACCCCGCAGGCTGTACGAGGGGGGGCGGTTGGCCATCTTCGCCCGGGCGGCTTCCAGCAGGTGGTTGGCCGCTGACGCCTGCGGGGCGGGAGGGGTCAGGGCGGCACAACCGCTCATCCCCACCCACAGCAGCACTCCGCAGATCACACGCATCACGGGATTGGTCCCCTGGTCCTGGCCGAAATCACGGTTGTCCGGGGGGCGAAATCGATCACCCGCCTGCCCGCTTTCGGGATGAGCCCGGGGCACGGCACAGGGGGCCGATGGGGGAATTCCCCTCAGGAAATCCCTTCGGTTCTCCCCAGACGGGCCGCGTCGTACCAGATCGGGGGCAACGCCTCAAGACCGGTTTGTCACGGTTGGGAACGGGGATTGCCCCATTCGGACCTGCCCTCCTATGATCGACCGACCGCCATGCCTCCCGCCGCTGAAGTCTCGTCTCCCCTCGAAGAAGCCTCCATCTACACACGCGAGTTCTGGCTGGCTTATGCCGCCAATCTTGCGCTGGTGTCGGCCAACTCGCTCACTTTCCGGTTTGCCGACTATGTCGCCTTCTTCGGTGGGTCCAAGACCCTCACGGGCTGGATCGTCCAGAGTGGCCTTGTGGCGGCAATCCTGTTTCGGCTCGTGCTGGGGCGGGCGATTGACCGCTACGGACCCCGCAAGGTCTGGCTGACGTCGTCGTCTCTGCTGTTTCTTGGCTGTGCCTCCCACCTCGCCGCGACCTCGGTCGCTCCGTGGCTCTGGATCGCCCGCATTGCCCAGCAACTGGGGATTGCCGGGATGTTCACCTGCTCGATCGTGAATATCCAGGACCAGGTTCCCCCCCAGCGGCGGACCGAGGTCATCGGCAGCCTGGGAAGCAGTGGGTTCATCGGCACCATCCTGGGGACCAACCTCGGCGACCTGATCTTTCAACTCTGGCCGGGGGGGCAGACTCCGTTTCTCGTCACCTTCGGCACAACGCTGCTGGGAGGGATCCTGCACACCCTGCTGGTGCTGGAACTGACGCGCGAAGAACACCACGAGGCTCCTCCCGAATTTGTCGGACCCCTGAAGCTGTTGTTTCACTACTGGCCTGGGCCCGTGCTGCTGGTCTCGATGGCGATGGGGACGAGCTTTGCCGTGACGACGGTGTTTCTCAGCCGGTATGTCTCCGCCACCGGGCTGGGGGGCATCGCGCCGTTCTTCCTGCCGTATTCGATCACGGCCTTCACGTGCCGTTGGTACCTGCGCGACTGGGGGGCCCGGGTTGGCCGACACCGGATGGTGCAGTGGGGGCTGGTCGGGCTGTCCCTCGGGCAGTTGCTGTTCCTGGTGGTGCGGTCGGATGTCTGGCTGGTGATTCCCGGCGCCGTCTGCGGGTTTGGGCATGCCCTGTTGTTTCCAGCCGTGGTCTCGCTCGGCTCAGGCCGATTCCCGGCCGCCTACCGGGGGACCGGCACGACCCTGATTCTCGGTTTCCAGGAGGTTGGCCTGGCCCTCTCGGCTCCCCTGCTGGGGATGTTGATTGACTGGGGGAACCAGTGGAACACCGACGGTTCGCTGATTGTCCATACGGGAGAACTGGCCCATGCGGGAACGTGGGGTTACCTCGCGATGTTTGTCGCCTCGGCTCTGAGTGCAGGATTGACGGCGGTGTTTTATTCGCTGACAGCCGCCCGGCACCCCGACCGCGATCCGGTACTCGGTCCCGTGCAGGGGATGATGAATCCCCAGCCCGACGAGAACTGAGCCGCCGCCCGGTCCCGGCACCGCACCTTCGGAGCGTCGTGGAATAGACCGCCCGGCTGTGACGAAGGTTTCAGTCGGCCAGGTGACCTCAGCCCGGATTGCGGCCTCGGGACTGAATCGGGTCGCTGGGACGGAAGTGGACTGGCTGGGCCGTGGGGCCACCGGCAGGGTCACAGATCGGGGGAGGTGGTGGAACGTTTCCGGCCGAGGGTCAGCATGAGCAGTCCCGAGAACAGCAGGCTGACGGCCAGCAGCATCCAGGCGGCGCTGTAGCTGCCGGTTTTTTCCTTGAGATAGCCGGTGAGGTAGGGGCCGATGAATCCCCCGACATTTCCCAGCGAATTGATCAACCCGATCGCCCCGGCGGCGGCAGCCCCGGTGAGAAAGGTTGTGGGATACGACCACCAGACGCCAAACGGGGCATAGACTCCCACCAGTGCCAGGCAGAGGGCGACATAGGCGGTCGCCTGGTTGGTGGCGAGGGCCCCCAGGATCAGCCCGACGGCCCCCAGGAACAATCCCACGGCACCATGCCACCGTTTTTCGCCGGTGCGGGTTGAGCTGCGGGCGATCGCCAGCATGAAGAGCAGACTGAGGATCATTGGGACCACCAGCATCCATCCGACTGCCAGGTTGGACCAGCCCGACTGCTCCTTGAGCACCTTGGGCATCCAGTAGGTGGCACCCCAGAAGCCGGTGATCCACAGGAAGTAGGTCAGTGCCAGCTTGAGCACCTCTGGGTTGGCCAACGCCTGGGCGACGGTGTACCGCTGGTGTCGGGCGACACTCGCCTGACCCGCGGCAAGCCGCCGCTCGAGATACTCCCGTTCGTGTTCGGTCAGCCACCGCGCCTCGGCCGGGGTGTCGGCCGTCCACCAGACCAGCACGAAGGCGAACAGCACTGCCGGGATCGCCTCGACCAAAAACAGAATCTGCCAGCCCTGGAAGCCAAACCACGCCTGTCCCAGCAGCCAGCCCGCCAGTGGGGCTCCGATGATGCTGGAGATCTGCAGCGAGGTCAGCATCACCGCGATCGCCTGCGGTCGTTCGGCCGGGGGAAACCAGCGCGGAATGCACGAGGCATACAGCACCGGGTACAGGCTCGCCTCGGCCACTCCCAGCAAAAACCGCACGACATAAAACTGGAACGGAGTCTGCACGAACGCCATCAGTCCCGACAACAATCCCCACGACAGCATGATGCGGGCGAGCCACCAGCGGGGGCTGTACCGCTCGGCAATCAGGGCCCCGGGAATCTCCAGCAGCACATACCCCGCGAAGAAGATGCCCGCACCCAGCCCGAAGACTTCGTTCGAGAACTTCAGATCATCGTTCATCTTCAACCCGGCATAGCTCAGGTTGACCCGGTCCAGGTAGGCGATGATCGAGGTGATGAACAACGGCAGGATCACATGCAGGTACACCTTGCGCTGTGCCTGCCGGGCGACTGGCAAGTCGTCGGGCTCCCGGAACTGGTCATCCTGCCTGCGCGACATGCTGCACCCGAATCCCCAAACAGAAAATGGCCCCAAGCACATCCCAGATCCGATGGCATCCCGAGAGACCCATGGGCAGCCGGTCCAACGGCGACGCTCCGTCTGCCAGCCGTCAGAGTCTCCCTCGACGGTTCACCGCGGGGATTCCTGCCGGCGCGCGAGACGCTCAATCAACGAACACAAACTCATTCAGGTTGAACAGCAGCCGGCAGAGATTGGCCAGGCCATGTTCGCGGGCATAGGTGACCAGTTCGGCCAGGTCTTCCGCGGCGGGGGAACGCCCGAGCGATTCGGTCACCGCCTGCCGTACCTGTGTCTCCAGGGGCTCTCCCGTCTGTTCCAGCCGGCGGGCGTAAAACGCCGAGTGCGAGAGCATGAACCCGTTGTTGAGCAGGGCCAGGGCCTGCAGGGCCGACAGGCTCTCGTTCCGGCGGTCGACCAGCATCGACGGATCGGCACAGTCGAGTGTGGTCATGAAGGGCTGTTGCTGGGACCGCACAATGAAGCGGTAGACACTGCGCCGGTGCAGCCGGGGATCCTCCGGATCGGCCAGCTCGTACTCGTAGTGGGGTGAGTGGTCGGGCTTGTCGATGATGAAGTCCTGGAAGCTGGGGCCACCCATCGTCCGGTCGAGACGGCCCGAGACTGCGAGGACGGCATCGCGGATCGCTTCGGCTTCGAGGCGGCGGCGGCTCATGCGCGAGAGCAGTCGATTGTCGCCGTCGATCTGCGACGCGGCCGGGTTCTCGGTCGAGACCTGCCGGTAGGTGGCGCTGCAGACCAGGGTGCGGTGCAATTGTTTCAGGCTCTGGCCTCGATCGCGGAAATCGGTCGCCAGCCAGTCGAGCAGTTCGGGATGACTGGGGAGACGGCCATTCCGGCCAAAGTCGCCCGGAGTCTCAACCAGTCCCTTGCCGAAGTGGTATTGCCAGACCCGGTTCACAATCGACCGCCACGTGAGCGGGTTGTCGCTGCTCGAGAGCCACTTCGCGAGGGCGGCCCGCCGGGCTCCCTCCGTCGCTTCGGGAGGAAGCTCGAAGCGTCCCGGCAGTGCTGCGATTGACGAAATGGCCCCGGGACCCACCTCGCGCAGCGGCTGGGTCACGTTCCCCCGTGACAGAATCGAAATGGTCCGTGGTTTTCCCCCTTCGTGTCCTGTTCCGCGAAACGCTCCATCCCCCTTGTGAACGGTTCCGACATACGCCACGGCCTGCGGAGGAAGTTGGGCCAACCCCTCGGCAACCTGCTCCAGGGCGCTCGTTGTCGCCTGCAGTCGCGATTGCTCCTGCGGCGTGATCAACGAGTTCCACAGCCGTTCGCGTTCGGCCTCCACCTGCGTCAACTCGGTCGCCGCCTCGGAGGCATCCTGGGGGAACAAACCGTCTGTCAGGTTGCTGGCCCGCCAACGCGGGGGAGCCTCGATGGAATCGAGCCCGTGGACTTTGGCTCCCCGCGCCATGTTCTGACCGGCAGCATCCTTCAGCTCCAGTTCGGCCAGCGCGAGGATGTAGTCATTCGAGCGGGTTGCCAACCTGGTGGCGACCACCCGGATGTGCTGCACGGTGAGTCCCGCCTTCCCGTCGGCGAGGGGAAAGGCCTGTGCCGCCAATCGCGGGTTCAACTGGTCGGAAGTGGTCTTGTCGACGACGGTCCGCACGTTCGTTTCGAATCCGGCGTCATCGGCGACCTCGACCCGGTA
>DNUF01000004.1:0-19488 GCA_003508595.1 Planctomycetaceae bacterium
CTCGACTCGCCGGAAAAGTAGGGACTAAACGTGCGTTCCCCACTCCGGCCCGTAAGCCGCACAAATCACTCTCTGGTCAGGCATCGTCATTCTGAGTATCATTTCTGGTTGTGGATCCGCCAGCCCTCCACTGCACACACGTGCACATGGTCGGTTTCGTTCTCCTGTCCAACCACTGGCGGAGATGGGGTTGGTGGAGGAGGTGGCGCCTGCCGGCGTCCTTCCGGAAGAGACCGGTCCAGCAGAATCAGTCCCAGAAGATTCGGGTTCCATGGCGAAGAGAACAATCAACCGGCGTGAACTGCGTGAACAGGCCGAAGCGGCTGAGAAGCGTGGCACCCCGGCGGCAGAAGCAGTTGAAACGACCGAAAAGTCGGGCAAGACCAAAGAAAAGAAGAAGCCCGCCGCGAAGACGAAGCGGGTCAAGGCCCGGGTCATCATCCGGAAGAAGCTGCTGTGGGGCGTCTACAGCGGCACGATGAAGGAAGAGGGCCGGTTCGCCTACGCTGACCGCGCCGGTGCCGACAACCGCGCGGCCGAACTCTCGGCCAAGCACAAGAAAATCTTCTTCGTGCAGCCGATCAAAGAGCCACTGGGTGACCACGTGGCCGAGGCAGAAGAAGAAGCCGCCGACGCCGCGGCCGAAGAGTAAGCCTCCGCGGCAGGGGAGCCGAGGGCCCCAGTCCGACGGCGGGCTCCAGCCCCCGACCTCACGTCGCTCCTCCTGCGACGTCCTCCGATCGACAACCTGAAAACACTGCGAGCCCGATCAGGGAAACCTGATCGGGCTCGTCGCATTTGGGAAGGGGTTCCTCCCACGGCGCAGCACCCATGGCCGGTGGGCCGGCTGTCGGCGGGCTAAAACTTCCAACCAGCTCGCAATTCGTCGTTCACCACCGCCCCGGCGGGCCACTCGTTTTTCGAGAGCCGTGCGATGCAGGTGGCCGCCTCGATCGCCATGTTGTCCTGCGAGAGCTTGTCGGCTCCTCCCAGGTGGGGGCTGACAATCACGTTCGGCAGGGCGAACAGCGGATTGTCCGATCCCGCCGGCTCATGTTCGAAGACGTCGAGCCCCGCCCCCGCCAGGTGCCCGCTCTTCAGCACGGCCAGCAGATCCTGCTCGCAGACCAGTTTGCCGCGGGATGTATTGATCAGCACGCTGCCCGGCTTCATCTTCGCGAAGGTCTTCGCGTTGAACAGGTGGTGCGTCTCGTTATTGTGCGGGCAGTGCAGGCTCACGTAGTCGCTGCGGGCCAGCAGCGTGTCGAAGTCGACCAACTCGACCCCGTGCTTCTGGGCAAACTCCCGATCGGGATAGGTCTCGGCCGCCAGCACATGCATTCCCATCGCCCGGCCGCGGATGGCCGTGCTGCGGCCAATGCGTCCCAGCCCCACCAGTCCCAGCGTGTTGCCGCGCAGCGGACGGGTCGCCCCCAACGACCACTGACCGGTACGGGTGCGGTGATCATTCACCACCACGTTCTTCGCGAAGGCGAAGATGAGCGCGAAGGCCTGCTCGGCCACCCCCTCGTGGTTGGCGGTGGGGGTGATGGTGACGGCGATCTTCCGCTTGGTCGATTCAGGGACATCCACCCGGTCATACCCAACGCCGGCCCGGGCGATGACCCGCAGGTTCGGCAACCCCGCGAGGATCTCGGGAGTGAAGTATTCCCCACCGGCAATCACCGCCGACGCAGGTTTCAGCACCCGAATCGTCTCGGCGGCCGAGCAGAGTCCGCGGGTGAACGTCGGCTCTTCGGGATAGGCGATGGTGAACCCCGCCTGTTCGAGAATCTCGACCCAGGGGCCACGGACATGAAGCAGTGCTTCGGGAGTGATGAGCGCGACAGGCATGAAAGCAGGGAACCCGTGGAGGAAGTGAGACTCCGGATGCGTCATCCGGAACAGAGGCAACACACAGACAACGACAGATCATGTCGATGCCCTTCGGGACCGACACGCGTCCCGTCCAGCAGCAACAGTCCTTCAGCTGCGACGCGGAATCGGCCGGGCGTGGAACAAATCGCTGATGCTGGTCCGGTCGTGGATGGACCGGATCGCCTGGGCAAACAGCGGGGCAATCGAGACGACCGAGATGTTGGGAGGAAACGGTTCCATCCGGTACTCGATCGTGTCGGTCACGAACATCTGCTTGATCGAGCTGACCCCGATCTTCGAGGCTGCCCCCCGCGACAAGACCGCATGCGTCACCGCCGCGTAGATGTCATTGGCCCCGCGTGATTTCAACACGTCGGCCATGGCGATGAGCGTCCCTCCCGTGATGGTGAAGTCGTCCACCAGCAGCACATTCTTGCCCCGCACATCGCCAATCAACTCGAGCACCACCGCCTTCTCGTCGTGGGCGGGGCGGGACTTGTGCCCGATCGCCATCGGCACCCCCAGCAGGTTGGCGAACGCCGAGGCATCCTTGGCAAACCCAATGTCGGGGCTGCAGACCACCAGGTCGGGAATTCCCAGCGACTTGATGTGGTCGCAGAGCACATTGCGGCTGTACAGATGATCCACGGGAATCCGGAAGAATCCCTGGATCTGCGGGCTGTGCAGGTCCATGGTCAAGACCCGGTCACAGCCGGCCGACTCCAGGGCATCGGCACAGACCCGGGCCCGGATCGACACCCGGGGCTCGTCCTTCTTGTCCCCCTTGGCGTACGAGAAGAATGGAATCACGGCTGTGACCTGCTGGGCGCTGGCCCGCCGGAGGGCGTCGATCCAGAAGAGCAGTTCCATGAAATTGTCATTCACGGGGTAGTGGACCCCCTGGATGACGAACACATCACGGCCGCGGACGTTTTCGAGCACTCGGACGAAGACGTTTCCCTCGCTGAAATACTGCGCCTGCCCGGGGGAGAGCGGGACTCCCAGTTCGCGGGCGACCGCCTGGGCCAGCAGGGGACTGGCGGAACCGGCCAGGAGTGCCAAATCTCCCTGCGGAGCCTGGAACGAGAGGGGGCGCGGACCCCCAGCCTGGGGTGGGGGAGCGACGGGAGAAGACATTCGGAGCAGAATCGGGCGGATGAAGAATGGGTGAAGGCCTATGATAGTGGGTCGACGGGACAACTCAACGCCGATCGCCGATCCGGGTCGGCCATTGGGAACATCCCCGCAGACCCCGGTTTGACAAGTTCCGCGAACAGGCGTCAAGATGCCGGTCTGTTTCCTTTTCCTCCCGCCCTGGAGTCCAGGCTCGTGAGTGATGCCGATTCTCAGCTCGCCCCCCCCGCCGAGGCCGATCTCGATTCCGTCCGCCGCCTCGGCGAGGCCTTCCAGCGCATCACCTCGGAAGTCGGCAAGGTGATTGTCGGCCAGCAGCAGGTGATTGAGGAAATCCTCATCGCCATGTTTGCCGGCGGGCACTGCCTGCTGGTCGGCGTCCCCGGCCTGGCGAAAACCCTGCTGATCCGTACGCTGGCCGACTGCCTCGACCTGTCGTTCAGCCGGGTGCAGTTCACCCCCGACCTCATGCCCGCCGACATCACCGGGACCGAGGTGATCCAGGAGGACAAAGCCAGCGGGGCGCGGGCCTTCCGGTTTCTGCCCGGACCGATCTTTGCCAACGTGGTGCTGGCTGACGAAATCAACCGCACCCCACCCAAGACGCAGGCCGCCCTCCTCGAGGCGATGCAGGAACACCAGGTGACGGTCGGGGGCAAGCGGCACCAACTGCCCGAGCCGTTCTTCGTCCTCGCCACCCAGAACCCCATCGAGCAGGAAGGGACCTATCCCCTCCCCGAGGCACAACTCGACCGGTTCATGTTCAACGTGCAGGTCGACTATCCCACCGAGGAAGAAGAATTCCAGATCGTGCGGCAGACGACGGCCGACGTTCAGCGGAGCACATCCAAGACCCTCACCCAGCAGGAAATCGGTGCCCTCCAGCACTTCGTGCGGCGGGTTCCCGTGGCTGACCATGTGATCCGCTATGCGATGCAATACACCCGCCTCACCCGCAACCGCGGTCCCGAGGTGCCCGACTTCGTGAAGAAGTACGTCAGCTGGGGGGCCGGGCCCCGGGCGAGCCAGTACCTGGTGCTGGGAGCCAAGGCGCGGGCCGTGCTGCATGGCCGTCCCTACGCGGGGACCGAAGATGTGCGGGCAGTCGCCGCTCCCGTGTTGCGCCACCGCCTGATGACCAACTTCAATGCCGAGGCCGAAGGGATTCGCGCCGACGACATCGTCGCCCGCCTGGCGGCGATCATCCCGCAGGATCCACAGTCGCTGGCCCCGGGCAGGGGGTTTGAACCGGTCTTCAAGACGGCCTGACGGTTGATGGAAGCCCACCAGCGGTATCTCGACCCCGCGACTCTCGCGAAGCTGAATGGCCTCGACCTGAAGGCCCGGCTGATCGTGGAGGGATACGTTTCGGGGTTGCACAAGAGCCCTTTCCGGGGCTTCTCGATCGAGTTCGCCGAGCACCGCGAATACGTCCCGGGAGACGACCTGCGCTACGTTGACTGGAAGGTCTTCGGCAAGTCGGACCGCATCTACCTCAAGCAGTACGAAGAAGAGACCAACTTCGCCTGCTGGTTCCTCGTCGATACCAGCGAATCGATGAGCTACCGCTCGGAGGGGACACCCCTGTCGAAGCTCGACTACGCCCGTCATGTCGCCGCCGCACTGTCGTACCTGGTGCTCAACCAGCAGGATGCCGTCGGGCTGGCGACGTTCGACCGCGGCGTGCGCAGCTTCGTGAAGGCCGCCACCCAGCCGACCCACCTCAAGCAACTCTGTCACGTGATGGATGCCGACGGCACCGGCGACGACACCGCGCTCGGCCCGATCCTGCACGAACTGGCCGAACGGATCCGCCAGCGGGGGGTGGTGGTGCTGCTGAGCGACCTGTTCGACGATGTCGAGGCGCTGCAACTGGGGCTCAAGCACCTGCGGCACCGCCGTCACGAGGTGATCGTCCTGCAGGTGATCGACCCGGCCGAGCAGGACTTTCCCTTTGCCGACCCCACGCTGTTCAAGGGGCTCGAAGGACTTCCCGAGCTGATGACCGAGCCGCGGTCATTGCGTGAGGCGTACCAGCGCGAGTTCGAGCACTTTCTGGGTGAAGTGCGGGGGCTGTGCCGGGACCTCCACATGGACCATGTCGTCCTGCGGACCGATCAGCCGCTCGACCTGGCGCTGCGAACGTTTCTCTCAGCCCGGGCCCGCCGCCGGCAAGCCGCCCGCTAGACGAGGACACTTCCCGATGTTTCCCTGGCTCGCCAACCTGTTCGCCTCTCCCTCGCTGCTGTGGTGGCTGGGGCTCGCGGGCGCACCGCTGGTGATCCACCTGCTCTACCGCCGGAAGTTCCGCGAGACCCCCTGGGCCGCGATGAAGTTCCTGCTGGAGGCGGCCCGCAAGAACGCCCGCCGGCTCCGGCTCGAGCAACTGCTGCTGCTGGCGCTGCGCATGCTGCTGATCCTGCTCGCGGTGATGGCCCTGGCCGAGCCCCTGGTCCACCAGGCCGGTTCGTTCTTCCAGTCGGGGCTCCCCGTCCACCGCGTGATTGTGCTCGATGCCTCGGCCAGCCAGGGGGCCCAGGTGGGAGATGAAGCGCTCTTCACCCGGGCCAAGCGTCTCGCCCGTGAGATCATTGAGCGGGGCCGGCCGGGGGACGCTGTCAATCTCGTCCGCCTCTCGGCCCTCCCGCCACGGGTGATCGTGCAGACCCCGTCGTTCAGCACGCAGTCGGTGCTGGATGAGCTGGACCGGCTCGAGGTTTCTCCCGCCCCGGCCCGGTTGCTCGCCGGGCTTGAAGAGACGGTCCCGCTGCTCAAGACAGCTCCCGAGATTTCCCGCAAGGAGGTCTACCTGCTGAGCGACTACCAGAGGGCCACCTGGGATCTTGGGGCCGGCGATGAGGGAGCCCGCCTGAGGGGATTGCTGAAGAAGATCGGCGACTCGGCCGAACTTGTGCTGATTGACACGGGCGAACCGGGGCTCGCGAACGCCGGCGTCACCGGCATCGAATCGCTCGAATCGGTCGCGATCGTCAACCGTCCGCTGCGGATTCGTGTCGGCGTGCGCAACTTCGCGAGCGAGCCTCTGGCGGACCGCGAACTGCAACTGCTGGTCGATGACCGACTGGTCGATCGGCGCACGCTTTCCATGGCCGCCGGGGCCGAGACCTCAGAACTGTTCAGCCCGTTGATCGACAACTCGGGACTCCACCGCGTGGAAGCCCGACTGGGAGACGATGCACTGTCATTCGACAATCGCCGATGGCTGACACTCGCGGTCAAGGATCGCGTACGGGTGCTGTGCGTCAATGGCCGCGGGACGGGACGCGGCACTGGGAAGGGGACGGACTTCCTGCAGTTGGCCCTGTCACCCCAGACCCGCCGGGGAGGACTGACCTCGGGTGAGCGCAGCGTGGTGGAACCGGTGGTGATCAACGACACCGAGTTCGGCGGGCAGGATCTGTCCCTGTTCGACTGCGTCTGGTTCTGCAATGTCCGCCGGCTCACCGAACGGGAACTGGCCCTGCTCGACTCGTTTGTGAGGCAGGGAGGGGGTGTGGTGTTTGGCATGGGAGACCAGGTCCAGGCGCGCGACTACAACGACCTGCTTTATCGTGATGGTCAGGGGCTGCTTCCAGCCCGGTTGGGAGAACGGCAGGGAGACCCGAACCAGCGCGACTCGGTGTATCGGTTCGATCCGGGAGACTTCGCCCATCCCGTCGTGGGAGCCTTCCAGGGAAATCCCGACGCGGGACTCGAAAGTACGATTTCCTATGCCCGTCTGGCGGTTTCGGGATGGGATGAAGCGGCGGGGCGGGTTGCGTTGCGGTACGACGATGGAGCCCCCGCGATTGTGGAAAAACCAGTCGGGCTGGGACGGGTGATCCTGGTGACGACGTCACTTGACGAGCAGTGGTCGCTGTGGCCCCTGTGGCCGAGCTTCGTCCCCCTGGTGCAGGAGATCACCCAGGTCGCGTCTTCGGGCCGGGCGGGCCAGCGCGGTCGGCTCGTCGGGGAGAGCCTCGAGGCTCCCCTCCCTGCCGCCGTCGCCGACAGCTCGATCGAGGTGCAGCAACCGGGGGGAGAGCGTGACCAGGTTCGGGCCACCCTGCGGGGGACCGAGGCTGGATTTGTGTTTGGGCCGGCCAACCAGTTGGGCATCTACGAGGCCCGGGTCCCGCCCCCGTCGCTCAAGACGGAACTGTTCGCCGTCAATTTCGACACGGTCGAGAGCCGGCTGGCGAACTTCACTTCGGAGGAATTGCGGGAAGGTCCTCTCGCCGGTCTCGATGTGACCCTGGGTCGAACGGCGGTTGAGCCCGAGGCCCAGTCGGCCACAGCGTTCCGCCCGGTCTCGGGAGGCCTGACCCGCCCGCTGTTGTACCTGTTGCTGTACCTGCTGTTTGTCGAACAGGCAATGGCCTGGAATTTTCAGGCCGGACTCTGGCTGCTCTGCCCACCGCTGGCCGCGCTGCTCTGGTGGCGAAGCGGGCGACAGGCATAGAAGCGATCCCGATCGACACCGAGTAATCAGACGTCGACTGGCGATCACCACCGGCGTGATCTTTGGATGATATTCCCGAACGTCCAAAACTGGTCAGGCCCGATCTTCACGGCACGAAATCCCTGACCAACGGGCCGACACGCTGCCCCGAACTCATCGACTGTCACCAGAACCCCCGGGCCATGAATTCCCGGGGACGGTTCAGAGATCCTGGCACCTCCCCATCAACACCCGGGCAGCGTTTCAGAGTGAGACGAGCCGCCGCAACACCCGACCGGATTCGATGCCTTGAGAGCCTGTCTCCAGCCCCTGACTTTTCCATAACCCTCTCTACGGCATGGCCTTACAGAACAACACCGCGGGCCATTCTGGTGTTGTTTGGGGCACTCTCAGAGATTCGCGGCTGAAATCTCGGAATTTTTGTGAGTTTTTTTCCGCCGGCTGTCTTTGAACAGGGTGGCGGGAGACTGTGACTGGCATGTGCATGCCCGGCCGACCGCCATCCTTCGCTGACATCAAGGGAGGCGCGACATGTGTAAAGGGTTCAGGTGGACATTAATGATGGTGCTGTTTCTGGGGGGGGGGCTGGATCGACTGGCTCGCTCGCCGACGGCGGCGGAAATCGAACTATTGGACGTGGCGCCGACACGGTCCCCGGAATCAGCGCTCAAGTTCCGTGTCAAAGGCAGCCTCGTCAAGAACCGGGCGACACAGGAATGGGAGGGAGACCAGATGCTGTGGGTGGTGGCGTGTGGAGCCAATGACGCAGACGCCATCACAGGCTGGTATCTCCAATTGCGCCAGAATCAACTGGCTGGAGTGATCCGCAACGGCGGCCATCTCAACGGAGTCGTGTTGCAGAACGAGAGTAGTGTCACCTATCTGACACAGCTCAATACCAAGGTGCGCCATGCTCCATTTCTTCAGAATTGGAGCGCCACTCTGGAATTGAAATACGGTTTCGGCTTGGCACAGAACAATGCCTTTGCTCTCTCCATGGCAGAGGGTTTCGCCAAGTCAATTGATTCCATCAAGGTGAGCAGCCGTGGAGTCGGTATCCGGGTCTTCGTGGACTGGTTCGCCGATACCAGGGAGCTGACTGTCGAAGTGACTGACCTCGATGATCCCCTCGACAGTGGCGTGCAGTATCTCACGGGGAGATACTTTGTCACGGCGCGAAGCGTGACGTCCACCCTGAGCTCAAAGCAGGATCTGTCACTGAGCTATTCGATGACGGCGGAGCCCAAGAAGGACCCCGCGGATTCCAGTGAACCGGCCCCGACTCCCAAACAAACGATTTCGGTCAGCGGGTCGAGTTATAAGGAGTCGACCAAGAAACGGATGATGGTGATTACCGACGGTTGTGCCTACGAACTCAACTACGGAAAATTCGCCTGGATCGAGTATGGTCGTGCGGATGGTAGCCGACAGGTTGAGATCAGCCTCGGTGCAGAATTTGTCACCGCCATAGAACTCTCGGTCCGCCAGACATTGCAGCAAAAATCTGCGATGTGTGATGGTCAGCGATCCATGACGGGCTCACTGACATTCACGGACAAGATCACTGATGCAAGTGGCACCCTGTCCAACGAGGTCAAATGTGGAGTCGAGAGTACCGCGGTTCCCTATGACGTGATGTTCACCATCGCGCCCACGCTGGATCGCAATAAAACCCTGTCTGAACAGCAGGAGGGAATGAAGGCCCAGTGTCGGTGGTGCATCGACACCGGCTCCAAGTCCGGTTGGTACCAACCCGCGTACAGGAACGGATTGACCTACAAGCTTTCGGCGACTGCTGCGAATGGCATTTCTTCGGCCTCGATCCTTGTCAAGTCGGATGCCACCGACACCCGCGTGACCCGAAAAAAGTATCTCCCGGTCACCTGGAAGTGACAGCGAGTCCAGTTCCACCAACTGCATCCTGAATGATGGTCGGTGGCTGCTCTTCCACACTGCCGGTGGGGATCCTCTCCACCGGCGGCTGTGGGGCATTCGACGTTCCACCCTGTTCATTTTCCCTGCATCCTGACATCCGGTCTTTTGACCAGAGGATCCTGCCATGTTACTGAGTCACGTGTCTGTGTTTTTGAAACGACTGCTTGTGGGCAACCGGCGCGCGAGACAACGCCGGCACTTCATTCACTCTGTCCAGCAGGCTCTCGAATGCCGCTGCCTGTTGTCTGGCGCACCGCTCGGCCCCGGCCTGATCTCCGTGATGGATACCGAGGTCGTCGAGGGAATCCCGACCGCCGATATCGAGATTCAGCGAGAGACCTGGGCCAGCGACAATGACCTCGATGCCCGAATCCCCTTTCTCCTTCTCATGACGCCCGGATCGGCCAAGCAGGGGGGCGACTACCGGGAATTCGGCGTCAAGGGGGTCCTGGAATTCGGCGAGACGTCGGTCACAGTGCCGATCGGCATTCTGAACGATGCCGTGGCAGAAGGACTCGAAGAGTTCAGTTACAGCGTGGAGATCTTGCCCAACGAGGTCATCAGCACCCAGCCCACCTGGAAAAGCCAATCGTCGCGCCAATCAGGAGGAACCGCTGCGAACAGCCTCGCGCTGGGTGACTTCGACGGCGATGGGAATACCGACGCTGCTGTCGGCCACCTCGACTCGGGAACAGTCACGATCCAACGGAACACCACACCCGCGACCAACCTGACCACAAGCTTTGTCCTGAGCAATACCCTGCGGCCTGGGGGGATTGCGAACGGCATTCGAGGTGTCACCACCGCCGATGTAAACAACGACAACAAGCTGGACCTGATCGCCGCAGCCGATGTCAAGGAGACCACGGTCGATGGCGTGTATGTCTGGTTGAACACCAGCACGGTGGGGGCGATCTCGTTTGGCAGTCCGCGGTTCTTCGAGACAGCAGCTGAACCCCGCGATGTCGAAGCGGGCGACTTCAATGGCGATGGTCGATTGGATATCTGGGTGGCGTGCCACGGCACCGGGGTGGTCACCCTGCTGCGAAACCTGACCACATCAGGCGCGACCACTCCCTCCTTTGCCACCCGGGAGTCAAGAGCTGTCGGATCCGGAGCATTCGCACTGACACTGGCCGACATCGATCGGGATGGCCGACTGGACGCCATCACGGGGAATTTCGAGTCCAATACGTTCAGCGTGGTCCGGAATACGACTTCCAGTGGCGCAACGAGTTTTTCGGCCAGCATCACCACCCTGCCCACTGCTTCGGGACCACGGGATCTCTTAGTGGGCGACTTCAACAAGGATGGCAATCTCGACCTGGCAGTGGCAGGAGCCAATACAGGAATCCTGAAGATCCATGCGGGACAGCATGCAACGGGATCGATTGTGTTTTCTCCCTCGGTCGAATACTCCCTCGGGGGATCGCTGCGAGGATTGGCCGTAGTGAATTCGAATGTCGACACCTTCTCCGACCTGATTGTCACCGACTATGTTGGCAACCGGCTCATTTCCCTGCGGAACCTTTCCGACACAGCCAGCCGTTCCATCGTCTTTGATGCCGCGGATGTCTATGCCACCGGCAGTGCGCCCCTGGACATCCGGATCGGTGATCTGAACCGCGATTCGAAGTTGGATGTAATGTGCGTCAACCATGCCTCCAACACGCTGACAACCCTGCTCAACACGAGCGAGCAGAGCCACTATCT
Source organism: Planctomycetaceae bacterium (assembly GCA_003508595.1). Classification (GTDB taxonomy): domain Bacteria; phylum Planctomycetota; class Planctomycetia; order Planctomycetales; family Planctomycetaceae; genus UBA10511. The sequence continues at coordinate 11,123 of DNUF01000004.1, forward strand.
TTTGAGACGTTCCGGGAAAGCAACGATTGACGATGACGATCGGCCGGCTCTCGAAGTGCCGGTGTTCGAAGTCGATGCCCTCGAAGGAGAGCTCGTCGAGATCCCTTTTTTTGTCACCGACCAGCAGGGACCAGAGACCATTCAAGTCGTGTCCAACGTGGGCATCGTCCAGTACGACGCGACGACCGGAGAGGGGATCGTCGCGTGGCGCGCGCCTGCAGGATCCACCGAGCAGGAAGTCATACTGCGGGCCATTGAGACGGATGGCAGCCGATACGAGGTATCGGCCAGTGTCACCGTGCACGTCTCCAATGTGGCGCCCGAGATCATCCCGGAGTTCGACTTGGTCGAGGCGGTCGAAGAACTGGCGGTCAACACCGGAATTGTGATTGACCAGAACCTCGATCAGCTGACCATGGGTGCCTCCCGGGGGACCATCACCCGCTCGGGTGACACCTGGACCTGGACCCTCGATACCCAGACTCTCGAACCCGGGGAGTACGAGATCGAGGTTTGGGCAAAGGACCCTGAGGGTGCCCGGGGAACTGCCAGCTTTCAAATGGTCGTCCCTGAACGCAACGAGGCCCCCCGGGCCCAGGATGAATCGTTCGTGATCTACTCGGGCCAGTCGCTCTGGGGAAATGTGCTCGGCAATGACGTTGATCCGGAAGGAGATCCCCTGGTGTTGACTCTCGAGTCGCTCCCCGAGAATGGTCTGATGGCGCTCCAATCGAATGGCTCTTTCCAGTACCTGGCCAATCCAGGCTACATCGGTCCCGATTCGTTTGTGTACCGCCTGACAGATCGACAGGGAGCCACCGCCACAGCGGTCGCCTGGATCGATGTGTCCGCTCCCCGATCCACGGAACTCTATCTGACTCGGGAACGGTTGCAGCTCACGCTCGAGACTCCAGATGCGAACTGCTGCAATCTGCGCTTGCAGGATCTGTCGCACGACCGCGATGTCGATCCACAAGTGACCTCGATTGCGATCGGCCCGGAATCGTCCACGCCCCGACCAGAAGACCCGGCCTACGACTTCACCGGGGTGGCTGCGGGGAAACCGCTGTTTTGGCTGCCGGCGGATCCAGTCCTTCCGTTGCCGCAGTTGTCGCTCCAGGCTGGTCAACTTGAGCTGATCACCGGACTCCGCGTCATCTCGGTGACCGGTCCGGGGGACGCAGCGTTGTGGATCGAGACCGATGAGGGTCCCCAGGTGTTGCTGTCCACAGACCAGGGGCTTGGCCCGAATCAGCAGTGGGACATTCCCTCGGAGACCCTGCAACGCTGGAACCTGTCCTTCACCAATGCGGGACACTACGAGATCACTGTGCTCCCTGTGGGAATTGACGAGTTTGGACAGGAGGTCCTGGGAGCCGTTCAATCATTGCGATTCACGGTCAACACCCCTCTTCCCCCCGCTCCCGTGTTGACCTTGAGCACTGGTGCGGCCACCTACCGTGAGAATGGTCTGCCGGTCCCCGTCACGGGCAAGATCACTCTGCAAATGGGCCCCGGTTCCTCCCCCAGGCGACTCACCGTGAGCTTCGGGCCCCTGAATCATCCGGACGACCGACTGCGTGTGCTCAGTGCCTCGAAGGTGTCTCCCCTGATCCGGGTGGATGAAGATTCGATCCTGTTCCAGGAATCCCCGCTGGCAACTGTGCGCGGAGGAGTGGGTGGAGTGCCGTTGCAGTTTGAATTCGACTCCCTGGCCACAGAGGCGGGAGTGAGAGCCCTGGCCCTGGCCATTGCTTTTGACCACGCCGGCGACAATCCGGGGTCAACCCCGCGTCGAATCGACTGGGAACTACTCGACAGCCAGGGGCGTTACAGTGACATTGTCTCCCGCCAGGTGTTGGTCACCCCCGTGAACGACGCCACTGTTGTGACGCTCGACGCCAGTCGCCCCACGTATGTGGAAAACGCCTCCCCGCTGATGATCTACCCCGAGTTGACTTTGACCGATGTGGATTCGCCCGATTTCAACGGCGGCAATGTGAAAATCACGATTGCATCTCCTCGCAAGGGGGATCTCCTGACACTTGTACCGGGAGTTGCGTCTGGACACCAGGTCGCCATCAGCAATGGGCTGGTTCAGGTGGACGGTGTCACGGTTGCCAGCGTGACAGGAACCCTGCCATACGCAACGTTCACACTGCAAATGAACCAGGCGGCAACCCCCTCTCTCATGGAAGCAGTTCTCCGTCGGGTTGCTTTCTACAACAACGGTGATAACCCCACTAGCGTGGAGAGGTCTGTGTTGCTGAGCTTCAGTGACGGCGATGGTGGTCGTACCAATGCTCCGTCCCGTCGCATCGCGGTGGAGGTCATCAACGACGCCCCTGTGCTTTTGAACTTCGGAGCATCCCTCCAGACGCGAGCATTGGGTTCGGGCATCGTGGTGGCCGGTGGTTTGGTGGTGAACGACGCCGATTCCACAGACTTTGATGGGGGACAACTGGTGGTCAGTCTGCCTCGGGGCGCGTTGAATTCCGACCTTCTCACGATTCGACATGTGGGTACGCTGGCTGGTCAGGTTGGGGTGAGCGGCGATTCAGTCACCTATGGTGGCGTTGTGGTTGCCTCATTTGAGGCACTCAACCAGGGGCAATCACTGGTGATTACCTTCAACGCAAAAGCGACCGCCAGTGTGGTGCAAGCCGTCGGCCGACAGGTTCAGTTCCGTGCGACTGCCGCCACAGCCCTGCGTTCCAGCCGAACCCTGCGTTTCATCCTCTCTGATGGAGATGGCCAAACCGGCTTGGCCGTCGAGAAGGAACTCGACGTTCTTCCTTCGGCATGATTCGTTCCCCGGTGGTGAGGGACGGAACCATCCCGGTTCCGTCCCTCCTGGTCTGGGGGATTTTTCCGCTCCTTCATTTCGCTTCTCTGGGCTGGCTCATGGTGGCTTCACGGTTCTATTCTCTGGATCAACGGGGACTTCCTGGCTGTCAGTCTTCACGGGTGTTGTACCTGTCACTGCGAGCCCGGGGGCTTCCGTGCCTGGACCCTCCTGGGAGCTGGAACCATGTCATCCTCCGATCAATCCCATCCGTCGTCACTGAATCCTGACGACGAGACTGTCCCCTCGGCAGACGAATTGCGGCATCGCCAACTGGTGGACGAGATCCTGCACGAGTTGTTCGCCGATCACGCCCAGGGACAGGCTGTCAACCTGCATCTGCAAAATCGGGCCCACATCAGTGTCGAGACAATCCTGCAGACCTCCTATCGAAGGATGCGGCAGGGATTGATGAAGATGGATGAGGAGAATCTCCGCCAATTCGAGACCGACATCAGGCTCGGAATGCGATTCCTCAGTAAAACCATGACTCGTGCCGTCTATCGGATTGTCAAACAGCGGCGCAAAACCAGCCGGGTCGAACAACCACTGGTTGACGAAGCCTACGTTCCCTCCTCGGACGGGGACCTTGATCTGCCCGAAATCCTGGCAAAAGTCGCCGGTTTGCGGGATCTGTTGACGCCGGACGAGTTTGAAATCCTCGATCTGTGCGACAGCATGGGACTGCGGTACCAGGAGGTGCATCTTCGGGACCATTGGAGCCAGGTGGCGACCGTCCTGGAACAGCATCCTGAGCAGTTCAAGCTGCTGGAGAATGCCCTGTTGCTTGGCCTGGGATTCCAACCACGCAGCCCGGAATTCAAACGAGCCCGCCAACAGGCCCTCGATGGACTGGAACGATGTGGGTTCCCCTTCGACAAAGCTGCCGAGAACAGATTCAGCCGACGCTATCTGAAAGCCCAACAAAATGCCCAGGTTATCCTGGAGCGTTTTTTCCCCTCCTTGAAGTGACCCCGATGTGGTTTCGCCGCCCGATTCCAAAGGGATCCCCATTCGGGAGAGACGCGGCCTTCGAGACATTCATCAATCACCCCTTCCCAAGCCGGATTACACATGACTCCGCGCGACCAGTGGCACCTTGCCTTTCATGCCTGGTTACAACAACAGCAGCCGCGCACGGCCGTGCTCGCAAGCACTCCCCCACAGGTGCTGCGGCAGTTGACGGGTTTGAGGGATTCCGCGCTGCCCCCACTGTCCGCTTCCGACCGAGCACGACTCGAGCGGGACCTGCTGGTGGATCAGTTTGATTGGTGCCTTCGCAACAATCTGCCGGTGTCGCTGAGGTCCTGGCGGTCACGCGTGCAACCGGGACCGGAAGCCGCGGGAGTGCTCCGTGACCTGCTGGAGGTCGAACTGACACACCATGCCCAGCGACGGCGGGAGGCCATGGATCTGCATCGCGATGTACCCACGGACGACCAATCGGCGGCCGGCGGCGACGACTGGTTGAACCATTACCGCGCCGAATATCCCGAATTCCTGGCCGAGATCGAGCGTTTTCAGCAAGCCCTGCCCGGGACTCAGGCCAGGCCAACCACAGACCCGGTCCTGACGGTGCGGAGCAGTTCGGGTCATCCCACATCGGAGACCTCCGCCGAGGCCGCCGCGGATGAGGAACAGGCCCGCCGCCAGGCCGCCGAACACCGTCTGTTCCAATTGAAAGACCAGGTCCGTCTCGAGGCCTTTCTTGACAAGGGGTCCAGCAAGTGGGTCTTCCGAGGAGAGCAACTCGGCACTGGCCGACCTGTCGCCGTCAAGCAGTTCCGCGATGACGACGCCTCCCGCGAGCGGCAGTTTCGGGGAGAGGTGCGGATCCAGGCTCTGATCGATCATCAGAACATTCCCCCGGTCTTTCTGCTCAATGATTCCCGGGCGCCAGGCCAATCGATCTTTGTGGAGAAACTGATCACCGGAGAAAAGTGGTCAGCCACATTGGCGCGCCCAACCGAGTCGCGCGATGCGAAGCTGAGGACCCTGCTCACCATTTCCCGGGTGCTGCAATATGCGCACCAAGAGCATGGCGTCATCCACCGCGACCTGAAACCCGACAATGTTCTGGTCAATCCGCAGTATCGCGAAGTCTACCTGACCGACTGGGGGAGTGCGGCCCTGCTGGCGCCCCGCCCCGGGCCTCCGGTGACCGGGATGGAATTGCCGGTGCTCAACCGCGCGGTCCGGGAATCGGTCGGGACTGCGGCGTACATGTCTCCCGAGCAGGCACAGGGAGACACCGCAGCCATGTGCTGCGCCACCGACGTATTTCAACTGGGTGCCATCCTCTTCGAAATCGTGACGGGCGAACCCCCCTACACAGGGCCCCTGTCGCTGCGGATCAGCCAGGCCTCCCGCTGTGCCATCCCGCCGCTTCCCTCCGATGTTCCCGCCGAGTTGAGGGGAATCCTCCAGCGGGCATTGTCGCCCCTGCCGGCTGGGCGGTACCCGCATGCCGGCGAATTCGCCGATGCGGTCGAGCAGTTTCTCGACCATCAATTCGCCGCCGAGCAGTTGCAGGTAGCCGAGTCGCGGCTCACCGCCCTGCGCGCCGAGACTCCGAAGACCACCCCTGACCGTCTCGCCTTGTTGGCCAACCTCCAGGGGTTGGCCGAGACGTTTCACACCAACGGGCAGGCGTGGAACAAATCGGGCACCGCGGCCGGACCGGCCCCCACTCCCGACCAGCCCGTCGTGACCGGCACCGAAACCGTCGCCGGCGGCTGGCAACAAGCCCGCGCAGGGGAATACCAGACCCGCCTGCTGCTCGAGCAGTGGGCCCTGCGTTCGGGCGACTTCGACCAGGCGGAACTGCAACTGCAGCACCTGCGAGACCTTGAGACCAGCAGTCCCCCGATCGGCGAGTCGCGAGTGTCAACGCTGGCTCGCGACCTGCAGCGGGCCCGCCAACGACGTCGCCTTACCTCCTGGACCGCCGGGCTGGCAGTGGCCGCCTCGCTCTTGCTGGGCCTCTTGACCGGGTGGTTCCGGCTTCGGTCTCTTGAAGCTGAGGGGAGGTACGCCCAGGCCACCGCCGAGAAAGCCCTCGAGAAAGCCCTCGCGGAAACCCAGCGACTCCAAGACCAAGTAGCCGCCCGCGAGGAACAGGAGCGACTCAGAGCTCTGGCAGAAGCGACAGAACGAGACCTTAAGGCACAGCAGTTCTCATTTCCTTCGCAACTGGGGCGATATCAGAACCTCGACATCGTCTCAATCGCTGGAGAACTTGCGGCACTGTCCCTGTGGAAAAGTCCAGTTTTTCGCACTCAGGCACTCCAGCGAATCCAGGCCGCCACCAACCGCAGCCTGTCGGTCGCGGAACAGTCCCCCCGGCGGATTGGCTCGGGGAAGGTGGGCGTGGCCCGGGGGGGCCGCATTTTCCTCAGCGCCGATCACGAATCGACCGCCCTGCGGGCCTGGGATGCCGAGACGGGCGAACTGTTGGCCGCCATGGAAGGCCACCGATTCCTCAGGAATGCCAAAGAACGAGGTGGCAATTTCTCGAGCATCACGGGCCTGACCACAATTGGGCAGCTCGGCGACACGGCGGTGACCTGCGGTGTCGATGGGCAGGTGATCCGCTGGAATCTCCAGACCTTCACTCCCGAGCAGACAGCGTTCCTGGCCCAGGATCTCTCACCGCACTGGACCGCCCTCGGCCTGCGCACGGGGCAGGTTCCGCATCTTCCCGAAACTCCGGTCGTGGGAGACTCCCAGGGGAATCTGGTATGGTTTGATCCCGACACTCTGGAAGAACGGCGGCGGGTTGAGAAGGCGCACGCCAAGGCCGTGCGGGCCATTGTCCAGTCGGCCGACGGAATCTTCGCCTCCAGTGCCATCGATGGTTCCATCCGGCTCTGGACCTCGACGGGAGAGGCGGTCGCCAACCTGCGTGCTCCCGACCAGCGGCAGATCCGCTGTCTCGCATTTTCCCACCAGGGATCCCGATTGCTGGTGGGAGGGGAATTCGACACCATCGAACTGTGGGATACCTCGACCCGTCAACTTCTCCAGAGTTGGGCTGGTCACGCCCCGTTTGAAGACCAGCAGGTCACGCTCTCGGCCATCCCGCTGGGTGAGAATCAGTTCCTCACCGGAGGAGGGGATGGGCTGGTCGTCCGTTGGAATGCCGTCGACGGGGAGCGTTTGTCGGAATTCCCCTATCAAACCGCCGTCGGCAACAAAGCGAACCGGGTTCGGGATGTCGCCTGGGATCCCACGCGGAATCAATTGGTCATCTCGTTGATCGACGGAACACTGGTCCGTGCTGAGGCGGAGACAGGCCGCATTCTCGCCAGGACCAGCGGACCGCAGAATCGGTTTCCATCGATGGTCCTCGAGAGCGACAGCAAGGTCGCCTTGTCGCGGGGAGGAGCGGCCTTGCTTACCAGTGCCGAATCGCCCGACGGCTCGCTGCAACTTTGGCAGACCGACGATCTGTCTCGCTGCCGGTTTTTGCCCAGTCCCCAGCAATTCTGGAATACGAAGGAAGGCCTCTGGGACGCGCCCACCGCCTCCGCCCTGTCTCCCACAGCCGAATTACTGGCCCTGGGGACCCCCGCCCAAGAGAAAACTCCGGGCGAGGTGCTGGTGTTGAAGGCCTCTGGCCAGTTGCGATGGAGCCAGCGTGTCGGCGGGGAACCGCCGCCAGTACCGCCTGCAATCCCGGTCCAACTCGAAAAAGTGGAGTTTGATCCCACCGGGGAACGTCTGGCGACACTGTGCAGCACCGGTTTGGTGCAGATCTGGTCGGTCGCCGACGGCACCCTGCAACGCTCATTCGAGACCGCGCAGTCCGATGCTGCAGCGAAGGGTCTGGTCAATCCCCTGCTCACGGGGGACCGACACCTGCTGTATCTCTCAGCCGACATCGTGGCAACGGCCGGCCAACAGGGAGCCCGCCTCTGGAACGCCCAGACCGGAGAACTGCTGCGCGAACTGGGTGTGCGTGACAATCCCATCACCGCGCTGGCCCCCGGTCCCACCCCCGAGTCTCTTCTGGCAGGTGACGCAGGGGGACTGATCTATCAGTGGGAGCTGGCGACGGGAAAGGAACTCGCCCGGGCGGTTGTCGCTCCCGCCTCCGCAAGTTTCTTCCGGGAAAGCCGCAGCCAGAGAGCCCAACTGGGGAGTGATCCCCGGCTGACCCGGTCGATCCTCAGTCTGGCAGCCACCCCCGATGGCAAGACCTGGTGTGCGGCACTCGGCGATGCGACCCTTGCAATCGTGGATCATGCCTCGGGATTGGTCCTCGCGCGAGCGATCATCCACGAAGAGCAATTGTCGGGGAATGGACAGCAGGGGATCTGGGACTGCCAGGTGTTTCTCGACCCCCAACAGAGGTTGTGCACCGCGTCCTCCGATCGGATCATCCGCCGTTGGCGACTGGGATTCCCCCAGGCCGAAGCACCCGTCGCGCGGCTGGATCCACCACAGCGGCTGTTGCAATTGATCTCATCTCCCCAGCATGGCTGGGGAGCGATCCGGGAAGGGACACAGCTGGTGGCGG
>DNUF01000004.1:19739-23597 GCA_003508595.1 Planctomycetaceae bacterium
CCGATCTCTTCTGGCAAATGGACCGGTTGCCGGATGGTCGCATCGTGGCCTCACGCCGCAAGGGGGCGACCGTGGTCTGGAATCCCGCCACCGGCACTGTCACCGAGGCACCCGTTCGCCGCACCGCGGCGTTCAACCCCCTCGTCGCCGCTGCCGAGCAGGGGTCTCTCGTGGCGACCACCATCAACCCAAAGCTCATCGCTGTGTGGGATGTTGGCGAAAATCGGGTCGTGGCGACTTTGCCACTGCCCGAATTCAAGGAAGAATGGGAAGATGTTCGTTTTCGCCCGCCGACAGACCACAACTTCGCCGCGCTCCGGTTTTCTCCGCAGGGGGATCTCCTGGCGGCGGTGACTGAGGTGGGAGAGGTGATTGTCTGGGACCTGGCGGTCACTCCTCCCCGTGTTGTCGACATGGGTTTTCGCATGCCCATGGTGCAGGATCTGCGGTTCACCCGCGACGGACGGCGTCTGTTTCAAACCGGAGCGCGGGGAGTGCTGGTCTGGGATCCGCGCAACCTGAGTCGGGGGACGGTCGCCGAGTTCAACTGGCATGACCGGGGGCTGTTGGTCAACCGCAGTAGTTCGATGGTCCATACGATCGACTGCTCGCCTGACGGTCGCTGGTTGGTAACGACAGGGACAGATGGCACCGTACGCATTGGCAGTGTCGATACGGTCAAAGATGAATACTGGTTTTACGGCAGCATTGGTCTGAACGATCTGATCGAAACTCCGGGCGATCCGCCACAACCGATGTCGCTCGCCAGCCAACTGGCGTTTCTTGGCCAAACCGATTTCCAGGCGAGATTCAGCCATGATGGTCGGCAGATTGCCGTGCTGTCGGACGCCCAACGGTTGGCGTTGCTCGACACCCAGCAATGGCTGCGGTCGATCGACGAGTCGGACACAGAGAAGTTGGCAACCCTGCGGCGCTGGGTCGGGCTGGAGTTGCGCCCCGACTTCACTCTGCAGCGTCTGGAACGCAACTCCTGCCGGGCCCTACCCCACTCGGAATCAGTTCCCGCCCGATAGGGGCCAGCCCAGTCCCGTTGTGGTCGCGGTTTCACCCAAAGCCCCGCGCGGCCCGCGACGCCAATTCGTCAATCTCGTCCACCACCCGGGCGGCTGCGTCGGGATGGGCCAGCGATCGGATCTGGCGGGCCAGCCCGTGTCGGGCCGGGGGATCGTCCAGCAGGTGCAAGAGGGTTTCCCCCAAACGCTGGGGGAACGGTTCGGCCCCCTCATGGTCGACCACGACGGCACCGCCACGCGCGCTGTAGGCCCGGGCGTTCGCCCGCTGGTGATCGTCGGCGGCCTGCGGGTAGGGGACCAGCACGGTCGCCACCCCGGCACACGCCAACTCGGCCAGGGTGGTCGCCCCCGCCCGGGAAATCACAACCGCGGCGGTCGGCAGCCGGCGGTCGAGATCATCCAGGAATGGGGCAACCTCGGCTGCCAGCCCGGCCCGCCCGTAGGCGGCCTGCAGCTCGGCCACCCCCGATTCTCCCGACTGGTGCACCCAATCAAATGCCCGCCACGCCGGGGAGACCTCCCGCAGGCATTCCGCCAAGGCGGCATTCAGAGGTTGTGCCCCCTGGCTGCCCCCGAGAATCAGGACGCTGGGACGGGTGACGACTTCGTCCCGACGGACCATCGCAAGTGCCGCGAATTCGGGACGGACCGGATTGCCCGTGACCACCCCGCGCCCCGGGTGGGGCAGATTCGGGAGGGTCTCGGCAAAGCTGACACAGACCCGGTCGGCATGACGGGCCAGCCAGCGGTTCGCCCGCCCGGGAATCACATTCTGTTCCAGCAACAGGGTGGGAATGCCTCTGCGCTGGGCCGCCAGCAGGACAGGAACCGAGGCCAAGCCCCCCAGGCCAATGACGATGGGAGGGTGCAGTTCCTCGAGCAATTGCCATGACTGAGACCGGGCCCGCCACCACGCCCGGACGAACTTTCCGGGGGAACGCCAGGCGGTCTGCAATGGGAGGGGAGCAATCACCCGGCGATCGTGACCGGTGAGCAGTTTCTGATCGATGGGCCGGTCACTTCCGACGAAGACGACGCGGATGGCCGGGTCACGTCGGCGCAGTTCCTGCACGACAGCCAAACCTGGGGTGAGATGTCCACCCGTTCCCCCCCCCGCCAGAATGACCGTCCGCTTGTCCGACATGAAAACCCGTGATTCGCATTCGACCGTGGAGTTCAGGCCCCGACTGCCCGGTTCGCAGTGCCTTCGTATTTGCAGCAGTATACCCATCCCGGATCCGAAATGGCCGGTGTTCCCGGATGTTGCCCCCCCCTTCCAAACGTGGTGAAAACCGCAGGATTCCCGGCTGAGTTGACCACACTCCTAACATTAACCGATTTGAACGATTTTCTCTTCTTGGAGACAAACATAATGCCTCTCTCCCGCTGGTGGACAGTTGTTGTGATCTGGGGATGCTGCACGGCGGGGCTGCTGGCGGGAGACAAGTCTCCGGTGGCCACCTGGCACCAATGGCGCGGGCCGTCGCGGGATGGGCAGATTCCGGCGGGCAGTACCTGGCCCGAGACCCTCTCGGGAGAGAGCCTGAAACAGACGTGGAAGCTTCCGCTGGGGCCGAGTTATTCGGGTCCCATCGTTGCCGACGACCGGGTCTTCACCACAGAGACCCGCAACGAGAAGGAAGAGGTGGTGCGGGCTCTCGACCGGCAGACCGGGAAGGTGTTGTGGGAAACGGCATGGCCCGGTGCCATGAGCATGCCATTTTTCGCCAAATCGAATGGTGACTGGATCCGGGCGACCCCGGCCTACGACGGCGAGAACCTGTACGTGGCGGGCATCCGCGATGTGCTGGTCTGCCTCGATGGAAAAACCGGTGCGGAGAAGTGGCGGGTCGATTTCCCGAAGCGGTACAAGAGTTCGCTGCCCGCCTTTGGATTTGTCTGCTCCCCCCTGGTGATTGGCGAAGCGGTCTATGTGCAGGCGGGAGGTGCGTTTTTCAAGCTGGACCGGCAGACCGGCAAGGAAATCTGGAAGAGCCTGAGTGATGGGGGGGGCATGAATGGCAGCGCCTTTTCTTCCCCCACGCTCGCTACGGTCGCCGGGAAAGAACAACTGCTCGTCCAGACCCGGACCAAACTCGCCGGGATCGACCCCGAATCGGGAGCAGTGCAATGGGAGCAGGAAGTCCCCGCGTTCCGGGGGATGAACATCCTCACCCCGATCGTCTGGAACGACGGCATTTTCACAAGCAGTTACGGGGGCAAATCGTTCCTGTACCGGCCCATTTCGGGCGGGGAACGCTTCAAGGTGGAGACCGCCTGGACGAACAAGGTGGAAGGGTACATGTCGACCCCGGTGGTGGTGGGGAATCATGTGTACCTGCACCTGCGAAACCAGCGTTTGACCTGCCTCGATCTCAACGATGGCAAGTCGAAATGGACGACGACCCCGTTTGGCAAGTACATGAGCCTGGTGGCCAATGGGGACAAGATCCTCGGGCTCGACGAACGGGGCATCCTGGTGCTGTTCAAGGCGAATCCCGAGAAGTTTGAGCAACTCGATTCCCGCCAGATCAGCGATGAGGACGCCTGGGCTCACCTGGCTGTCTGTGGCGACGAATTGTTCGTCCGTGAACGCAAGGCCCTGGTGGCCTACCGGTGGCAGGGTGCCACCCCCTGATTGAGTCCGGACACCACACTCGAAGAGACCTGTCAACCTGGGCAAACCTTGAGGCCCGCAGTGCACCCCACTGCGGGCCACGTTTTTTCAACATCCCAAACACCTCATCCCTCCCAGATTTCCATCCTCAACCATCTGGGACTTCTTGGGATCCGTCAAAGGAGTAAAAACACAGCGGACAAACCC
>DNUF01000004.1:23807-54057 GCA_003508595.1 Planctomycetaceae bacterium
CAGCGGACAAACCCGGAGTTTCCGGGATAAATGCAATTCTGCGCAGTTTTTTTGTGTAAACTCGCAACGACATTCGATACAGTTGTAAGGGGAGGGATCTCGGACCATCCCTTCCCAGCAACTGAGGCAGTCGGCGGATCACGTCGTCATCCCTCGAAGCCGTACCGCCGACTGCCAAAGTTGCGTCTTTTTGGTGCCGTCTTTCTGAATATGGTTTTCTGGGATTACCAAGGTGCAATGAGCGTTGAGTGAGAGGTCGGGCCGCCGCCCATGGGAACTGGCCCGCTGTCTCCAAATCAATGTTTTCCCGCTCGATTCGGCATGCATTGGACCCCAACCTGCCCAGCCTCGCAGTGGTCGATTGCTGTTGTGGCCGTTGTTTGAATGGGCTTCCTTTCGCGCCGGGCACGGGCAAACGATTCCTCCGACGGTCGCCGATTGTTGCCCTGTGCCAACCGGGGAGAGATACTGGCGTCCGTTGTTTCTCCCCCCCCTTCCCGCGGGAGTGAACCGACCACCACGGGAAGACTTCTCCCCCGACTCCCCCCGGCTTTTCTCATGTCTGTCCCGCACCTGCATCGTGACCAGGCCCTCGACCTCTACCGCCGCATGCAGGTCATTCGCCAGTGCGAAGAGCAACTGGCCCGCTCGCATCAGCGGGGTCTGGTCCACGGGGCCTGTCATACCTATGTCGGCCAGGAAGCGATTGCCACGGGCGTCTGTGCCCACCTGACCCGGCGCGACGTCGTCTTCAGCACCCACCGCGGACATGGGCATGCCCTCGCCAAGGGAATGCCTCCCCGCCAGTTGATGGCCGAGCTGTTCGGACGGTCGACCGGCTGCTCTCAGGGACGGGGCGGCAGCATGCACCTGTTCTCTCCCGAGGTGGGAATGATGGGGACCAGCGGCATCGTCGGCCCCTGTATTCTCCAGGCCGCGGGGGCCGGGTACAGCTTCAAGCTTTTGCAGACCGACCAGGTGGGTGTCGCCTTCTTTGGCGATGGAGCGGTCAACAATGGCGCCTTTCACGAAGGGCTCAATCTCGCCAGCATCTGGAAGCTGCCGGTCCTGTTCATCTGCGAAAACAACCAGTTCGCCACAGAGGTGCCGTTCTGGTACGCCGCCGGAAACCCCAACGTCGGTGAGCGGGGTGCGGCCTATGGCATGCCCGGCTTCACCCTCGATGGCAATGATGTGCGGGCCATTCACCAGACGGCCGGGGAGGCGATTGCCCGGGCCCGCGCTGGAGAGGGTCCCACTCTCATCGAGTGCCGCACCTACCGCACCCGAGCGCATTCCGAGGGGATGGGAGACTTCTCGTACCGCACCCGCGAAGAGGTTGAGGAGTGGAAGAAGAAATGCCCGATTCAGCGGTTTGCCCAATGGGTGCTCGAACAGCGACTGGCGACCCAGGCCGAGCTCGCCGAAATCGCCGGCGAAGTCGAAACCCAGATTGCCGAGGCCCAGTCATTTGCCGAGGCCAGCCCCTGGCCTGAACCGGCCACCGCCACGCATCACATCTACGCCACCCCCCGGGTGATCCAGGAACCGACCCCGCCATCACCTACCCTCCCCTCGAAGGGGCTCCCGGCGCCGGCTGGGGTGCGACAACTGACCTACATCAAGGCGACCCACGAGGCGCTGGCCGAAGAAATGGCCACCAACCCGCGCATTTTCGTGCTGGGGGAAGGCATCGGAAAACGGGGGGGCAACTTCAAGACCACCGATGGGCTTTACGACCTGTATGGCCCGGTGCGGCTGTGCGACACCCCGATCGCCGAGCGGGGTTTCGTCGGGCTCGGTGGGGGTGCCGCGATGACGGGGACCCGTCCCGTCATTGACTTCATGTTCGCCGACTTCATTCTCGACTCAGTCGGCGAAATCGTGAACCAGATCGCCAAGATGCAGTACATGAGCAGCGGGAGGCTCAAGATGCCGATCCTGCTGCGGGGCTGTATTGGAATCGGTCACAGTGCGGCCACGCACCACTCGGGGAACTACTACCCGATGTACGCCAACATCCCCGGCTTGCGGGTGGTGGTCCCCTCGACTCCCTGGGACGCCAAGGGGCTGTTCAAGCACGCCCTGCGGTGCGACGACCCGGTGATGTTCCTCGAGCACCGCGAGATCCTGCAGATCAAGGGACCGGTTCCCGAGGGAGACTATGAGATTCCCTTTGGGAAGGCGTCTGTCGTCCGTTCGGGGCGTGATGTGACCGTCGTCGCCCTGGCCCGCATGGTGCACCTCGCGGTGGAAGCGGCCGATCAACTGGCCGCCGAGGGAATCTCGGTCGAGGTGATCGATCCCCGCACCGTGCTGCCGCTGGATGCCGAGACGATTCTCAACTCGGTGTCCCACACCGGGCGACTGCTGGTGGCCGACGAGGCGTTCGCACCGTTTGGCCTGACTGGCGAGATCGCCGCCCTGGTCGCCGACCGGGGATTTGACGATCTGGACGCCCCGATCCGCCGACTCAACGGGGTCTTCACCCCCACCCCCTACAGCCCATCACTCGAAGGGGCCATCGTTCCCAAGACGTCCGACATCGTTGCCGCTCTCCGCAGCCTGCTGGCCGAGTAACGGGAGCCTCGCCAGGGGACTGGTTCGGGGCGTCGTCGAGACCACTCCCGGGCGTTGCCGCTTGTCGAAGCATGTCCCCTTTTTGACATCGCGTCAGGACCACCTCCTGGTCGGTGGTGGGTGGTGGATGGTTGTGTCCAGCGCCAGCACGCTGCGGCGGCCCGACGGCGGGAGTCCTGCTCCGGACACAAGCCCGGCACCTGCTCGGGAGGGGCCGACGACGCCAATGCCGACTACGCCAATTCGGCGGGCCAGTCGGCTCCCAGTGCCTCGCGCTGCCGGGTCTGCAACTGCGCGATTCCCTCGGCCGCCAGTTCGAGCTGGGCGTCGAGCTGGGCCCGGGTGAACGGGCGACCTTCGGCGGTCCCCTGCACTTCGACGAACTCGCCCGCTCCGGTCATGACGACATTCGAGTCGACTTCGGCCCGACTGTCTTCCGAATAATCGAGGTCCAGCAGCAGCCGGCCCGCCACGAGGCCGAGGCTGACCGCTGCCACGCTCGACAGGAAGACAGGCCGGGGGGGAACGCCCTCCAGCGGAGGCAATGACCGGACCGCCTCGACCAGCGCGATGAAACCACCGGTGATGGAGAGGGTGCGGGTCCCGCCGTCAGCCTGCAAAACATCACAGTCAACGGTGATCTGGCGGGGCCCGAGCGCGGTCAGATCGACAATCGAGCGCAGGCTGCGGCCGATCAGCCGCTGGATCTCGGTCGTACGGCCATCCACCTTCCCCGACCGCTCCCGGGATTTGCGCGGGGCGGTGCTGCCAGGCAGCATGTTGTACTCAGCCGTCACCCAGCCCCGGTTCTGATCGCGCATCCAGGGAGGGAGCGTCAACTCGACCGACGCGGTGCACAACACCACGGTCTCCCCGGCCCGCATCAGCACGCTTCCCGGGGAGGTGCGGGTAAAGCCCCGCTGGATCGTGATGGGGCGCAGATCGCGCGACTGGCGGCCATCCCGCCGAAGGGGACTGGCCGAATCACCACCAGAAGTCGTTGTCATCTCAGCTCACGGATTTCAGGGAAAAGCAGGCAGGCACCACCGGTCGCCCGCAGAATGGTCCATCACTGCCGGACGCGCGCGGGATCACCGGAATCGTTTCAGACGTCTTCGATGCCCTGCTGCCACAGCAGGATCCCCTTGGCGACGTGCATGCGGTTTTCGGCCTGCGGAATGGCAATGCTCTGGGGACCATCGAGCACTTCGTCGGTCACCTCAAGCCCCCGCTTGGCCGGCAGACAATGCATGAACCTGGCATGCGACGGGGCCCGCTTCATCAGGTCGGCATTGACCTGGTACGGGGCGAAAGCCCGCTTGCGCAGCTCTTGCTCGGCCTCCTGTCCCATGCTGGCCCAGACATCGGTGTAGACCACATCGGCGTTCGCGACGGCACTTCGCGGATCGGAGGTGAATTGGAACTTCCCCTGCGGAAACGCACTCCGCAATCGGGCGACAAATTCATCCGAGAGCTCGTACCCCAGGGGGGAGGCAATCGTGAACCCCAGGCCGAGCAGTCCACAGGTCACCGCCAGGGACCGGGCCACGTTGTTCCCGTCGCCAATATAGGCGAGCGACCGGCCTTCGATCGCCCCGAAGACCTCCGACATCGTGAAGACATCCGACAGGGCCTGGCAGGGATGAGACGAATCGGAGAGACCATTGATGACGGCACAACCGGCGTACCGGGCGAAATCCTCGACCAGTTGCTGCGAAAAGGTCCGCAGCACGATCCAGTCCGAGTAACTCCCCAACACGCGGGCGACGTCGGCCACGCTTTCACGGCCGTTCAGTCCCGCCTCGGCGGCCGTCAAAAAGACGCTCCGTCCCCCGAGGTGGGCCACGGCCGATTCGAAACTCACCCGGGTTCGCAACGAGGGTTTCTCGAAGACCAGGGTCATCATGCGCCCCGGGAGCAGCGCGGGGCGATCCCCCACGGCCCAGCGGGCCTTGGCCAACTTCGAAATCCGCAGAATCGCCCGGCAATCGTCGACCGACAACCGAAACATCGATTCAATATGCCGCATTGCCGCTGTCCAGTCTGCCTCGAACAACAAAGCCGCCAGGAACTGGTCCCGGCGGCGAGGCGTCTCTCTTCGCTGGTGGCCCCACACAGCAGCGGAAGGGGTGATCTGGAAGTCCATCTTCCGGTCAACCAGCCCTCCGGCCAACGTGGTGAAAAGCAAGCCCCAGTTTTACCGGGTTTCACCCCCGGCGGGCAAGTACCCCTCACTCCCCGGGTGACAGAGGACCACCGCCGGAGTGCTGTCGCGTCCCCTCTGGTCGGTCCGGCTCGATCCGGTCCAGCAGCAAATGTCTCCCGTCCCGGCGGGCCACAACCCCCCCCGGCAGATCCAGTCTTCCCCCCCGACGCAACAGGGTCACCAGTCGATTCCAGTGGTCGAACCCCATCTTCTGCCGGGGCCAGTCGAACTCTTGCCAGAGGGCCACAAACAGTTCACGCAGCGCGTGTTGAGGCTCCCCCTGCAGTTTCTGCCAGGCCAGGACACACGCGTGGGAATCAGAGGGTTCACGAGTCGCCTGCAGCAACCTTCGGGCGAGGGCCAAGACGGCGACCTGGGCCTCGGCAGCCTGGTGCGCCAGCCGAACCAGCGCCCGGTCGATCTGCGGATTGTACTCGGCTCTGAGATGGGGAAGCAGTTCCCGGCGCAACCGGTTGCGCGTGGCCTCCAGGGTCAAATTACTGCTGTCGGTCCGGAAGTCCTGCCCCAGATTCTGCAGATAGGCCGTAATGTCTCCCCGGGTGACGTCCAGCAAGGGACGCACAATCGTACACTCCCGCCCGAGGGGGCGTTCTGCGGGAATTCCCTGCAGGCCAGCCAGTCCAGTCCCCCGCAGCAGATGATGCAGGACGGTCTCGGCCTGGTCGGTCGCCGTATGCGCCAGGGCGACAACGCGACACCGCTGCTGAAGGGCCGTCTGTTGCAGAAAGTCGTACCGCACCCGGCGGGCTCCCTCTTCCAGTCCGACTCCCCATTCGGCGGAGAGGGTGGCGACGGGTCGGCACTCCTGGACGAGGGGTACGTTCCAGGTGTGGCAGAGCTGGACGACCCAGGCGGCGTCGTCGTCCGACTCGGCCCCCCGCAACTGGTGATTGAGGTGGGCGGCCACCAGGCGTTCGGGGGGGAGCAGCGAACGCAGGACAGCCAGGAGGGCGACACTGTCGGCCCCCCCCGAGACGGCGGCCAGCCAGCGCTCGCCCGGTTGCGCGCGGGCTCGCAGGAAGTTCTCAACCGCCTGCGTCACAGGTCCCGGAGGGGAAAGCATCTGGCCCATGGTTGACTCGGTGTAAGTGTTTGGTATCGTAGAGTATAAGTTCGGAAGTCCGGGGAACAGCGACCGGATGGGCACGCCGCCAGGAGGGTGGGAAGGAAGCCAGCTGTCTGTTGCGGAATTCACCGAATTTGTGTGTAAGACTCCCAACTGACTCCTCTCCCGTGACTGAAGCCGTCAGGTTTTGGTGATGGGTTTGGCCGCTCAGGGGGACAACCGGGAGAGATCTCTCCCGGAAGATGTGATCCAACCGTTCGAGACTGGACCCGAGGCTTCTTCTCTGGAAGTGAAGTGTTGGGGCGTGAGGACGTTTGGATCTCCTGCGTTACCTGTGTTTCGTCATTGCCTGTTCTGGATTTGCGGCTGTGAATTCGTTCCCGAACGTTTTGTGGGGAGTCCTTCCCGGACTTTGCACGCTGCTTCGCCTCTGCGAAGCAGTCGTTCGCACCCTGCTGGCGAAGGAGCACACCTGCCCGGTCCGGGGGTCTGTCTGGGATCACCTGGCTGGTGGGTGGAAGGCTTCGAAAGAGGGGCCCGAGTTCCTGGTGTCGCAACTAGATGCCTGGTTTCCATCGCCGTCCTGGAGTTGCAGGCCCATGGGCCTCGCCAGTGCGGCAGTTCTCCCCCTGCGCGTGCTGGCACGGCCCTCGGTCGCTGCTGCAACGCGTGTGATGCGGGGTGCGGGAAACGCCGGCTGGCAGTTTCGGGGTTGAGGGGCACGCAGGGTCCTGGAAGTTCGCCCGCAAGGCACTTCCGGTCATCGACCCGAGAGATCGCCGGGGGGTTGATCCCCCCGGACCGGATGGTTCCCTGATGCGGTCTGCGCAGTGCCGCGCAAGACTGGAACATCCCGATCGATGACAACCACAACCTGGCTCTTCATCTCCTTCCTCGCGGCCCTGGCTGGGCTCGCGGTGGGGTGGATTTTCGAACGTCTCGTCCGCGGGGCTGCCTATCAGCAGCGGGACCAGATTCTGGCCCAGGCCGCCACTGATGCCGAGAACATCCGCAAGTCGCAGGAACTCGCCGTCAAGGAAGACCTGCTGAAACGCCGGGAAGAACTCGAGCGTGAACTGGGGGAGGCCCGCGACGAACTGCGTGACCAGGAACGCCGGCTCGACCGCCGCGACACCCTGCTGACCGAGCAGCAGCAGGACATGACCAAGAAAGAGCGGATGGTCGAAGTCACCCAGAAGAAGCTCGCCGAGAAGCTCGAGCAGTCGGAAGCCCGCGATGCCGAGCTGCAGCAGACCCTCCGGCAGCAGCAGGACCTGCTGTTCCGCATCTCGGGGATGACCGCCGACCAGGCCCGTGACCAGCTCTTCTCGCGTCTCGAGCAGGAGTTGAAGGGTGAAACCGGTGCGATGATCCTCAAGCACGAGCAGGAGCTGAAGCAGAACTCCGACCGGCTCGCCCGCGAGATCATCGGCATGGCCGTGCAGCGGTACGCCGCCGCCCACACCTCCGAGACCACCGTCTCGTCGGTCGATATCCCCAACGATGAAATGAAGGGGCGCATCATCGGCCGCGAAGGCCGCAACATTCGTGCCTTCGAAAAGACCACCGGGGTCGATGTCATCGTCGACGACACACCGGGGGTGGTGATCGTCTCGGCTTTTGATGCCGTCCGCCGCGAGGTGGCCCGACTCTCACTGGTCAAGCTGATCCAGGATGGCCGCATCCATCCCACACGCATCGAAGAAATCGTCGCCGAGACCCAGAAGGAAATCGACACCCAGATCCGCCGGTCGGGACGCGAAGGGGCCCAGGAGGTCGGCGTGCATGGTCTGCACGAGAAACTGCTCGAGCTGATGGGCCGGCTCAGCTTCCGCACCAGCTACAGCCAGAACGTCCTGCGGCACTCGATCGAGGTGTCGTTCCTCACGGGACTGCTGGCCGAGCAGCTCAACCTCGACGCCAACCTCGCCCGGCGCTGCGGCTTCCTGCATGACATCGGGAAAGCGGCCGACCACGAGATGGAAGGTGGACATCCCGCCGTCGGTGCCGAACTGCTCAAACGCTATGGCGAACGGGCCGAGGTTGTGCATGCCGCCCAGGGGCACCACGACGACATCCGCGTCGATTACATCTACACCGTGCTGGTCGCCGCCGCCGACGCCATCTCGGCCGCCCGCCCGGGTGCCCGCCGCGAAAGCCTTGAACGGTACATCAAGCGGTTGGAAGAACTCGAAGCCCTCGCCTGTGGCTTTCCCGGTGTCGAGCAGGCATTCGCCGTCCAGGCAGGCCGTGAGATCCGCGTCGTGGTCAACCCCCGACAGATCAACGACCGCGAGGCGGCCCGGCTGTGCCGTGACATCGCCAAGGCGATCGAAGACAGCCTCACCTACCCGGGTGAAATCAAGGTAAACGTGCTGCGTGAAACCCGCCACATCGAGACCGCCCGGTGACCGCCCGGTGTCCGTTGTGTGGTCCGCGGGGGACGGCTCCCGCTGACCGGACATTCCTGTTCACAACCGTTCGCACTCGATTCCTTCCCACCGGGCTGCTCCTGGCATGACACCCGAGCCCTCTTCGCACCGGGAGTCATCCGGGCCTTTCGCTGGGGGAAACTCGTCTTCAGGTTCCGACTGGCCGGGTTCTGCTGCGGACATCGGGCCGGGCGCTGACATGCCCGGGGACAACGCGGCGACGGCGACCGCTGCGGATGACGGCGTAATGGATGACCTGGTCGCCCGACTTTGGCTGCGACAGGGAGACCGCCTGTTTGTGGGAGGGCTGGCAGGAGTCGGGCTGCTGCTGCTGGCGTTTTATTGGGGACGCCTCTCGGCCTGGGGGACGGCCCCCATCGAAATCGAGCACCTCCCGCAGGCAGAGTACCAGTACGAAATCGACATCAACCGCGCCACCTGGGTCGAATGGGCCCAGTTCAATGGCATTGGCGAGACCCTGGCGAAACGGATTGTCGAAGAACGGCAGACCGGGGGGATTTTCGAAACGGTCGACGACCTGCTGCGGGTGCGTGGGCTGGGACAGCGCCGCATCGAGGAGATGCGCCCGTACCTGAGGGTCGAATGGGCCCGCGCCCCCCAGCGGTCAGCCGAGCCCTCCGAACGGGAACCTTCCGACGACGATCCGGAAGAAACCAGCCCCGCCCCGGCGTCAGTTCCTTGACGTCTGCCTCCAACGCCGGATAATAAACAGACCGGTGCTCGTGCGGAACATCCGTTCCCGACACGCGTGAGTTCCGGGGTCGGCAGGCTGTCTCCGAGTGCAATGGGGACTTGTGAACCAGGTCAGGTCTTAACCGAAGCAGCCTTAAGCAATCGTCTCCCATGTGTGCGAGGAGACAGCCTGCCGCCCCCGGTTTGGGGAATCTCCAACCATCCGTTGGAATTTGCCAAGTCGATTTGAGTTGTTTGAACACAAGTCGTTGAATCCCCCGTCTCAAATCGATCTGTTCAAATCCCCCTCTCCTGGCCCGTACTCAGTTGTCCGCCCGGTTTCGGTTTGAAGCCGGGCGTTTGTTTTTGAGGCGGGGGATTGTTTGATATTATTCCCGCGTCACTGGCCGCGGGCCAAGCTCCCTTCCTCCAGTTCCGAAACGAGCGACGACCGATGGAATACACCGTGCTGGCACGCCGGTTTCGGCCGCAGGCGTTTGGCGAGGTCGTGGGGCAGGAGGCGATTGCCCAGGCACTGCAGAACGCCATCGCTGCCGGGCGGGTCGCCCACGCCTATCTCTTCACCGGTGCCCGCGGGGTCGGCAAGACGTCCACCGCCCGCATTCTCGCCAAAACGCTCAATTGCCCGCAGGCACGCGACGGCAACCCCTGCAACCAGTGCGACGTCTGCCGGGCGGTCTCGGAAGGGACCGATGTTGATGTCATCGAAATCGACGGTGCCTCGAACCGCGGAATCGACGAGATCCGCACCCTGCGGGCCAACGTCAACGTGCGCCCCATGCGGTGCCCGTACAAGATCTACATCATCGACGAAGTCCACATGCTCACCAAGGAGGCCTTCAACGCCCTCCTCAAGACCCTCGAAGAACCCCCCCCCAACGTCAAGTTCATCTTTGCCACCACCGATCCGCAGAAGCTTCCCGAGACAATTCTCTCGCGCTGCCAGCGGTTTGACTTCGGCACGATTGAGACCCACCGCATCCGCGAACGGCTGGGGGAAATCGCCCGTGCCGAAGGGGTCGAGGTGGAACCCGCCGCGATTGACCTGGTCGCCCGGCGGGCCAATGGATCGATGCGGGACAGCCAGTCGCTGTTCGACCAGTTGCTGGCGTTTGGTGGCCCGAAGGTCGGCACAGCCGATGTGCACCGGTTGCTGGGGACGGCTCCCGACAGCCGGTTGGTCGAACTCATCCGGGCCCTCGCCAACCGCGACAAGGCCCTGGTGCTGACCCAGCTCGACCAGACCCTGACACAGGGAACTCAACTGGGCGAATTCATCGATCAGTTGATCGCCTGCACCCGCGACCTGATGGTGCTGACAGCCGGGGCGACCGGGGCGGCCCTGCTCTCGGTGGGGGAAGATGCCCGACCCGAGCTCGAAGCCCTGGGACGGCAGTGGGGACTGCAATCGATCCTCGCCGCCCTGCAGATCCTGGCCGACGCCAAGCAACGGATGAAATACGTCAGCTACGGTCGGATTGCCGTCGAGTTGGCCCTCGTGCGCATTGCCTCACTGGCCGACCTCGAGCTGCTGGCCGAGACCATGGCCCTGCTGAAGTCGGGCAAAGTGCCGGCCGGTCCGCTGGTCGTCGGCGGTCTCCCGGCGAACCTCCCCGCGGCGGGTCCGGGACACGCTTCCCCGGCGGCTCCACCGGCCGGGTTCGAAAAAAAAAATGACATCGCCTCCCCCACACTCCCTCCCGTAGCCCCTCCTGTGACGGCCCCCCCCGTCACAGTCCCCCCCGTCACGGTACCACCGGTCGCCCGCCCCCTTCCGGTGGGCACGGCCGAGAGCGCCGCTCCCGAAACGGTTGAGGCACTGTCACCAACGGTGGACTCAGTCGATCGGCCGGCCGGTGCGGCGCTGACTTCCCGGTCTGCCGAGACTCCCCAGGCTCCACCGAGCGTCCGCGAAGTTCCGATCGAGAGCAGTGACGACGGGACACCAGTGCCGTCCGCCGAGGAACCGGTAGGGGACTTGCCGGTCGATACCGAGCCAAAGATCCCCCTGACGGCGGGGAACGAAGAGCCGATCTGGAAGCTGGTGCTGAAGAAACTGCCCGATTCGCCCCGTCAACGATTCTGGGCCGCGTCGCGCCCTGCAATTTCCGGGCCAAATCATCTGGTCGTTCTGCTCCCCACGTGGTATTCTACCTTCAAGCAGACGCTCGACCGATCACCGGATCAGGTCCGCGAGCTGGAAGGGGTGGTCGAGCGAGTGGTGGGTCACCCGGTGCGGGTGACGGTCGGCCTCGATACCGAAGAGCGCAAGCCTGCCGGGTCGACGGCTCCCCCTTCCCGCCCCACCCGCGAGGTCGAGCGTCGCCCCAACCAAAACCCCACAGATCCCTACGTCCAGAAGGCGATGGCGACCTTTGGGGCGACCGTGATGCGGGTGGAACGCCTGGAGGCACCTCCCCCGGTCACTGAAGAACCCGACGAGAGCTGAGTGCGATGTTCAAGGAGATTGGCAAGATCGCCCAGGCGATGAAGCAGGCGGGCGAGCTCAAGGGGCGCATGCAGGAAATGCAGCAGAAACTGCAGCATGTGCGGGTCGAGGGGGAGGCGTGTGGCGGTGCCGTGCGGGTCGAGATGTCGGGCCTGCTGCAGGTGGTCGACTGCCAGATTTCGCCCGCCCTCGCCGCAACCGGAGATGCCGACGCGATCGGCCGGTACGTGCTGCTGGCGGTCAACCAGGCCCTCGACAAGGCCCGCCAGGCGGGTGCCGACCTGATGGGGCAGGCCACCGAAGGACTCGACCTGCCCGGACTGTCGGGCCTGATGGGTGGAAAGTAGCTCTCATGGCATCTGCTGGTCCCAGTCTGTCCCGCCTCGTTGAGCAGTTGGAGATGCTCCCGGGTGTCGGCAAGAAGTCGGCCGAACGCATGGCCTACTTCCTCATGATGGCCCCGGCCGACAAGGCCCTCGCACTCGCCCAGGCGATCCGTGATGTCAAGGCCCGGGTCCATCCGTGCAAGAACTGCTTCAACCTGACCGAAGACGAACTCTGCCCGATCTGTGCCGACTCGCGGCGGGACCCCACCGTCGTCTGCGTGGTGGAACAGACGAAAGACCTGCTGTCGCTGGAAGGCTCGGGAGCCTTCCACGGGGTCTACCACGTGCTGCAGGGGCGCATTGCCCCGCTCGAAGGGATGGGCCCGGAAAAGCTGACCCTGGATGCCCTGGTGGACCGGGTTCGCAAGCAGGGGGTCCGCGAGATCGTCATGGCGACCAATCCCACCCTCGAGGGAGACGGGACTGCGCTGTTCATTTCCAACCTGTTGGCCAACGATCCGGTCAAGATCACCCGGCTTGCCCGGGGAATTCCCACCGGTAGCGTGCTGGAGTTTGCCAACCGCGAGATGCTGGCCGACGCCCTCCGCGGCCGGCAGTCGTTCTAGCCCACGGAGGCTCATTCCATGCATCTCGGGTTCGGTCAGCATCTGAAGATGAGCCAGCAAATGAAGCTGGCTCCACGGATGATCCAGTCGATGGAGATCCTCCAGCTCCCCCTCATGGAGCTGAAGGAGCGCATCGAGCAGGAGCTGATCGAGAACCCGCTGCTGGAAGACCTGGGGGGGACACCCGAGTCTCCCGCCCCCGATGCCGACAGCCCCGAGGTGCGCGAACCGTCGGAAGGGGGGGAGCCCTTCGAGCCTCCCAGCCCCTCCGAAAAACCGCTCGAACAGAAAGAACTGGTCGTCGACAACGACCACAACAACCAGGACGACTTCGAACGCCTCTCCGAACTGGGCGATTCCTGGCAGGATGACGAATCGTTCTCTCCCCGCGTCTCGGGCAACCGGGTCGACGAAGAGGGAGACCGGGCCCTCGACCAGATGGCCAACCTCGTGGCCCGCCCCCCGTCGCTCCAGGAACATCTCCTCGAGCAACTGCACTTCCTCGACAGCACTCCCCCGGTCCGGGCATTTGCCGAGTTCCTCGTCCAGAATCTCGATGGCAACGGCCGCCTCTCGGGGTCGCTGGAAGAACTGCTGGGGGCCTACACCCTCGAGTTCCCCAACACACAGGTGACTCCCACGATCGCCCAGGAGTCACTCGCCCTCGTCCAGCGGCTCGATCCCCGGGGGGTCGGAGCCCGCGATGTCCGCGAGTGCTTCCTCCTGCAACTCGATCCAGACACCCCCCATCGCGATGTGCTGGTGACCCTCATCACCTCGCACCTCGAAGATATCGCAGAAAACCGACTCCCGGTCATCGAACGCCGCACCGGTTACTCCCGCGAGACCATCAAGGCGGCCCGCGAAGAACTGCTCAAGCTCAATCCCCGACCGGGACGCGACTTTGAACAGTCCTCCAACCAGAATGTCGTCCCCGATCTGTTCGTCGAACCCGACGACCACGGCCGTTGGGTGGTCCATGTCGAGGACGAATACACCCCCCGGCTGCGGATCAGCAAACGCTACCAGCAACTGCTGGCCAGTGGCACGGCCGACCCCCAGACCCGCGAGTACATCAAGAAAAAAATCGAGGCCGCGAAGTGGCTCATCGAGTCGATCGAGCAGCGCTACACCACGGTCCGGCGGGTCGCGCAGGCGATTGTGGACCGGCAGATCCCCTTCCTCATGAACGGCCCCGAGCACATCGTGCCGCTCAAGATGCAGCAGATCGCCGACGATGTCGGAGTCCACGTCACGACGGTCTCGCGCGCCGTCGATGACAAGTTCATCCAGACTCCCCGCGGCATCTTCCCGCTCAAGCGGTTCTTCGGTGGCGGAACCACGACGTCCGAAGGGGAAGAGGTCGCCTGGGACATCATCCGCATCAAGCTCAAGGAAATCGTCGACGCCGAAGACAAGAGCGACCCCCTCAGCGACGACGCCCTCATGGCCGAGCTCGCCAAGCAGGGTTACACCCTCGCCCGTCGCACCATCACCAAGTACCGCAAGGCCCTCGACATCCCGTCGTCGCGCCAGCGCAAGGTCTACTGACCTGCCGGTAGGGTCGCGTCACGATCCCAGCCCCTCCGCAATCTCCGTCGTCACCAGAGACTACTGCTCTGGACGACAGGGGTTCGCATCGGCCTTCACCCGCCGACCGATCGGGGGCAACGGTTGCCTGCAACTGGTGTGACGAGTCACACTGGGGTTTGTGCCGTGCCTGCCAACCTCCTTCTCCGCCCGCCCCCCCGTGGATCCCGACCTCTGTCGCACCGTCGAACGCCTGGTGGATCAGTTCACCCAGGCGTGGATCAACGGCCCACCGCCGCGGCTTGAGACATTTCTCGCCCGGGTCCCCGGTGACCTGCGCACTCCCCTGCTGGAAGAGTTGCTGCTGCTGGAACTCGAATTGCGAACCGGGGCGGGCCAGGCTCCGGTCCTGGCCGATTACACCGGGCGTTTTCCCGAAGACGCCGGCACTCTCGCAAGAGCCTTCACCCAGTTCCAGGGACTCGCGGCCGAACTGGGCCATCTCGAACCCGATTCCCAACCCCGCACCCCCGCCGCCAGCCCCCCCTCTCACGTCCCCCTGCCCCTCAGGGAATTCGCACGGAGGCTGCGGGACCTCGACCTCGTTCCCCTGGACCTGCTGCGGGAACAGTTGGCGGCTCCGCCCGCCTCGGCACGTGACCTCGCCCGCCGGCTTGTCCACGCCCAACTCCTGACCCGCTTTCAGGCCGAGATGCTGCTGCGGGGAGCGGGAGACCGGCTGCAGATCGGCAACTACCTGCTCGACGAACCCCTGGGAGCTGGGGGAATGGGCCAGGTCTACCGGGGCCGTCACCGCAGGCTGCAGCAACCGGTCGCGATCAAGGTCCTCTCTCCCGAACTCTGCTGGAACAAGACCGCCATCCGCCGGTTCGAACGGGAAGTCCGGCTCGCCTCACGCGTCAGCCATCCCAATCTCGTCACCGCGCTCGATGCCGAAGAACAGCAGGGGCGGTGGTTTCTCGTCATGGAACTGGTTCCCGGCCAGGATCTCTCCAAGCTCGTCCGCCAGAAGGGCCCCCTCCCGGTCGAACAGGCGGTCGACTGCATCTGCCAGGTCGCCCAGGGACTGCAGTCGGCCCACGACCAGGGCATCCTGCATCGCGACATCAAGCCGGGCAACCTGCTGCTCTCCGAGACGGGCCAGGTCAAAGTGCTGGACCTCGGGCTGGCGATCGCTCTCTCAGGCAATTCTCCCGACCCCAACGCCGAACATACCACCAGCCAGATCACCGGCACCGGGGTGGGACTGGGAACCATCGACTACATGTCTCCCGAGCAGGCCGCCGACGCCCGCCAGGTCGACGAGCGGTCTGACCTGTACTCGCTTGGCTGCACGCTCTTCTTCCTGCTCACCGGCAGGCCCCCCTACCGGGGTGCCAACGCAGTGGAGAGGCTGGTCGCCCACAGCACAGCCCCGATTCCCTCGTTGAGAGACCACCGCCCGGATGTGCCGCCGGCACTCGACGAACTCTTCGCCCGACTGGTGGCCAAGTCCCCCCGGCAACGGTACGCCTCGTGTGCCGATCTGCTGATCGATCTGCGCCGGTTGCAGGCACTGGGACTCTCCCAGACCGCGGCACCGGCCGAGGCCCCCCACGGGTCCACCACCCGACCGTCCGCCCCCCAGGGACTGGCCCCCCTCGATGAGCATTGGGCCAACCTGACCCTCGATTCGGCTCCCGTCCGAGTTCGCAACGCGCGTTCTGCCACCCGTGACACGGCCATCGGCCGAAAACCACTCTGGGGGATGCTGACCTGCGCAACATTGCTATTGGCGGCAGTGCTCTGGTGGTTGTTCGGTCGCCCGGCCCGGGCCACGCTGGCACTCGAGGTCTCCCCCGACGACGCCTTCGTCGAGCTGGTGAATGACCGGGGATCGGTCGTCGCCCGTGGTGCGGCACAGCGGGGGCGACTGTCGCTGCAGGCTCCCCCGGGAGCCTACCAGGTGCGGATCTCTCAGGATCAGTTTCAACCGCAGGAATTTGCGGTCCGCCTGGCGGCCGGCAAGGGAAGCCGGGGCCGGTTCGCCCTCACCGCCCCAAACGCCTCCCCGGAAGACGAGCCCGAGCCCGAACCGGAAGACCTCACCCTCTGGTTCCACAGTCGCGAGTTCGACGATTGGAACCGGCAACTCCGTCTCGAACCGGCCGATCAGCAATACCAGCGGATCAACCAGAAACTGCGCGAACTCAATCCCGAGATGTACGGCACCCTGGAGGTGCATCACCACCCCTCGCATACGCAGTTGATGCTGAACTCCGACAAAGTGCGCGATCTGTCCCCCCTGCGGGCCCTCAAAGACAACCCGACCCTGGCCCGGGCCCAGGATCTCTTTCTGCACAAGAACGTCGAGTCCCCCGGCCTGCTCAAGGATCTGAGCCCCCTGCGGGACTTGAAACTGCGCTTTCTGCGACTCAACGCCTGCCCCATCCGCCACCTCTCTCCGCTCCGCAACATGCCGCTGGAGGGTCTCGACATCAGCCGGACCCAGGTGGCGAATCTCGATCCGTTGGCCTCCTGCCGGCAATTGAAGTCGCTCTCGATGGCCCACACGCAGATCCTCTCGCTCGAACCGCTGCGGGACCTCCGTCTCGAAACCCTGGACATCTCGGAATCGCAGTTCTACGACCTGGCTCCCCTGAAAAACATGCCCTCACTGCGGGTCTTGACCGTATTCCAATGCCGCCATCTGCGCAGCCTCTTTCCCCTGACCAGGGTCCCCCTGGTCCAACTCCATCTCGACCGTTCGGGAGTCGACTCAAAGATTACCTCAACGTGGAACGGTTGGAACACCTGCACGCCATCCTCACCCCCATCACCAACATCAACCGCCTCCGGGAGGCCCGCCGGCTGATCTCGCTCGACCTGCGGGAAACCGCAGTCCGAGACCTGTCCCCCCTGTTCGATTTGCCCGCCCTGAAATCGCTGCACCTGTCACTCTCCGCCGATCCCCAGGATCCCCTCTGGGCCCAGGTGCGCCAGTTGAAACACCTGCAGACTCTCAACGACCAACTCTGGACTCCCTGATGGGGAGCTCTCGGGTTCCATTTGACGCAGTCCCTGTGGCCGCGATTCCCAATTCCCCGGCAGTCGTGCCGTGCTCACCGCGCGATTCGGCCCTGTCATCCGGACTCCCCATCAGACCGGCACAGCGTCGGTTGTCTCCCCTCCCCACTGTCCCGCCACGCACCTGCTTCATGTTCCGTTCTTGCCTGGTCTGTCTTGTCATCCTGCTTTGCGGCCGAACGCCGACCGATCGATCGGCACGGGCCGACGACTTTCCCCTGTTCGTCGTCCCCGGCCATGAAGCCGACCTGCAGGCGCTGAATGACCTGCACCGGCTGCATCACCCCGGCTCTTTCATCACCTGTACGCTGTGGGATGCCTGGCTGCCGCAGTCGAGTTTGTGGGCCTCGGCCCAGCGCCGCACCCAATACCGCGACGCCTTCCTGGCGAAACGGATCGATGCCGAAGGTTACGTCTCGATGCAGCAGCACCGGGGGATGGCCCACAGCGAAGGATGGCCCTTTCCCGCGTGGCAGCAGAGCACCGGCAGCGGCTTTCACTTTTCGATTGCCGACGAGGTGTGGGCGATCCAGTCATTCGGGCTGAAGCCTCTCGCCAACACCGACGGCTGGGAGATTGCCGGGGCTGAGGTCCGGGGGATCGACCCTGCGGTCGGACTGCGGCTCAAGGGGACTGCCGACACGATCACGCTGGTCACCCCACCGTTCCGCTGCGGCACAATTGTTGCCCCTTTTGCCCGCATCGAGTGGGGGGCCCGCGGCACCCGGCCCCAGACCACCGCCACGATCGAGTGGCTGATCGAAGGGGAACAACCATGGCCCGCCAATCGGGCTGTGTCGGTCCCCGTGCCGGGCGAGATGCAGTTCGCGAACATTCCCCTCTGGCGGCAGCCAGGCCATGCCGGGCTGCTGACCCGCTACCGCCTGCGCATCGACCACGCCCGGGGAATGGAGCTCGACCTCAAGTCGCTGCTGACCGCCATCGACACCCGGCACCCGATCACCAATTCGAATTACCTCCAGGGTTGCCACGACTACTTCTGCTGGACGCACGACCTCGACTTCCTGCGACAAAACATCGGGCGGACGCGGCAGGCTCTCGAGTTCGCGCTGCGTGAATTCCGGGTGCGCGACGAGAAACACGTCCACGTCACCTGGGTCGGGCATGATGGTCGCAGTGGACTCACCAAGGGAAAGCAGGGGCAGAACACCCCGCGCCCCGGCCTCGGCGTGGGAAACAACTACTGGGACCTGCTCCCCTTCGGCGGTCACGACGCCCTCGCAACGATCTCTCTCGCACATGCCCTGCGGAACCAGATCGCGCTCGAGCAGGCGATCGCCCGGCACCCCGAGTGGAACATTCCCCAAGACGTTGCCCCACCCGACACATCAGCGCTCTCGCGTTTGGCCGACGAGATCCGGACCGACTTTCAGACCCGGTTCTGGAATCAAGAGCGAGGCCGGTTTGTTGGCTGGATCGACGCGACGGGTCAGGTGTACGACTACGGTTTTTCGTTTGTGAACCTCGAGGCGATTCATTGCGGGCTGGCGAGCGACGAACAGGCGAAGCAGATCTTCTCCTGGCTTGACGGCCGGCGGGAGGTCGCGGGGGACACCTCCCGGGGGGCCGACATCTACCACTGGCGGTTCGCCCCCCGCGCCACGACCCGTCGCAACATCGACACCTATGTCTGGGCGTGGACCTCTCCCGAGAGTGTCCCCTGGGGAGACCAGGTGCAGGATGGCGGAGCCGTGCTGGGGTTCAGCTACCACGACATCATGGCCCGGCTCAAGACCAACGGCCCCGATGACGCCTGGCGTCGCCTGCGTGAGATTGCCACCTGGTTTCGCGAGGTGCAGGCCGAAGGGGGCTACCGGGCCTACTACGCGAAACCGGGACGGGGGAAACTGCAGGGGGGCGGCACAGCGGGCGGACTGGGGCTCGACCAGGAATTCCTCGAAAGCGTGCTGGTGCCGCAGGTGCTGCTGCAGGGCTTTCTCGGGTTCCACCCCACCCCCGAAGGTTACACCCTGCAACCCCGCCTCCCCCGCGACTGGCCTTTGCTCACCATCACAGGCATCCGGCTGCGCGACGACGTCCTCGACATCACCGCCCATGCCGACGGGCGAGTGGAGGTTCAGCGGCGGGATCATCCCTGAACAGGTTGCGTCGGTCCGATGGGTCGGTCTCGCCCGATGGCAATCACAGTTCCCTGTTCCCCGTTGCCGTGAGTCGGGCCGACAGCCCCGAGCGGAATGATTCGAGACGGGCCTGAGGTTGGTCTCCCAAGGCTACTTCGGTTGGGTCGAGGCTTCTTTTTCGGTCTCGAACGGCTCTGAACCATACGCGGCCCGGGGAGGCTCGGCCTCGTCTCCCACCTCACGCCGCAAGCGCGCCAGCTCAGCCTGCAGTTTTTGCACGGTGTCGGCATAGGCGGGGTCGGTGTAGAAACTGCGTGTCTCCTGGGGATCGACCTGGCGGTCGAGCAATTCCCATTCGTCCACATCGGGCGCGTGGTAATGCACCAGCTTGTACCGGTCGGTGATCACCCCGTAGTGCGGCCGCACGTGATGCGGCTGGGGGTATTCGTAGTAGCGGTAGTAGAGACTCTTTCGCCAGTCGGCCGGGGTCTCCCCCCGACACAACGGCACCAGGCTGCGTCCCTGCATGTCCGCCGGCTGGGGCAGCCCCGCCGCCTCGAGAAACGTCCCGGCAAAGTCGATCAACGACACAATCTGCGAATTCACACTGCCGGGGCGGGCCACCCCCGGCCACCGGATCAACAGGGGAGTCCGCAGCGACTCTTCGAAGATCCATCGCTTGTCATACCACCCATGCTCCCCGAGGAAAAATCCCTGATCGGAAGAGCAGACTACGATGGTGTTCTCAGCGAGCCCCAGTTCATCGAGGGTCGCCAGCAACCGGCCGACACTCTCATCGACCCCCTTCACGCAACCGAGGTAATCGTGCATGTAGCGGTTGTACCGCCACTGCACGAGTTCGCGGCCTGCGAGGTTCGCGGCCCGGTAGGCGGCATTGCGTGGCCCGTAGTAACGGTTCCATTCGGCAAGTTGCTGGGCCGTCAGGTTCCCCGGGGTCCGCAGTTTGACATCGAGGTCGGAGAAGCTGGTGGCGATTCCCATGTCATGATCGCGGACCGCCCGGGGACGGTTCGCCAGATCTTCGAACAGGGTGGGAGGCTCGGGATACTGGCGGTCCTGGTCCCAGCCCAGATGCCTCAGGGCGGGTGCCCACTCGCGATGCGGCGCTTTGTGCTGGCACATCAGCAAGAATGGCTTGTTGGGATCGCGTTGGCGCAGCCAGTCGAGTGAGAGATCGGTCAGCACATCGGTCGTGTAACCCTGAGTCTGCACCGTCTGCCCGTTTCGCCGCATCGGCGGGTTGTAGTAGATCCCCTGGCCGGGGAGGATCTGCCAGTGATCGAAACCGGTCGGCTCACTCCCCAGGTGCCACTTGCCGATGAGGGCAGTCTGATAACCCTGCGCCTGCAGCAGCTTGGGAAAGGTGGTCTGCGAACCATCGAACCGGCTGTTGCTGTTGTTGTAGAAGCCGTTGCGGTGCGAGTATTTCCCCGTCAGCACCGTGGCCCGGCTGGGACCGCAGATCGAATTGGTCACCAGGCAGCGGTCAAACCGGATTCCCTCGCGGGCGAGGCGGTCCATGTGCGGCGTCTGCAGCAACCGGCGGGCATCACCGTAGCTGCTGATCGCCTGGCAGGTGAGATCATCCGAGAAGATGAACAGGATATTCGGCGGACGTGCAGCCACCTCCCCGCCCGGTCCAACCCCCAGCACCAGCAGCACCCCCAGCCCACACAGACACAGCAGACGCAACACGTGAGATTCCCCCGGTCAAAACACGCTGGTGAGACCACGCCGGTCAACTCCCGGATCGTACCGGCCCCGACAGACCATCGCCACGGTCCCTCTGACACCGGCACAAGCGTCGCCGCACGTCCCGGAGTGGTGTGAACACTGCGTCGGGGTTGGTCACGAACATCCAGCCCCCCCTTTCCCTCCCGGCAGGTAGCCCTCAGGACACAATTGGCTTCAACTCCACTTCATCCATCCTCCGGACCCGTTCGATCTCAAGTCGACCTCAAGACGATCTCAAGACCAGTGCGCGACTGGCGTTGATGTACCGGGTGATGCCTGGGCTGGTCATTCGACGGGGTCGACCCCCTGGGGATTGGCCAGCACGGTCTTCTCACCTCCTCACAGTCGGCGTTCCGTCGAGCAAACCGTCATGCGTGTCAGCCCGGACGCCGGAACTCGGCGACCAGTTCCGCATTGAGCACACTGTCGGGGGAGAGGAACTTGTCACGATCGGGAGTGTCGATCGGCAGCGATTGGATCAAACAGACCAATGCTTCGGGACTCACGTCATACTCGAGGCAGTAACAGCCGTGCTCGGGGTCGTGGGGATACGACTCGACCAAATCGGCCAGTCGCGACCAGTCGACGATTGTGGCCTCGGACTCTTCGTCGCCGGGCTTCCGGGGATGGACGGCCAGCATCTCTCGCAGCAGGATGATCCGGTCCACCCGGGGGAGCATGATGGGACAGGCGTCCGGCCAGACCGCGACCGTGATGACCGAACTGGTCCCCTGCATGAGCATGATCCGGGGGATCCACATCACGTCCCCCACCGCCGCCTGCAGCGTGTTCCGATGCCGATTCCAACGCCAGGTTCGTTCGATGTCGGCGGTGGAACGAACCGGAATCTCGTTGGTCTCATCCGTCGTCAGGATCGATTGGTAGCCGAATCGGTTCCCGCCATTCCAGCTTTTGACAAACCCCTCCTCGGAAAACGGCCCCTCTCCCATCCCGCCCACCTGCGGATCATCAATGGACAGATCGAACGCCGCGATAAAGGCAGCCAGTTCCGGGGCGGCCTCCAGGCCGAAGATGTGCGGCCGTAAGTAGTTCATGTTGAACGCGACTGAACCACCCTGTTCCGAGTCGTAATCAAACGAGAAATAGACGCCGGTGTCGTCGTTTTCGTACCACGCCTGCTGCTGCTGAATCGTGTAATTCGGGCGCGACTCAAACCAACCGGTGAACTGCTCCTGCGAGAGGGTCTGCGACTCGGGCTTGAGAAACAGATCGTAGCTCATGACAGATTCTCCTCGGGCGTCCCACAGCGACGGTGCGGAGTTGGCTGAATGCGAGTACGGCAACCGACTGGCTTATCCCGGTTCACCGGGTGAAGTCCGCAACGGGATAATAACAAGGTCGGCTGGTGGTGCCGGAGAGAGGATGGGGATGGAAGGCGGAAGGGGGGAATGGGGGAATGGTTGTTTTTCGGGGGTGAGCCGGGTTTGACGAACAGGCGGAAAGCCGGGTTCCAAGGGCAGCGTTCAGCGTTTGTTGTGTCGGCAAACCGGCTTTCCGTACGAATTGGTGAGACCTGTTGGGGAACTGGCGTGCCAGGGGAAGTGGGTTTGACGAACAGGCTGAAAGCCTATTCCACGATGCATGAATAAACACCGATGTTTTGGGGAACAGTTCGTCTCTGGGGGATCGATGGGTGGGGACGGGTGGCGGCGGGCGGTTTTGTTCAGCAGACCTGTGGTTTCTGACCGATTCCGACCCCGTTCATTTCCCACCAGCCGAGAACCCGCGGTGGTCGGGAAGTGTCCCTCCCCATCTGAGGAGGTCGGGGGGATGGGCCTCTGGTCCCCTCCCGGCCTCATGACTGCTGCCGTTTGCCCTGCCTTCCCGGTCGGAACCTGCGGTATATTCTTCTGCTTCCCGTTGGCCCCGACGGCGATTCCACCCTTTGTACCGGTGGACCGTCCGGGCCCTGTTTCTGTCTCCCGAAAGGGATCTCCACACTCATGGTCTCTGTTCTGCTGCCTGATGGTTCCCGCAAGGATTACCCCGACGACTCCACTCCTCTCGCCGTCGCCGAAAGCATTGGCTCCCGTCTCGCCAAGGCTGTCGTCGCTGCCGTTGTGAACGGGAAGGTCGTCGATTCCCGCCGTCCCCTCGTTGAGAGCGCCGTCGCTGCCGGGACCGATCCCGCCCAGCCGATCTCCCTCAAGCTGTTGACCGACCGCGATCCCGAGGCACTCTCGGTCATGCGGCACTCGGCCGCCCACATCATGGCGCGGGCCGTGATGCGGGTCTTCCCCAACGTCGGACTCGCCTTCGGCCCCACCCTGCCGACCGGGTTCTACTACGACTTCGACATGTCCGACCCCATCCGCGAGGAAGACTTCCCGCGGATCGAGGCCGAGATGGGGAAGATCATTGCCGAGGCGGAGACGTTCGACCGTTTCGAACTCCCCCGTGGCGAAGCGCTGCAACTGTGTGCCGACCTGGGGCAGGCGCTCAAGGTGCAGCACCTGCAGACCGGGCTGGCCGACCATGCCTCGCTCAGCTTCTACCGCCAGGGAGAATTCGTCGACCTCTGCCGGGGTCCGCACATTCCCGATGCCAGTCGCATCAAGGCATTCAAGCTGCTCTCGGTCGCCGGAGCGCACTTCAAGGGGGACGCGAGCGGGCGGACGCTGCAACGGCTGTATGGCACCGCGTTCTTCAGCCAGAAAGATCTCGACGCCTACCTGACCCAGATCGAAGAGGCGAAACGCCGCGATCACCGCGTGCTCGGCAAGCAGCACAACCTGTTCCACATCAGCCAGGAGGTGGGGCCGGGACTCGCACTGTGGCTTCCCAAGGGAGCGGTCGTCCGGGGAACCCTCGAAGACTTCATCAAGCACGAACTGATCGCCCGGGGCTACACCCCAGTCTATTCGCCCCACGTCGGGCGGGTGGAAATGTACGAGACCAGCGGCCACTTTCCCTATTACCGCGACTCGCAGTTCAGCCCGATCTTCGGACACCCCGGCGGGTCGCTGGTCGACCGCTGGATCACCCTGCTGGCCGACAACGCCCTGAACCCGGCCAACGAACGGAAGTTCCTCGAGTTCGCCCCCTTCCTTGACGTCAAGATCGACACCTACCCGATCGGTGGCTCGGTCGAAGAGAAGCTGGCCGCGTTGCGGGGCTGGCAGGGAATGCAGGAACGCTACCTGCTCAAGCCGATGAACTGCCCGCACCACGTGCAGATCTACAAATCGCAGCAGCGCAGCTACCGCGAACTGCCGGTGCGGCTGGCCGAATTCGGCACGGTCTACCGGCACGAGCAGTCGGGCGAGCTCAACGGGCTGTTGCGGGTCCGCGGGCTGACCCAGGACGACGCGCACCAGTTCTGCACTCCCGACCAGGTTGAGAACGAGTTTCTCGAAACGGTGAAGCTCGTGCAGTTCGTGCTCGGCAGCCTCGGTCTCGACAACTACCGCGTGCAACTCTCGCTGCGCGATCCTGGCAGCGACAAGTACGTTGGCAGCGAAGAGAACTGGCAGCGGGCCGAGTCGAGCCTGCGGCGGGTGCTGACCGATCTGCAGCTCCCATTCGAACCGCGTGCCGGAGAGGCGGCGTTCTACGGACCGAAGGCCGACTTCATGGTGAAGGACTGCATCGGCAGGGAATGGCAACTGGGTACGGTCCAGCTCGACTACAACCTCCCCGAACGGTTCCAGCTGGAATACATCGGGGCCGACAACCGTCCGCACCGTCCGGTGATGATTCACCGCGCGCCGTTTGGCAGCATGGAGCGGTTCGTGGGGGTGCTGATCGAGCACTTCGCCGCCGCCTTCCCGCTCTGGCTGGCACCGGAACAGATCCGCGTCCTGCCGATCAGCGAGAAGCAGAACGAGTATGCCGGTCAGGTCGAGCAGGCGCTCAAGGGGCGTGGCTTCCGGGCGACGACCGACCTCCGCAGCTCGAAGGTGAACGCCAAGATCCGCGATGCCCAGCTCGAACTGATTCCCTACATGCTGGTCGTGGGGGGGAAGGAAGCCGAGCAGGGAACCGTGACGATCCGCGACCGCCTCGACCCCGAGCATCAGCAGACCATTCCGCTGACCCAGGCGATCGAGCTGTTCCAGGCGGAAATCCGGGAACGGAAGATCCGGCAGACGAAAAAGGTTCCCGAAACCACCGGACTGCACGGTGGCGAGGGAGTCGAAGAGAACTCGTACTGATCCCGCGCGGCGGGTGTCCCGGGGAGATTGCCTCCCCGGGACAACTCCCGCATATTCCGCCGTTCGCAGTGGCGACGAATCGCTCGGCCCGGTACGGTGCATCGTCGATCACCGCCACTGGTCTTGCAAAAAATTCCCCCTTCGGCTGGGTCCGGGTTTCGTCTCTCACAATTGCGGCGGCTCAAAACTCTGACATTCCCCCGGCTCTGTCTTCCTCCCCAGTTCCCTCTTTCGGGTACGACGCCATGGACACCACCCCGCGACGATCGTGGAGCCATCCCTGGCAACGGCGTGACGTTCTGCAGGCGGGAATGCTGGGGGCACTCGGGTTGTCGTCGCTCGACGTCGCCCGCTGGCGAAGTCCGGCCCAGGCCGGCAGCACCCCGACTGCCCCACGACCACGGGCGGTGATCTATCTTTTTCTCACCGGCGGTCCGTCGCAGCACGACACCTTCGACATGAAGCCCGAGGGGCCCGCGGAGTTCAAGGGGGAGTTCCACCCGATCGCCACGCGCACCCCCGGCATCGAGATCTGCGAGCACCTGCCGATGCTGGCCGAGCGGAGCGACCGCTGGGCCCTGGTCCGCTCACTGACGCACACCCGCAACGGGCACGACGACGCGACCTACCTCATGCTCACTGGCAAGTCGGTGCTCCCCCCGACTTTTCGGGCGAACAAGCCACAGTCGATTGATCTCCCCTCCATCGCGGCCATCGCCGGCTATTGCCGCGAGAAGCGCCACAACCTCCCCTCCAGCGTCGTGTTGCCCGAGAAGCTGTATCACTCGAACTCGGGCATCTACCCGGGCCAGTTCGCGGGACTGCTGGGCAGTCGGCATGAGCCGTGGTTCATCGAGGCGACCGACAAGCCGCACGCCTACCACAGCTACTCGGGGGCGTTTCCGAAGTATCTCTTCAACCTGCACAAGGGAGAGGCGTCGGACAAAGACACGTGGCGGTTTGAGGTCCCCGCTCTGACGCTGCCCGAAGGGGTCTTCGACCAGCGGTTCCGCGAACGGCGTGACCTGCTGGACCTGGTCGACAGCCAGCGCCGACAACTCGAGACCCCGCCCCGAGAGGGGGCGTACGACCGGATGCGCGAGTCGGCGGTCTCACTGATGGCCGACCCGAAAGTGCGGGCCGCTTTTGACGTGCGGAACTCCGACCCGAAAACGCTCGAACGGTACGGCGACAATTCATTCGGGTGGTCACTGCTGATGGCCCGCCGGTTGATCGAGACGGGGGTCAACATGGTGCAGGTCAACATGGGGAATCTCGGCTCGTGGGATCTGCACGGCAACAACTTCCCGCTGCTGAAGAATTTCCTGTTCCCTCCCACCGATCGGGCGGTCTCGGCCCTGCTTGATGACCTGCAGGAAAGCGGGCTGCTCGACAGCACACTGGTGGTGATGGCGGGGGAATTCGGACGCACACCGAAGATCACCCACATCGCCCCCGAGATCTACAAGCTGCCGGGACGCGACCATTGGGGCCCCTGCCAATCGGTCTGGTTTGCGGGGGGTGGGGTGGAGGGGGGGAACGTGATTGGTTCTTCGGATCGCAATGGGGCCTACCCCGCGAGCAATCCACAGACTCCCGAGAATTTCGCTGCGACGATTTATCACGCGCTCGGCATTCCTGCCGACGCCGCGTGGCACGATGTCGAAGGGCGACCGTATCACGTCTACGATGCCAGGCCGATTGAGAAGCTGATGGGCTGACCGGTCCCGCACAGACCGCAAGGCCGCGAACGGTGTGACACCGAATTGACGCCGAGGAACAAACGGATGTTGCCAAGCGATGGTCCGTCGTCCGCACCCGGGGCGGCCCGGTGGCTGCGACGGTTGTTGTGGTTCCAGGGAAACCTCGACCTGCTGGCGGTGCTGGTCCCGCTGCTGCCGAACGAAACAATCGCCCGCCTGCACGCGGGATTGGGGCTGGGGGAGTTTCCGCAAAGTCCAATCGCCGAGTACCTGGCCCGCAACCTGCCGTTGCTGGTCGCACTGCACGGCATGATGTTGTGGGGAGTGGCCACCGACCTGGTGCGGTATCGCCCGTTGATCGCGCTGTTGGGCTGGTCGGCCATCGCCCATGGAGCGTGGCTGCTGCTGATCGATTGGCAGGCGGGACTGCCCGCCTGGTGGGTGGCGGGAGAAGGTCCCGTACGGGCCCTGCTGGGGGTGGCGACCCTCTGGCTGCTGAGGGGGGTGCCACGAATGCCGCAGTCAACCGGAATGCCACGACAATGAGGCAACCTCACGCTCGACGGGAAGATCCACCGCGAGCCTTTTCCAGACGGACCATGCTGACCAGTGGTCTCGGCGAGGCGCTCGTTGCCGTCCGCCGTTGAGCCGGTCAGCCACCACTTGAGACCCTCACGGCACCCGCCCTCCTCCTCGCCCGGCCGGGCGAGGATGGCCGAAGTCACGAAGCCGACGACGGAAGACCGGGTTATCGCGGGACGTGTTTGCCAGCCGACTTGCGGCGGTGGTTGGGAGTTTCGACGGGGATGGGAGTCTCGGCTTCAACCTCTTCGTCGATTTCGGAGAGATGTCGACTGTTGACGGTGAGGTGTTCTTCCATCGCGCGGGCCGCCTCGTCGGCATCCTGAGCGCGAATCGCCTCGAGAATGCGCTGGTGATGCTGCCAGGCGATCGAGGCGCCATACCGACGCAGAGTCTGCAACCGGCTTTCGGTCAGCAGATCGTGGATCGGGGCGAGCACCAGGGAGAAGAACGGGTTCCCCGCCGCCTCGGCCAGCGTGGCATGAAAGTCACCATCGGCCTTCACATGCGCGGCGAGCGACTTGCGGGGCTGGTGCAGAATCTGCTGCAGACGCTCGAGTTCACGCAGGTGCTCGGGGCGGCGATGACGGGCCGCCAACGCGGCGATCGAAGTCTCCAGCGTCAGCCGCACCGACGCGAGATCCGCCAACCGCTCGGGAACCTCCCGCAGCAGCCGTTCGTACCCCAGCGACACCTGCCGACCATTGGGAGCGGTCACCCGTGTTCCCGACCCCTGCCGGCTTTCCACGAGGCCCAGGCTGGCCAGACGCCCCAGGGCTTCGCGAACCACCGAACGGCTCACCTGGAACTGGATGCTGAGGAGCCGCTCGGGAGGAAGTCGCTGCCCCGGAGAATACTCCCCCTGGACAATCGCCCGCTCCAGTTGCCGACTGATGTCGGAAACCCGATCGAGCGTGTTCTCGGCCAGCGCTGCGGCCCGGCCAACATTCACCCGGGAAGCAGTTGCCCCCGAAGACTTCGCCCCCGAAGAGTTCGCCAGGGCCACAGAGGCACCCGAAACGGTCGGAAGAGAAGAACTCGATGCAGCCGCCCGTGACCGCCCGAGACGAGAATGATCGACCTCATGTCGACCAAGAATGACAGGGCTCATGCCCAGGAACTCACAGACGCAGCACACACGTTGTCGGTACTGCTTGACTTGCCTCACGGCATCTCCGAACTTAGAGATTGGTCAGACCAGTTGCAAGCCCCGAATGGGGTGCGGTGCTCCCGCATCCATCTCCCGCCTCACGCAGCTCAACGGTCTGTTCCGTTTCTCCCAACCTCGCAACGGTGTTGACCTGCTGTGACATCCGATTCGCCCGCAGCCGCTCCTCCCCGCGATTTTTCTCGCCGCATTTTGCCCGGCAAGGCAACGACCCGCGCTACGCCGTGGATGCGGTCACTCGTTCCCTGGGTGCTGCTCGCGCCGATGCTGGTCGCTCCCCGCAGAATCGGTGCGGAAGAGCTGCCGGAGAATTTCTTCGAAGACCAGGTCGCAAAGATCCTGGAACGGCGCTGCCTGAGCTGCCATGGCGACGAGACCAAGGGGGGACTGTCCCTCGCCACCCGCGCACTGGCGTTGAAGGGAGGAGACTCGGGGACAGTGCTCGAAGTCGGTGATCCCGAGTCGAGCCTGCTGCTCGAGCAGATTTCCGGAGAACAACCGTCGATGCCGAAGGGGGCCGCCCCGCTCTCGCCGCCCGAGGTCGAAACGATCCGCCGCTGGATTGCCGGAGGAGCCCCCTGGCCGGAATCACACACCCTGCGCAACCGACAGTTCGAGGGCCAGACGTGGTGGTCCTTCTCACCACTCCGGCCAGTGGCTGTTCCCGCGGTCGATCCCGCGGTTGCGAACTGGATTCGCAATCCTGTCGATGCCTTCATCCTGACCCGACTGACGAAGGAGGGGCTCACTCCGTCGCCCGAGGCGGACCGGGCCACGCTGGTCCGCCGCCTGTCGTTCGACCTGCTGGGACTGCCTCCCACGCCGGCCGAGATTGCCCAGTTCGTGAACGACTCCGAACCCCGCGCGTACGAACGGCTGGTCGATCGACTGCTTGAGTCGCCACACTATGGCGAACGCTGGGCCCGGCACTGGCTGGATGTCGTCCACTTTGGCGAGACGCATGGCTACGACAAGGACAAGCCCCGCCCCAACGCCTGGCCCTACCGCGACTATGTGATCCGCGCCCTCAACGCCGATCGTCCCTTCGGCCAGTTTCTCGAACAGCAGGTCGCCGGCGATGTCCTCTTCCCCGGCACGCGTGACGGGATCGAGGCGCTGGGCTTTCTGTCGGCGGGTCCCTGGGACTTCATCGGGCATGCCGAGGTCCCCGAAACCAAGATCGACGGCAAGGTGGCCCGCCATCTCGACCGGGACGACATGGTCACCAACACGCTGCAGACCTTCAACAGCCTCACCGTGCAGTGCGCCCAGTGCCACAATCACAAGTTTGACCCGATCTTGCAGGAGGACTATTACAGCCTGCAGGCGGTCTTTGCGGCGATCGACCGGACCGACCGGCGATATGACGTCGACCCGGCCCACGCCCGGCAGCGGATGGAACTGCTGGCCCGGCGAGGCCAACTCGAAGAACAGCGGCGCGAGATCGAGAGCGTCGTATCGACCCGTGGTGGTGATCCGTTGAAGCGGTTCGACGCGCGCCTGGCCGAACTGCGTCCCAAGGCGCAGAGCGCGGCCCGGCAGGGAGTCGAATTTGGCTATCACAGCGAGATCGCCGCCAAACCCGACCAGGCCAAGTGGGTGCAGGTCGACCTGCCCGAGCCGGTCATCGTGCGCGAATTGGTCCTGAGACCGTGCTACGACGACTTCGGCGGAATTGGCGCGGGCTTTGGATTCCCCGTGCGTTACCGGGTCGAGGTCGCCGATGAC
>DNUF01000158.1:0-622 GCA_003508595.1 Planctomycetaceae bacterium
GGTCCCGGCTTCAGGAGGGACCTGTCACTGATCTGTCGCCGGGATCGACCGGCAGCACGGGGCCGTCCCACTTGCCGGCGAAGATCCAACCCTTGCGCCAGAAGAACCAGAACTGGGCGGCCGAGATCAATACCATCAGCGCGATGCAGAGCGGATACCCGAAGTACCAGCGCAGCTCGGGCATGTTCCACGGAGAACTGTCGGGATCGAAGTTCATTCCATACAGACCGGCAATGAAGGTCAGCGGGATGAACAGCGTGGAGATCACGGTCAGCACCCGCATCACCTCATTCATGCGGTTGCTGACGCTGGAGAGATACAGGTCCATGAGGTCGGAACAGATCTCGCGGTATGTTTCCACGAGGTCGATGATCCGTACGGCATGGTCGTAGACGTCGCGCAGATAGATGCGGGTGTCGTGTTCAAAGTTGGGGACCTCATCGCGCACCAGCACGTTGAGGGCTTCTCGCTGGGGCCAGATCGAACGGCGAATCGTCAGCAACTCGCGTTTGACCTGGTGGACTTCGGCAATCGCACTGCGGTCGGGGGCGACAATGATGCGGTCTTCGAGATCTTCCAGGCGTTCGCCATAGGCTTCGAGGACCGGGAAGAAATTGTCGAC
>DNUF01000158.1:854-1003 GCA_003508595.1 Planctomycetaceae bacterium
ACCGCATCGAGCAGCGAGTAGGCGAGATAGCCGGGGCCCGCCTCGCGGATGCGCGTGACCCGGCGGCGGATCCGTTCGCGGACCGACTCGAGGCAGTCCCACCCCGCCTGTTCCTGGAAGGAGACCACGAAGTTGGGGCCGACGAACAG
>DNUF01000158.1:1266-1769 GCA_003508595.1 Planctomycetaceae bacterium
CGGACCATGCGCGAGACGAGGAAGGTGCGGTTGCCGAACGGTTCCACCTTGGCCCGCTGGTGAACATTGACGACGTCTTCCATCGCCAGGGGATGCAGCTCGAACAACTCGGCCAACTGCATCAGCATGGCAAGATCGCCCAGCCCATCGACGTTGACCCAGACAACCGGGTAACGACCGAGATACTGGCGGATCTCCGAGACCTGCGTCACGGACTTTTCGGTGTAGTCATCCCGGCCATAGGCGAGAATGTGCAGCTTTGAAGCCTCGGCCTGGGGATCGACGGTGATGGTTCCCGGGGGTGTCCCCGGCACCGTGCGCCGGCGCGGTCGTTGCCAATGACGTTGCTTGCGTCGAACCACAGGAATGAACTCCAGGAAGGACCGCCGGCGAAGACCGGTGGGGGAGGATCAGGACAGGATCTCGGTCACCACCCGGCCGGCGATGTCGGTCAGGCGGTAGTCGCGACCAGCGTGCCGATAGGTGAGGCGTTCGTGGTCGAG
>DNUF01000158.1:2152-3983 GCA_003508595.1 Planctomycetaceae bacterium
TGGAACGAGGTCCGGCCGAATTCGGTCGTCCAGACCACGAGCGTGCGGTCAAGCAGGCCCCGTTGCTTGAGGTCGGTCAGCAGTCCGGCGATGGGCTTGTCGATCGCCTTCGAGAGTCGCTCGTGGTCGGCCATGTTGCCGTGCGAATCCCAGTTGTTGCTCGACCCGACATCGATCAGTTCGAGGAATCGCACCCCGCGTTCCACCAGCCGACGGGCCACCAGGCACTGCCAGCCGAATCCCGAAGTGGCCCCCCGTTCAAGCCCATACAGCGCATGCGTGGCCTCGGTCTCCTGCGAGAGGTCGAAGGCCTCGGGGGCTTCACGCTGCATCCCAAACGCGGTTTCGAAACTGCGCACGCGGGCGTCGAGGGCCAGGTCGGCCGACCGGCTTTCGAGATGCCGGCGGTTGAGTTGCCCCAGCAGTTCGAGTTCCAACCCCTGCAGATCGGGAGCGGGTCCGCGGGGCTTGAGATTTGGCAAGGGTTCGGGGCCGGGAACAACGTGGGTTCCCTGGTGACATGCCGGGAGAAAGTCGCTGCCCCAGGTCTGGGCGCCGGCATAGGGGGCGGCGGGCGCCAGCACGAGGAACGAGGGGAGGTTCCGGTTGGGGGTCCCCAGGCCATAGCTGACCCACGCCCCGGCACTCGGCCGGGCGAATTGGGCCGAGCCGGTGTGGGCGGCCAGCGTCGCCTTGTCGTGCCCGTCACTGTCGCAGTGCATGGCGTTCAGCAGGCAGACATCGTCGATCACCCCGGCAAGGTTCGGAAACAATTCGCTGACCCAGATCCCGTTTTGGCCATGCTGCGAGAACTTGTACCGCGGCTTGATGAGGAATCGCTCGAACTGTCCCGGCTTGTTGAGCCAGCGTGAGGCGGTGATCTTCTTGCCGTGATCGGCGATCAACTGGGGCTTGTAGTCAAACGTGTCGACATGCGAGGTGCCTCCGGTCGAGTACAGAAAAATCACCCGGTCGGCGCGGGGCGCAAAATGCGGTTCGCGGGACGCGAGAG
The DNA here is from genome assembly GCA_003508595.1 of Planctomycetaceae bacterium. Classification (GTDB taxonomy): domain Bacteria; phylum Planctomycetota; class Planctomycetia; order Planctomycetales; family Planctomycetaceae; genus UBA10511. The sequence goes on from DNUF01000158.1 coordinate 3,165, forward strand.
GGTCGCCAGCCGCCGGTGCTTCCCCGGCGAGCAGACCCGCCAGGGCCAGGGCACCAAATCCACCGGACGCCCGCTGCAGGAACTCGCGGCGTGTGGCGGGAGGGGTATGCATGTTCTTGTCACCAGGGTCAGGGACTTGTGTCTTTCGTGGTGTCGCGACGGCCGGCCGGACGTTGGGGTCAGCGGAATCTCAATCCACGTAGAGAAAGGGATTGCCCGTCAGCAGCACCCGCGCGAATGCCTGCCAGGCGGCGATCTCGCGATCGGCCGGTGAGGTCTCGGCGGGCAGTCGGGTCGCGTACTGTGCCACGAAGCGTTGGGCCACTTCGAGTTCGGCCTCATCGGCCGACCGGCCGTGGGCTGCCTCAATCATCTGGCGGGCCCGTTCCCCATTCGAGACGCCGGGTTGTGCCATGCGGACTGCAAAGGCGGCGGCCTGTTCGTGCACGAACGGTGAGTTCATCAGGTAGAGGGTCTGGGTGGGAGTCACCGTTGGCAGGCGTTGGGCCACGCTCTGGTTGGGATCGGCCGCGTCGAACAGGGCGAGGAACGGATGCCGCCGGTTCCTCTGCTGCATCAGGTACAGGCTGCGGTGATTCGAGTCGTAGACCGCGTGGAACGGCTGGTGAATCGTGAAGCCCCAGGTGTGGGTGGGAGGGAAGGGATGCGCACCCGCCGGGCTGCGGTCGAGTCGTCCACTGACAAACAGCATGGCATCACGCATCTCTTCGGCATCGAGTGGCTGCCGGGGATGCCGCCAGAGCCAGCGATTTCCCGGATCGCGGGCCAGTCCTTCGGGCAACTCGGTGGAGGCGAGCT
>DNUF01000158.1:4287-5943 GCA_003508595.1 Planctomycetaceae bacterium
AGCAGTTCCGGATGGCTGGGGAGTTCGCCGCGTGATCCGAAATCGCTGGGGGTTGTTACCAGTCCCTGGCCGAAATGCCAGCTCCAGACCCGATTCACAAATACACGTGCCGCGAGCGGCTGGCTGGGGCGGGTGAGCCAGTCAGCCAGCTGCAGCCGGCCACTTCCTGCAGTCCCCTCCGGCAGCCGGTCGCCGCCGAGGATTGTCAGGAATTGCCGGGGGACCTCATCGCCCGGTTGATCGGGTTCACCCCGCTTCTGGAGCCGCGCGTTGGTGGCGGTCCCTTCACTGACACCGTAGGCCGTGGGATAGATCTCGCGGGCCTGGGTGGCATCGCGCTCGGCGGTCAGTTTCTTGATCTGCTCTTCGAGTCGGGCCAGTTGCTCGGGGGCGTCGGCCGGAGGCACGAACGCGGGGACAGGGTCGCTGCCAGGAGGTGCGAAGGGGACCGCCAGCAGGCCGAGGTTGTCGATGTCACGGGCCGGGGCAGGCCCAGCCACATGACCGATGCCATCGCAGATAAAGGTGTCGAGGATTCCATCCCAGGCCGGATTGAGCCGCTTGTCGCGGAATTCGGTGAGATCACCGGCGGGCCCCACGACACCCGACCAGGTCTGCTCGTCGGGATCGAGGGTGGCCTGCAGGGTGTGCCACACGCCCGGTTCGATCGCGCGGATGACTTCCCAGGTTGTGCCGTTTTTCAGGGCCAGTTCATTTCGGGTCACACTGAACTCGAGAGCGAGCGACTCGATGACCCCCCGGCCCAGGTAGAACCGGTAGGCCCCGGGTTGATCGGCGCCCGCGACCGTGCGGAAATCGACCGTGAGGTGCATTTTCCCTCCCGGGGTCTTCTTCAGTTTCTGGGGGAACACATAACGGATCCCGTCGGTTGGCTGGCCACTTCCCACCCGCACTCCGCGCTGTCCAGCCGGGTGGATGTGCGCGAAGGGACTTTGTGACTCGGGACCGACGGCGTTGGGCCCGGCCGAGAGCCAGGGGGCGGCCGGCGGCCGGGTATCGGGTTGTGCTTCGAAGGCGAGGTCGGGGCCACCCGCAATCCATTGGCCGTCGAGCTTGCCACGGCTCGCCTGCAGGTTGGCGAGTTCACTGTCGAGCTGGGCGATCGCTGCGGCACGCCCGGCTTCGCGGCGGGCGACTTCGTCGGGAGGAACCAGCGGTGGAAAATGCGCGGGGCGCTTGTGTTCTTCTCCGCCGGGAAATGACCAGCGGGTGCTCTGCAGGATGCCATAGAGACCGTAGTAGTCGCGTGTCGACACCGGGTCATACTTGTGATCGTGGCAGCGGGCACAGCCGAGAGACAGGCCCAGCAGCGACCGGCCGACCGAGTCAATCACATCGGCGAAGTCGAGGTGCTGGTAGTCGGGATTGGGGGCGTAGCCATAACGTTTCCCCACCGCGAGAAACCCGGTGGCGGTGATGCAGTCGGCGTAGTCGACTGCCGGGCGTGAGGGGGCGAGCAGGTCACCGGCAATCTGCAGTCGAAGGAATTCGTGGAACGGAAGATCGTTCTGGAAGGCCCGTACGACCCAGTCGCGGTAGCGGAACGCTTCGCGGACGGGATAGTCGGCTCCATCGCCGGCGGTGTCGGCGTAGCGGGCGACGTCGAGCCAGTGGCGTCCCCAGCGTTCGCCATAC
>DNUF01000158.1:6285-6795 GCA_003508595.1 Planctomycetaceae bacterium
GACCCGTATGCGGCAGTCCCTCGCGTTCGAGGCGGGCGAGTATGAATCGGTCGATGTCGGTCTGCGGCCAGGCGGTGTCGTGAACTTCGGGGATAGTCACGGGCTGCAGGGGTTGCCAGCTCCACCAGCGACGGGCATCGTCTGCCGACATGCCTCCCAGTCGTTCTCCCGCCACACGCGGATCGACCGCGCCAGCCTTGATCCAGGCAACGACGTCGGCGACCTCCTCGGCTGAGAGACGAGTCCCTTTGCCCGCGGGGGGCATCTGCAGATCCGGGTCGTCAAACCGGATGGCCCGCAGCAGCAGGCTCTCTTCGGGATGGCCGGGGACGATGGCGGGACCGTTGTCTCCCCCCGTTTCCCAACCACGACGGGTGTCGAGGGCGAGGCCCCCACTGGTCTTGCCCGTGACCGAAGAGTGGCATCCCTGGCAGCGCTCAACCAGCAGGGGGCGGATCTTCTGTTCGAAGAAATCGGTGGCCGGCTGGTCGGCACGCAGGGGGGCCGCAT
>DNUF01000158.1:7089-7422 GCA_003508595.1 Planctomycetaceae bacterium
GGTGCGCGGGCCGGGATCCGGGAAGGGACGAGGCCCGAGGATGGTTGCGGCGGAATGGGCCGGACTGTGCCGGAGTCAGTCGTTCTCGAGCCAGATTTTATCCCCGCCGACGGCAGGGTGCCAATCGGGGATGGTCCAAGCCGGAAGCGACGGCGGGAGTCCCATCGTCGCGAGGCTGGTCCTGCCGCCGTGCTTCCCGGCGGTGCTCAAACCTTTCCAGGTCAACCGGGCCAAGGCGACAGGGGCATTCCACCCGGATCGAGGTCGTGAACGGAATCGGCCGCAGGAGTGCGGAGGGTGACACGGCCGACCCGGGGAGAAGACGGGGACCAA
>DNUF01000158.1:7802-11375 GCA_003508595.1 Planctomycetaceae bacterium
CGGGCGTTCCACCAGACGAGGGCCCGGGGTTCCAGTTGGACCAGCTTGACCAGTTGGCTGGCCGAGCATCCCAGGGCCTCGGCAGCCGGGCGCGGCTCGTAGTCGAAGGTGGTGATGGCATCGAGGGCCTCGGCCAGCAGGGCGGGAAAATCGACGTGCTCGGGATTGATGGCCAGGCGGCTCCCCCGGCAACGGGAGAGCCACAGGGGGCTGGGGGCGGGGCATGTCCCGGCAAGCAGATCGCTGCGCACCCCGATCGCCAGCGACACCCGCAGTCGCTGCAGGGCGACCATGCGGTTTTCCTGCTGCGAGCGGCGTTCGTTGGCCTCGGCTGTCATCCCGGTCGACGCATGGCGCAGCACGACTGCCGTCTCCACCTTGTTCCGGTTCTGCCCACCCGGTCCCGACCGCCGGGTGAAGGTCTGGGTGCACTCGGCCAGCAGTTGTTCGGGCGACAGGCAGGCGGGGTGTGGTGCAGACGGCACGGGGGTGGGGGGAGGATCTGACATGTCCCGATCGTAGCAGGTCTGACTGCGGGTCGACGGCTGTGGGTGGCGGTGGTCACAAGCGGTGCTGCATAATGCGTTGCATCAGGCTTGGAGATGTGGTCGGCGGAGTGCCGACCGGCTCCGCTCACCCGCACAAACATCAGCCGATTGTTCCTCCCGTGAACGACTCACCTGCCCCGGCCGCTGCGACTCCATCCGCCGCGGCGACTCCCCAACCGCTGTGGGCCTACGTCAGCCCGTTTGTGGCCTATCTGCTCTTCACCAGCATCGAGGGGAAAGGCTGGCTGGGGATTCCCTATGAGGGATGGTACTGCCTGAAGGTGTTGGTCGTGCTCGGGTTGCTCTGGTTCTTTCATCGGGAGTGGCCCCGGTGGAGCACGCGGGGGGTTGGGTTGGGGGCCCTGATGGGAGTTGTGGGGCTGGTGGTGTGGCTGGTCCTCGACTGGCTGCAGGGAGTGATTCCCGGGTTCAACGCGATGGTGGCTTCCGTCCTGGGGACGCGGGAGGGTTTTCAACCGTTCGGGGAGCACGGGGTCAACCTGCATTCCCTCGCGTTTGTCCTGGTTCGTCTGACGGGGCTCGCCCTCGTGGTGCCGATCATGGAAGAGATCTTCTGGCGGGGTTTTCTGGCACGCTACCTGATCGACGAGAATTTCACAGCGGTTCCCCAGGGGAAATTCACCCTCCAGAGTTTCTGGATTGTTACCCTGGCATTTGTGGCGGTCCATCCCGAACTGCTGGCCGCTCTGGCGTGGGGAGCCCTGGTGAATTGGCTGTACAGGAAGACCGGAAATGTCTGGGCGTGCGTCGCCATGCATGCTGTGACGAACCTGTTGCTGGGGGGCTGGATTCTCGCCACGGGAGAGTGGCGTCTCTGGTAGCCTCCCCGCCGGCACTTTGAACAGGTGTTCCTCCGGATTGGCGGGATTCCCAGCCAGTTTGGAGGAAATCGATGGTCCGAAAACGGGGAAAGCCGATACACTCGGATCAGAGGCTGTGTCCCGTCCCGCGCAACTGGTGGTGTCTTCGATGTCTCACCCCGCAATCTGGCATCATGAACAGGCTGGCAGCCGGCGTGACTTCCTGGGCCGGGGGGGAGCCGGTTTCGGTGCGCTCGCGCTGCACAGCCTGCTGACCCGCGACCGCCTCGCCGTCTTGGCTGCCGACCGTTCCGCCCCCCCACCGCTGCGGGCGCATGCCGGACATCTGCCCGCCACGGCCCGCAGCGTGATCTTCTGTTTCATGGATGGGGGACCCAGCCATCTCGACACCTTCGACCGCAAGCCATTGATCAATGAGATGGCCGGTCAGCCGCTGCCGAAGTCGGTTGAGCGGGTCATCACCCCGATGGGGATTTCCGAAAATCCACTGCTCCCCTCCCAGCGGTCGTGGAAGCGGTATGGAGCGAGCGGTCTTGAGATCTCGGACTGGTATCCCCACGTCGGCGAGCTGGCCGACGATCTCTGCGTGCTGCGGTCGTGCTGGGCCGACGGCTTGAATCACGTCGGCAGTGTCTGCCAGATGAACACCGGCTCGATCCTCGCGGGACGCCCCAGCCTGGGGGCCTGGGTGAACTACGGCCTGGGAAGCGAGAACGAAAATCTGCCCGGGTTTGTCGTGCTGCTCGACAACGATCGTGAACCACCCGGGGGGAACCGAGTGTGGGGAACGGGGTTCATGCCGGCGACCTACCAGGGGACGCGGTTTCGGAACGGGGCGACGCCGGTTCTGCACCTCGCACCTCCTGCCGAAGTTGACCCGGCGCAGCAGCGCTCGAAGCTCGACTTCATTGCCGAACTCAATCGCCGGCACCTGCGCGACCGGGCGGGCGACTCGGAACTCGAAGCCCGCATTGCCTCGTATGAACTCGCCTTCCGCATGCAGGCCGAGGCTCCGGTGGCGGTCGATCTCGCGCAGGAGACCGAGGCGACCCAGCAGGCGTATGGAATCGACGACAAGGCGACTGCCGCGTTTGGGCGGAATTGCCTGCTGGCCCGGCGACTGGTGGAACGGGGTGTCCGGTTCGTCCAGCTGTATTCGGGATCGGGAAGCCAGTGGGACGCTCACACCAAGATCGAAGAGAATCATGCCCGGCTCTGCCGGTCGACCGACAAGCCAATCGCCGGCCTGCTGCGTGACCTCAAGCAGCGCGGACTGCTCGACCAGACCCTGGTCATCTGGGGGGGCGAGTTTGGCCGGACGCCCATGTCGGAAAAAGGAGATGGCCGCGATCACGACCCGCATGGGTTCTCGATGTGGCTGGCGGGGGGAGGGGTGCGGGGTGGACAGGTCATCGGTGCGACCGATGAATTTGGATTGAAGGCGGTCGAACGGCGGATCCATGTCCGCGATCTGCATGCCACCATTCTCGAGTTGATGGGACTTGATCACACGCAGTTGATCTATCCCCACCAGGGCCGGCCTGAACGTCCGACAGTCAATGAAGGCCACGTCGTGGATGAAGTCTTCGCGTGATGGAACTGCTGGAAACCGGCGAGGGGGTGATCCTGCCCGTGCAGGCACAACCCGGGGCCCGTCAGAATGGCGTCACCGGGGCACACGATGGTCGTCTCAAGGTGTCGGTCACACAGGCTCCCGAAAAGGGGAAGGCCAACAAGGCGCTGGTCGAGGTCCTCGCGAAGTCGCTGGGACTGAAAAAGTCACAGGTGGTGTTGCTCTCGGGCGAAACCAGCAGCCAGAAGAAATTTCTGATCCAGGGTCTGGCGCGCGATGAGTTGGCCGGTCGCATCGCGCGACTGTTGAATTGACCGTCGAAGTCTCGCGACGGCGGTTGCAGGGCTCTCTTTTGCGCGGGCCGTGTGCATTCCGTCGATCCCGGACGACACCTTCCGGTCTCCCCACTACACTGTCGGGGCTCGCTCCAGGTTCCGGTCGGCGAGTTTCCCGGTCAACATGCTCGGGTTGGCTGTTCCCACTCCCGTCCGTCCCCCTTTCTCCGGGCGGTTCTCTGCCCGACGGTTGTCATGTCGCACGAATTCGATCTCATTGCGCAGATTCGCCGTCAGACCCGTCCGTCGCGTCGTCTCACTGTCGGCATCGGAGA
>DNUF01000158.1:11606-16886 GCA_003508595.1 Planctomycetaceae bacterium
GACGCGGCAGTCCTGGACTGGTCGGCGCGCCCCGACTGCCTGGTGACGGTGGACATGCTGATGGAAGGGGTCGATTTCACACTTGATACGGCAACACCAGAGCGGATCGGTCGCAAGGCGCTGGCGGTCAACCTCAGCGATATTGCCGCGATGGCCGGGAAACCGGTCGCCTGTGTCGTCGCCCTGGCCCTCCCCCAATCGGGGGGATACGAACTGGGACAGCGCCTGACGAGTGGTCTGCTCCCCCTGGCCGAAGAATTTGGCGTGGTTTTGGCGGGGGGCGACACCAACACCTGGCAGGGACCGCTGGTCTTGAGCATCACCGTGCTGGGGGAACCCACGGGGCGGGGGCCGGTCCTGCGGTCGGGTGCCCGTCCTGGCGACTGGATCTGCGTCACTGGCCCCCTCGGGGGGAGCCTCCTCGGGCACCACCTCGATTTCACCCCCCGAGTTCGCGAAGCGCTGGCGCTGCACGAAGCGACCACGCTGCACAGCCTGATCGATATCAGCGATGGTCTGGCAGCCGACCTGGGACACATTCTTGAAGAGAGTCGGGTCGGGGCGGTGCTGCAGGCAGAGTCGATTCCCATCACTCCGGCGGCACACGAGATGTCGCGGACAGATCACCGTTCTCCCCTGGATCACGCCCTGGCCGACGGCGAAGATTTCGAGTTGATCTTCACGTTGGCTCCGGACGAGGGCCAGAGGCTGCTGGCACGCCCACCGGCCGGTGTCGCGGTTCACCACATTGGGGATGTCACCGCGGAGGAGGGTCTGATCCTGCGCCACGCCGACGGCCGGCGGGTCTCACTCGCTTCCCTGGGTTGGAAACACCCATTCACCAGTCGGTGATCTCGGGCATTTCGTTTTCGGTCCAACCTCTCCCGCATGCGCGGCTCACCCACTCACGGTGTCGAAGTCCAACAGTGACTGGAGGACCGCCGTGGTGCATGAGCCTGCCAGGCCACCCGGCCGCGACCGACGGGCGCGGGCAGGGCACTCACTCGGGCAGGGCATCCCCTCGGTTCAGCGGGGTTCCGCTCGATTCGACTCGGGAAGAAGACCTCCCGACTCATCGAGTTGTTTCAGTCGGGCTCCCATCCGCTGCATCAGCTTGAGCTTCTCGCCGGCGGGACGGCTGTCATCGAGCCATTGGCTCTGCAGGAAGAACTGGAGTCGCTCGGCACGCGTGGGTGGTTTGAGAGGACGCCGATCCCGGGTTGTGGGAACCATCTCGATGAAGGCGATGCACATCTCCTCATCGGTTGACTCTCCCCAGCGGACGGCCCGGACCGGACGGAAGGGGTTGGCCGGGTTCTCTGCCGAATTGTCGAAATGGGCGACCACTTCGATCCGGGTGAGCCGGGGCAAGTTGACGGGGGCTCGGAACAGGTAGGTTTCCTGCCAGTTGAAGTCCCAGTTGGTGATCTGGATCAGGTTGATGACGGTACCATCGGGATGGCGCGCGGTGACCTCCATGTCATGACCCAGCAGGTGCATGTGCGGGGTGATCGACACCGCCTGCATCTCCTGGGGCAGGACAAAGGAGGTGCGGACTTCATGGCGGGGGCTCCCGGCCGGGATTTCAAACTCTCCCAGCGGGCCCGACCAGGGAAGCACCGGGACATTCTGGACACAGCGCTCGGGAGGCTTCTGCGAGAAGTAGAGGCCGATCTGGGTGCGGTCGGTCTCGACCCGGCCGGACCGGTGGTAGTGCACCTGCACGACAACGTCAGCCTGGCGGGGCAACAACCGCACAATCCCCTCTGGGAGCTCGCGAACCTGCATTCCCGGAGCCCAGCCCCCCAGGTTGCCCGAGGGGAGGAAACCAGGATAGCCGGCGCTGGTGATGTACCCCGGTCCCTCATGCCGTTGGTCGAGGGATCGGGCCCGACCGTTCACATCGAGAAAGGTCAGCACATGGTGGACCACCCGGGCATTGCCAGGCCGCACCTCGAGAGCGGTGACATACTGGTCTCCGGCGAGGTCGGTCGGGATGACAAAGCAGCGGTATTCATCGGGTCCATCGGCACCGAGGGTGTATTCCGGGCAGTCGAGCAGCAGGTCGGGTTCCCGTCCGAGTTTCCAGCGGGAAGCGAATTCGCGCGGGGGAGGGAGTTGTTGGGGGTCACCCTCCGGGGTTCCCCCCTGGACCCAGGCGGCGATCGTGTGGATCGCTTCCTGGGGCATGTGGCGGGATCCGTCGATGTCACCAAATCCGGGTGTCGCCTTCCAGGGGGGCATGCTGCGGCTGGCGGTGAAACTGGCGATATCGTCTGCCCAGCGGCGCGCGGAAGCGTAATCCTCCAGGGCGAACGGACCAATCCCCCCGGGGCGGTGGCACTCTGTGCAATGGTCCTGCAGCAGAGGAGCAATGTCGCGGCTGTAGGTGGGGACTTCGTCGGCGGGGATGGCCGAGGGAGGTTCATCGGCGTGGCGATCGATGGGGCAGCCAGTGACCTTCGTCTCGGTCACTTCGATGGGGGTTCCCGAGAGCAGGCTCTGCACGGCCAGTTCGAGGTCGGCCCGGCCCACGCTTCGGGGGGCACGACCTCGCCCGGTGTAGCGGTCATCGATTCGACCCCGATAGGCGGTCTTCGCGTCGGCGTCGAGCAAGATGACTTCGGGACAGGTGGTCGCCTTCAGAGCCAGGGCCACCTCCCCGGCCGGATCCCGAAAGACGGGGAACCCGACTGAGAATTCCCTGGCGTGCCGGGTCATCGACTGCAACGACTGCGACTGGTTGGCGTTGATGCCGAGCACCGTCACCCCCTCCTCCTTCCACTCTTCAGCCAGCCGGTTGAGCGTGGGGAGATACCCGTTCGAAATCGGGCATTCCGTCGACAGGAAGACGACGACGGTGCCCCGCGAGCCGAACTTCGACCGCAGCGACTGTTCCTCCTGGCCGGCGGCTGGGAGTGTCAGCCCGGTCCAGGGGGGTTCCGAGGAGAAGGCCAGAGATGCGATGCTGCACCACACCAGGGCAAGCAGCGCGGCAACACGCGAATGGTAACTCGTCAATTGTCGAGGTCCGGGATTGGGATTCATTCCTTCCGCAGCGATGTGGGTGAAAGTGGGAGGGCGATCAGGTTTCCCCAAGGATCTCCTGCAGTCGCGCCAGGGCCCGGCTGAGCAGGACGCGGATGGCCGCATCGCTGCTTCCGACCCGTTCGGCGATTTCCCGGGTCGTCAGCCCCTCCACGTACCGCATCTTCAGGATCTGCTGTGTCTTGGGGGGGAGTTGCTCCATGGCCACGAGGAGCTTCATTTGTTTCTGGTCGCGTGAGAAGGCCTGACTGGCCGAGGTCAGGGTGGAGACCAGCAGATTCTCCAGTGATCCGTCCGGTGTGTTCCAGCCAACCTCCTTGTCGCTGGACCGCTTCTGGGCCCCGATCAGGCGGCGATGGGTGTCGATGATCTTTTGTTCGGCGAGGTGGCAGAACCAGGGGAACGGCTCGCGACCGGGGGAGGCGAGGTCGGACAGCCGGCTGAGCGCCACGACGGAAACCTCCTGCAGAATGTCTTCGGGTTCGACGCGGGATTTCAGGGCAGGGCCCAGCCGGCTGCTGATGTAGCCCAGCAGAGCGGGCCGGTTCGCTTCGAAGTATTCCCCGACGGCAGACGCTTCGCCGGCGCGCAGTCGTGCGAGGAGAGATTCGGGATTTGGTTCCACGGGGGGCTCGCCTGGAATAGAATCGGGAAGGCATGAAGCGACGGGGGTTTGCACCATGACTGATTGATTCTACGAAGATCGGTCATTGACCCACAATCAGACAACGTGCCAGACGCTGAAGCCTCCTGGGGAACCAGCCAGACCGTGGGCCGCAATCCGGACGAGTCGTCGACCAGCTACACACATCGTCCGGACGACGACACGTCGCTCGCCTGGCAGCAATTGTCCGAGCAGGCGGAACGATTTGCCGGGGCCTGGCAGGACTGCTCCGAGCCCCCGTCGCTGGCCGCCTACCTGCCGGCCGAGCCCCTGTCCCTGCGGCGGCTGATGCTCATTGAGCTGATCAAGCTCGACCTCGAGTACCGCTGGCAACTGGGCCTGCGCAAGCTGTTGTCCGATTACGAGGTGGAATTCCCGGAGCTGGCGGGCAACCTGTCGGCAGACCTCATCTACGAGGAGTACCACATCCGCAACCAGGCGGGAGAATCGGTGGCCTGGGAGTCGTATCTGGTCACCTATCCCCAGCAGGCTGATGAACTGCGCCATCTGTTCGGGGGCCGGGGGACCGACACCGTCTCGATGCAGTTTTTCGGGCGGGAACGTGGTGTCCCCGGCAGCAAAGTACAGCCCGGGGATGTGTTTGAAGATTTCCAGGTGGTGGCGCGACTGGGGCAGGGGGCGTTTGCGACGGTGTTCCTCGCCCGGCAGATCTCGATGCAACGAAGGGTGGCCCTCAAGATCACTTCCCCCCGGGGGGAAGAGCATGCGATGCTGGCCCAGTTCGACCATCCCAACATCATCCGGATCTACGACCAGCGCCTGCTCGCGGACCGGGGTTGGCGACTGCTCTACATGCAGTATCTTCCCGGTGGGACCCTCCGGTCGGTTGTTCAGAAGGTCGCCGCCCGCTCTCCCCACGAACGGACGGGACGGCTGCTGTTCGAGGTGATTGATCAGCACCTGGCCTCACGGCAGGAGCCAGTGCAGGCCGAGGCCCCGCTGCGCGAACGTTTCGAATCGGCGACCTGGCCCGAGGTGGTCTGCTGGCTGGGCTCGCGTCTGGCACGCGGGCTGGGGCACGCGCACCGGGCGGGAGTGCTGCATCGGGATCTCAAGCCGGCCAATATCCTCCTGTCCGCCGATGGCAACCCCAAGCTGGCCGATTTCAATGTGAGTTTCAATGCCCAGTCGGCAAGCCTTGTGGCAGACGCCTTTTTTGGCGGCAGCCTGGCCTACATGTCTCCCGAGCAGCTGGAGGCGTACAACCCGACGCACCCCCGCGAGGCCACTTCGCTCGATGGCCGCAGCGACCTGTTCTCACTCGGGATCACCCTGTGGGAATTGCTCGTCGGAAGTCGCCCATTTCCACCCGATGCGTTCGATGGCGACTGGTCGCGCGTCCTGACCCGGATGACCGCCATTCGCCGTGAGGGGGTCTCGCAAGAACTTCTGCGACAGCATGCCCGGTTCTGGCCCCCCGGACTCGCGCAGGTGCTGGCCCGGTTGCTCTCGCCCGAAGCGGGAGACCGCCATGCCACCGGGCACGAACTCGCCCGGCAGCTGGAAATGTGTCTCGAGCCCGGGACCATGCAGCTGCTGACTCCGCA
>DNUF01000158.1:17154-18572 GCA_003508595.1 Planctomycetaceae bacterium
GCCCTGATCCCGAACCTGCTGGTGGCGCTCTTCAATGGAATCGTCAACCGCGATCGGATTCTCGACGGCCTGGTCGGCCAGGAGCCAACCGGAGCGATCCTGGCCTACTCGCTCATCCAGTTGCTGGTCTTTCCCCTGGCAGCCCTCGCCCTGGCAGGGCGGTGCTGGACGGTGATTCGTGCCGTGCAGTGGCCGTTGCCTGCTGGTGGCGGCACCGCTCCCACGGTTCGATTGCTCAGGTCCCGTTGCCTGGGGATGGGAACCGATGCCGCCACAATCAGCCTCTCCACCTGGTTGATCGTGGCACTCGCGTGCCCGCTCGTCATCTGGCTCAACGGCGTTCAGGCAGCCCCTCCGTACGAATTCGCCGCCGCGCTGCTGCTGTGTGGATTGATTGCCGTCGCCTATTCGTTTTTTGCCGTCGCCTGGTTGTCAGTGTCAGTCTTCTACCCGGCCCTCGTGGAACTCGATCGCCTGACACGGGATGACCGCCAGGAACTGAGGCATTTGCGTCGGTGGTCCTGGTTGTTCCTGCTGCTCGCCGCATTTGTCCCGTTTGCGGCGGTCGCGATCCTGATCCTGATGGGGACCACCCGGAATACGGCCCTGATGCTGCTGGCAGGAGGAGGAGTATTGGGATTGGGCGTGGCCCTGCTTTTCTTCCGGGGGTTGCAGCGCGATCTTCAGACGCTGTTGCTGATGGCCGCTCCGATGACCGATTCCCAGGATTCTTCCACAGATGCCGGAAGCTGGCTGGCCCGCGAGATGTAACTGTCTCTCTGCCCCGATGCGCGATGCGCACGACAAGGCCGTGGCGTTCGTTTCCGATCGCCACGGCTTTGCCCGGGGAAACTCGGTGAGGTTGCGGAGCCGTTCTGCGAACTACGGGGCAGCGGCGACCACCGCGGCCGCCACCAGTTCGGCGGAAACTGTTTCGATCAGTCCGCCCCGGGCATTGATGAAGATCAATTCAACCGGTACGGGGGACTTCAAGGCCACGGAGGGGACCGTGAAGGTCACTTCACCCGCCTGCCAGTCGACCAACTCGGCGGGGAGGGCGACTTCGCCGTACTGCAACAGCACCTGGCCGGCCTCGACCTCGGTCGCGATGGTGGCTTTGACCGTCGTTCCGGGAACAATCTGGACAACGGAACGACGTGTCACAACTTCAGCCACCGGGAGTTCGGCAATCACCACCTGTTCCTGGACGAGGGGCAGGCCCACACCGTTGGTGTAGCCATAGCACTGTTGGAACCCGGGGTACCAGCACCAGGACTCAAACAGGCTGGGGCAGGGAACCACGTCGATCGGGAACAGCGGAGGAGAGTAGGGGGGGCAGATCGGCACTGGGACCCCCAGTCCAATGCCGATGCCAATGTTGATATCGATGTCCACACCACCAGGCCCAGCACCGCCAG
>DNUF01000157.1:0-4448 GCA_003508595.1 Planctomycetaceae bacterium
GGCAATGGGCACCGGCAATGGGCGGGGGGCGGGAACCCGGTGTGCGGACGGGGTTGGATTGGGGTTGGGCGTGGGGCCTTCAGGCGTTCGACGCAGTGGCGGTCGACGCGGAGGGGTGGGAGAGACAGGTCACCTGGTTCCAGAGTTGGCCGACACGCACGCGATCAATGTCGGCGGGCAGCAGCTGCGCGACATTGTCGGCCGCGGCTGCGACTCCCCAGCGGGTACTGTCGACCAGGGACCAGCCCCGGGCGAGTCCCCAGGCCAGACCGGCGGCCAGGCAGTCGCCGCTGCCGATCGGGTTGACCACTGGCACCGCCGGCGGCTGCAGTTCCTGGATTCGCCCCGGGGTCGAGACGACGACCGGACCCGCCCCCCCGGTGATCACGATCCCCTGCGCCCCGCGGGCGTGACAGTCGGCCAGGGCCCCCCCGAACTGGTCCGCAGTGTCAATGGATGTCCCCATCGTTCGGGCGAACTCTTCGCGGTTGGGCTTGATGACTGCCGGGCGCTCGGGGAGGCAGGCGAGCAGCGGGGGACCCTGCGCATCGACGATGATGGTGGCCCGGGTCTGCCGCATCAGGCGGGCGTAGAAGTCGACCGGGGTCCCGGCTGGAAACGAACCGGCCAGCACCACGACCGAGGCATAGCGGGCCCAGTGGACGAACGCCTGTTCGAATGCCGCCAGTTCGGTCGGCTCGATGGGCCGGGCGTTCTCGACCATCTCGGTCGTCCGTCCCGATTCGGCATCGAGCAGTGTCGTGCAGACACGTGTCGGCGCGCGTGTGGCGATCCATTCCACCGGCAGGCGGTGCCGGGCGCACCCGGCACGCAGTTCTTCCCCCGCCGGTCCCCCCGCCACCGACACGACCTGCACATCGGCGGCACCGTCGGTGGACTGCAGCAACCGTTGCAGGGCGAGCCCGACGTTGAGCACCTTGCCCGACGCGCACCAGTGGACCGCCTGGGCGCGGTTGACCCCGCCCAGCTGCAGGCGTTCGAGCTGCGCGATCTGCTGCCATGCCGGCGAGAGACCGGCCACGAGGATCATCGGCCTCTCCGGGGCGATTGGTGGGGCGCGAAGAGAAGCACGGCGTGCAGGCTACTCGTTGAGGTACTGGCGGGCCTTGTCGGAAATGTCGTGACGGCACCACGCCCCGGGCCAGCGGATCAGCTTCACCGCCTGGTAGGCCCGCAGCTTGGCGTCGCTGAGGCGGTCGCCGACGGCGGTCACTCCCAGCACACGGCCTCCAGCCGTGACCACCTCGCCATTCTTCAGCTCGGTCCCGGCATGGAAGACCTTGACCCCCTCGACGCGGGCCGCCTCGTCGAGCCCGCGGATCACCTGCCCCTTCTGGTAGTTGCCGGGATAACCTTCCGCCGCCATCACGACACAGATCGAGGGACGCGGATCCCAGGTGATGGGATCGACCTCGCGCAGCCGGCCTTCCGAGGCCGCCAGCAGCACCGGGACGATGTCTGACTTCATGCGCATCAGCAGGGGCTGCGCTTCGGGATCGCCAAAGCGCACGTTGAACTCGAGAACCTTGGGACCCTGGTGGGTGATCATCAGCCCGGCATACAGGATGCCGCGGAACGGGCGGTTGCGGCGTTTCATCGCGTGGACGGCCGGCACGAGGATCTGCCCGATGATGTTGTCCATCAGCAGGGGGCTGATCAGCGGGGCGGGGCTGTAGGCCCCCATGCCCCCGGTGTTGGGCCCCTTGTCTTCGTCGTAGGCCGCCTTGTGATCCTGGGCGGTCTCGAGCGGAAGAATCGTCTCGCCATCGGTGAGGGCGAGAATGCTCGCTTCTTCCCCGTCGAGGCATTCTTCAATCACCACGCGTGCCCCGGCATCACCAAACTCGCGGGCCCGCATGATGCGCTTCAGCGCCTCGAGAGCCTCTTCCTTGTTCTGGCAGACCGAGACCCCCTTCCCCGAGGCGAGACCGTCGGCCTTCACCACGAGCCGGGTCTCTTCCCGCCCCTCGACATACGCTTCCGCCGCCTGCGCGTTGGTGAAGACCTGGGCTTCCGCGGTGGGAATCGCCGCCGTCCGCAGCAGATCCTTCGCGAAGACCTTGCTCCCTTCGAGTTCGGCCGCCTGCTTGCTGGGACCGAAGACGCGCATCCCCTCTTTGTCGAGGATGTCGGCCAGGCCCGCCACCAGCGGGGCCTCGGGGCCAATCACCGTGAGGTCGATCTTCTGCTTGCGGGCGAAATTGACCAGCCCCTCGATGTCGGTGGCGGCGATGTCGACGTTGACCGCCTCGAGGGCCGTCCCCGCATTCCCCGGCGCACAGAAGATCTCTTTGACGAGGGGGCTTTGACGGATTTTCCAGGCCAGGGCGTGTTCGCGACCTCCCTGGCCGACAATCAGGATCTTCATGGGGTGTGGACTTTCCGTCGTTGCAAAAATCGGGGCTGGAAAATCGGGGCTGGCCAGTGGCCAGGCACCGGGAGGGTGTCTGGTGAGAATGGGGAGGGGGGGGAAACAGCGACCGAACGGGCACACCGTCGTGGGTGGGGCCAGTCGCGCGGTTCCCCGAAACAGGCTCAGCCCAGGGCCTTGAGGGGCAGGTCGACCGGCTGGTTCAGTGCGGCACTGCGGGCCACCGCCTCGGTGAACTCCATGTACCGCACCCCGGTGGCGAAATCGGTCCGGGAGACCCGCTCGAGACCGCGGATGGCCGTGACAAACTCCGCCTCGACCCGCCAGGCCCCCCGCTTGTCGGCAGGGAGTTCCACCCGCTTCAGGCCCGGCTCGCCCGCCCGCCCACACTCGATGATCTCTTCCTCGGGGGTGACGCGGTACTTGATCGTCCCCCGGCAACCATACAGATGAATCTGCTTCCCCGGGCCGAACAGATCGACCCCGCTGAAGTGGTAGATCCCCCGGGCCCCGCCCGACAGCTGGGTCAGAATCTGAATGCTGTCGGGAATCGAGACGTCGACGTTCCCCTTGCCTTCCCGGCTGGGCCGCGTCGACTCGAAGATCTTGGTCTGGGCGAAGACTCGCGTGGTCGCCGGGACCCACCGCGAGACGGTCTCATGCAGAATTCCCAACGTCAGGGCATTCACCCCGCTGAGTTCCGCTTCCTGCCGCCAGTGCAGCAGCTCGGTGTAGTCCCAGAACGAATCATCGGCACCAATGACCACCAGCTCGCGCAGATCGCCAATGTAGCCTTCGTCGATCAGCGACCGGACAAACTTGTCGTGCACCAGCCCGAACGGACTGGGGACCACCTGGGTGATCAGCCCGGGACGCAACTGGGCGGCCGCCAGCATCTGGTGGGCCTCGGCCGAGTTGCGGGCCATGCGGGCTTCCACCAGCACATGCTTCCCCGCCGCGAGTGCCGCACAGGTGATCTCGCAGTGCAGGTTGGGCCACGTCCCAATGCAGACGGCATCCACCTGGGGATCGGCCAGCAGGTCTTGCCAGTGGGGATAGACCTTGGGAATGCCGAATTCCTGCGCGACCTTCTGGGACGAGGCCGGGGTGCGGTTGGCAACCCCGACCAGTTCCACCCCCGTCAGCGCCCGAAAACCCGGAATGTGGCGGAGCTTGGTGTTCGCTCCCGCCCCAATCAGCCCAACCCGAACCAGTTTCTCACTCATCGGCAGACAGCTGCGTTCCTGTGTGTGGCAATTCGAAGCAGCCAGTCTAGCCCGACCGCCAATGCATTGCCACGAAGGGAAAAGGTTCCGTTCGTTCCACGCGCCCCGGCCGACCACGAAACAGCCCTGGGGCGCGTTGAGAAACTTCAGGGCGTGCATCCGGGAGAGCAATCGGGTCACCCCCGTCCCGAACAGGCCTGCGGGAATCGATCTGCGTCCCATTGACGGCGTGGGAACCGGGAGGGGCGTCCAGTCGTCATCGCGCCGACTGGCCTCGCGGAACCATCAGGCGGAACGATCAAGCTGTGGAGACCAGGGATCGGCCGAGATTTGGGTCGGCGGAAACAGGGATCAGGCAAAGACTGCGACCCTCGACACCGCAGGGGCGACACGAAGGGAGACCTGACACCAGTCGCGAAAAAAGTTGCGGCCCGCCCCAGAGTGATCTCCAGGGCGGGCCGCAGCAGACCTCAACAGTGAAACCTCAACGTCATCCGACAGGCAGAGACGGAAGTCTCACATCACTCACAGAAGCCCGGTTCAGGTGGCACACTGTAATGATGTCGATGAGAGTACACTCCCCACCCCCTCCAGTCAATGCACTTTCTTGATTTTAGTACACTTGTTTTTCCGTATAGTTATGCGTCAGGAAAAAACGCATCGAGGAATATTTATTGATTCGCAAGCGATTTCTATTTCAGGGGTTGTGACTTTTTAAGAGGATGTATTCAAAGGCACCCTCTTGACGGCAGTCGTGGCGGTTGATCGAGCAAACGGCCCGGAAAATGGCCGGCGAACACCGTGTGGATCGGGGGGGTTTTACCCCCCCC
>DNUF01000157.1:4655-5855 GCA_003508595.1 Planctomycetaceae bacterium
GGATCGGGGCGATTTCACCCCCGACGCCCCCCCGAATGACCGCGAGCCGACGGCCGAACTCAGCCGCGATTCGCGCTCGGCAACACCCGTTCGAGCGACTCGCTGAGGCTCGCATCCGACTGACTGAGCGCCTGCAACGTTCGCAACACGGTCGCGATCGCGTCACAGCCAGGTCCGGGTGACGGTTCGACAAACCAATGACAACCCGCCGGCCCTTCCGCCTGGGAAGACTTTGCGGCCTGCAGGGCACCCCACGCCCCCTCGCGCGTCGGAAACGACGGCACCCCTTCCGGTTTGCCAGACCGATTCGCCCCCTGCTGCAGCCAGATCGCGTGATGTTCGGTCGGGATCAAAATCCCCCGCTCGTCCAGCAAGCGGACCTGCTGACCCTCTTCACCCACCACCAGTCCCAGGTGGGCACGCTCTTTGCCGATCCGGTCGGCCACCGCCGCGAAGTCGCGGTCGGCACGATCGGTCAGGTCGCGCTGCCGCTGGGCGGCGTCGACCTCGAACAACTGGCAGGCGGTCGACTGCAGCAGGTGCCGCAGGGTCCGCGTCACCAACCGGGACGAACAGCTCCAGACCATCCGCAGCGGACGCAGGGCATGGCACCACTCGCGATGGGGAGCGACATAGTCTTCGCGCACCCGGTAGCTGCGCAGGCCTCCCGATCGTCGTGCCAGGCGGGTCACCCCCCCTTCCCACGCCGCGAGCACCGCCGACAGCCGCCCGGGACGCGACCAGGGTTGTCCCCCCAGCCCGGCAAACTCGAGCCCCGCCTGTTCGGGACCACCACCGGCCCCCGTCACCAGCACTCCCCCCACGGCACGCACCTGGGGAATGGCAAATCCGAATTCGGCCCGAGTCGCCACCCCGAGATCGACCACCTGGAACCCCATCCGCCGCAACGCCAGGCAGACCCCGCGCGCCAGGTCGGGTCCACTGGGGCGGTCATCATGTGCCAGGACCACCACCGGGCCGGGAACCCCCACCTGCAACACGCGGACCCCCTCGACCCCGTCGGAATCTCCCTCGGCTGCGACCTCCGGGCCACTTGTCTCCGATGCCGCCCCCGCTTCGGGCAGATCGCGGCTCAGTTCCTGCGCAAACGCCGCCGCCAATTCTCCCGCGAGATGCCGGTCAAGCTGGTTCAGGTAGACGCCGCGCACTCCCTCGGCCTGAAACAACGCCGCGACGGCC
>DNUF01000157.1:6182-6832 GCA_003508595.1 Planctomycetaceae bacterium
TGATGGGGGCAATGGCGGCATTTCGCATAGCCGGCGGCCAGCCGGGCGCGGTGCACGGCCGGCGAGATGTCGTACATCTCTCCGGGGCAGCGCAGCGTCACCACCGGGGCGCTTGCGAGGAACATGCGACGGGCCGACAATCTGGGGAAGAGACAAAGGGGGGGCGTTGTACGGAAACCAGTCACCAGGGGTCAAGAACAATCATGCATGCGACCGAGTACCTGCGGTCCCCGGCCAGCCAGAAGCTGGGCCCTGTGGTCGCCCTGGTGGGACCCGAGCGATTCCTCAAGCTCGAGGCGCTCAAGGAGATCACCCGCACGGTTCTCGGTCCGCAGGGAGACGATCTCGCGGTGTCGCATTACGGCGGTGCCAATCTCGAATGGAAGACCGTGGCCGATGCGCTGCTGACCAACTCGATGTGGTCACCCGCCCAGGTGGTGGTGGTCGATGATGCCGACGAGTTCGTCAGCGAGCAGCGCCCGCACTTTGAAAAGTACGTCGACAAGCCGGCGAAGAAGTCGGTGCTGGTCCTCGATGTGAAGACCTTCTCGTCCACCACCAATCTCGCCAAGAAAGTCAACGCGATCGGGTTGATTCTCGAGTGCAGCCAGTTGAAGCCCCCGGCAATGATCGCCTGGGTGGGGGAACGG
>DNUF01000191.1 GCA_003508595.1 Planctomycetaceae bacterium
TCGTTGTAACCGAGGCTGCGCCCCACGGCATAGCCGGTCGCATGTTTCAGGAAACTGAAGACCACCTGGTCGATTCGGTCCCGCGCCAGGTAGACCTTCAGTTCGTCCAGGTCTCCCACCTCGGTTCCATCGGGAAGCCGGGAACGGGCCCCTCCCGGTTGGAGTTGCCGATACAACCCGGCCGCGTCGTAGGTTTCGAACGGCACTCCCCAGGGATCAATCCCCTCGTGGCACTTTTGACAACCCCGCTGACTGCGATGGATCTCCAGTTGCTCGCGAAGTGACTTCGCCCCCCCCTCCTTGGGCAACTGCGGCACATTGGGGGGAGGATCATCGGGGGGTTCGGCCACGATCTTTCGCGCCAGCCAGGCCCCTCGTTTTACGGGGTTTCCCTCACGGCCATCCGACAACCCGGCGAGAATCCCCGCCTGGCTCAACACCCCTCCCAGGTGATTCCCGGGGGTGACCACCGGGACAAATCCAAATCCACTCTCGACCCGGTTCCCCACGCCGTAGTAGGTCGCCACCGCCTCATTGGCGACGATGCGGTCGGAGGCGACCAGGTGCCGGGCAGGCAGGTTCTGGTCGAGGAGATGCTTGAGGAACTCCACCGGCTCGCGGCGGAGCTCGGCCTTCGTGTCGCGGGTGAGTCGGGGGAACCGCTGCATGTCCACCGACAGCACATCGAACTTGTCGAGCGACAGCCATTGCGATCCAAACTCGGCGACAAACCTCCCGAACCGAGGGTCCTGCACCATCCGGTCGAACTCGGCATCAAGTGCCCCGCGCAGTTTTCCTTCGGCCGCCAGCGTCAGCAGCCGTTCGTCGGGAGGACCATTCCACAGGAAGTAACTCAGCTTCGAGGCCAGCTCGTGGTCGTCCAGATCTTCGGGCTCGGGGGTCGCACTCTGCTCGATGAGGAACAGAAACTGCGGCGCGGTGAGAACCACGAGAAACGCATCGACCAGCGCCTGACGCTCTCCCTCGCCGCGATCGCGGGACGACTTCCAGACCGCCATCAGCGAATCGAGCTCGGCCGCCGTCACCGGACGCCGGAACGCACGGGTGGCAAACTGCGACAGCACATCGCGGGCGTAGGCCTGGGGATCTGACTTCGACGGCAGATCGGGGAGCAGCCGCCGGTGCGATTCGGGAGGCCAGCTCTCATGGAAGGGCCCCTCGAACTCGATCGACCGGATGCGCAGGCGGGGCATGTCGCGTCCGTCGGTGTATTCGTGTCGGACACCAATTTCCCGAACCCCGGCCAGGTAGTTGACGTTGTTCTCTTCCACATCGGGGGCGGGGAAGTCATTGATCGCCCCGCCGAAGACATACTCCTGCAGTTCCGTCCCGCTCACCGCCTGGGGCATTCCCACCCGGGCGAGCGTGCTGCCGCAATCGCGACGCAGCCCCACATGCACACCGAGGGAGGGATTCCGCTGTTCCATCGCGGCAAACCGGCGGGCGAGGGGATGCTCGTCGGGCAACCGGCTGAAGACCAGCCCCCGCAGGCGGGCATTGTCGTGGAGCCGGACCCGTGCCTCGACCGGACCGGCGGGGAGGCGGACCACCACCAGTGGCGTCGACAGAAACTCCTGACCCTCGGCAGGCTTCTCGGCTTCCAGCAGGTTCCCCGCGAAGGACCGCGGGCCCAGTTGCAGTGACAGCCGGCCGCCCGGTCCTCCCGGTGCCGTCTGCACATCGACCTGGTAAATCCCCTCTTCCGTCAGAGCCGGAGTGGCGACTCCATCCGCGGCGAGCGTCACAGCCACCTGCCCGGCCGAATCGGCTCGGGGAATCGCGGCTGTCCCCTTTTCCAGCAGCAGGGCGTCGGGATAGCGGGCTGCCTGGACCCGCACGCGAAACCGTCCCTGGGCGGGGAGTTCCCGCAGCGAGATCTTGAAATTGGCCATTGGGCCATAGGTGTCGGACTGGCCGAAGATCTCGGGGCTGGGAATCGCGGGACGCAGCAGCAGCCCCTCGGGAACCGTCTGCCATGCGTCGCCGAGCGGGTACCCGGGGGTCCCCCGCACGCAGGCGAAGACGGCATGGTAGATGCTGTCGTAATGCCGCCAGCCCCGCACGGTGTCGTTCCCCTGGTAACCCTCGATGAAGTCGAAGACCCGCTTCATGCGGAATGGCTGGAAGACAAACGGCTTGACCGGATCGGGCTCGGTCACCACGAAGTCGGCATTCGGCAGCAGGGCGCTGTTGGCACCGAGGATCAGGTTGTCGGGGCATGGCTCGCGATTGATTCCGGTCCCGAAATCCATCCGGAAATGCTGGATCACAGGAGGTTGGGACTCATCCACCAACGCCTCGGCCAGGGCCCGCTCGGCAATCTGGAAATACGCCTCGACCTGCAACGGGGACAGGCCCAGCGTCTGGGCGTTGTTGGTGAACCCCTCCTTCGAGACCCCATCGGGAGGGAGCGAATCGGTGAGGTCTTCTTCGAGACCGAGCAGTTCCTGCAGGGTGTTGCGGTACTGCGGCACCGTCAGCCGGCGGACGAGGCCATTCCGCGGGGCGACCCGTGACTGGGCCGCGACAATCTGCCCGGCCAGCCAATCGTCGAGCAGCCGCGTTTCATTCTCGGTCGGCTGCGGCTGGTCGGCGGGGGGCATGGTCCCCTCCTCGAGCACCTTGCGCAGTGCCTTGTAGAGACCGATTTGCGAATCCTCAGCTGTCGCCGTGAAGTGATCGAGCCGGACGCCCGACTTGCGTTCGTCCACATTGTGGCACTTCACGCAGTGGTTTTTGAGCAACGGCTGGATTGTGCTGGTAAAGGAATTGTCGTCGGCCGCCAACAGCGGGGGCCCGAACAGATTCCCACCGAAAGCAACCAGCGACAGCCCCAGGAAGAGACAGACCCGGTAAGCCGGCATGGAAAGGGTCTCGGAAGGCGAGGTGAGACACGGGGAGGGAGGGCTGACGGCAGCCTTCACAGATTCTACCAGCCGCCGGGAATACCGGGCAAATGTGCACGCTGGGGAGTGACTTTTGGTGCGATCTTCAGACCGGACGACTCTGCCTGCGGCAGCCGGGGGGTGGCAATGGCGCGGGGGATGTCGTTGGACATCGACTCGGAGAG
>DNUF01000239.1 GCA_003508595.1 Planctomycetaceae bacterium
GCGATCTGCACACCCCGCGGTGCGAGCCCCAGCAGGAACAGCGCAACGTATCCCAGGCCAATCTGGCTGAGGGTGTCCTCAAACGTCCAGTTGGTCTGCGAGGAGTAGACTGAGCGTAACCAGACCCCCAGCAGCACCAGGACGATCGACCGCCACAGGGCATGGAAGGCCATCCGCCAGGCGGTGTGCCCCTGCCGTCGCCGGCTGGCAATCGAGAAGGGAAGTGACAGCCCCACGAGAAACGAGAATGAGGGCTGGATGAGGTCATGCAGCGAACAGCCCACCCATTCGACATGCGACTGATGGAACGCCAGGAATTTCCAGGTGGCATTTTCGGGAAGCTTGGCTGCAATCGATCCCAGGCGCAGCACCTCGGCCATCATCAGGAACATGACAAAACCGCGGTAGGCATCGGCCGAGGCCAGGCGGTCAGCCGGGAGTGCCGAGAGCTCGAGCGGCCCTCCCCCAGCCCCCGGCTCGGGCCAGACCTTCCCCTCTTTGCGGGACGATTTTTTCGCAGAGGATTCATCAGCCATGGTGGAAACCAGTGGGGAGGAAGGGGAAAACCAGCAGTCCGATCAGGGGCGATTCGAACGGGATTCGTCCGGGGAATCAAGGTGAGTTCGCTGAGGGAGTCCTGAAGAAGCGTTCAACGACATTGTTCCCGCCATTGAATCCTCCTCTCACCCACCGCGCGGCACGTTTGGCCTCACGACAGCTTTCTGCCAACGCTCATGCCAGGAAACCGGCGCGATGCACAGACCGCCAGCGAGCGACGATGTTTTTGTGGGGCGTCCCACGACGCAGGGAGTCTCCACAACTAACCTCCGCAACCCCGCTCTCCAACCTCGCGCTCTCATCAAAACGTGCTCTGAACAGCACTTTTTCCCCCAGGTGCGCAGCACCAGTTCCTCAAAGTGCGCAGCACCAGTTCCCCCCCTGCGAGGGGGGGGCCAGGGGGGGGCGGGCACGTCTCTGGACGTGACACCAACATTTGGTCTCAAGCACCTCGCGAAGCGAGATGTCTGGCGAGTCGAATGGGGGGATCATCGAGCGCCGCGCCCCCCCCAACCTCCCTCTGACACCGTGGCAGCCGGTGCGACGCAGCGACCGCCAGCGAGCGACGATGTGTTTGTGGGGCGTCCCACGACGCCCCGCCCACCATTGAGTCCCCGCCTGTGGGATTACCCGGGATATTCTTCCCGATGCCGCAGGCTTTTTTCAGGACGGGTGAGGAAGCCCCAGTCCAGCGCTTCGTCCTGGATGTACTGCTTGCCCAGCGTGAGGGCTGTCGTGGCCTTGGCCAATTCATACCCAAGATAAAACGCGTGGGAGGGATCGGTCACACCCAACTGCGTGAAGAGCTCGAACGGATCACTCGAATGCCTGTGTCCATCGCGGTTGAGCGCGTGCAGTTCCCCCTCCGAGGCAAACAGCCGGAAGTTGGGGTCGCGCAATTGCCTCGCCATCGCAGACAACTCTTCAGACGATGGAGCCCGGACCTTCGGATCCCGCAGCATCACAAGGCTCGGATCCACCCGCCTGGGAAGCGTGCGGTTCCGCACGGCATGCCGGACGATTCGTCGGGCCACGTCAAATTCCCGCACCGCCGACTGACACCATGGGATCACCTCGGTCGTCAGGATCGATCCGATGTTCAGCTCTTGGCAATACCCCGCAAGCACCATGTTCACCCCGGCACTGTCGACCTCGGTCAACTCGGTGAGGTTCCCCACTCCCATCATCAGGGGGAGGTCGGGCCACTGCTGCCGTGCGCGGTGGTACCGCTGCAGCGAGGCGGCGAAACCGAACCCGATCGGTTCGAGGATCGGATCAATCCGGAACCGCGCTCCCGCCTCCTGCAACGCCGCCACCGTCCGCTCGAGTGAGTCCCAGTCGCGCGGCTCGTCGGGAACGGCGATTAACTCGGCGGGCAAGTGACGCCCCCAGTCGAGGTTGGTCTGGTTCACACTCAGGACTAACTCGGCCCCCGCTTCGATCGCCCGCTCCACCTCGCCCCGTTCGTAGCTGTCGATCGAGACCCGAAACCCTTCGCGCCGCAGCAGGGCCGTCACTTCCCCCGACCGGGCCCAACTCTCGGCCGGGATGCAACCCAGATCGATGACGTCGGCCCCCGAGAGGCGATAGTGGGTCGCCAGGGTGACGATCTGGGTGTCGGTCATTCTCGGGGCGTGGTTGATCTCGGCCAGGATCTCGATGTCCGACTGCGTGAGGTCGGCCGGGGCCCGCTGACCCCGTCCGAAGAATTCCGGCAGGTCGTGCAGTTCCTTCGGCCCACGTTCGAATGGCACACCATATTTGGCCCGCAGGGTCTCGAGATCTCCCTGGCACCAGCCCGGCAGAATCACCCGGTCGACCTCGGGAGGAACTGTCAACTTACGGGACACCCAGTCGACATGCATCAGTGCGGCCACGCTGATTCCCAGCACCGCAACCTCGGTGTCGCATCCGAGTCGCGGACCGAGGCTTTCCAGGAGCCGCCGCAGCGATTCCTCAGCCAGCCGACCGGTCACAAACAGCAGCTTGGGCATGGCGT
>DNUF01000086.1 GCA_003508595.1 Planctomycetaceae bacterium
TCGGAGAGTCGATCGACTTTCCACCACATCCCAACTCCAACGAGCCTCCCCGCACAATCCCTGTAGGGGATTTCTACCCCACCTCATCGTCCCCCAATCGAGCCAGTCATCCCCGGCTTCTCACTCACATCGTTCCGACACAAACAAATGCCAGCAGGGGACGCGACGGCCAATGCGTGATGCTCACTTCCATTTTCTCCAACTCTCTTCAGCGGCCAGTTTCTCCTCGAACAGAGCGGCACTGTCCGGGGTCAATTGGCGCATCGTCTGGAGTGCTGTGCCGGAGATTCGCCCGTTGATGATCTGAATCCCTCCGCTCGGGCCCTTGTCGGTCTGAAATTCAATGTCCTCCGCCCGATCATGAATGCGAATGAAGCGGATCGGGCTCCCCTTTTTCTTGAGATCGCCGATGATATGCCAGTCGGCACACCACAAGTCGAACTCGTTCAGGAGTTCCTCCGCAGTTTCGTGGTCGACGACATGGTGAACCGGAATCTTTCCCACGAGGTGCAGTTCCTGATCAATGAGGGTGACAATCCAGACGGTGTCTCCCACCTCGACCCGGCGGTAGTAGTTGCTCGCAGCATGAATCAGGCGCCCCCTGGGATCCTGAAGCGCCGGTTGATTCGATTTCCAGTACGCCATGAAATGACGTGCCATCACAAACCCTTTCACAGACAGAGAAACACTCACACAGCAAATGAACCACACACCTGCAAGAAACCCATCCCGTCGGAAAATTCCGCCAGCGGTTCTTTCCGCGCGCAAAATCTCCGTTGATCATCCGCAACACGTCGGCCTCGGCCCGTTGTCGCTTCAGGAAGCCCGAAACACCGAGAGAGAGATTTGGAGTCCGATTTGCTTCAAGATGCCCTTGATCAGACCAGGCCGACAATCACACGCGTGCCGGGGAAGCTCGAACCTCTTCCCGTCGAATGAGTAGTGGTCATGCGAGCCGCCATGTTTTAAAAACCTGACTTCGCCGTGTTCACTCAGTTTCTCCACAAGTTTTTTACCGGTCAGAAACGGTCGAAAGCCCACCCGTGTCAGCAACGCAGCGTCGCGACGAATGATGTAATTCACCCGTCCGCGTATATTCGAGATGCCATCGAACAAATGTCCCATGGTCTCCCAGACAGATTCCCGGGCGGAGGGACGCCCCGGAAAACAAACGCCAAAGTTGAGTTCCGCCAGTCGGCTGCGGGTGGCCGAGAATCGACGGGCAAACTGCACTCCCATCCGGTAGCCAGGGTCGGACTGCTCGATCAGTTGCCGCAGCGCGACTTTCAATTCCGGCCGGCGAATCTTCGCAACGGTCTTTCGATAGGCAAAGGCGTTCGCCAGTCCCTCTTCCAGACACTCGTCGGTGCCGAACACCCCCTTAAACAACTCCTGGAATCCAGTCCGGTACAGCGGTGTGCGTTCGATCTGTTCCAACCGCGTCGCGAAACACTCCACGGCATGGTGAAACGCCTCATGGTAGTACAGGAACAATCGTGCGGCGAAAAACGCATCTTTTAGGTCCAACTCCCCCCCAGCGAGCCGATACACCTCGAACGCCAATTCCTGCACCCCCTCCACAGTCAGATAAATGCCCCAGAAATCCTGGGAGAAGAAGTGAAACGGAAGGTAGAACGCCAAGGCATCCGGTGGGGGAAACGCCGCGTTCCATTCGTCGTTTGTCAGCAGGGCGCCCGGCATTTGTGGCCCGCGGCGACGCCTGGTGCGCAATCCTATATCTCGTTGACCCAGCGAATCGCCCCTGGCCGCCGAGGCCAATTGCTCCAGACAATCAGCAGTCAGATCGACTTCTGGTGGCCAATAAGGCATCTCGGTCTCGTCCAAGAGAAACTCCAGGACCCCAGTCTCATTGGTGGGACGATTTTCTACCCGATTGATCGGCACAATGACATACTCGTCAATCGGGTCCAGCGGCCACGATTTCTCCACGAACAACTGCGGCAACTCCTGCCGCAAAACCACAATCTTGTCGGTTGCTGAACCAGCCATCAGGGGCCTCAAAAACAGGCTTTTGGGAGGGTTTCAGGCAGCGGTCTAACGATGGGCTCAGTATAGCAAAACACAGGGGTGAAAGCGAGCTGGAAGGGGTGGCAAAAATGGGTTTGGCAGAGCTTTTTGGGAGACTTGTTGGAACGTCGCACCGGACACTGTCGGTGGGTGTCCCGACGGTCTCCTTGACATCAGTGCTCGGCCCACTCCAGAAGCCCCTCCGACCGTCCAGCAGCCACGGCTGAAATCGGTCGGAGGGGACGATGCATCGGCGAAAAGAATGTCCGCCCAGTCGGTCTGCGGGCGACAGGGCCGGGGAAGACACCTGGCCTTTCAACGTCCGCCCTTGGATGACGCTCCCTTCAGGCTCAGATCCCCTACAACGCGCGGATGGCATACGCCTCCAGCCCGGCGGCATACACCAACGCGAAGGGAAGCCGGCAGATGCCCGGACACAACGTCGGAAACGTGGGATGCGCCGCTCCCCAGGAGTTCAACGCCAGAAAGTGTCCCTGGTACTTCCACGAGGAATTGCCGTCGATGTGGTCGTAGCCGACAATCGCCCAGGCATGCCCCTCCGCTTCAATCTTGTCTTCTCGGAAGGGGGTCAGCAGCAGTCCGTAGTCTTCAAAGCCGCCCGCCATCATCGCCTCGGTCAACTTGGTGGTCAGGACCACCGTCCAGCCGTGAGCAATCCGGGCTTTCAGGCGGGCGATGTCGTAGACATCCAGTCGATCGATCTCCAGGTTGGATGCGGGAAACTTGTGGGGCTTATTGAATAGGTCAGGCTGGTACAAGTACCGCTTGGCCAGGGTCTCCATGTCCACACTCTCCATGAAGCACTCGTAGGGCAGTCCGTGCTCTTCAAACGTGTCGATGGCATGAGCCAGTGACGTGCCTTCTTCGATCCTTCCATAGGTGGCCTGGATGTGGAGCGCCGAAACGCTCAAACCCTTGATCGGATACGGTTTCGCAAACGAACGCCCGATCGCCATTTCAAACGCAGTCACCACCGCGTTCGCGACACATGACGGAAATGATCCCTGATTCCTCAGGAACATGTTGCAGAGCCGAATATCATCGCGGGTCGTCCCCACCCGGACTGGCAGATCCGGGGTCGCGGCGCTCACGGGCAGGAAGGTCGGCCGATCAATGATTCCTGCGCCGAATTGCTCGGGCGTCAGTTTAACTCCCCCAAGTTTCCGCTTCTGCTGCTCTTGTATGCTTGTTGACTGTGTGTCCATCCGATCCTTCATTTCACCCCATTTCCGGAGGGTCTCTGGGCGAATCAGGCTCTCATCGGACCAGTCACTGATCAACGCGGTCTCTGGCGAAGGGGCCGATTCACTGAGCGTCGTGACATTTCTCCTGGATTCGCCCTCTGGCTCACACTCAGAATCCAGCATTCGCAACAACGGCCGTGGTTCGCCCGAATTGGCGCTGCGGTTCCGGACACCGGCACGGCTGGAATGGGACCCTCCGAACTTCTCTTTGATTCGCTGCAATTCCTTGAAGAACGCGATCAGCTCATCTAAGAGGTATTGTTTTCTCACGGTTTCGTTACGAAATTGCCCCTCGAGGATCGCACCATAATTGTCGAGGAACACATCCAATGCTCCGAGGTCGTGGTGGTAGCCATGCGGATTGTGGGCTTTCAGCGCTGTTTCGAGTGCCTTGCGATACAGTTCGTGGGGAAGTCGCTGCCCTCGACGCCGGCACCGCTCCTTCAGACTCTTCAGAAACTTCCCTCGGGGAA
Organism: Planctomycetaceae bacterium; assembly: GCA_003508595.1. Lineage (GTDB taxonomy): Bacteria > Planctomycetota > Planctomycetia > Planctomycetales > Planctomycetaceae > UBA10511. The sequence continues at coordinate 3,767 of DNUF01000086.1, forward strand.
ACTTTGGCGCGTTGGGGTTGTACTTTGGCTTGCGAGCCATGACGGCGGTCCTTGGCAGAGGTTGTTGGAAGGGCACGATGCCCGAACGACCGGCAATCTATCAAGCCCTCCAGGGCTCTGCAAAAATTGTCCGTTTTCTGAAAACACCGACGCTCACGTGCCATCGGCGCACCTCATACCGCGAAGCGGCGAATCGGCTGCGGCACTCATGTCTGGCATCCGTCACCCGCCGTATCGCAACCGGTCGGGCCTGCGTCATTGCACCAGTCTCCCGTCGTCGATGCCGCGGCAGGGGTTGCAACGGCGTAACCGACATCACAGGTCCGGTCAGCGGTTGGTTTGCGACATTCGGGGACCAGCCTCGCCGGAAGTCTCGACCTGAGGCTACTTTTGGCCCAAGGTCGGGTTGGTTTGACTGTCATGACGGTGCCGTGAAGTCCGAAACGGGGTTCCGCGACTGAGTTCGACACCCGTACGATCCCCGCCGTACCCAAAATCCCCTTCCCCCCAACCCGGACACGCCGCGTCAACCCGACCTCCCCCGGGTCGATTTTCCCCCCGCCTGTGATCCGGTATGATCGCATCATCGGTTCTGGGGACGAGTCATGCCGTGGGATGTTTCGTCCCGGCGTGACCAGTGGTGACCATCGGGAGAACTCGGAATGCAGTGGGGTGGAACGAGCCGGGGTGTGGTACCGGCGGCACTGCGCCCGGACGTCCGCACTTGCCATCGGTCTGGCCGGCCAGGCGGAACCGCGGCATGAGCAGCAACTGGACGACCGTCACCGAGAGCAAGTTCCCCTGGGAACGCGAAGCGTTCGAGTTCATCAAGGCCGGGTTCCCCACCCACGAGCCGTACCGCGCCTGGTCGAACTTCGAGTTCATCGCCGAGGATGGCAATGTCTACGAGGTCGATCTGCTGGTCCTCGCGAAGCGGGGATTCTGGCTCGTGGAATGCAAGGCGTGGTCCGGCCGCATCTGGGGTGATCCCGGGACCTGGACCCGGCAGTACGAAGGCCGGGTCCACTCCGAAGACAATCCCCTGTTGTTGGCCAACCGCAAGGCCAAGGCGCTGGCCGGGCTGTTGAGCAAGGAGTCAACGCTCGGCAAGCGGGTTCCCTTCCTCGAGCCCCTCATCTTTCTGTCGGCCCCGAACTTGCAGTGCGAACTCGCGGGCAGTGCCCGCACCCGGGTGCTCTTGCGCGATCAGCCACGCACGAACACCCGGCCGGAACAGAAGGGAATTCTGGCTGCCCTGATCAATCGCGAAGGTCCCGGTATCGACCCAGAGCCGCGTGGCCACATCGACGCCACCGTCGCCCGCGCGCTCTCCCGCGACATGGAGGACAAGTTGGGCATCCGCACCACGCAGCGTTCGCGCCGCGTGGGAGACTACATTCTCGAAGACCTGCTGTGCGATCGCCCCGGTTACCAGGATTGGCTGGCCAAGCACGCTGCGTTTGAGAACGTGTACTGCCGGGTACGGCAATACACCGTCGTCCGACCAACAACCGACGACGAGCGGGAACGGCTCAGGCGGGCGGCCGCCCGCGAGTTTCAGATCATCCAGACGCTCGATCACCCAAACATCCTGCCGGTGCTCGACTACCGCGAACACGAACACGGCCCGACACTGCTGTTCCGCTATGTCGATAAGGCCGCGGTCCGGTTCGACCATTTCCTGGCGACCCGCGGCTGGAAGCTCACCACGACCCAACGCCTCGATCTCTTGCGACAAGTGGCCGACGCCATCCGCTACGCCCACCGAAAGCGGGTCATTCACCGGTCTCTGGGGCCCCAGAGCATCCTCGTCAGCGAGGCCGAGTCGGCCACCCCGCGTTTGCAGGTCTTCAACTGGCAGGTGGGGGTCCGCGACACCGGCACCAGCTCGGTACCCGTCACCCAGGTGGACGACCTCGTCGAGTCGCAGTCGTTGGTGTACATGTCGCCCGAGGCCCTTTCCGATTCTCGCAAGGTCTCCGAGGCGTCCGATGTCTTCTCGCTGGGGGCGATCGCGTTTCACCTGTTCGCCAACCGCCCCCCGGCCGGCAACGCCGCCGAACTCGCCCGCCTGCTGCGTGACCAAAAGGGGCTGAGAATCTCGGCCGTGCTCGATGGGGCCGGGCAGAAGCTCGAAGAGCTGATCCAATGGAGCACCCACCCCAATGTGCTCAATCGCATCGGTTCGGTGGAAGATTTTCTCGTTCTGCTGGGCGAGGTCGAAGAGGAACTGACCGCCCCCGCCGCGACAGTGGTCGCCGATCCGCTGGTCGCCCGGCAGGGAGACCGGCTGCCCGAGGACTTTCTGGTGAAACGCGAACTCGGCCAGGGAGCGACGGCGAAGGCGCTGCTGGTCAGCCGCGATGACCAGGAATGGGTCTTGAAAGTCGCCCTCAATCAAGACAACAACACCCGCCTGCACGAAGAGGCCGAGGCGCTGCGGTCTCTGCAGAGCGAGTTCATCGTCGCCATCGAGAAGGAGACGACGATGCACGGCCGGACGGTGCTGGTGCTGCAGAAGGCGGGGGACCAGACCCTGGCCACCCTGCTGGCCAAAGAGGGAATTCCCAGCCTCGACCTGCTGTCGCGGTATGGGGACGACCTGTTGTCGGCCGTCTGTTCCCTCGAGCGGCACGGGGTGGTGCATCGCGACATCAAGCCCGACAACATCGGCATCCGTTCACTCACCAAGCAGCGCAACCAACTCATTCTGTTCGACTTTTCGCTGGCCCGCGCTCCGCTGGAGAACCTCAAGCTGGGAACCGAAGGGTACCGCGACCCGTTTCTCGACCTGCGCCGCCCGCCCCGCTGGGACCTCGCCGCCGAACGCTACTCGGCGGCGGTGACGCTGTATGAGATGACCCTGGGGGCAGGCGCCCGGCCGCGCTGGGGAAGCGGCAAATCGGACCCGGCCCTCACCGACGAACCGCTCGTCCTCGATGCCGAGAAGTTCGACCCCAGCCTGCGCGACGGACTGATCGCCTTCTTCCAGCGGGCGTTGGACCGCGATCCCGCCCGGCGGTTCGACAGCGCCTACGACATGCAGACTGCCTGGCGGCACGTCTTTACCCAGGCCGACCAACGAAAGATCACCACCCCCCAGGGGGCCGAGATCGACGTGGGGGTGTCGTTCGACAAGGCCGAGTTGGGAACACCCGTGTCGGCCCTGGGCCTTTCGACCCGGGCCCGCAACGCGCTCGAGCGGGCCAATGTGGTGACGGTTCGCGAGCTGTTGGGTTTCCCCATTGGCGACATTCACCTGATGAAGGGGGTGGGGAACCAGACCCGCCAGGAAATCATCGCCTTTGTCGGGAACCTGCGCGAGCGGTTTCCCGACGTCGTTCCCGCGCGCCGCCCCGAACCGCCCCCCGACGAAGAAACGGCTGGTCCCACCAGCCTCGAGGCCTTGCATCAGCGCATTGTCGGCCTGCGCAACCCCAAGAAAGAAGGGGAGTGGAACATCCGCCAGGGAGTGCTGGGATCGCTCGGCCCCGGCGGGCAGTCGCCCAATACCTGGCCCAGCCAGAGCGAAGTGGCTGAGGTGCTGCAGATCAGCCGCGCCCGGGTGGGAGCGGTGATCTCGGCCGACCGCAACCGCTGGAGCAAAGATCCGCAGGTCACCTTGCTGCGGACGGAACTGTGCGAGCAGATCCAGCGGCTGGGGGGCGTGGTGACGATCGGGGAACTGATCGATCTGACCATCCTGCTGCGCCCGGCCGCGAACTCGGTCGATGCCGCGCAGGCCCTCCAGCTGGCCTCGGCGGTCGCTCGGGCGGCGGTCGAGACCGAAGACCAGATGGCCCAGCGGCGGTTCCAATTGCGTCGGGTCGCCGGCAAGGTGGTCGTGGCCTGTTCGCAGGAACTGGCCGTGTTTGCCGAGAAACTTGGGCAGGTGGCCGACCGCCTGGCGAAGTCTGACCCGCTTGCCTCGCCCATGCGTGTTTTCCAGGAACTCTACGACGTTCCACAACCCCCGCAGCCGCTGGGGTGCCAACCCTTCACGAACGAGCGCTTGTTGAACCTGGCGGCGGCGATGGGACTGACCGCCGCGGTCTCGACACGGCAGGAGATTTATCCCCGGGGGATGTCGGCCGAGCGGGCCTTGCGGCTGGGGATGGGCGCACTCAGCGGCCTGGGGTTGGGGGAGCCACTCAAGGGGTTCACCGTGGCGGAGATCCGCGAGCGGGTCGCCAGCCGTTACCCCGCGGCCCAGCCTCTGCCCGATCGTACGGAACTCGACGACCTGCTGAAACTGGTGGGGCTGGATGTGCGGTGGGACATCGGTGCCGGCAAGTACCTGCGGCGTGAGACGACGCCGCAGTTCACCTCGGGCTCATCGATTCCCATGCGGAATTCGACGGCCCACACATCACGGCAAGTCGAGGTGACGCCCGATGTGGCCGAGGCGCGGACCTTTGAAGAGCGATTGCAGCACGCCTGGCAGCGGGGGGGGTTCCTCGTGTTGACGGTGCGTCCCAGCCGGATGCGTGCTGCCGAGGCGGAATTGCTGCGGCGATTTCCCCTCTGCCGAATTTCTTTTGACGAACTGTTCTTTGAACTGTTGCAACAGGAGGCCAGCGAACTGGAAGTCGATTGGGACGTGGTCGAGCGGGCCGATGGGGCCAATCCCGCGAGCGAAGATTGGAAAAACCTGACGTACCTGATCAGCCGGATTCGTCCCCGGCTGATCGAACGACTGGCACAAGAGCCACGACAAGTCCTGCTGGTCAACCCCGGCCTGATTGCCCGGTACGACCTGATGTCGGTGCTCGAAACCCTCCGCGACACCGTCGGCCACGACGCCCCCTGTCCCGGACTTTGGGTGCTCGTTCCGACCGACGGCCAAAGCCACCTCCCCTTCCTCGACCAAGCCGAAATCCCCCTGATCACGGCGGGCCAACGGGCGCGGGTGGCGGAGGGGTGGGTGGACAATCGGCACAGAGGAAGGCGGAAGGAGGAAGGATGAA
>DNUF01000224.1:0-8906 GCA_003508595.1 Planctomycetaceae bacterium
GCCTCCCACTTCCCCACTTCGGCCACATGGGGCTTGGGGTTCGACTGGTAGCGCCCCTGCATGAGCCGTCCGTTGGCGTCGAGGGCCACAAACGTGTTGTCATCGACGGGCAGCAGACCACGCCAGACAGGGGCCGCGGCCGCCTGCACCGGTGCCGTCCATTCCTGGACCGGGCTGCCCCCCGTCCCGCGGGGCTGGAAGCGCAGGCGTCCCGGCAGCGGAAGCACAAATCCCTCGGCCAAACGGACGGGGGCGGTCTGCAGCGCCAGGTCGAGCTTGGTTTCGCGCGGTGCCGAGTCGTTCCCGACGATCCAGAACCGGGGCGACTCACCTCCCGACCAGGCGGCCACACGTCCATCCGGCATCAGCGATGCCCCCAGGGGGACCACCGATTTCTCATCCACAGCCAGGGTGGTGGTCGGCTGGAGTTCGAAACTCCCCTTCGCCAGCTTGGCCGCAGAGACGGGGAACACGTCCCCCTGCGCGGTGACGGCAATGGCCGAGCCGTCGGCTGCCGGAGCCGTGGCGGCCAACACCGGAGCCCCCAGCACGGTCTGCCATTCGAGCAGCATCTTTTGACGTTCGGCACACCCCAGCAGGACGGCCGGGCTGAACGGAACACGCCGCCCGAGGTAGAGCGAATCGGCCGCCGAGGTGAGTGGCTGGGCGGTCAACCCGACCGCAATCTGGGCCTTGTCCGGGACGATGCTGTCGACCTTCACGTCGAAACGCCGCAGGGCTGTGCTCGACATCCAGAACTGGTCATCCGGTCCCAGCAGAACATGCATCGGCACATTCTGCGGACCGGGCACCTGGTAACTGGCCACCTTGCTGAGCGACTGGGCGTCACCCGTCTCGGCAATCACGAACGCGGTGAGCCGTTCCGGCGTGGAGGCCACAACCGCCTGCTTGCCCCGGACGACCGGCGCATCGTAGACCTGACCTTCCACGGTCCCCCGGGCAATCTCCCGGGGAGCCTTGGGATCGCGCGAGGTGTCGAGCAACCGCAACTGGCTGACCTCGGCTCCGGCATTCTCAACCAGCAGCAGATAGTCGCGCAGCATCAGCATGGGAGCCCGGATCGATCCGGCCGCCTGGCCAAGCCAGACCACCTGTTCACACGCCAAGGGGCGACGGCTCAGCACATACAGGATCGATTCGCGCCCCGCGAGGTACATTCGGTCCCCCTGCGAAGACACCGCAGGGGGGCCGACGATCGGCTGGTTGAACTTCAATTCGCTCACCAGTTCACCCGATTGCAGGTCAACCTGGAGAAGAGTCGAACCTTCGGAAACCAGAAAGATCTGCCCCTCGTGGATCAGCGGACGTCCCACGGGAGAGGATGGCAGGGGGGTGCTCCAGATCGGCTCTCCCGTCCGCTCCGCCACGCAGACCAGTTGTCCCCGGGCAGAATCCCAGACCAGATACCCGGCCTGCTTTGACTGCACCGAGATGGGGGCAAACGGAGTCCCAAGTCCCACCGAACGCCGCCAGAGGACATCTCCCGTGATGGTGTCGCAGGCAAACAGCGCCCCCTCCGCCACTGCAACCGTCACCGTGTTGACCGAGGTGACGTCCGTACGGGCACGAACACGTCGATTGAAACTGAGCGTTGATAGATCAGGCAGAGCCGGCGATGCGGAGACCTCCACCACAGGACTCTCGCGCCGATCAATCCCCGACCGCTCGACCTCGAGCGAAGCCTTGACCTGGGCCTGAATCGACTTGTCGGTCGCCGCCACGGCATATCGATCCAGCAGTTTGCCATAGGTCTGCAGGGACTGCAGCGGAGCTTTCTGCTCATTGGCCCCCTTCATTTGGGCAATGGCCGCATCAAAGGTCTCCTGCTGAAGGATCGCCGATTCGGCCGATTTGAGCGCCGCAGAGATCGCGGCAAGCTGATTCTCGGGCTTGTCTTCCGGAGGACTGAGGATGTCGAGCAACTGCCGGGCGTCCGCGGAGGTGGCCAGCAGCGGACGGCGCTTGGTGCTCTCCGCCATCTTGGCCGCCCCCAGTGCGATGCGGTCCGCCGACTGGCGGGCGAACATCCGCAGCAGCGAATCGTCCGGACGGAAATCATTCGAGTCCCTGTGCTGGGACACAAACTCATTGAGCGACTTCAGACCGTTTTCCCAATCGGGAACCGCCCCCGCGAGGGCCAGTTCGACACGGGCCTTTCCGATATTGACCTTGGCCTGCTTCGCCTGGTCCGACTTGGGGTAATCGGAGGCAAACTTGGTGAAGCCCTCGATCGCCTCGGCAAACTGCCCACCCTCCAGTGCCGATTGTGCCGACTCAAACTTGCGGTTCATGAACTCACGGGCGAGCACAAACCAGAGCGTCCCAGCCGCGACGGCGAGAACGGCGGCGGCGATCGACATGCCGACAACCAGGGGCGAGCGGGCCAGGTCTTCCTCACCGGGACGCCGTGGTTTCGACTTCAGGATCGAACCGGCCATTTCCCTGAGCGATGGTTCCGGGGCCTCCCCCGCCCCCACCAGGCCACCGCCCCGAGCCAGCATCGGCTTTTCTTTTTTCGACTCCGGAAGCACATCGGCCAGCGCTTCCTGCAACGGATTGGAGACGCCGCCTCCGGTCACATCATAGGGCCGCCCATCATCATCATCCTCAAGCGGGACACGGGAACGCGGCCCCTTGCGTTCTTCATCACCACGACGTCCCCCCCGGGGTTCAGCGGCAGGTTGCCGGACCTCGAAACCTCCGCCGTCGGCATCCCCCCCCTTCCCCGGTCGTCCGGTTCCCCGGCCCTCAGAAGGGCGGGCCGGGGGCGACGGGCGGCGCTGTCCCGGTCGAACTGCCGGTTCATCGTCGAACTTGAGACGAACATCCTCCCCGACCGGCGGAGTCTCCTTGACGGGAATGCTCTCGGCCACGTCAACGAAGACGAACTCCGTATCCGCAATCCGCAACCGGTCGCCATCCACCAGGATCCCCTTGCGGATGGTCGTTCCATTGAGGGCCACCCCCTCGGGATTGACCGAGGTCATCTGGTAGGCATCGCCGTTCCACAGGATCCGGCACTCGATCGCCAACACACCCTGCGCCGAAAGCGGCACATCGGCGGCCGGTGAAGAGCCAATCGTCACCGGAGTTTTCCGGTCGAGCGAATGCACTTGAGTCGCGCCGGAACGGGGGCGGATTTCCAGGTGGGCCATGTTCGAAAGCGGTTTCTCGAGGGGTGAACCAGGAAGGCAGCCACAGACCGGAAGATTGCAAAGCAGAACTCAGGTGCGGCTCAATTCGAGGCAATGGACGCCGGGGACACGGACCTCGGTCATTGCCGAGAGACTTTGATCATGGCCAGCCGGCGTCACGACAATGTCACGGCAGCTTCTCCCGCAGGTCCTGCAGATCATCCCGCTCGGTGTAGGGACGAACCGAGAGGTACCACCTGCGGGCTTCGCGGGCAACGGCCGCCAGTTCTTCAGGGGTCGGGGTTTCCGAGAGTTCCAGGAAGTTCGGCTGCCGGGTCATGAACCGCAACGCATTGCGTGCTTCTGTGATGACCGAAAGATCGACATCTTCCAGACGCTCGAGGAGATAGGGAATCGATGCCAGATTGTTCGTGCGACCCAAACCCCAGACAGCCGTGCGGCGGACTTCCACCCGGCGGTCCCGCGACAACTGCTGCAATCGCTCCTGCTGTCCGACCAAGGCTTCGGGGTCTTCACTGACCACGGTGTCGACAATCGCATCCTGCACCGCCTCGATCTGGGTCGGATCGAGTTTTTCAAGCTCACCGAGCAGTTCATCCACCGCGCCCTTGGCCTTGCGCGGCTTCGTCCCCACCTTGCCAACCTGCAGGTTGGCGAGATCGTCCGGCAGTCCGCGGGCCCCGACCAACACGCCACCAGCCAATTTCTGCCGGCGTGGCCCCTTCGGAATCTTCTTGATGGTCTTTTCAGTGGCCTTGACCATGAACATCAAGCCGAAACAGGTGTCGGCCGCGTCCCCCGCCTGATCCATGTTCCAGCCACCATCCTGCATCTGTGTGGTCAGCAGGAAGTCGCAGCCATCCTGGTACCAGTCTCGGCCGGCGATCTCAACCAGCCCGGTCAGGGCCGCCATTCGCTCCAGCCCGTAGAGATAGTAGGAATTCCACTGCTGTCCCAGGATGGCCCCCTGCCCGACAGAGAGATTCACCCGGTAATTCGTTGCCAGCCATTTCAATCCCCGTGCCGCCCCGTTGGACACGGAGGTCAGTTTGACCCCGGCCTTATAGCCGGAATCATCCCCCTGCAGGACCTTGGGTTTCGCGGCCGCCGGGGCAGCGCCCGGTTCGGGCTCCTTCTCATCGTCGGGAGCAGGCACCAGGATGCCGTACTTGACCGCCATCGATTTCTTCTTCTTGGCCGCCCTGGCCTCGGCTGTTGCCGGCCCTTCTTCCACTTCTTCCGTCGGCAGGTCACTCGCTTCCGGATAGAGCATCATGCGGGCCAGCAGCAGGCTGGCGGTTCCCGCCACCGTCATCGAGTGCGTCCCGAGGGGATTCACATTCGTGGGGCTGGGGTGGTAGGTGAAAGCACCATCACGCAACTGAGTCTGCAGGTGCCAGGCCGCTGCCCGGTCCCAAGCCTTCTTGGGAATGTTGATCCCAGCCCGGGATGCCTCCCACAGTCCCAGCAACGTGTATTGCGAGATGCTGGTGTCACCATGCTGGACGCTCCCCGCCACACCATGCTGGCCGGCCGGATAGAACCAGCCCCCATGGGCTTCCTGGGATTCGAGAATATAGGCTGTGACTGCCTCGATCTGGGGCTTGAACTTCACCGGGTCGGCCGACCCGAACGCCATCAGCGTGACCCCCGCCTCGTACCGGTGATGATCGACCGGAGCGTAGACCCCATTGCGGACATTGCCACTCAAGCGGTTCAGCGCATCCGCGACGACAGGGTCGGTCGCAGGGACTTCGGCCTTCAGCAGGGCGAGGGTTGAAAGGGCCAGTTGCCCTCCGGCGTGACTGCCGATCGTTTGCTTGATCTTGGCGATCGCCCGGGCAATCCCCGTCTTGATCTGCTCTTCGGTCGCGGCACGTGCTGTGACCGGGGCCAAGCCAGCCCATAAAAACACCATTCCCACCATCAGAGCGATGGGAAATCGAGGTCGACGACAGGCCATTCAACCCCCAAACAGTGCGTGCCCCGGATCAACGACAGAAACACGAGCAGGTTCAGCAAAAAGCGGCTCGTTCCTCAACTTCCGATGCTATGGGTGCCCCTGCGGACTGTCAAGGAGCCCCCTTGTTCCGCACGGCTTCGGCACGGCCCCACAACCGCGCACCCCGCGCTCTTTCCTGCAGGAACAATTCACCTGGTCCACGTGACAGGTCCAGCCCCCCCAAGTTGGTCAGCGTCGCGACCTTTCCCGATGCCGAACGAGCGCGGCGAAAGCCGATCAATTCGTCCCGGATTCCCCCGCCTCCCGATTCCCAGAGCTGCCTGGCATGACCAGCACATGTTGCCGGACAGCGGCCGCTCCCGCTGGAGTTGGTGCGCGACGGCGATTTTCCCTTCGCGGTCCCTCCCCAGAACTCCCACGCGACTTGACGGTCGCCAAGTTTTGGCCCCACGGGCGCACGCACCGATTGTACTGGCCCGCGATTGTACTGGCCCGCGATACGTCACCCCGGTCGCCATGGTGTCATTTCAGATACGTCTGTCGGACGACACTGAATTCGTACCCGGCCTTGGTGGGGTTCACCTCGAAAAACGTCCGGCGAATCTCATTGGCCTTGCGGTTCTTGTACTTGAATTCCAGCAGCGCGAGTGCGTCTTCCGTCGCCTTGGGGTAGAAATGCAGCAGGGGAGCATTTCCCACATCCAGCCCGGCCTTGCGGAACAGCTGGACATCGGCCTGTTTGCGTTCGCCCCCCTGCCAGGTGAAATACAGGCGGGTCTCGTCTTTGCCGCTGGCGACGGTCCGCATCTTGGGACGGGCTCCCGTGAATTCCGACAGGTAGGTCATCTTGCCGTTTACAACCGCCGCCAACTCAATCCCGAAGTAGTCCAGCTGTTTGGCGTACTCATCGATGGAACCGAGACTGCTGAACCGCACATTCCAGCGATCCTCCCGGGGGAATCCGCCTTTTCCCTTCCCCCGCCCCAGCGGGCGACGGCCGGTCCCCTTGGCACTGCCGGGGGTTCCGGCATTGCGCAGTCCAACTTCCGATTCCAGAGTCCCGGCATCGACGCTCATGCTGCCTCCGCCCGACCCTTCACCACTGGCGACCATTGATGTCGCAATCTCAGAAAATGCCTCGAATGTTCCTGCGGTCTCACGCACATCCGAGACAACCTCGGCATCCGGGCTCGCGTCGGGGACTTCCGGAAGTGCCGAATCGACTCGCAGGGTCTCACCCGCCGCCCCGTCTTCCGATCCCCCGGGGTCTTCCGTGAGTTCGATGGCGATCGGCTCGGGGGGCTTGAACTTGGTCTTCGAAACGAAAGACATCGAAAGCACGCCGACCGTCAGCACGAGGGCAGCAACAACCGTGAGCAACAGCGAACTGACCCGCTCGAAGGGCGAAGTCTTGACATAGGACTTCGGGACCTCGAACGAGGATTTTGTCGAATTCGCAGCCCTGACTTGACTCACTGGCCTGGTACTCCTGCTGGATTGCCGCCTCGCTGGTGCCCGCTGAATTCGCTAGTCGTTTTCGCTGCGAATGGAAAACTTGATGTGTTCGATGCCCGACACCCGACCAGAATCGAGCACCATCACCGCGGTTCCATGACTGGCATCGCCATGCCCCACCACGAGCATGCTGTCGGGGCGTGCCGCACTGTCGCGCAACTGAGACAGCTTGAGTTTCAGATCCTGCTCATCTTTCACCTCAACATCATCGAGAAAGATGGCGTCATTGGCCTCGATGCGCACTGTGATTGCCGCATCATTGGAATCGAGATCCGACGGACCGCCTCCACGCCCCTGGGATGACTCGGGGGGAGTGGGAGGAGGCATTGGAATCGTCGAATCAATCTGCTTCATTGACGTCACGAGGAAGAAAATCAGCAGGAAGAAGACGATATCCACCATCGCGGTCATGTCGACCAGTTCTTCCCAGTCCAATGCCTCCGCCGGCTTGATCAACGGAGCTTCATCATCGTGACTCTGCGAAGCCCGACCCGATTTCTTGCGGGCAGCCCTGACAGGTCGCGGCTGGGGTGACTTCTTTGGTGTGGACGCAGGGCTGTCCCCCCCCTCGGCAGCTCGCGAATCGCCCCCTTGAAGTGCCTCCCGTCCCGCCGAGACAACCGGAGCGGCAACCGCCCGTTCCTCCGCCGCCGGCTCCCGCTGCGGCAACGCCCGACGACGATCGGCGGCAGCCTCCTCACCTGACTCTGCGGGCTCGGCCGCTGCCGACGGCACCTTGAGAGACGCGCCGCACTCGATGCATTCGACCGTTTTGCCGGCCAGTTTGCTGCCGACATTCAGGACCGCCCCGCACGCGTTGCATCGCAATCGGATCGGCATCGGGGTCACTCCTGTTCAACCACGGCAACCTTCAATTCGGTGCCGGGCACCGCCGAAGCCACACTCGCCACGCGGGACAGGTCACGCAATCGCACCGTCTTTTCCGCCTTGATCAGGATCGTCGGCTTTTGCTCGCGAACACCAGCTTCCGCCAACTCCCGAATCCGCTTTTCCATTCCCACCTCGGGAATCGGCTTTCCATCTCCCGACTCGCCGTCGTAAACCCGTACGGAGTTGGGGTCCGCATTCCCCAGGATGGTGATCAAGACCGAATTGTCCCGATCGGACGGAGCCACCCGCCGAGCGGTCGGCAAATCAACCTCCGCCAGTGCCGCCGTGACCGATGTCACCAGGAAAAAGATGTTCATCATGAAGACAAGGTCGATCATCGCAGTGATGTCGAACTTCGCTTCATCATGAATCGGCTTGTGCGGCATCAACGGCGAATCATCGTCGTCGCCAGCGGAAAACCCGGAACCGCTCATCGATCAACTCCAATCGCCGGGCGGCTCAGGATTCCACTTCGCGGAAAGGCTCGAGCACACGGGCCAACCCCGCTCCCAGCGACTCCTGCAGACGCCGAACCCGAATGGTCAGGTTCGAAAGGATGTAGCCCAGGGGAATTGCCGTCGCCAGACCCATCGCCGTACAAATGAGGGCGATACTGATTTCTTCGGCAATCTGTGATGGCTGAACCTTTTCACCCGTACCAATACGGGCGAACGCTGCCATCATACCCAGCACGGTGCCAAACAGCCCCAGCAATGGACCGCTCTTGATGACCGTCGCAATCCAGCTCAGTCTGTGCTCCAGGTCAGCCACAATGTGACGCTGCATGCTGTCAGCGGCCACTTGCCGAATCTGGCGGTAGCTCGAATCCCGATTCCCCAGGATGATCATGCACAGTCGGGGCAGAGCCCGAAAGTCATAATCGCAGAGCTTCATGGCCGACTCATAGTCGTGAGCACTGACCAGCGAATTGAACTCGGTGATGAACTTCTCTTCCGACTCGTCGGACCGGAATCGCAACTGGCTGGTTCGACGCCAGACCACAATGACAAAATACACACCCAGCAACGCGTTCAATGCGAGAAAGGCGTATGTCGAATCTTCCAGGTAATTGGCAAAGCTGAGCGACTGCATGTGCACCCCGGCGGATCGGCCGGCTGGAGTTTGGTTGGGGAAGTATGCGGGAGTCGTCGAAACGAACCCTCCCAGAGGAGGGCAGACACGCACCACACTCGTAGACGTCGTCGGCAAGCGGGTGTAGGTTACGTCACCCACTGGCGGACTTCAACCGGTGCGCGGGAAAGATTCGGAACTCCCCCCGGTGGAACAAGTCCCGATTGCGTTCCCGGGGGGACACTCGGGGACACCTTCACCACTCACGAAAACACTCCCTCCAGGCCCAC
>DNUF01000224.1:9107-9394 GCA_003508595.1 Planctomycetaceae bacterium
ATAGGCCCATGCTTCATGGGAACGAAGACCCGACGTCCCCCCCGTCTTCCCAAGGGTGCCACCGGTGCCTCACCATCCCGGCCATGCCGGAACTTTCGCGATCCCGCGATTGATTGATAGATCCCGCCCGCACTCCCTGGTTCTCATTCTCAATCGACTTCCACGCCCTGCCTTGCCGGTACATTGCCGGTTTCCTCGATTGGTCCGGCCAATTCTCCAACCAGCCGTCGGGACTCAACGCATTGCCCGAGCGACACTTCAAACTCCCCAACTGGCCCCCCGATCAT
>DNUF01000174.1 GCA_003508595.1 Planctomycetaceae bacterium
CTGGGGCATGGCATTCACCAGTACCTGTCGCGGAAGCAGACCTACTTCAACTTCCATCACCCGCTGACCACGGCCGAAACCGCCAGCGTGATGGGCGAATTCCTCACGTTCGACCACGTGATGGAGACCACCCGCGATCCCCAGGTGCGGCTCGGCCTGCTCTGCAGCAAGATCGAAGACGCCTTCGCCACGGTCTTCCGGCAGACGGTGCTGACCCGGTTCGAACAACTGGTGCACAACGCCCGCCGACAGGAACGGCTGTCGAGCGAACAGCTGTGCGAGTTCTGGTGGCAGGCGAATGGCCGGCTCTATGGCGACGCGGTCGACATGTTCGAGCCGTATCGCTGGGGCTGGGCCTACATTCCGCACTTCGTCCACACCCCGTTCTACTGCTACGCGTACGTGTTTGGCGAACTGCTGGTGCTGTCTCTGTACCGCATGTACCAGGAAGAGGGGAGGCGGTTCGTCCCCCGGTATTTCGAGCTGCTCGAGTCGGGCTCGATCGACGCCCCCGATCGGCTGCTGGCCCGGGCCGGGGCCGACATCTCGGAACCCGGCTTCTGGCAGAAGGGGCTCGACGTGCTGGGCGACATGGTCACCAAGGCCGAAACACTCGCGGCCGAGGTGTTTCCCGCGAAGTAAGATCGTTTCGATTCAGCGTGTCACTGTCGGCGTGCGTCAAGGGGGACGCAGCTCGTTTATGCCGGACACGAGCTGCGCCCCCCTTTTTTTGCCAGCGAATTCATGAGACAACACGGTGTTTCGTGCGACAAGCTGGAAGCTCGTCGACACGACGTGGCCTCCCCTGTTTCAGTTCACCGTCTCCGTTCCTCCGTTGTTCAGATCGCTGATCGAATCGCCGGTGAATTGCCAGAACCAGTCCAGGGCCAGGCCGCCGGCCAAGGTATCGAGCATCGTCGAACTGTCGGTCAGCACGGTGAGCGTGCTCAGTTTGTAGGTCCCGTTGAGACCGCCGCCGTTTTTGAGGTTGGTAATCCGGTTGGCGTAGGCGAGGTCGACGCGGGTCCATTCGTTCCAGATCGCCGCGATCGCGACCCGGTCGAGCACCTTCGTCGACTCGCTGTAGTACGTCGTCAGCCCGCCGATGACGATGTCTTCGTCATCGCCACCGTTGAGATTGTCGTTGCCATTGCCGCCGAACAGCACATCTCGACCGGCGAGACCCACAATCGTGTCGTTCCCCGCCCCGCCGAAGATCACGTTCGCCACGCTGTTGCCGGTCAGGGTGTCATTCAAGGTTGAGCCGATCAGCATTTCGAACGTGTCGACGGCGTTCAGGGTGAGTGACAGGTTCGCGTTCACGACCTGCGTCGTCGTCAGGCCGAGGTTGACCGTGACGGCGACCGTGGTGGCACCGAAGTCGAGCAGATCGAGCCCCTCACCGGCCGCTTCCAACAGTGCGTCAGTTCCCAGTGCCGCGGTCGCGGTGAACGGATAGCTGTCGTCACCCAGGCCACCGGCGAGCGTGTCGTTCCCAGCCAGACCGATCAACGTGTCATTCCCGGCGTTCCCCGTGAGGACGTTGGCGAGGGTGTTGCCGGTCAGTACATCATTCCCGCCGCCGCCGGTCGCATTCTCGAAGGCGGTCGCCAATCCCAGGACCAACGACAGGTTGGCATTCACCACCTGGCTCGCGGCGTTGCCCAAGTTGACGGTGACCGCAGTCGCAGTCGTGCCCGAGAAGTCGAGCGTGTCGATCCCACCGGCCGATTCGTTGAGGGTGTCGGTCCCCAACGCGCTGTTCGCCGCGAAGACATAGGTGTCATCCCCCAAGCCACCGACCTGGGTGTCGTTCCCGGCCCCGCCGTTCAACGTGTCGTTGCCACCGTTGCCAGTGAGGGTGTTCGCCAACGCATTCCCGATCAGGGCGTCGGCCAGCGACCCACCGGTCGCATTCTCGAACGTGTTGTCGGCCCCGAGGATCAGGCTGAGGTTGGCATTCACGACTTGAGTCGTGGCGATTCCCAGGTTGACCGTGACCCCCAACGCCGTGCTCGTCGTGAAGTCGAGCGTGTCGAGACCGCCGGCCGATTCATCCAGGGTGTCGATCCCCAGGGCACTGCCGGTGTTGAACGCGAAGCTGTCGTTGCCGAGGCCGCCGATCAGCGTGTCGTCGCCGGCCAGTCCCTGCAGCGTGTCGATCCCGGCGGTGCCGTCGAGGCGATTGGCGAGGGCGTTGCCGGTGAGGGTGTCGTTGAGCGTCCCGCCGATGGCGTTTTCAATCGTGTCGGCGGCATTCAGCGTCAGCGTCAGGTTGCTGGCGGTCACGGTCTGAGCCGTGATCAGCCCCAGGTTCACGGCAATCGTCTTGCCAGTCGTCTGCGAGAAGTCGAGCGTGTCGATTCCCCCCCCGGCCAATTCCGTCAGCGTGTCGGTTCCCAGCACCAGATCGGCATCGAGCAGGTAGGTGTCGTTGTCCGCTCCTCCCTGCAGGTTGTCGTTGCCGAGGCCGCCGTCGAGCGTGTCATTCCCGGCACCGCCAACCAGCGCATCGAGCCCGGCGTTCCCCACCAGTCGATTGGCCAGAGTGTTCCCCGTGAGGGTGTCGTTGAGTGACCCGCCGGTGACGTTCTCGACCGTATCGACGGCATTCAGCACCAGCGACAGATTCGCATTCACCACCTGCGTGGTGCTCAATCCCAGATTCACGGCGACCGCGAGCGTCGTGGTCAGCGAGAAGTCGAGCGCATCGACACCTTCCCCGACGAGTTCCACCACCGAGTCGGTCCCCAACGCGGCACTCGTGGTGTAGCTGTAGACATCGTCGCCAGCCCCACCCGCCAGTGTGTCGTTCCCCGGTCCACCCACGAACGTGTTGGCCAACGCATTCCCCGTCAGCGTGTCGGCCAGTGAACCGCCGATGACGTTCTCGAAACCGTCGGCCGCGTTCAGGGTGAGGTTGAGGTTGCTGGTGACAACGGTCTGCGAGGTGGTCAGACCGAGGTTCAGGGTCACGGCCCGGGAGGTCGTGGAGGCGAAGTTGATCAGGTCGATTCCCTCTCCAGTCAGCTCGACCAGAGTGTCACTGCCCAGAGCCGTGTTGGCGTTGTAGAGGTACGTGTCGTTCCCGAGACCACCGGCGAGCGTGTCGTCTCCCAGGCCACCAGTCAGGGTGTCGTTCGCCGCCGCACCGTTGAGACTGTCGTTCCCCGCCCCTCCGGTCAGTGCGTTGACCAGGGCGTTGCCCAGCAACACGTCGGCTCCGTCACCGCCAGTCGCGTTTTCGAAGACACCCCCGTTCTGCAGAATCAGCGAGAGGTTCGCGTTGACGGCCTGCACAGCCGCCAGCGACAGATCGAGCGTCACTCCCGCCGAGGTGCCGGTGAAGTCGAGCAGGTCGGTCCCTCCGGTCGTGGTCTCGGTCAGCGTGTCGGTGCCGAGGTTGGAGTCGGCATCGAACAGATAGCTGTCGTTGCCGGTCCCGCCCGCGAGGGAGTCGTTCCCCGCTCCACCAGTCAGCACGTTCACCAAGCTATTGCCTGTGAGGCTGTCGTTGCCTGCGCCACCAATGACGTTTTCGAACGTCGTCGCAGAGCCCAGGACCAGTGTCAGTCGCCCTGCCAAGATCGTCTGGACGGTCGCCAGCGACAGGTCGATCGTCACCCCCACGCCCGTTGTCGGCGAGAAGTCGAGCGTATCCACGCCGCCACCGGTTTCATTGAGGGTGTCGGCCCCCAGGTTGTCATCGACGTCGAACTGGTAGACGTCATTGCCGGCGGCACCTGTGACGGTGTCGTTGCCGGGGCCGCCGATGAACAGGTTGGCGAGCGAATTCCCGATCAGCGTATCGGCGAGGCTGCCGCCAATGACATTCTCGATGGCAGACGCCGAGGTCAGCGTGAGTGTGAGGTTCGGATTCACCACCTGAGCGGTGATCAGCCCGAGGTTCAGGGCGATCGCCTGGCCGGTGGTGGCCGCGAAGTCGAACGTGTCGACCCCGGCACTGTCATTGACGGTGTCGATGCCCAACGCGACATCGGCATCGAACAGATAGGTGTCATTCCCGGCTCCACCGACCAACGAGTCGGTCCCCGCCCCGCCGACCAGCACATCGTTGCCACCGCCGCCGGTGAGGGTGTCGTTGCCGTCGTCACCGTACAACCACGCGGCGCGGGTGATGCTGGAGGCGATCGCGACATTGTCATTCCCGGCCTGACTGAAGACGACGATGCGACCTGTGGGAGCGAACGAACCAACCACGAAGGCGTTGATGGTGACGGTCGTGTTGGTGCCCGACAGGGCCAGGGCGATCGTGTCATTCCCGGTCGTGCCGCCGACATAGAGGTCGGTCTTGGTGGGATCCAATTCGCTGGTCTGCAGGTTGGCCGCGACGATGGAGATCGATTTGGTCGTGATGACCGTGCCCCCGTCGTCGTCGGTCACGGTGAAGGTGATCGTGTAGTTGCCGGCGGTGGTGTAGAGGTACGATCCGCTGACCGTTCCCACCCCCGCCGCTTCCGTCACCAGTCCGGTCGATGAGGTCCCATCCCCCCAGTGGATCGAGGCCGTGTGCGTGTCGGCCGTCCCGGCATCGGTGAAGGGAAGGCTATAGGTGACCGCCTGACCCCGCACGGCCGCGGCCGGCCCGGAGATCGTGCCACCCACCGGCGCGGCGTTCGAAACCGTGGCGACGAAGCTGTCGGTCACGGTGGTGGTGCCGTCGGTCAGGGTGAGAGTCACCGTGTAGCTGCCATTGTCGGCATAGCGGTGGGTGTTGGCGATGGTCCCGCTGTTGGTCCCGGAAGTCGGCACAAGAACGCCCGGCTCGCTGGTGCCGTCGCCCCAATTGACAGTCAGGGTCAGTTGGTTGGCAGGGAGTGGAGAGTTGTAGGTGGCCGTAGCAAGGGAGATGAGTTCCCCCTCGGCGACTGCCCGATCGGCTCCCGCTTCGACCACGAGCTGTTCGATCACGGTATCGTTGTCGGTGATCGTGACCAGGGAGACCACATTCGCGGCGAGCAGACTGCTGTTGTCTCCCGTGAGGCTGCTGATGTAGGTCGCCAGGTTGTCGGGGCCGGGTGCTGAGAGCGTGGCGAGTAAGGTTTCAGCCGATTCTTCCAGGGCATCATCGGTGACGGGAATCGACACAAACGCTTCGGTCTGACGATCGAGAAAGGTGATCGTGCCGGACGTTCCCGTATAGTCCGCCCCCGCCGTGGCGGTCCCGTTGCTGGTGGCGTAATTCACGGTGATCTGCCCATCCGTACCACCCACGCGCCGAACGCGCAGGGAGGCGTCGCCGACACTTTCGGCCACGACCACCTCCGACGAATCGAACTCCAGCTGTCCAATGTTGCGGACCGAGAAAAAGAGCTTGAACACATCACTTTGGCGGAAGCCGGCGGTGTTCGCGGTGGACGAATTGCCATTGTCGCCGAAATAGCCGGAGAGGCGTACACTCACTTCATACCGACCGACTTGAGAGAAGCCATAGTTGAAATGGTTGTGACCGCCGGCGCCGATCCAGAACGCATCATCCGTGGAGATTCCATCGGTGGAATCGAAGCCATTGGTGTTGGGGTTGTTGACGCCATCGTTATGGCTGGCCATCAGGACGGTGGGCCCGGAGTTCATCCACACCGAGAACTTCCCGTTCCCCACCTGCCCGGAGGGTGTGAAGTGTTCGACATTGACGAGGCTCGCCTTCAGCCAGCGGGCCGATCCAGACAAACGCTGCTTGGATTCCGCATTGACCGGGTAGGCGTCGACCTGTCCCGCGGTGACGCCGTAGGCGGCCGCTCCCAGGTAGATCAGGTCGGGATCCTGGGTGGCGGTCAACTGGTAAAAGGTCTCTCCAGGGCCCACCCCCAGAAAATTGAAATTCGCACTGACGGGACGCGTGGCAGCGGCGGCGGCACCCACGTACAGCAGCGCATTGTCAGTGGAGCGACTGACGGCCTCATCCGCGTCGCGGACCATCAGTGACCAGGTGTTGGCGGCAAAGTTGTGGCCGATGTTCAGATCGACATGTTCCGTGGTGTGGAAGTGGTCGAGCACCGGAGTGCCAGTCAACAGCACGCGCGACTCCAGCGGCATGAGGGATGCCCCCCGCCCCGGGATGACCCGTCGCCGGGAGGTTCGGATACGGGCACGCTGGCAGAAGGCCTGGAACAACCGGGACAGGCAGGGAAAGTGCATGGTGATGGAACCTTGTGGGAAATCCGGGCGCGCAATCCCTCCGGGACCTCGCGATGACCACCCGGAGAATCAGGGGTAATCAGGACTGCGGCTGGGGGCGGCGAAGTTCAGCAGGGGATCGGACTGATCGGCCCAGGCCTTGATGGTCGAGGCCGGGATCACCTGGACTCGTCCGTCAACGAAGAGGTAATTGGCGTAGCCCCCGATCCGTTGTTCGGGAGGGGCCCCGGGTGGAGGCCCCCCGAACCGAGATGGCTGGATATCGGCGACCACCCGCCGCCAGTTGCGGTCGAACGGGCGGCGGACCCAGTTCCGCGAATGGGTGTGATCTTCGGTCATCGCGACCCCCCGATCATCCGAGGCCGTGAACATCAGGAGGGTCTTGGTCGTCGAGCTGATGTGGCGCATCGAGAGGGCCTGTTGGGGTCCCTCGACACAGAGATACTCGTTCAGGATGTAACTGGTTCCCTTTTCCGCGATTTTTTCATTCGCACGCGGATCTTCAGGGCAGATCCGGATCGAGTCAACATTCTCATAGTAGGGGGCCAGCTTGATGATCCACGACTGCTCAAAGTTCAACGCGCCATGGGTCGACTGGGGAAAGAACCCGTCGTAATTTTCACAGTAGCTATGAATGGCCAGGCCGATCTGCCGCAGGTTGTTCGCGCATTGGGTTCGGCGGGCCACCTCACGGACCTTCATGACCGCCGGCAGCAGCAACGACATGAGCACGCCCATGATCGCAACCACCACCAGCAATTCGATCAGCGTCATGCCTTCCCGCGGGGACCCGTCAGAAAATTGGCCAGCAACCTGGCCGGAAACCTGCATTTGACGGTGAGGGAGTTTCATGGAGCAGCTGGCTCAGGCGTGTAGGCCCACCGAAGTGAACGAAGAATTGCGAGTACGAGCGGATGCTTCGCGATGGATGAGTGAACCAAGACCGGGGAGTGCGACAACCCGGGGTGGGGGTCCAGAGTCATCGACACCCCCCGGCCGCTTGCAGGAACGAGTCGCGGCAACCAGTCCTGCTCAGTTCCCGACGGCGCGTCGCCGCAGGGCCAGGGCCAACCAGCCGATGGCGAATCCGGCAAGTGAGATGGTTCCCGGTTCCGGAACAGCGGCGAAGGAGTAGGTTCCGGTCACCGTCTGAAAGCCGTCCGTCACATGCGTGCCCGAGACCTCAAAAGTGACCGTGTACAGTCCGAGATGGCTGAAGCCGTAGTTGAAGTGATTGTGGGAACCCACCGGCAGTTGAAACTGGTCGGGCAAGCCATCCTGAGTCGACACAGACACCTGGGGACCAAGCAAACCGTCGGTCCACATGGAAAAGACACCCCCAGGCGGGGCGGTGATTGCGTTGACTTTCCAGGTGAGGTCACCCACCCAGTCGTTGGAATCGAGATGCTCCGATGAGATGCCCACGAACGGAATGCCCGGAATGAACGACTCCGGCAGGACCCACAGCGGCGCACCTGGAGTTGCCCCTGTGAAGTCGAGAGAGTTGTCGAGCGGCGCGGACTGGATGTGGGCCACCTGGAAGATCAACTCGTCCGGTTCGAATTCCTGGTCGGCCGCCAAGACAATTCCATCGACCGTGGCACCAGCATGCACGTGGGCCTCCATCTCAAAGGGGGCAAATGCCACGCCAATGTCGGCATGCCCTTCGGTCATCAGGGCGGGAAATGCGTGCGCTGATGTCCGCCCCAGGCTGACGACCAGCGCCGCGAGGGTGAACCAGGCGACCCGGTGCAGATGCCACCGTGCGACAAAGGACAGAGGTTGGTTGCTCAACATGGTTTCCAGTCTCCCAAAGGTCCAGGCTGGTGGAATCGGGTCGCGGTTCCATCAGCTAACAAAGATCTTATGCATCCAATATGCATAAGGGCAAGTCGTACACACGAACTTTGGTTATCGCCTGTGGATGGCAGGGGGCGCCATGTCCCCCGCGGGCGGTCAAACGGAGACACGACAAGCCAGGGGGGCCCCGGTGCCCGGGTCCACGGGACGGTCAGGCCGCGTCATCCTCGCCGGTGAGGATTTCGGGCGCCTCCGATTCCCAAGGGGCGAACTCGTCCCCCCAGGTTCGCCAAGTCTCGGGTCCCCCGGCCAATTCGACGTCAGTCAACAGACAGTCGGACAAGGCCTGTTGCACCGCGGTCTCGGCGAGATGTTGTCCAATGACAACCAGTTCAATCCGGCGGTCTCCCCACGGTTCCTCCCAGACCGACTCGAGGTCGACGCGGAACTGGGGATCGTCGGGCCATTCCGAGGGATCGGTGGCCGCCGCCCACAGCCCGGCAGGATGCAGCTGGAACACCCCACCGGCCTGTGACCATTCGGCGGCGTGATCGGGACGGGTTGCCAGCCAGATCACCCCCTTGGATCGCACTACCTGATTGAAGACGCCTCCCTCCAAAAGGTCGCGCAACCGACCGGTGTGAAATGGACGGCGTGCCCGAAACACCAGACTTCCGAACCCGTACTCGGCCACCTCTGAAATCTCCGCTCCGCGGGGAATGGTCAGCCAGTTGCCGTTTCCGGCGGCCCACTCCTCGGTGAACCGCCCCGTATTCAACAATTCCCCGACGGAAACCTGCCCCCGGACCGCCGTCAGAATGCGGGCCTCAGGATTGAGATTCCGCAGCAGGGCGGTCAGTTCGCGCACCCGCTCGGGTGCCACCAGATCGACCTTGCTGACCACCAGCACATTCGCGAACTCAACCTGTTCGACCAGCAACTGCACCAGGTCCCGGTCATCCTCCTCCGACAAGGCCACTCCCCGCTGGTTGAGGTCATCCAGGGAGGCGAAATCTTCCGCGAAGTTCACGGCATCGACCACGGTCACGAGGGTGTCGAGCCGCGCCACGTCCGACAGTCGTCCCCCCTGATCGTCTTCAAACGTGAAGGTCTCAGCCACTGGCAGAGGCTCGGAGATGCCGGTCGATTCGATTAGCAGGTAATCGAAGGCCCCCTGCTCGGCCAGCCTCCGCACCTCCCGCAGCAGATCTTCCCGCAGCGTGCAACAGATGCAGCCATTGCTGAACTCGACCAACTCCTCCTCGACCCGGTGCAGGGCAGCCCCTCCCTGTCGAACCAAGCGGGCATCGACATTGATCTCACTCATGTCGTTGACAATCACCGCCACCCGCAACCCATCACGGTTTGAGAGGACGCAGTTGAGCAGGGTTGTCTTACCAGCTCCGAGAAATCCCGACAGCACGGTCACCGGAAGGGGGGCAACACGCTTCATCACTCCACTCCTACACCAACGAGTTGTTCCAAGAGATGCATCCCCACTTCGCCAACATAATGCGTTGACGTTGTACTTGCAACTCGTGTGCATCAGGTTTTTATAGTGAAGAACGGAGACTCGTCCCACAGCTCCCGCGGCCATGTCACGAACCTGATTCTCCTACCGATTCATTGCAAACACAGATGCGCCCTTTTTCTCAAGGCCAGTCAGCTCGGCTGGATGATACTCCCCGCTGGCCCCGCAGACAGACCAGTCGTTTCAACCCAGGCCCGGACCGTCAAATTGACAATGTTCTTCTGTCGATTGCCAGCCATCCATCCTGATTGTCATTCCCAGCCCTTTCGAACATGCACCACTCCGATTCCTCCGCACGAGCGACCGCGTTGAGCCGGTGGGCTTCCGAGCCAACCACCGGCACACAGTCCCTCCTGGGGCACCGGCGGCTTTCGAGTTGTTCATGGACCGCCCGTTCGGAAGTTCGATCCACGACGCAGAAGTTCCGGCGACCTGATCCACCAGCAAGTCGCGTTGACCGACCACGCGGGTTCATGACTGCGGGTCGAAGTCAAATCCCGGTTCCGTGAAGCTTTCGCGACCCGACACCGGGCTGTTGCCAACACATCCGATTTCTACGGCCCCAAAGGCTCGGCGAATGCCGCGCGCCATGGGGCCCAACATGGGATCACTCGGCCACTTTTGGTGCGCTCGTAAAAAGCTTCATCAGTCTTGGTTCCCAGCCATCACCTGGTTTGTATGCTTGGCGAACTGCTGTTGCTGGCGATTTTCCGCCTCTACCATGATTCAGGGAAACGGCTGGACTCCCGGTACTTCGTGCTGCTCGAGTCGGGCTCGAACCACGCCCCCGAGCGGTTGCTGGCCCGGGCCGGGGCCGACATCTCGGAACCCGGCTTCTGGCAGAAGGGGCTCGACGTCCTGGGGGACATGGTCACCAAGGCCGAACAGCTCGCGGGCGAGGTGTTTCCCGGGAAGCACTGATCGTCCGTATTGCCAAAATCCCCAGCCAGCGAGAAATCAACGGCAAGTGTGGGACCGTCCCGCGTTACTCGTCCGGCGGCATGGGGCGAGGGACGATGAAATGAGTCCGCGTGATCAGGCGGAGCGGCACGAAGTCTGGTGACTGGTTCCCCGGTGCCGGGTCTCCCGTCTTGATTGAGGAGACGTCGTTTGATTGGTCGACTTGTACGACATCGCAAGTCGGAAGCAACGCATTGCGCACGAACATGCATTGCGTCGCCCTCTGATTGGGCAGTGAGAAGTGAGCTTAACACCAACACTGCCTGCGCTTGTTCTCAGTGCTCGCTGCTTCCGGTTCCCATCACAGCCTCAGTTTCACGTTCGAGTGTGTCCGCACCACCGGTGAAGACATTCCGAATACGGGGCCAGCCGAATTTCAGCATGTAGATCAGGATGGGCAGTGCAATGGCTCCAATGAGGAGCACAGTCTCCAGGGACACGGCACCGCGCTCGTCACGATGCAAACGCCGCAGAAGTTTCATCAGCATCTCCAGAAAAAGAGGGGGGGCCAAGGCAGCCCCCCCTCCTCCAAGGACAGGGACACCACTGGTCGGGCCACCGCCTACAGGTTGCCCTTCTTCCAGGGACCGGTGATCACGAACGTAATCCCGGGTGTCTGGACATTGACGAACAGGTAGCGGCCCGAGGAATCAAACGTCGCTCCTGCGAATTCCTGTCCGGTGAAGTCGCCCGTGCCGATCGCTGCCGGATTGTGCCCGGCAGCCACCAGTTTCGGAGCATCGGCGGAAGCGATGGTGATGTTGTTGCGGGCGAACTCGTAGCTCAGACCCGAGGGGAGCAGTCCCAGCAGAGATAGCCCATCACCATCATTCTTGCCCCCATCCTCCTGCATCAGCAGCCCCCCCTTCGGCGACACGACAAGATTGTCGGGATTGTCGGCACCGTAGGCGTTGGGGTACAGGGCCCCCTGAGAGACGAAGATGCAGGTCAGTTTGCCCGTCGCCGGGATGTAGCGCCAGACAGCGCCCTCGGCACGGTTGGTGGAACCCGCCTGAGCACCAATCGGGCCCGCTTCCGTATCAACGAAGTAGACGGCATCCTCCTTGTAGCTCCACCAGCACCCTTCGAGACGCTGGAACCGGGTGGCACCACCGGCGATCCCCTGGTTGTAGGGACCCGAGGCGTTGTTGGATGGGTCGGCATCCGGATTGTCGATCCGAATCCA
>DNUF01000137.1:0-152 GCA_003508595.1 Planctomycetaceae bacterium
ACCGCAGGTTCTTAACTTTTTTGGCTGCGGTCGGTTTTTTCGTCTGTCGCTTCCGGCGGACACGTTTTCGTTCCCTCGTTTGTGAGGAGTTTCACATGAGCAACGTTCGGAGAAGGACGCGGCTCGGGTTTACCCTGATCGAGCTGCTGGTC
>DNUF01000137.1:361-574 GCA_003508595.1 Planctomycetaceae bacterium
CACGCTGATCGAACTGCTGGTCGTGATTGCGATCATCGGCATCCTGGTGGCCTTGCTGCTGCCAGCCGTTCAGCAGGCCCGGGAAGCGGCACGGCGTACGCAGTGCAAGAACAACCTGAAGCAGTACGGGTTGGCGATTCACAACTACCACGACACCTATGGCTCGTTGCCGATCGCCGGCACGCAGTGGGGTCCCAACCAGGGAAGCACCCC
>DNUF01000137.1:931-6946 GCA_003508595.1 Planctomycetaceae bacterium
CCGACCCAGATTCTGTCGGATGGTCGTGCCGCACGCACCCACCAGATGCCCTATGCCCGCTGCCCCTCGGACATTGGCGAAAACGACAAGATTGGTGACTGGGCTCAGTCGAACTACGTCGGTTCGCCCGGATCGCAGGCGTTCTACTCGGTGGACGGTGCCTGCAATCCCTACATCCAGTTCATTCAGCCGTTGGCTGCTGGAAACAACCACTTCGGTGACACTTCCAGCCCTGCCAATCTCTCGGGTCTGTTCAGCCGCCTGGGCTGTCCCATCAAGTTGTCGGACATTACCGACGGCACGTCGAACACCATCATGGTGGGTGAGGTTCTGCCGGATTGCTCCGACCACACCGCTGGCTGGTGGCTCTACAATGGGCACACCAACACCCACGCGTCGACAGCCGTGAAGATCAACGACTTCACGACCTGCGATCGCAAAGCGCCGGCCCAGATCCTGTGGCCCTCTTGCACCGCCAAGAGCAACTGGAACATCTCGCACGGTTTCCGCTCCCGCCACACCGGTGGGGCTCACTTCGCGTTCGCCGATGCCACCGTCCGGTTCATCAGCGAAAACGTGAATCACCAGACCTACAACGGTCTCGGTGGCCGCAACGACAACCGTGTTCTGGGCGAGTTCTAGTCGCTTGCTCAGCCTCGGCTGAGCTGGGAGCCTGGGACGTCTGACCTTCCGATCGCCCGCCTTCGTCCCGAGGGCGGGCGATTTTTTTTCATTCACGACACACTGCCTGCATCATGAAAATCACGCGGATTGACAATCGAGTTCTTGCGGTCACGTTGCTGACCGCCTGCCTGGCTGGCTGTGGCGGTGGTTCCAACGGGCCGCAGCTGCATCCAGTGACTGGAACAGTGACGTTCCAGGGAGCCCCTGTGGGGTCGGCCCGGATCACCTTCATTCCTGAGAAGTCGGGAGGGATCGCCACGGCGATGTCTGACTCGTCCGGAAAGTTCATCATGAAGACCGGTGGAGAAGCCGGGGTCGCCGCAGGATCCTGCAAGGTGACTGTGGCTCTTTCCGACGCCGGAGCCAAAGGAGGAGATGGCTTGGCCATCGACATGAAGCCCGAAGATATGCAGAAGCTGGCGATGGAGGGGAAGCTGACCAACGCCCTCCAGAATGCGGCCAAGGGCTCGCTGTTGCCGGCCAAGTACAACAAGATCGACAGCACCCCCCTGACGGTCGAAGTCAAGGCTGGGAACAATGACATTCCCCTCGCTCTGACCGAATAACCGGGGAACCCCATCCATGCGCTGGCGCTCGTCCCGCGTGCTTCGCTGGTGTGCCGCGCTGGCTCTCCCCGCACTTGCGTGGGGCGCGTTCCAGTGGCGCCCCTTGACGGTGTCCTGGAAACTGCATTCGGCCAGGGCCTTGCTCGACCTGGGAGATTCCTCCCGGGTGAGCCAGGCCTTGGCCGTTTTGCGTTCATTGGAGGGGAAGGAACAACCAGATCGGCCCGAACTGTTGTTTCTGCTGGGGCGGGCGCTGCGTCGTCATGGAGAAGTCAAGCCGGCCTTTGCCATGTTTCGGCAGGCTCAGGCAGCGGGGTGGCCGGCCCGCGAAATCGAAGAGCAGGTCCAACTGGGGATGTTCCAGGGAGGTCGTTTCGACCAACCAGGTCCCACTCTCGATCAACTCATTGCGCGCAACAACAGCGACGCCTTTGCCTACGACCTGTACGAATCCCTGTCGAAGGGTTACCTGCACGCCTACCGGTTTGTGGATGCCCAGCGGAGCCTCGATTTCTGGATCGAGTGGCGCCCCCAGGATGCCGAGCCACGACTCTGGCGGGGGGGGATCTGGGAGAAAATGGACAAATGGGAACAGGCCGTGGAAGAGTACCAGGGCATTCTCAAGTCCAACCCGGATCACTACGAGGCCCGTCTCTCGATTGCCCGGGTGCAGATGTCCCACCTCAACAGCGTGGATGCCGCCCACGCTGGTTTCGAAGAGTGCCTGCGACGTCGGCCTGACGACATCGGGGCCATCCTGGGCCTGGCGGAATGCGAACGCCGGCTGGCCGACCCCGATGCGGCCGAAGCCCGACTTCGTGCACTCGAACGCCGCTCGTTGAGTGAGGATCAGAAATCGGGCGTGTGGATGCAGTTGGGGCAGATCCTCATGGAACGCCGACAACTCCCCGAGGCGATTGAACTGCTGCAGAAGGTGGTCACCGCCGAACCCCACAACAGCACGGCCATGTACACCCTGGGCCTGGCCTTCGCCTCGAATGGTCAACAGGCCGAAGCCGAGAAATGGTTCCAGGCATCCAAAAAGCTCGATGAGCAGTTCACCCGGCTCACCGACATCACCATCATTCTCGCGTCGCAGCCGAACCAGCCCGATCTTCGCTGGGAGGCCGGCCAGATCCTGATGGACCAGGGACTCCACCGCGAAGGAGCCGACTGGATGGCGACAGCCCTGATGTTTGATCCCGATCATCTCAAGACACATCGCTCACTCGCCCGTTATTACGCAGAGATTGTTCACGATCCGCAATTGGCCGAAAAGCACCGTGCCCGCGTTCGGGAATTGGATCCGGAAGACCGCTCGAGCAGCGAATCCGGGGAGGATGGGGCACCCGTCCGGGCCATCCAGAATGGCGACCGCCCGAATGCGAAGGCGGACGGTCAACCAGCCTCCTGAATCTGCTCCAGGGGGAGACGGGCCCCCGCCCCGGTTTCTCCGGCCTGTTTGTTGGGAACTGACCATGGTGAATTCCGAGGCGGTGTCCGGTTTCGACCACTCCGATGCCGCACTGGCCCAGTGGCTGGAGACCTGCCTCCGTCGGGGACTCGATCGGTCCGCCTCCGACATTCACCTGTCGCCGGGATTCTGTCCCTACCACCGCATCCATGGCGAGTTGTTGCCCGACCGCCAGTCACCCGTGCTGGAAGCACCGTTTCTGCGCAGCCTGGCGGCATGGCTGCTCGCCACATCCCGGCGAGGTCCACTTCCCGAGAGGGGTTCCCTGGATGGGGCCCTGTCGGGTCCCCAGGGGAGCCGGTTTCGATTCAATGTGTATCTCCGGCAGGATGAGTGGGCCATCGCGCTGCGTCGGCTTGAGAATCGCTTTCACAGCCTGGGCGAACTGGGGCTTCCCTCCGATCTCTACCATCTCTGCACGCTGCACGATGGGCTGATTCTCGTGGCGGGCCCGACGGGGGCCGGGAAGAGCACCACCCTGGCGGCCCTGGTGGACCAGATCAACCAGACTCGTCGGGCGCATATCATCACGCTTGAGGATCCCATCGAGTACCTCCACGCTCCCCAGGAATGCCTGGTCAGCCAGCGACAGATTGGCGCTGACGCGACCGACTTCCATGAAGGGCTGGTCTCGGCGTTGCGCCAGGATCCCGACGTGATCCTGGTCGGCGAGATTCGCGATCTCCCGACCATGCGGGCGGCACTTTCGGCGGCCGAGACGGGCCACCTTGTTCTCACCACCATTCATGCGGGAGACACCGCCGGAGCGATCGAGCGACTGGTCGCCAGCTTTCCCGCCGAGGAACAGCCGGGGATCCGACAGCAGTTGTCACTGGTGTTGCGCGGCGTGATCGCCCAGCAATTGTTGCTTGCGGACGGTCCGGCCCGTGATCCGCGCTCGCCCCGGCTTCCGGTTGTCGAGGTGTTGATGGTGAACCATGGTGTGGCTCACCTGATTGCCTCGGGGAAGACCAATCAGCTGGCGACGGCCATCGAAACGGGAGCTGCCGACGGCATGCAGTCGTTCGACGCGCACCTGGCCCAGTTGTGGGCTTCGGACCAACTGACCGAGGCGACTGCCCTGCATCGGGCCCGCGATCCCCAGTCTCTGCGGGATCGACATCGACTGCTCCGTTCCAGCGTTCGCCGCTAGCCCGCGCGGTTCCACCGTGACCGGTGGCCTGCCGATCGCCGAAGACGCCCTGTCAACAGGACGTTTTCCGCCCCTGTCAGGCAGGTTTCAGGATGTCGTTCAGGTGGGAGGGAAGATCGGCTTCGGCGACCCGACTTTGGGTTCCCGCCTTCAGGTCCTTCACTTGCCAGACACCGGCGGCGAATTCATCTTCACCGGCAATCACGGCGATCCGGAACCCCTTCTTGTCGGCATACTTGAGTTGTTTTCCGACGGCGCGGGAATCGGGGAAGACCTCGGTGTTGATGCCAGCCTGCCGGAGCATCCGACCCAGTCGGGCATACTCGGCAACGCGGGTGGCGTCGAATGACACCACGAGGACCGGGGCCGGTGTCGAGGCTTGACCGATCATGCCAAAGCTTTCCATGGCGGCCAGCAGGCGGTCGAGTCCCAGGCTGGCTCCCACGCCCGGCAGTTTTTGCGACGTGAACAGGCCGGCCAGGTTGTCGTAGCGTCCGCCCGAGCAGATGCTGCCGATCTTGGGATCATCGGTGAGAAACGTTTCGTAAATCGTGCCGGTGTAGTAATCGAGTCCCCGGGCAATCGACACGTCGAGATCGACGCGCTCCGGGGGAATTCCCGCATGCGATGCCACCGAGAAGAGTTCCCGCAACCGGGCGACTCCCAACTCACCCGTCGCATTTCCCTGCAGCATCCCATCCAGCCGGGAAAGGATTTCGGACGGAGTACCGGTGAGGTGGGCGAAATCGAGCACCCGGGCCGCCTGGTCGGTGGTGGTCTGCACCTTCTCGCACAATTCGGCCGTGACCCCATCCCGGCCAATCTTGTGCAGCTTGTCGAGCGCCCGCAGCACGCCCGAGGCCCGGTCCCCCAGGCCCAGCTTTTCGAGCAGTCCATTCAGAACCAGGCGGTTGTTGATCCGGATGCGGAACCGCTCAAAGCCGATCGCCGAGAGCAGATCGTGGATGACCAGCAGGGTCTCGATGTCGGCGGCGTTGGAATCGGTGCCGATGGTGTCGAAATCGCACTGCATGAACTCGCGATACCGCCCGCGCTGGGTGTTCTCACCGCGCCAGACGGGAGCGAGATGGTAGCGTTTGAAGGGGACCCCGATGTCGTTGAGGTGCTGGGCCGCAAACCGGGCGAAGGGAACGGTCAGGTCAAACCGCATCGCCACATCGCGGCCGCCATTGTCGGTAAACCGGAACAGCTGCTTGTCGCTCTCTTCACCCCCCTTCCCCAACAGCACCTCGGTGTACTCGAGGGCGGGGGTGTCGATCGGGGAGAACCCATAGCTGCGGTAGACCCGCCGGGCCACCTCCATGATTGCCTCGCGAGCCATGGCGGGGGCAGGGAGGTAATCGCGGAATCCCTTGAGGGTCGCGGGAGTGATCAGGGGCTTGGTCACGATGCAGTTGCCAGGGGTTCAGGCTAGTTCAGGCTAGTTCAGGATGGGCAGATCGACGGCGAGTGTCGAACGGGATTTTTTCTTCTTCTTGGGGGGGAGGATCGCCTCGGCGTATTCCCAGATCTGTTCCGGGGTTTCAAACAGCATGTCGTGCAGCCCCTTGTCGTCATAGTCGCAATGGGTCGTGCTGTAATCGCGGCAGATCTGGGGACGGGTTTCGTAGATTCCGCAGCGATAATCGGGCTGCAGATGCCGGCAGACCTGGTAGGTGCACAGGTACCAGACATCGTCGTGGACGTAGGCGGTCACGGTGCCGTGAATCATGAACCACCGGATGTTGTCGAAATCGTCCCAGGTGGTGGGAGTTTCCATCGGGAGGGCGTAGTAGTGGCAGCACAGGGCCGTGCAGTACTCGCAGAGGTTTCCGCCAGCAGGCAGATCCTTGCGCTTGATCGGAAAGTGGGGCATCGGTGTCGCGCCAACGGGAAATCAGTCGGGTGGAAACGGGCCGGATCGGGGAGACACTGCGCATTTCCCCGACAGCCACTTCAGGCCCACAGTCTCGCAAGACCGGTCGAGGCTTTCCAGCCTGCGCACCCCGGGGGGGAGCTCCCGGCCACGGTCATTCCCTCCCACCCCGGCCGACCGGGGAAGATTGCAACCCCCCGGCAGGCCTGCTACGAAGTGCTTTTCCATTCCGGCAGCTGGGATCACGGTTGGTGACGGGGTT
>DNUF01000137.1:7268-14834 GCA_003508595.1 Planctomycetaceae bacterium
GCAACTGCTGGAGGGGGCTGGCATTTCTCTGACCGGACACCAGGCCAAGACCGTTGAAGCCCTGGTTCCGGTGGTCGCCGACGCCGACCTCGTCATCACCCAGTTTGCCCCGGTCCAGCGTCCTGTCATTGAGGCGATGCGGCGGGCGAAAGTGATCATCCGGTATGGAATTGGTGTCGACAATGTCGACCTGGCGGCGGCGCGGGAAAAAGGCATTCCCGTCTGCAACATCCCCGACTACTGCATCAACGAGGTCGCCGATCAGACCCTGGCGTTCCTGCTGGCACAGACCCGGCAGGTGCTCCCCAATCACAGGCTGATTGCCGAAGGAAAGTGGGGGTTGTCGGGACCGCTGACCGGAATGCGGGCCCTGCGTGACCAGACCGTTGGCGTGGTCGGGTACGGCCGGATCGGCCGTGCCGTGGTCGAACGCCTGATCCCGTTTGGCTGCCGGGTCCTCGTGCACGATCCGCTGATGGTCCAGGGCCCGGTTGGAGGGACCGCAGTGATGGCGGTTCCCCTGGCAGAACTGCTGGCCCAGTCGGACATCGTCACCCTGCATTGCCCGTCACTCGACAGCACCAGGAAGATGATCAACCGGCACAGCCTGGCCCAGATGAAGCCGGGCAGCCTGCTGATCAACGTCGGGCGTGGCGACCTCGTCGATCCCGATGCGTTGCTGGAGTCACTCCAGTCGGGGCACCTGGGAGGAGCCTCCCTCGACGTGTTCGACCCCGAGCCCATTCCGGCCGGTCATCCGATTCGGACGATGCCCAATGTTGTCCTGGCGTCGCACATTGCCTCGGCCAGCCCCCGGGCGGTCCGGACACTCCGCGAATCGGTGGCCCGGATCGCCATTGCCGTCCACCGGGGAGAGGTTCCCCCGAATATCGTCAATGGAGTGCGCCGGTAGTCCCGGTCAGGGGGCACGCTGATCGATCCGTGCCCATCGCCGGGCCCGCATTGGCTGCACTGTGACGCGTTGCGATCGGGCCCCGTTGGCCGTGTTCCCACTGCAGAATTGAACTCTTCCACCGGCCTTCAAGTTCAATCGTGGGAGGACTCTTCCCCCCATCGAAGTTGCCAGCGGCGGCAATGCTCTCTGCCGGTGAGGATTCGATTGCGGCGGGGGGGCCGCGGTATCCGCAGCGGGCTGTTCCACAGGTTTGGGGCCGATGGGTCGCAAACCTGGTCTGCCGGCCCGCGCCGCGCGTGGCGGGGCTTGCTCTCGCCACCGCAAGACAGGAACCCGCAG
This sequence comes from Planctomycetaceae bacterium, assembly GCA_003508595.1. GTDB lineage: Bacteria > Planctomycetota > Planctomycetia > Planctomycetales > Planctomycetaceae > UBA10511. Next base: position 8,524 of record DNUF01000137.1, read on the forward strand.
CCGATCGCGTCGGGGTTCGGGGTTGGCAGGGCCGATCAGGGCTGCCGCAGGCGCGCTGCCATGTCGTTCACGAACGAAATGCTGCTTTCATGGTCGGCAATGACTCCGCGCGTCCGGGCGGCTTCCTCGAAAATGCCTGTCGCAGCGAAGAGATCGGCATGACGCGGGTTCAGATAGATTACCGCCACAGGACGGGGGTGCCTCTGCAGGCTCTCGACCAGTCGGGCCACCACGATCTGCATCTCAGGGGCCGGAAAGGGGTTGAACAGGTACACCACCAACGGCATCGGCGGGAACAGAAAGTGGGTCGCATCAGCAACCTGCAGTTCCACTCTCGATGTCAAACCCAGGCGGTCGCGATTCTGCTCTGCGATCGCAATGCTGCGCCGATCAATATCAACCCCAAGGATGCGTTCAAACGGCCGCCGGTCGGCCACCAGCAGTGGTTTGCCTTTGCCGCATCCCAGGTCGATGAACGCAAATCCTGTGAAGTCCAGTCGCAGGCTGTCGAGGGCCGTTTCCATGGCCCTGACATGGACCGTCTCATAGCGATAAACCAACTCCCCCTGGTCGTTCCGGGCTTCGCAAAGTGTGGCCGTGTCGGTGCCATGCCGGGCGTCAAAACCGTCCCGTGCAATGCGGCGTGAGAACCAGGGAAAGAACAACCGATCGATCCTGCTCTTCCACCGACGTGCCCGGCGACCAAACGATTCAAGCCATGCCATCGGTCGCTCCGGGAGGCGCACGCCGAGAATCCGAGGTTTCGACATCCCGGCAGGGACATGTCTGGCAGAGGATATTCTCGAGAGGACATTCGAGGATCCGGCACCGGACCGGGACCCCGGCGAGATGCAATGCAATTCTCGCCAGCTTTTGCTGGCCGTCTCCCTTGATCAGCAGCAGATCGTCGGGCTTCAGCAGACCCTCGAGAACTTTCGCCGCCTCATCCACCGTGGTGACGCAGTCAAAAGGGGGTGCATCGGGCAAACAGTGCAGTTCCTGGGCATAGAGTGTCGCATCGGGGCCGACCAGCACCAGGTGCCCGGCACAGGCCGCCGCCCGTCTCGCCAGATCGGCATAGGCCAGGGCCCGGGGTTCCGGTGAATCGTAGATGGAACCGAGGACGGCGATTCTTCGGGGGGCCGGCAACCTGGCAAATGACCCGAGTGCCGAATGAAAGGTTTCGAGCCCTCCCTTGAAGTCATCACACAGCGCCAACCCTCGCCCAGGCAGGGGAATCGGTTGCATTCGTCCCGGTGTCGCCTGAAAACCACCCAGTCGCTTCTGTATCTCGTCGAGCGGTACTCCCTCGATCCACCCGACCGCGACCGCGGCGGCCAGGACCCGCACCAGGTGTTCACCCAGGAGACCACAACGCATCGTGAGGCCCCCGTCCGGTGTCATGATCGTGACGTCAGATCCCGCAGACGAGAGGTGCTCGAGACGAACCGATACATCACTCTGGGGATGGAAACCAAAGGTGACAATGCGCGACCGGATCAGCGGGATCATTCGCATGACGGCGGGATCATCGGCATTGAGGACCGCGACCCCCGATTCTGGAAGTGAAGCGACGATGATGCTCTTTTCCTGCCAGAGATGTTCGGGATCGCGGAACTTCCTCAGATGATCGGACGCAATGGCCGTCATCACGGCCACATTCGGCCGCAGGGCCCGGGCATATTGACCCATCTGCCCGGGAACTCCGATCCCGACTTCCACGATGGCCCGGCCTCGACCACACAACTGACGGACCATGCTCCAGGCGACCCAGGTGAACGAGTTTTCGACTTCATGCAGCCCACCGGGAACTCCCCCCTCAAGCGCTGTCCAGATGGCCCGAGTGGTGGTGGTTTTTCCCAAAGAACCGGCAATCACGATCACACGCTGCCGGTGAAACGTCAATCGCCGATAGAGTTCCAGAAAATGCCGCAGGGGAAGCCAGAGCAGATACGAAAATCGCAGGAGCACCCAGATGGTGGCGTGCAGAAGCCGTTGACGGAATTCGTTCTGGAAGGCGCGAAACGGGTGGGGCGGGGGAAGGGTTGGAACGGACGACATGATCGTTTCGTCAAAGCCGGCGTGTTCAGCCGGTCTGCCAGACCAGGATGGAGCCCCCTCGGAATCCATTCGGCCCAGGAAGGGATTTCGGGGGACAACGAGAGCACGACCAGCTCACATGGCCGGGCCTCAAGTCCACGCGACTGACAAGTCTAGGTCAGAACCCGGACCGACGCCAATTGTCGTCTCCTGGTGCAATTGCCCCATCAGCCGGTCTTGTGGGCTGACGTATGAAGTGTTGCAGAACCAACGATTGTGTTCCCGGGGTGTTTCGACCTCCCCGTGAAGTCGGGATCCGCAGCCGTCGAGAGAACCCCATGGAGGCTCGCGGGTTCCGGAATCATGACTCAGCAGATTGCGATCGCGATCCCGAAGTCAGTTCAATCCCGAGGCCGCTGAAGGTGAATCTGCCGCGCTCAGCGTTTTTCCCGACAGATTTTTTCCTGGCGGATCACCGATTGGACCACCCGCTCTTCCACATCGGGTTGAAATGGTGTCGGCAACGACTGGTAGATGATCGCTTCGGTTCCCTCATAGCCCCCTTCTTCCAACACCCTGCGACTGGGAAGGTAGGCATTCACTCGATTCGAGTAGCCTGCCACCCAGACAGGTTGTTGTCCGCTCCCCAGTTCCGCGCGCAGCCGGTGGGCATAGTCAACAACCGGTTCTCCCCCCAGTGCCACCAGGGTGAGTTGTCCCCCCAGGATCAGGACCTGCACTGGCAGTTGGTAGTCTGCGGGTTGTGCCCCCTTCGCGGGCCAGTCTCGCAGCACATTCCGGGCATGGCGGGCAACGAAACCATCGGGAGACTGCGCCCGTGCTTCAAAGTCGGTCTTGGGAGCCAGGGGACGAAACGCCAGGGGGCACATCTCCAGGCTGGCAGAGAGGGTTGCCGGGAGAGCGGCCGAAGGATGGGCGAGAGCGTCTTCCACCGCTCCGGCCAGCGATTCGGCATTCTTGCGGGCGTCTTCGAGATGACGCCGGGGATGGGGATCCTGATCGCCGCCGCAGCCCATCAGGAACAGGGCCACTGTCCCCGGGTGGTCCTGTTCGATTCGCTGCTGTGTCAGGCCGGCATAATCGCCATGCAATTGGCGGATGTCTCCCAGCGCGGTGTTGTGACAGGCGTAGCCGAAAACCAGTGCCAGCAATTCCCCCTCGTCGGTGTCGACGCGCAACACGGGGACCACAGGATCTGTCTTCCCGTCGGGATTGGGGCCCATGCGCATTCCCTCGGGGGTCTTGATCCGGCGGTTCATGGCGAACCCGCATTTCCCCTGCCCATAATGGATCTGAACGGGCCGTTCCTGGGACAGGGCTGTGCCGATCAGGTGATCAATCTTCAATGTGAGTTCTTCGGCGTATGACTCGGCGCGGTCGCCCCAGGCAGCATCAATTCCCCAGTCGGCGACATTTTTCGCCGAAAGCATCGGCCCGCCATGGGTGTGCGACACATTCAGCAGAAACTCCTCGGGGCGCAGGCCGTGCTTCTCGCGGGCCACTCGCATCAACCGCTGCTGCAAAGAATCGGGAGTCTCCAGGATCTCCAGCGACACCATCACAAGCCGGTGTCCCTGCGAGTCGCGCAGGGTCAGGGCCCGGGCGGCCAGCGGGACCAGCACCCCTTCCGACGGAGTATTCCGGGAGGCATATCCCGCCATCCAGACCGGTTGGTTGGGAGTGATGTCGGTGCGCGCGACCCCCGCCGTCCAGCGCCCCGGCTCGGTTCCCAGGGCCGGCAGGGCCAGGACCAGCAACAGGACCATCCCGAGAAATCCAGGCAATCGTGAGAATGACATGCAGAGAATTCCTGTTCTGCTCGGCGATGGGGGGCCGGAATTGCCACGAGCCGAGGGGGCATCTCGCTCGTGTCGGAAGAGATCAATCTCTCCGGACCCATGGTGGAGGGTCATTGGACTTGAAGCAGGTTGCTGATCCAGCCCGACGACGCCTGCCGTACGCTTGAGCGGGCCAGGGGCGGAACCACTCAGGAGACCGCGCCGGTGAACAGCGGCTCGATGATCTCGCCCGCATTGAGCCTGAGCGGTCGGTTCAGGCGGTCGCGAAGTTCGCTTTCCGGATCGATGCCGAGCGTCCGGTAGATCGTCGCTCCGAGGTCGGACGGGCGATATGGGCGGGTCGCCGGGTAGGCGGCAATGGCATCCGAACTGCCGATGACCTGCCCCCCCTGGACCCCCGCACCGGCGAAGACGGCGAAAAATGCGCCGGACCAGTGGTCGCGTCCGTCGGGGACATAGCTGGGGGTGCCGACATTGCCCCCCAGCTTGGGAGTACGGCCAAACTCCCCCACCAGGACCACGAGCGTGTGTTCGAGCAGTCCGCGTTCCCCCAGGTCGTCGAGCAGTGTCGCGACACCCCGGTCAAACGGAGGCAACAGCCGATCTTTCAGCTGTGTGAAATTGCTGTTGTGCGTATCCCAGTTGTTCATGGTCCCCATGTTGGCCTGCACGATGGGGACCCCGGCTTCCACGAGACGGCGTGCCAGCAGCAGGGACTGGCCAAACTGGTGTCGGCCGTAACGCTCGCGAACCTCGGTCGATTCTTCATCAAGGTGAAATGCCCGACCAACGGCACTGGTCGAGAGCATCGAGAACGCCTCCTGTTGATAGCTGTCGAATTCGGAATACTGCCGCGAGCGCTCGGCGGGCTGGCAGTGCGAATCGAGTTCTGCGAGAAGCCTGCGGCGGTCGAGCAGGGCTCCGGTGGTCACCCCCTGCGGGAGCTGCAGGCTGTCAAACCGGAACTTTTCGGCATTCGGATCCTGCTTCACATGGAGGGGGTCAAACCGCGCTCCGAGCACGCCGGCATCCTGCCCGGAAAAGCCATATCCATTGTGGAGGTACGTCGGGAGCAGCACACCATTCGGAATTCCATCCTGCCGGGGCTGCAGGTAATTGAGCGCCGAGGCATAACAGGGCCAATCGTTCCGCGAGGCCATGTGCGTCGCCCCAACCGGCAGGCGATCGATCCCTGTCAGCACGAAGTGCGTCGCCTGCTCATGGCCGGGAAGGTCATGGGTCATCGACCGCACGATGGCAAATTGATGGGCCCGGGTGGCCAGCAGGGGGAGATGTTCACAGATCTCCACGCCCGGGGCGCTGGTGGCGATCGGGTTGAATGTCCCCCGGACCTCGGCGGGTGCCTCGGGCTTGAGGTCGAACATGTCGAGGTGACTGGGGGCCCCGGTGAGGAAGACCAGGATCACATTCTGTCGACGCTGGTTTCCGCCAGCCATGGCCCGTTGCCGAAGCAGTTCCGGCAGCCCCAGGCCCATGGTCGCGAGTCCACCGGCATGCAGCAGTGTCCGGCGGGGGAATCGCGATCCCGACCAGGATTGCGACTCAAGGCGAGAGGGGGCACAGGTTGGCATGGGATCACACTCCGGGCCCCGGGGGCCATGACAGATTCGCACGCCGGTCGTTCAGACCATCCGTGAACGACTACGGTACCCGACCTGGTTCTGGGAGGGCAACCCGATCCGCAGGCGATCCGGGGACTTCCATCACCGATCGATCGGCCATGGCAACTGCAGGAATCGACCCATTCACCGTGATCTGCCGATCATCCGTCGCATTTCCGAAACCACAACTGGTAATCGGAACGCACGACCTCGACCCGGGATCCCAGCAGTGTCAGGAAGGTATCAATGGCCGGTTTGGGGACACTGCTGTCCTCCGGAATGTCAAACAAATAATCATCGCAGCCCACCAGTCCACCCGGTTTGCAGATCAGGTAGGCATTGACCACGTCGTACAGGACGTTGGGGGCGGCATGGCTGCCATCCACGTAGACAAAGTCAAAGTGGTTGTCGGGAACAAACGAGCGGAGATTCTGCGAATCGATCCAGTGAAACTTCGCCCGCGACCGGACGCCGGCGGCCTCCAGGTTGTGCTCGAGGTTCTTCCGACTCTTGAACTTGTCGTTGTCGATGCAGGTCAGTGTCGATTCCGGGTGAGTCAGGATGTTGCGGAACAACCAGATCGCAGAGGCCCCTTCGTAGGATCCAATTTCCAGGAAGTGGACGGGACGACCCTGGAAAGACTCCAGCCGTTGTTGGAACTCCTGTTCGCGATAACCATTCCAGGTCGTCCACCGGCGCGTGCCCGGAAACAGGAATTGGGGTTCATCGGCCAGGCTGTTGGTCACCGGGAGCTTTTTGAAAAACATGGGGAGCTCTTGGGATTCCTCAGAGAATCCTTGAAATCACAGATTGAGAGACCAGTGTCTGG
>DNUF01000137.1:15096-17689 GCA_003508595.1 Planctomycetaceae bacterium
GGATCAGGCGTTGACCACCCCATCGAGAGTGGCCCACATCCCCAAGGCTCCGTTGGCCGGGGCTGACGCACACCTTCAAAAAGCGTTCGTCTGCCCAATGCGACGCGGAACCACAAAGTGAACGAACAAGGCACAATTTCGAATCGTACCGGTTGAATGCCACGACCGGCAACAACGACAAAAAAACGAGAGATTGCTGGCAAAATTCTGTTCGTCGAAACGCCGAAAATGCCGATTGTGCGGATCGTGTGTGGGCCCGTTTGGTCGATTCCTGGCCTGCCAGACTCGTTGGTGAGAGCGCGACAGCCGCCGCTTCCGCCTCGAGCGACTCGGCAAATCCCCGAAGAGCCGGGTCGGAATCCGCAGGAGTGGTCGCCGTCAATACTCGACCGGGTCATGAAACCCAATCAGTTCCGAACTCTCGGTGTCGAAGATGGCCGAATGTCCCTCGCACAGTGCCGCGACGACGACAAAGTAACGCCCGTTGATCAGGTGAATTGGTTCCCGGGCATTCCAGGACTGGATCCCATCGGGGCGAACAATCAGCCATTTGTGGTAATGGCCGGCAAACATCACCCGTTGTGGGACAGCCGAAAAAATCCTGTCGAATTGACCGTGTTCATTGGGCGGTCCGTCGTAATACCACAATCCCTCCAGGGTTTCTGGATCGAGCCAGGGCTCGACATGCGAAAAATGGCAGTTGGCGAATACCAGGCGAGGTTTCAGAGCACCAAACACCCGGGCTGCGGTGGTTCCATGGCGTTCAGAGATCTGTGCGGCGCGATCCTGGCACAATCCAAAATCATGATTGCCCCAGACTCCGATCGCACCGGCTTCGTCGAGAAGCCGACATGTCTCCGGGATCGAGTCCATCGTGGCCACAAGGTCTCCCAGCACCACCACCTGGTCCACCTGTTGTTGTTGAAACCGTTGCAGGGCAATCTGCAATGCATCCACGCGTTCATGGATGTCTGTCAACAGCCCAATTTTCATGATGTTCTGACCTGCAACGCATTCGGGGAGATCATCCAGGGGACTTCATTCTCAGTGCGGAACCTCGCACCCGGTGGCACAAGTCTCCCCCCGGAGGGGCCCTCCCGCGAGGCCGCAGCGTGTTGGCGGCCGGTTCTCGGGATCCGTCCCAGAATCGCACCTGCGAAAGTATCGCACGGCTGGAGACGTCGGTTCAATGCCGGGCAACCAAGGGAAAACCCGAGTTGCAAGGCTGTGGCGTGGTTCCGCCCGGGGATCCTGCCCGATCGGATTCCCATCGGCACAAGCGAATTGAGACTCGTTTTGATGTTGAAGACAGCGCGGTTCTGACCGATAATCTGGACACCAGTGAATGGTGCGCGGGTCTGTTGTCTTTTGGACTTCTGACCTTTCTGACAGTGACTCGAAAATCGGGAGACTGCCACTCCGGTTGGTTTCGGTCGGTGGTGTGTTGCCCGTCTCCCGCCAGTCGTGTTTTTTGAAGTTTTGCCATGCTCTCGATGTTCGGCACTCCGCACCGTTCGTACTGTGATGGCCTGACCCGGCGCAGTGTCCTGCGCATGGGGGCCCTCGGATTGGGGGCGGGGGCCTTCAATCTCGCGGACCTGCTCCGGGCTGAAGCCGCCGAAGGCAATGGCTCCCAGCCGCACAAATCGGTCATCAACATCTTCCTGGGAGGTGGTCCGCCGCACCAGGACATGTTTGATCTCAAGCCGGATGCGCCCCGGGAGATTCGGGGGGAATTTGAACCAATCGCCACGAATGTCCCGGGAATTGAGATTGGTGAGGTCTTTCCCCAACTGGCGAAGCGGATGGACAAGTGTGCGATCATCCGCACCGTTGTTGGCGCCACCGACCGGCACGATGGCTTTCAATGCATGACCGGCTGGTTGCCCACCGAGCTGCCTTCGATTGGGGGACGTCCCAGCCTGGGGGCGGTGGTGACGAAGCTGCAGGGGCCGACCGATCCGGCCATCCCCCCCTTCGTGGGGTTGGCCGAGAAGACGAAGGAAATTCGCTGGTCCGATTCGGGCAAGCCTGGTTTTCTGGGGGCGGCGTACCAGGCGTTCAAGCCCGACGGCCAGGGGATGGCCGACATGAAGTTGCAGGAACTGACGATTGACCGGTTGCGTGACCGCCGCGACCTGCTGACGTGCGTCGACAAATTGCGGCGTGATGTCGATGCGTCGGGGATGATGAAGGGGATGGATGCGTTTGGTCAGCGGGCGCTGGACGTGCTGACGTCTTCGAAGCTGCTCGATGCCCTCGACCTGTCGAAGGAAGACCCGGAGATTGTGGCGAAGTATGGCGATGGGAGGCCGTACAACTACCAGTACGACGGTGCGCCGACCTGCAACGACCACCTGCTGCTGGCCCGCCGTTTGGTGGAGGCGGGGGTGCGCGTGGTGACACTGAGTTTCGGACGCTGGGACAGCCACGGTCAGAACTTCCAATTGGTGCGGGACCATGGTGGGAAACTCGACCAATGTCTGAGCGCGCTGCTGGATGATCTGGAGACACGGGGTCTGCTGCCTCACACGACGGTGATTGTGTGGGGTGAATTCGGCCGCACGCCGCGGATCAACAACAACGCCGGTCG
>DNUF01000137.1:17962-19542 GCA_003508595.1 Planctomycetaceae bacterium
GCGACCAACCGCCTCGGTGAGTTCGCCAAGGAACGTCCGGTGCACTTCCAGGAAATCTTCGCGACGCTTTACCGGAACCTGGGAATTGCGTCGGAATCGACGACGCTGATGGACCCGACGGGCCGCCCGCAATACCTGACGCAGCAACCGCCGATCCGCGAACTGGTCAGCTGATCGTCCGGCGGATTCGACCTTGGGATTTCGGCTGAGCTTCGCACGGCACCGGGGGATTTGCCAGAACGGCTCGCCGAGACGCGTGTGTCATATCGGGAACCCTGACAACGGTCCGATGCCAGCCCGTTCTGTGCCGATCCCTTGCATCCGGAATTCGAGCCACTGGGAATCGCGTTGAGCGGGCCCTGGCTGGGTGATTCAGCGAATGTCTGGTCCCGTGGTGGACTGATTCAGCTGAACAGCCCATTCACGACATTCCCCTCGACGTCGGTCAGGCGAAAGTCGCGACCAGCGTAGCGGTACGTCAGCCGTTCGTGGTTCAGCCCCAGCAGGTGCAGGATCGTGGCGTGCAGGTCGTGGATGTGCACCTTGTCGCGCTCGGCATAGTAGCCGTAGTCGTCGGTGGCGCCGTACCGCAGGCCTCCCTTCACGCCCCCCCCGGCCAGCCACATGGTGAATCCCTCGGGGTTGTGATCCCGTCCATTGGACCCTTCCACCACGGGTGTCCGGCCGAATTCGCCCCCCCACCAGACCAGGGTGTCTTCCAGCAGCCCGCGAGCCTTCAGGTCGGTCAGCAGCCCGGCAATCGGCAAATCGACCTCGCGGGCGTTCTTCTCATGCCCGTTCTTGAGGTCCGAGTGCTGATCCCACTGGACGTTGCTGTCGCTGTGTGTCACCTGGATGAAGCGGACCCCCGCTTCGGCGAACCGCCGGGCCATCAGGCACATCCGTCCGAAGTTGGCGTTGATCGGGTTGTCGAGCCCGTAGAGCTTCTGCGTCTCGAGCGACTCCCCCGAGATGTCCTCGACCTGGGGGAGTTCCGACTGCATGCGGAACGCCAACTCGAAGCTGTTGATGCGGGCTTCGAGCGACGCCTCGCCGGTCGCCCGGTCGAGATGCTCTCGGTTGACCTGCTGCAGCCGGTCGAGCTGCAGCCGTTGGATCGACTTCGGCACCCGGCTGTTGTGGATGTACTTCACCTGGGCCTTGTCGGAGGGGACGCTGGCGTTTCCCAGCGGGGTGCCCGCGTAGGCGGCGGGAAGGAACGCCGAATTCCAGTTGTTGATTCCCCCGTGGGCCAGCGTCGGACAGATGGTGACGAATGCCGGCAGATTGGCGTTTTCGGTCCCGAGTCCATAACTGACCCATGAGCCAATGCTTGGGCGGACGAAGGCGTCACTGCCCGTATGCACCTTGAGCACCGCCCCCCCATGGGCCGGGTTGGTGCCATGCACCGACTGCACCAGGCACAGGTCGTCAATCTTCTGGGCGAGATGGGGAAAGAGCTCGCTGACCCAATTCCCACTCTCGCCGTACTGCTGGAACGACCAGGGGGACTTGAGGAGATTGCCGGTGGGGGCGAACTGCACGCGGGGCTTGGCGATGGGGCAGGGCTTGCCGTGGTC
>DNUF01000137.1:19833-20258 GCA_003508595.1 Planctomycetaceae bacterium
GCCCGGGCAGGAAAATGCGGCTGGCGGGGGGCCAACGGATCGGCGGGGGCCTCGTTGGCCGAGACCTGGGGATGCAGCAGGGAGGCCAGCGCCAAAGAGCCAAAGCCAACAGCCGACTGCCGCAGGGCCTGACGGCGTGAGTGGGGAAGGGACAGGGGGGTGGGCATCGTCGCGGGCTCCCGTTGGGGAGAGGGGGGGCAGGATCACTGGATTATCGGTCAACGTGTGGGGAAACGGCAACCGAGACTCTTGAAGGTCTGCCTGCCCGCTGTGCAGTCGCCAGCCACGTCTCTTGACGGGAGAACATGTTAGAATCGGAAGTATGGGTGGGGAGTGCACCCATCGAGATTCCCGTTGGAGATGTGTGGCATGCGAGAGGAGTCTTCACCGGCGTTGCAGACAGAAAGGGCGACTCATCGCTCGAG
>DNUF01000137.1:20545-20666 GCA_003508595.1 Planctomycetaceae bacterium
CAGCCTCTGCCTCGGGGCCTTGTTCAACACTCTCGTTCAGGCCGACGAGCCCCCCCACTGGGCCTACGAGGCGGTGCGGACGGTGGCGGTGCCGGCGGTGCGCGACGCCGACTGGCCGCGG
>DNUF01000230.1:0-3338 GCA_003508595.1 Planctomycetaceae bacterium
TGCTTGCTGACCGCCCGTGTCATGGGGTGCAGCCTGGTCCCCGCTCCCCCCGCCAGGATGATCCCCTTCTGAACCCCCCGCTTCGCTGCTGTCATTGTTGATCCGTTGTCTGGCGCTGTGCTGGAAACTTGTGATGACAGGGGTCATCAGGGGGCGGAATGATTGACCGACAGACCGAGCCGTTCGCCCCGGTAAGAGCCCGAGGTCACCCGCTCGACCCAATCGGTTTTCGAGAGGTACCACTCGATCGTTCGGCGGAGTCCTTCTTCGAAATTGACCGAGGGGGTCCATCCCAGTTCGTTGCGGATCTTCGTGCAGTCGATCGCGTACCGGCGATCATGGCCCGGGCGGTCGGGAACAAACCGGACGAGGCTGCGGCAGGGGCGATGCGGCAGTTGTGGGGAAAGTTCATCGACGATCTGGCAGATCGCCTCGACGATGGACCGGTTCGTCCGTTCACAGTTCCCGCCGATGTTGTAGACCTCTCCGACACGCCCCCGCTGCAACACCGTCTCGATCGCCCGGCAATGATCCTCCACGTACAGCCAGTCGCGGACATTCAGCCCATCCCCATAAATCGGCAAGGGCTTGCCCCGGACCGCATTGAGGATCATCAGGGGGATCAGTTTTTCGGGAAACTGGCGGGGACCGTAGTTGTTCGAGCAATTCGTCGTCAGAACCGGCAATCCGTAGGTGTGATGAAAGGCCCTCACGAAGTGGTCGGATGCCGCCTTGCTCGCCGAATAGGGGGAATTCGGGGCGTAGGGAGTCGTTTCGGTGAAGGCACCGGTCGGGCCGAGCGAGCCGTACACCTCGTCGGTCGACACATGCAGGAATCGAAAGTCACGCTGGTCTTCCTGGCTGAGGCCCCTCCAGTACTCGAGGGTCGATTGCAGCAGCTCCACCGTCCCCAGCACATTGGTTTCAACGAACGCCCGTGGACCATCGATCGAACGGTCGACGTGTGATTCGGCGGCGAAATTGACGATTGCCGAAGGACGCTGCTCGGCAAGCAACCGGCGGACCAGGTCCCGGTCGGCAATGTCACCCTGGACGAAGCGATGTCGCGGATGGTCGAGGGCCTCTTCGAGCGAGTCGAGATTGCCGGCGTAGGTGAGCTTGTCGAGCGTCACCACGGGCTGCCGCTGCTCCAGAACCCGCCGCCGGACGAATGTACAGCCGATAAAACCGGCCCCCCCTGTTACCAGCCACAAGTCGCGGTTCATGGATGTCTGTGTCACGGGGAAAAGTGTCGCCGACTGTGGATCGCGAAAGCACTACGTCTCACGACGGCGGGTCGACGGAAGCGAATCGGGCCAAACTGCCGTGTCGGTCGGGCCGATCCCGCCCAAACGGCAAACGTTCAGCATTGCGTTGTATCGCCTGCGGGAAACCTGACGCAACCACCCCGTCTGTGAGGTCAACCCCGGGGCCGCCCCGCCCATTCAACCCGCAACAGCCCGGCGGGCAGGGCGATTCCAGCCCAGGAAGCCGATGGGAAGCGAACTCGCCTCCCGCAGAGCGAGCTCGGCCAGCGCCTGGCCCACCACCGGTGCGAACTTGAACCCATGCCCCGAGAACCCAGCCCCCACCACGACGGCCGGATGGTCCGGATGCCGGTCGATGATGAAATGGTGATCGATCGTCATGGTGTAAAGGCAGACCGAATGGGCTGTGGGAATGGGCCGCGTACCAGGAATGTGCTTCCGCAGAAACGCCTCCATCTTCGCCAGGTCGGCTGGTTGCAGGGCCCGGTCCAACTGGGCCGGGTCGTTGACCACCTCCCCGCCACTGTGTTCCGCCACCTTGAACGTCGGGGCTGCGGTTCCCGACAAGTCGCGGCTGGGGAATCCATAAAACTGCCCCTCGGGAAGATCGAAGAAAAATGTCCCCGCCCCGCGTGACTGCCGCAATTCGGTGGGGGCGGGGAACCAGAACACCGGCTTTCTGCGGACGGTCAATCCCGGCACCAGCGGTCCGCTCCACGGGCCCGCAGTCAGAATGAGCGAGCGGGCCCGCACCACCCCGTCAGCGGTCTCCACTCGCACCCCGTGTTCATCGGCCTGCCAGCCGATCAACGGGGTCTGGAACCGCAGGTCGGCTCCCAGGCTGCGGGCCCGGTCCAACTGGGCGAGCACGCAGCGTTCGACCTCGAGATAACCCGCCTGCTGTTCCCAGACGACTTCAAACGCATCGTCAAACCGAAACCCGGGAAAACGGTGGCGGGCCTGACTGGCGGTCAGCCGTGCCAGCGGAAGCTGGTATTCCCGCCCAGCCGCCAGAGTTCCCTGGACCGCTTCGCTTTCGGGGGGACCGGCCAGGAACAACCCGACGGGGTGAAACAGGGGGTTGGAGAGACCCGTTTCCAGTTCCCGCCACAGCCGATAGGCCTCTTCCAGCAGCGGGACATAGTCGGGGTGTTCGAAGTAGGCCTTGCGGATGATCCGTGTCTCGCCGTGCGAACTCCCCCGGTCGTGGGCGGGGCTGTACTGCTCGAATCCCATCACGCGGGCTCCGGCAGCCGCAGCTCTCCAGGCAGCGGCCGAGCCCATGCCCCCGAGTCCCCAGACAATCACATCACAGTCGAACGGTGCGGACATGCTGGCGAATTACCAGAAGACAGGAGGGGAGACCACGAGGAGTTCCTGCATCGGCATCACGCCCCCGGGCGAGAAGCGAACAGGGGGACAGCCTGGTGGGAAGGGACGGTGAGATGGTCCCCGGGGAAACCGGGAGGGGAGGGATTGCGGTTGCAGTTCGCAGAGCCGTGTGCCATCCTACCAGCGCCTGAAAGGAATCCAACTGAACTGTTCCGCCGCACGGAGAAGTGTGAGTGGCGGAGAACCCGATTCTGGGGAGCACTTCCCCGGTGGAACCTGAGAGCCCTGTCCCACAATGCGTACCAGCCTTCTGCGGATTGCCGCGAGTGTCATCTGCGGGCTTCTGCTGACTGTCTCCATCGTCGAAGCCAAGCCCCGAACGTGGACCGATGTCAGCGGCAAGACGGTCAAGGCCGACTTCGTCCGCATGTTCAACGGCAGCGTCGTCCTCAAGATGGCCAGTGGGCAGGTGAAGAACATTCCCTTCGCCCAGTTCTCGGCCGAAGATCAGCAGTTTATTCGTGATCTGGTGAAGGGGACGGCCGATGAGGCCCAACTGCCCAAGGAAGGAGCGGCGGGGGCCGCTGCTGGAGGTGGTGGTGCCCCGGGTGGACGAAGGGTGAATATGGCCGGTGGCCCGACCGTTGGTGGTCCGGGAGTGAATGCCCCCGGAGGCGCAGGGCCCGGTGGTGCTGGTCCTGGCGGTTTCCCGGCAGGACCGGGCGGTGCTGGCCCCGG
>DNUF01000230.1:3594-4154 GCA_003508595.1 Planctomycetaceae bacterium
ATGGGCCCTGGGGGATTCCCGGGGAGTGCTCCACCGGGGGGAGCCGGTGGGTTTCCCGGAGGAGCTCCAGGGGGTCAGCCGGGGGCGTTTCCCGGGGGTGCCCCGGGAGCTGCGGGGGGCGCGACTCCGAATGGTCCGGGAGGTTTTCCGGGTTCGGCGCCTCCGGGAGGAGGCCAGCCGGGTGCCTTCCCAGGTGGTCCTCCGAATGGTGCGTTTCCCGGTGGAGCGGGGCCAGGCGGAAATGGTGCCGGCGCGTTCCCGGGGAACGGTCCTCCCGGAACGCCAGGGGCTTTCCCTGGTGGAGCTCCGAATGGGGCCATGCCCCCCAATGGCGCAATGCCGGGGGGAGCAGGCCGTCCGGGCGGATTACCGACCGCTGGGGCCGGAGCCTCGGCCGGCGGTGCGGGCCCCGGTGGATTTCCCGGGGGGCCGGGAGGCTTTCCGTCGGCACCCGCGGCAGGTGGTGTGCCGGGCAATGCCCTGGCGTCGGGCGGTGGCCCGGCAGGGGGCCCTCCCGGTGGCATGCCCGGTCCGATGGGACCAATGGGCGGGGCGATGGG
>DNUF01000230.1:4378-4911 GCA_003508595.1 Planctomycetaceae bacterium
GGTGGAATGCCCGGGGGCCGTCCCTCCGCTGGGGCACCCCCCACTCCCGCCATGCCTCAGTTTCCCGCAGGACCGCAATTGCAGCAGGTCAAACTCTGTGGCAAATGCAATCGTGAGTTGCCGTCCAATCTCACCGCGGGAGACAAGTGCCCGCACTGTGGCGTCTTCTTCAACTTCGATGACACCAATGGGAAAAAGGCCTCCAGTTTCTGGAATCTCACCGGTTCTGCCCAGCGCGGCGCGATCAAGCTGGGGATCAGCCTGATCTGCCTGATTGCCGGTGGTGTTGGCTGGGCGTTCAAGAAATCTCGCGGCTAAGACGCTGTTCTCGCTGAGTATTCAAACAGGGGCTGCAGGCGAAGTCGTCTGCAGCCCCTGTGGCATTCGTGTCCGCCTTCGTCGAGCGTGTTTTGCCGCACTCCCGGCGACTCCCCAAATAATCCAGTTCCTGAAAGAGTTTTTGTGTATTCGCAAGTCTATGTTGGGAAATGGTTTGTGGAGTATTTTCAGGGTTGTTGAGGTTCTCGGAGGGA
>DNUF01000230.1:5097-5511 GCA_003508595.1 Planctomycetaceae bacterium
GTTGTTGAGGTTCTCGGAGGGTTGCCGACGAAGGATGGAATGTTCTCCCGGGCTGTGTCGGAGCCATGCCAAGTCGTCGGGGATCCGCCGATTCTCTCCAGCGGGAATGACGCAACTTTGACAATCCGCTGACAATCTCGGGAATCCCAACGATTAAAACAATTCCGTGGAAGTCCATTTTGGGCGGAATTCCTGACGATTCCCGGGGGCCTGTGCCCCTCGTTCCCATGTGCTCACGTGCTTGGTTGAGAACCACATGGCCCTCGAACAATCCGGATTGGAATCGGCCGCTGTCGCAACGCTCGACGTTGAAGATTCGGTCGATTTGCTCGACAGTCGCTCGGCAGTCATTGAACCCGAGTTGGCAACCGACTCGGTCGCCGTTGACGACCTGCCCCCGCTCCCCCAGCGCAA
>DNUF01000230.1:5799-5988 GCA_003508595.1 Planctomycetaceae bacterium
GTGGCCGCTGTGGCCGCGTTCTTCCACTTCAGTTGGTCGGGGCTGGCGATTGCCCTGGTGCTGCATTGGGTCACCGCCTGCCTCGGTGTCACCCTGGGTTATCACCGCCTGCTGACCCATGGCAGTTTTGTGGTCTCACGTCCGTTGCGGTACTTCTTCTCGATCTGCGGCATGCTGTCGGCCGAGGGA
>DNUF01000230.1:6173-9916 GCA_003508595.1 Planctomycetaceae bacterium
TGCGGCATGCTGTCGGCCGAGGGAAGCCCGATGCAATGGGTGGCGGTGCACCGGCTGCACCACGCCAACTCCGATGATGTCGACGACCCGCACTCGCCCAACGACGGTTTCTGGTGGTCGCACATGCTGTGGTTCCTCCCGTATGACACGGCTGAGGAAAATGACCGCCTGCACCGCCGGTGGGCTCCCGATCTCTACCGTGACCCTGTCTTCCACCTGTTCCAGAAGACTTTCATCCTGGTCTCTGTCGCGCTGGGAGTGCTGCTGTACGCCGCCGGAGAATGGGCCGGTGGCCTGGGAGTCTCGTGGGTGCTGTGGGGTCTGTGTCTGCGTCTGGTGCTGGCCTACCACTCGACGTGGTTTGTCAACTCGGCAACCCACCTGTGGGGTTACCGCAACTACGAGACCACCGACATGAGCCGCAACCTCTGGTGGGTGGCCCTGCTCAGCTACGGTGAGGGCTGGCACAACAATCACCACGCCCACCAGCGTCTTGCCGTCCATGGTCACAAGTGGTGGGAAATCGACGTCACCTGGAACGTGATCCGGCTGTTGCGCGTGCTGGGCCTGGCCACCAAGGTCCAGGACCGCATTCCGCAGCCCAAGGTCGCGGCATCCCGGTAATTGACGCCGCCGAGAACGAATCGCTGCTGAGTACTGAGTTCCCAGGAGGCCCCAGAGGCCTCCTGGTTCGTTCTTTGACCATGGCGAACGAGATTGGGGGGCAACATCGTCGCACCCCGGCCACTGTCGATCACAGACGGTTTGACCGCGGGCCGGGCAGCACCCACAATGCGATCGTCGGTTCTTCCCTGCGGAAGTTCACTCCCTCCTGCCTGGCCTCGTTCTGTTGCAGATCCTCCCCATGAGTTTCCCCCTGATCCGCTGCGTTGGGCTGTTCTTCATAGGTTTGTGGAGCGTTGGTCCAGTCGTCAGCCATGGTGCCGAGTTCAACCTCAAGCTGCGCCGTGTGGTCGAAGAGCCCGCCGGTTCGGGCAACCTCAAGCGCGCCTACGAGACCCAGGCGTGGAACCCTGCCGAGACGGCGGTGATCATCTGCGACACCTGGGATCTGCATCATTGCCTGAATGCCGTTCGCCGACTCGAAGAGTTCGCCCCCCGCATCAATGAACTTGCCCGGCGGGCGCGTGCCGAGGGGGCCGTGGTCATCCACGCCCCCAGCGACTGCATGCCCGCCTATGCCGGTCACCCCGCCCGCGTGCGGGCCGAGCAGGCCCCCCGGGCTGCCAACCTGCCGGCCGACATCGCCCAGTGGTGCTCGCGCATCCCCGCCGAAGAACAGGCGGTCTACCCCATCGACCAGTCTGATGGAGGGGAAGATGATGACCCCAAGGAGCATGCCGAGTGGGTCGAGAAACTGAAGGCCCAGGGACGCAACCCGGGCACCCCCTGGAAGACCCAGTCGGCGCTCATCGAGATCGATGGTGAGAAAGACTACATCTCCGACAAAGGGGAGGAAGTCTGGAATATCCTCCAGGCCCGAGGCATCAAGCGGGTGATCATGACTGGCGTGCACACCAACATGTGTGTTCTGGGCCGGCCATTTGGGCTGCGGCAGTTGGTCCGAAACGGGGTGTCGGCTGTCCTCGTGCGTGACCTCACCGACTGCATGTACAACCCCGCCCGTTGGCCGTACGTGGATCACTTCACGGGGAATGACCTGATCATTTCGCATGTCGAACGCTTCGTCGCCCCCACCATCAGCAGCGACCAGATCCTGGGGGGCCGTCCCCTGCGTTCCGCCTTCGACAAGCGACCCCACAGCCATGTTCTCGCCGTCACCCGTCCCCGGACCGACAAGGCCGGGCTCGAGAAGCAGTGGACGCTGGCCCGCCTCCCTGCCGACTGGAACCAGATCTCGGCCGGGATCGTCACCGATCACGCCGGCCCCGCGTTCATTCGCACGGCCATCAAGATTCCCGCGGCCTGGGGAACTGACGGAATCCGCGTCGTCATCCCGGTCGCTCCCACGGCTGCCAAGGCCTGGCTCAATGGTCTGCCGATCGAACTGCAGCCTGGTGCAGAAGGCCGATCGGAGGGAACACTTCCGGCCGCAGCGGTGGTCGCTGATGAGGCCAATCTCCTGGTCATTCGCCGCGAACATGCCGCCGGTGATGGAGGCTGGCCCAACCCGGTGACGATCCAGGGGAAAGACACCACCCTCGAACTGAAGGGGAGCTGGCAGTTCCGACTGGGCGAGGATGCCGCCTGGTCGAACATTCCCCTTCCCGCCCGATTTGGAATCGGCCCCGATCTCGTCTTCCAGCCCTGATCTTCCCTCAGATTCGGAACTGGCGAGACGTCACGGGCTGTGACCGTCCGAGTTTCCCGGCGAAGCAGCAGTCGTTATCTTCTCGCATCAGTATGGATTCATGGGTTGATCATTCCCCCATACTCCCGTTCGACCACCTGTGAACTGGCAGGAGAGACCTCATGCGGCGTTGGATGCTGGCGGCCTGGTGCGTGGCGACTGTTGGGATGTGGGGAACGGCCTGGGGGGCCGACCCGGCCGATGCGCCGTTTCAGTACAAGTTTGAGGGAATCCTCATTCCGCCGGCGACCGCCGATGAGCCCCGCCGCGAGAGTGTCTCGGTCGAACTGGCCGAAACCTACCTCGAGCAGGGAAGCCTGGCCTGGAATGGTCATCGCAAGTGCGTGAGTTGTCATACCAACGGGGCCTACATGCAGTTCCGGCCGGCCCTCTCGGCCCGCCTCGGGAAACCGAGTCCCGCGATGCGCGAGCACTTTCTGGCCAGCCTTGAGGCGTTTGCGAAGAAGACCCCCGAAGAGCAGCAGGAAAGTGTCGCCCCGGCCCAGGCGATCTACCTGGCGGCTGGTCTCGCCGAGTGGGATGCCCACGTCACCAGGAGTCTTTCTCCCGAGACCGACCGGGCCCTGCGGCTGATGCTCGACCTGCAGCGCGACAGTGGCACCTGGGGTTCGCTGGAATGCTGGCCTCCCTACGAGTCGAGCGCGTATCATCTGGCCACGACGGCGGCGATGGCGATCGGGACCGCCCCCGGCTGGCTCGCGGGTCTGCAGGACGACGCGGTGAAGGCCCGGGTTGAACGGCTCAAGCAGTACCTCGTGACCGAGAAGCCCCGGCAGGATTATGACCGCACCCTGTTGCTGTGGGCCTCGACCCGGCTTCCGGGGCTGCTGTCCGCCGAGCGGCAGAAAGAACTGGTCGAGCTGGTGCTGTCGAAGCAGCAGGCCGATGGCGGTTGGTCGATCCGGTCATTCGGCGCCCCGGAGGAATGGGGGGCGGGGAACCGTGCCGAGAAACTGCGGGCCGAACCCGAGTTCGCAACGCCCCCCAGTGATGGGCATCAGACAGGTCTGGCGATTGTCGTGTTGCGTGAGCTGGGTGTCCCGGCGAATGACCCGCGGATCCAGCGGGGAGTCACTTGGCTGAAGGGGAACCAGCGGGCGTCGGGCCGGTGGTGGACCCGGTCGCTCAACACCGACTCGTGGCACTTCATCACCTACAGCGGGACGGCATTGCCATTGCTGGCCCTGTCGCACTGCGACGCGCTGCCGCCCAAGGTCGCCACTCCCTGACATTCCCGCCCCCCCAGCGTGGCGACTTCGGGCCTGTATCGCTTCACGAATCTCCGGCAAGCCGCAGTTCGCAAAGACATTGTGGACGGTGTGGTCTCCTCCGGGGAGCGGCCCCCATCAAGACATTCGCTTCTAAGCCCTACTTTTCCGGCGAGTCGAGC
>DNUF01000200.1 GCA_003508595.1 Planctomycetaceae bacterium
CCGTTCGGGGTTCGCGCGCGTGGGTGGGGGGTGGACCGGGGGTGTCGCTGCGCTCAACCCCCGGCTACCTTCTTATACCCCTCCGGGGTGGACGTGCCGGGACCGGATGGTGTTCGCGCTGGGAATGCGAATTGGAATGAGCGGCGCCGATGCGTTCGCGTGAATCGGAATGACCCCGGACGCGATTCGGTCGCGTCGACGGGGATGATGGCGGGGCGGACGTTCGCGGGCCCGCCCCCAATTGCATGTCATATCAAACGAACCGTCGATTCCCATCCGACGTCGATCCGTTGAGGCCCGTGTTCTGGAACCCCGTTCGGGGTTCGCGCGCGTGGGGGGCGTGGACCGGGGGTATCGCTGCGCTCAACCCCCGGCTACCTTCTGACACCCCTCCGGGGTGGACGTGCCGGGACCGGATGGTGTTCGCGCTGGGAATGCGAATTGGGATGACGGGGGACGATGCGTTCGCGTGAATGGGAATGACCGGGGACGGCGTTTTGATCGCGTCGACGGGGATGATGGCGGCGGCCCGGTCGCGGGATCATTCCCAATTGCACCTCATGTCAAACAAACCGTCGATTCCCACCCGACGTCGCCCCGTTGAGGCCCGTGTTCTGGAACCCCGTTCGGGGTTCGCGCGCGTTGGGGGGGCGTGGACCGGGGGTGTCGCTGCGCTCAACCCCCGGCTACCTTCTTATACCCCTCCGGGGTCGACGTGCCGGGATCGGATGGTGTTCGCGCTCGGAATGCGATTTGGGATGACGGGGGATTCCGCACCGAGATCCGTGTGTCGTCCAACCGGCGTCGCAAACGAGGACGGCTCCCGGTTTCACGAAAGACTGCCCCGGAGGGGCCTGAGAGGGTAGCCGGGGGTTGAGCGCAGCGACACCCCCGGAAAGCCGGCCCCAAAAGCGCGCTGAACCCCGGGAGGGGTTCCAGATCGGCCTGGATCGGGTGGAGACCCCGGCCTCGGTATCGACCCGAATCAATCTCGACCCCGGCACACGTGCGATCTATGAACCAAAGACTGTTGGGGGGGGCGGGCCCCCTTTCGCGTGACCACGCTCGACCGGCGGCGGCGGGGCTGCCAAAAATTTGTTGGGGGAATTCGCGGTCTGGATTCGTGGCGTCACCCGCCCGGCGACTTGCCGGGTGACCGTGGGGATGAGACTCTCGACAGGCTGAGAGGTCTCGTCCGCACGACCACGGGCCGACGAACCCCCTGCCGTGGCGGTTCCCGCGTCCCGGCGGGGCTTCTCAGAAGAGGCTTCCGGCGGGAACTGCTGTCGTTCTCCCCAAGCCGGCGGCTCTCATTGGTGGATTTCGCGTTCCTGGCGTCCTTCCCGGCGTGGCATGGCGATCACTGAGCTTTCGATCCGAAATTATCGCTCGCTGCGGGACCTCCGGCTCCCGTTGGGCCGGCTCACCGTGGTCACGGGACCGAATGGCTCGGGCAAATCGAATCTCTACCGGGCTCTCTGGCTGATCGCCCAGATTTCCGAAGGGGGCTTCGCCCGGGCGCTGTGCCGGGAGGGGGGGCTTGTCTCGGCCCTCTGGGCCGGTCCCCGTCGCAGCAAGGATCCCTGGCGGATGTCGCTGGGGTTTCGGACCGACGAATTGTCGTTCCAGCTCGACTGTGGGTTCCCAATCCCATCCAACACCCTGTTCGGCTACGACCCCCAGATCAAGGAAGAGACGATCTGGCTGGGAAAGGTCCGGCGTCCCTCCACCACGCTGGTGGACCGCCGGGGGGGAGTCGCCCGGATGCTCGAGCAGGGGGGGGACAGGGTGGAATACCCCGCGACCCTGTCCGAGAACGAATCGATCCTTTCACAACTGCGCGAACCGCAGCGGTTTCCCGAGCTCTATTCACTTCGGGATGAGATTCGGCGGTGGCGGTTCTACCACGCGTTTCGCACCGATGCCGACGCTCCGGTGCGGTTCCCCCAGATCAGCGTGCAGACGCCGGTGCTGGACCACGACGGCAGCGACCTGGCAGCCGCCCTGCAGACGATTCTCGAGGTGGGGGACGCCCGCACGCTGCAGTCGGCGATCGAGGCCGCGCTGCCGGGTCGGGCCCTGGAGATCCTCGCGAACGACCCCGACCCGACACACCGGTCTCCCCGGACGACCGAACTCTGCGTGGCCCTGCGGACGGAAGGCTGTCTCCGTCCCCTGGTGGCGCGGGAGCTCTCGGACGGCACCCTGAAGTACCTCTGTCTCGTCGCGGCCCTGTTGACCCCCCGTCCCCCCGCCCTGATTGCGCTCAACGAGCCGGAGGCCAGCCTGCATCCCGACCTGCTGGCACCGCTGGCCGAGTTGATCGTCGATGCCTCGCGCTATTCCCAGGTCTGGGTCACCACGCATTCCCCCAGTCTGGCCGAGGCGATCGAGGCCCGGTCGGGAGTGTCCCCGATTCGGTTAAGGCTGGTGGAGGGAGAAACGGTGATTGCCGAAGGGGGGACGGGAGAGCATGACTCCGGGGACCCTGACGGGACCCGGACCCGTGCCTCCCGGTCGACGGCCGCCCCACCGTCGGGAGACCCGTGAGACAGACGGCGAACCCCGGGCCTCTTTGGCGTCTGGCCCGCCCGGTTCGCGTCGACCAGCAGACCAAAAGGCACACGGCCTGACCGTCGGGGAGTGCATTCCTGGCGGAAACAGCGTGTGTGTCACTTCCACCGAGGGTTAGAATCACACTGTGCGAACAGACGACGTGAGGTTTTCGACGGCACAACGCCGGTCGATGGGGAGTGAGGCCCTGGCAGGCGTGTGTGCCGGCCGGGCCCGATTCTCGAGGTCCTTCTCACGTCGATGTGGCACACCTGGACGAGGTCATTCATGAAGCGAAGTTCCTGGAATCGGGTGGTGCGTGGGTGGTGGCAGCGACTGCGGACGAAGTCCGCCCGGCGCAGGGGGCCGGTCGCGATCCGTCCGCTGGCCGAGGTGCTGGAGACACGCACGCTGTTGGCCAGCTCCGGCCTGGCACCCCGGGTGACCCCGGACTGGTTTGGGACAGTCACCATGGCCAGCCCGGGTGGCCCGGTCGCCTCGCCGACGGCACCCGGTAGCCCATCGGGACCCGTCTCAGCCGCCGTGGGGGAGGGGCCGTCGACGAGCTGGATCATCCAGTTGTCTCCCTCGGTCGCCAGTCTTGCCACTCCCGCGTCCGCCCTGCCGATGCTCTCCCAGGCGCCGTTTGCCTCCCAGGTCGTGCGCGGGCTGGGGGGGGTTGGTACGGTGCAGTGGCGGACCTTCGGCACCCCGACCGCCGAGGTCGCGCAGTGGCTGCAGTCGCAATCGGCGGTTGCCTCCTTCTCGGTCGATCAGCCGGTCTCCCTGGCGCGGCTGCCGAATGATCCGTCGTACTCCCAGTTGTGGGGGCTGGAAAACCTGGGAGGGAGTGGAAAGGTGACCGACGCCGACATCGATGCGTCGGCGGCGTGGGACGTCAGCACCGGCAGTTCGTCGGTCGTGGTGGGGATCATCGACACCGGCATCGACTACAACCATCCCGACCTGTCGGCCAATGTCTGGACCAATCCGGGGGAGACCGCCGGGGATGGCATCGACAATGACGGGAATGGGTTCATCGACGACATCCATGGATGGGACTTTTTCAACGAAGACAACAATCCCTTTGATGACAATGGGCACGGGACCCACGTGGCGGGAACGATCGGTGCCGTGGGGAACAACGGCGTGGGGGTGGCGGGGGTCAACTGGAACGTGAAGCTGATGGGGCTGAAGTTCCTCAGTGGTTCCGGCATGGGATTCGACAGTGATGCGATTCGCGCCATCAATTACGCCACGATGATGCGTGAACGGGGTGTCAACGTCGTGGCGACCAACAACAGCTGGGGTGGCCCGGGCTACGATTCGGCCATGCGTGGGGCGATTGAGGCGGCGGGAGACCAGGGGATCCTGTTTGTGGCGGCCGCCGGCAATGATGGGGCCAACATCGACAGCGGCGACTTCTACCCGGCCCGGTACGACAATGCCAACCTGATCTCGGTCGCGTCGACCACCTCCAGCGACCTGATGTCGAGCTTCTCGAACTACGGTGCCGTCGGTGTCGACCTCGGGGCTCCTGGTTCAGCGATCTACAGCACGCTGCCGGGGAACACGTACGGCACCTACAGCGGCACCTCGATGGCCACCCCGCATGTGACCGGTGTCGTGGCCCTGGCGGCCGCCCAGTTTCCTGATGCCACGATCTCGCAACTGAAACAGGCGGTGCTGGATGGTGGCGACTCGCTGGCCGCCCTGGCGGGGAAAACGGTGACGGGCAAGCGCCTGAATGCGGCCGGGACGCTCGAATGGCTGAAGCAGCAGCAGGTGGCCAACCCCGCGCTTCCGCTGGTTGTCTCCTCGGCAGCGGCCGGAACGTCACTCACCCCGGCCTCCGAAGGGGTGCTGACCATCCTCGATGGGGCCGATGATGTCTCGGTCCCGATCGACCTCGGGACCAACACCTTCCGTCTGTGGGGTGTCGACTACACGGGTGCCACGGCACTCTACGTGAGTGACAACGGCCTGGTCAGCCTGGGAGGTCCGGTCACGGCGTATGCGAACACCAACCTGGCCTCCAGCCCGTCGCGTCCCTCCCTGGCCCTCTACTGGGATGACCTGGTCACCAATCGGAATGCCGACGACCAGGTACTGGCCCGGTTTGTCGATGCCGACGCGAATGGCACCCCCGAGTCGCTGGTGATCTGCTGGTGGCACCTGCCTCACTATGACTCGGCCAGTGGGGAGGTCACCTTCCAGGCGACGCTCCCGCTCAACACCGGGCTGGAGAATGCCGAGGTGCGGGTCGACTACTTCGACACCGAGCTGGGCTCGTCCAGCCATGATCTCGGGGCGAGCGCCACCGTGGGACTGACCGATGGCGTGGCGCATTCCAACAACCGCCGGCTGGTGTCTTTCAATACGACCAATGCGCAGCTCGCCTCGGGTCAAAGCGTGGTGTTCGACTGGCGGCGGCCGACGGCCGTGATCGAGGAGACCTGGTCTGGGCCGCAGGTGGTGCCGATCGATGCCGTCACGGTCCGCTTCTCGGAAGCGATCGAGGCCGCCTCGTTCGACTGGCGCGACCTGATTCTCACCCACATGGGGGTCACCCAGTCGCTCGACGCGTCGGTGGTGGTGACCCCTCTGGGAGACAACCGGTATCGGGTTTCGGGATTGAGCCCCTGGACGGCGGTCGCGGGGACGTTTGAAATCGCCGTGGATGCCCGTGGTGTCCGCGATGCCAGCGGCCATGGCGGCTGGGGGACTGCCAGTACCACCTGGGACTCGCAGCCCCCCGATCCCAACCTGGCGGCGGTTTCGTTCACCGCGAATGGTCTCACGCAGCTCAGTCTGACCTACGATGTTTTCAATACGACGGCGGTGCCATTTGAAATCGGCATCTATCAGTCGAGCGACGGCGATGGCAATGTCGCCAATGACGTGCTGCTGGGTCAGGTGTCGATCACCACACTGGCCGACCGGGCTGTCGGCCGGCATACCAAGACCCTCACGATCGGTTCCGGAGCGGGCAAGATCGCCCTGCCCGGCGCCGGGTTGGCCGACCCCGACACCGACTATCAGTTGCTGATGCTGGTCGACCGGTGGAACCAGGTGACCGAGAATGAAGCCAGTCCGGACGTCGACAACCTGGTCGCGTTTGCCGGGGTCTATCATACGCCGGTCTCGCCGGTGATGATCCAGGGGACCGCCACGGTGGACACGGTCTCGGTCTCGTCCACCTTCCAGTTGTCGTTCAACGGGACTCTGTTCAACTACGCCTCGGCGGATGTCACCACCTGGCGGGCCCGACTGCAGGGGGGAAATGACCTGTTCAATTCTTCCGCCCAGACCAAGTCGGCACTGGTTCAGGGAGGTGCGGAGGCCGATCAGGTGCTGGGGGGAAGCGGTATCGACACCCTGTCGGGTGGAACCGGGAACGACACCCTGAACGCGGGAGGCGGGAATGACTTCCTCACCGGGGGAGAGGGTGATGATTCCCTGGTGGGGGGGGCTGGCAATGATGCGTACCTCTTCAACCTCGATCTGCCGCTGGGGACCGACACGCTCGACGAGAGTGCCGGAGGGGTCGACCTGCTCGACTTCAGTGCCACCCAGGTGACCGCCGCCACGCTGGATCTCTCGCAGCCCACCGCCCAGGTGGTCGCCAGTGGTGGTCTGACCCTGGTCCTCAACTCGGGATCGTGGTTCGAAAACGTGGTCGGCGGAGGGGGGAATGATGCGTTCACCGGCAATCTGCTGGCGAATGCGTTCACCGGGGGAGCCGGGGATGACACCCTGGCCGGCGGCGGGGCGAACGACATCTATCTGTTTGATGCCGATACCCCGCTCGGCAGTGACACCCTGGTCGAGACGACGACAGGGGGAACGGACACGCTGGATTTCAGTGCGACGTCGGCCGAAGTCACGCTGGATCTGTCGCTGACGACCCTGCAGGTGGTCAACGCCAACCTGTCGCTGGTTCTGTCGAATGGATCGGTCTTCGAAAACGCCACCGGGGGGAATGGCAACGACACGCTGCTGGGGAATGACCTCATCAATGTGCTGACGGGGGGGGCTGGGAATGACAGCCTGAATGGAGCAGGCAACAACGACAGTCTCGTGGGGGGAGTGGGAGACGATACGCTGGGCGGGGGACTCGGCAACGACAGTTTTGTCTACGCTGCGAATACGGCACTCGGCAGTGACACCCTGGTGGAGTTGCCGGGGGAGGGGATTGACCTGATCACCTTCGCCACAACCACGACGAAGGCTGTTGCGCTCAACCTCGGCCTGACGTCGACCCAGGGGGTGGTGGCCGGGACTCTGAATCTGACCCTGAACGCCGCCGACACCTTTGAGAACGTCACCGGAGGCTCGCTGGCCGACACGCTCACCGGCAATGGGCTGGCCAACACGCTGGTGGGTGGTGCCGGGAACGACACGCTCGCGGGGGGGGCCGGCGATGACAGTTACAGCTACGCCACAAGTTCGGCACTCGGAGTCGACACACTGGTGGAACTGTCGGGCGAGGGGACCGACACGCTCGACTTCACGACGACCACCGGGCTGGCCGTGACGGTCAACCTGGGGGTCGCCTCAACGCAGGTGGTGAATGCCAGCCTCAGCATCGTGTTGAATGCGGTCGACACGTTTGAAAACCTCTTCGGGGGGAGCCTGAACGACACGCTCACCGGCAATGCCCTCGGCAATCGCCTGCTGGGGAATGCCGGGAATGACACCCTGATGGGAGGTGTGGGGAACGACACGCTCGAGGGAAGCGCGGGGAGCGACAGCCTGCAGGGAGGACTCGATGATGACACGCTGGTCTTCGATGCCGATCTCGCCCTGGGAATCGACACCGTCACCGAGTTGCCCGGTGCCGGGACCGACACGCTTGATTTCAGTTCCACCACCACGAAGGGGGTCGCCATCAACCTCGGACTGGCCACGTCTCAGACCGTGGTGGCGGGCAACCTGACGCTCACGCTCAATGCCGCCGACACGTTCGAAAACGTGATTGGTGGGGGGATGAATGACACTCTCACCGGCAACGCCCTCGGCAACCGGCTGAGT
This sequence comes from Planctomycetaceae bacterium, assembly GCA_003508595.1. Taxonomy (GTDB): domain Bacteria; phylum Planctomycetota; class Planctomycetia; order Planctomycetales; family Planctomycetaceae; genus UBA10511. The sequence continues at coordinate 7,588 of DNUF01000200.1, forward strand.
GGTGGTGCCGGGAATGATACGCTGGCGGGAGCCGCCGGAGACGACACGCTTGTCGGCGGGGCCGGGAATGACAGCTTCAGTTTCAACACCGACCTGGCGCTGGGGACCGACACGGTCGATGAAACAGCCGGGGGGGTTGATGTCCTGAACTTCTCGGCCACAACCACACTGGGGATCACCATCGACCTCGGCTGGGCCACGACGCAGGTCGTGAACGCCAACCTCAGCCTGGTGCTGGGGGCCGACAATACACTGGAGAATGTGCTGGGTGGGGCCCTGGGGGACACCCTGGTGGGGAACCCCCTGGCCAACTCGCTGACGGGGAATGGTGGAGACGACACCCTCGCCGGCCTGGGGGGGAATGACACGCTGATCGGCGGACTTGGGAACGACGTCTACCTGTTCGCCGCCAACACCGCCCTGGGAACCGACACCCTGAATGAGTTGGCGGGGGGGACGGACACTCTCGACTTCTCGGCGACCACCACGCTGGGAGTGACGGTCAACCTGGGGAACGCCGGGACCCAGGTGGTGAATGCCAACCTGTCGCTCGCCCTGGGAAATGCGACGGCATTTGAGAATGTCATCGGAGGGGGAGGAAACGATCTGTTGACCGGCAACACCCTGGCCAACGGGCTGACTGGGGGGGCAGGCAATGACACGCTTGTCGGGCTGGCCGGGAATGACACCCTGCAGGGGGGGCTGGGGGATGACAGTTATCTCTTTGCGGCCAATGCCTTCCTGGGAGCCGACACCGTGGTCGAGGCGGTCGATGAAGGTCTTGACCTGCTCGATTTCTCAACCACAACGGTCGCGGTGACGGTGGACCTCGGGGGCACCAGCGCTCAGGTGGTGAACGCGAACCTCGCACTGACCCTGACTGCCGGGGATGTGATCGAGATGCTGACCGGGTCTTCGGGAGGGGACTCGCTGACCGGGAATGCCCTGGACAATGTGATTTTTGGCGGGGCCGGGAATGACACGATCGCGGGGCTGGGAGGGCGGGATCTGCTGTTTGGCGGAAGCGGGACCGACACGGTGGACGGCGGTGATGACGACGATGTCGTGATCCCGGGATTGACGACGTACTTCAATGAGTCCACCAAGGTTCTCGACCGGACGGCCGTGAAGGGGATCCGGAACGAATGGACGCGTCTCGATCTCGCCACAGCCGACCGGATCAGCAATCTCCGCAATGGCGGGGGTCTGAACGGCCTGTTCCGGTTCACCACCACCACGATCCTCAACGACGGGACGACCATTGACCTGCTCAGCGGGGGTCTGGCGCTCGACTGGTTCTGGAAGTTCACCACCGATGTCATCAGCGATTTGCACACGGGGGGGACAGAAACGGTCAACTGAGCGGGCAACCCCGGTGTCGATCGCATCGCATCACACCCCCCTTGGGCGGAATCCCCCGCCGTCGGGCGGGGACAACCCCCTCCGGTCCCGGTGATTGTTGCGCTGTAAAATGAATTGATTAAAGGAGTTGTGTCTTTTGTGGTGGGGTGGAGTTGGTGGCGGAGGGGGGCGTTCCCGCAATTGACACCCCGGGAAGGGGAGACGTATCCTGTAGGTCTGTGTTGATGCGTTCGCGGGAGGAGCCTGCGACCCCCTCACGTTCGCGACAGACGGAGCGGTTGTGATGTTGGCCCGGCCGGGGTCCGATGAATCGGATAACGGCTGGTTCCCCCTGCACCGAGTTTTTTAGGCGAGGCGCTCTCATGCTGGTGATTCCCGGGCAACTTGGCGTCGACAATTGCGATCGGACCCTGTCCCGCCGCTCCCTGTTGAGCGTGGGTGGGTCGACCATGCTGGGGGTGACGCTGGGGAATGTCCTGGCGGGCGAAGCGCGGGCCAAAGAGGGGAATGCCGGCGGGCTGGGCTTCGGCAAAGCCAAGAACGTCATTCTCGTCTACCTGCAGGGGGGGCCGAGCCATCTCGACCTGTGGGATCCGAAGACCGATGTGCCCGACAATGTGCGCAGTGTCTTCAAGCCGATCGACACCAAGCTGCCCGGCGTGAACTTCACCGAGGTGCTCCCCAAGCTGGCGACCGTGAACGACAAGTTTACGATGATCCGCTCGATGAGCTACACACCGATCGGCTTGTTCAACCACACCGCCGCGATCTACCAGTTGCACACTGGGTACACCGCCGACAAGGTGAGCCCCTCGGGCCAGCTGGAACCCCCCAGCCCGGCCGACTTCCCGACACTCGGGTCGAACATCATCCGGCAAAAGCCCCCCGAGGCGGCGATGCTGCCGTTCGTGATGCTCCCCCGTCCGTTGCAGGAAAGCAACGTGATTGGCAAGGGGGGGACCGGCGGCTTCCTGGGCCGGGCCTACGACCCGTACATGCTGTTCCCCTCGGGGGATGACATGGACATGAACAAGCTGGACCGCATCAACGTCGACGACCTCAAGCTGCGGGACGAGATCTCGTCGTCCCGGCTCGAACGTCGGGCCCGCCTGCGGGACACCATCAACGCCGGGATGCCGACGCTCGACAAGGCGGTCTCCAAGACGGCGATCAACGAGTATTACGGGAAGGCCCTCGGTCTGGTGCTGTCGGGCAAGGCCCGCGACGCGTTCGACCTCACGAAGGAATCGAGCGAGATGCGGGACCTGTATGGCCGCAACACGTTCGGTCAGAGCTGCCTGCTGGCCCGCCGTCTGATCGAGGCTGGGACCCGGTTTGTCGAGGTGATCTGGCCGAAGGTTGCCAACTCCGACAATCACTCGTGGGACGTGCACGTCGGCCTGTCGGGCCGGATGAAGAACCAGAACTCCCCAATGCTCGACGGCGGTCTCTCGGCGCTGATCAGCGATCTTGACCAGCGGGGGATGCTGGCGGAGACCCTCGTGGTCGCCCTCGGCGAATTTGGACGCAGCCCGATCCGCGGGGTCAGCACCTCGGGGAATTCGAACTCGGACGACGGCCGCGACCACTGGCCGTACTGCTACACCGCCGTCGTGGCGGGAGCAGGGATCAAGCGGGCCTATGTGCATGGCAAGTCGGACAAGACCGGCTCGGCTCCCACCGAGAATCCGGTGCACCCGATCCAGTTGGTGGCCACGGTCTACCACTGCATGGGTATTCCCCCCAACACCATCCAGTACAACCACCTGAACCAGCCCCGCGAACTGGTCCAGGCCGAGCATGTCGAGGGGATCCTCGCCTGACCGGTCGCCCGGTTGCCGGGGGGACGACGGTCGTCCTGGCCCGCTGCGGTTGACCTGGTTGCCATTGCTGGAAGCTCATCACAGGGCCTTCTTCCTGTTCAGGAAGAGGGCCCTGTGTTTTTGGTACGGCTTGTGGCGAACCCCCCCCGTCGCAGTCCTGGCACAAGGGTGACCCCGTCCCCCGTACCGATCTGGAAAAGTCCGGGATCGAATTGATCCTGGGAAACCTGGCCTGCGTTTGGCAGGCGGGGGACCGCGGTGCGTCGGCTGGGCCGGGCATGGTTGGCACGCGTGGGTGCCTCGGCTGTTCCCCCGGGGCGAATGTGCACGCTCGGCTGCCGAGAGCGTCACGGGCACAAGCTTGTGGCCGATCATCGCGTTGCGAGTGATGGCCGGGGCCGCGCTGCCAGCGAGCGCGCCGGTGGGACTCCCCATCGTGACCCAAGGGACCGGCCCGGCGACGTCGGGCGGTCGTCACCCGCCGTACGGGTGCGGCGACTCGGGACCTCAAAAAACGTGAGCCCCATCGCTCGACCAACTTCCCCTGCACCGGCAAAGGCTGGGGCGATGGGGACGGGGCGGAGAGTCGAAGATGCCGAGAGACGCAGAGAGGGATGGGAAGCGGTGGGTCACCGGCACACTCTGTAAACCGAGCCGGGGGGAAAATGAGCCGGTTGGCGAACACAACCCCCGGCTCGGGACTCTTCAGAGTGACGCGTGGCCGACCGGCCCCGAAGGATCTCCCCGTCGAACGGGGCCTCGCCCGGGGGGAGCGGTTGGCCGGTTATTCCGCTGCAGGAGCGGGAGGCTCGGTGGCGGGGGGAGCCGGGGTATCGGTGGCAGGGATCCCCTCCACCACCTCTTCCGCCGGAACGCGGGCGAGGCCAACCAGCTTGTCTCCCTCATCCAGGCGGATGACCCGGACCCCCTGGGTGTTGCGTCCGATCCGGCTGATGTCGACCGCACGAATGCGCTGGATGATCCCGTTGGCGGTGACCATAAGGACTTCGTCTTGATCGGAAACCGAGATCACATCGACCACGTGGCCATTCCGCTCGGTACAGCGGATGTTGCGCAGTCCCTTGCCACCCCGGCGTTGACGCCGGTAGCCGGCGGGACTTCCCTTGGACGCTTCGTCGGCACCCTCTCCGTCCGCGGCAGGCGTCACGGGTTCGGTCCCTTCGACCGGGGTCTCTTCGGTCTCTTCGCCCGTCTCGTCGCTGCCGCCGAACGGGGTTCGCTTGCCGTAGCCATTCTCACAGACGGTCAGCAGGTCGCGGGCCGGGTCGGCAACGACCATCCCCACGACGAAGTCCCCCTCGGCGAGGTCGATCCCCTTCACTCCGTAGGTGGCCCGCCCCATGCTGCGGGCGTCATCCTGCGAGAAGCGGATCGCCATGCCGCGGGTCGTGGCGATGAGCAGATCCTGCCCGGGGGAGACGATCACCACGTCGATCAGTTCATCCCCCTCTTCGAGACGGATGGCGATGATACCCCCCGACTTGGGCCGGCTGTATTCCGAGAGGCTGGTCTTCTTGACGACCCCGTTGCGGGTCGACATGACCACCTGCCGGATGTCGTCGAAGTCACGGACGGCAAGGCAGTTGAAGACCTTTTCCCCCTCCTGCAGGTTGAGCAGGTTGACCACGGCCCGCCCCTTCGCTGTGCGGTTGAGCAGGGGCAGGTCGTAGACCTTCTGCCAGAAGACCTTGCCGCGATCGGTGAAGAACAGCAGGTAGTCGTGCGTACTGGCGACGAAGAGGTGCTGGATGGGATCTTCTTCGTCGGTCTTCGCTCCGGCAATTCCCCGTCCCCCTCGCTTCTGGGCCCGGTAGGTCGAGAGTTCCATCCGCTTGATGTAACCGCGGTGCGACAGGGTGACCGCCATCGTCTCTTCGGGGATGAGGTCGTCCCGGCGCACCTCACCGATTTCCTCATCACTGATGGTGGTCCGGCGCTTGTCGCCGTATTTCCGCTTGATCTCTTCCATCTCGGCCCGGACGAGGGCCAGGATGTGGGCTTCATCCGAAAGCAGGCGGTGGTACTCGGCAATGTCGTCGAGCAGCTTGCGGAACTCTTCCCCGAGCTTGTCGCGTTCGAGCCCGGCCAGCGAGCCGAGCTGCATCGCGACAATCGCCTCGGCCTGGGTGGCCGAGAGGGTGTACGACTCGCCGGCGCCACGGTCGTCCACGAAGGCCGCCCAGCCCTTTTCCCCCAGGGCCCGCTCGATGAGTCCCCCGGGGACCCGCAGGGTCTGCAGGCGTTCCTTCGCCTCGGACCGGCTGGCACTCTTGCGGATGGTGTCGATCACCTCGTCGATGTTGAGCTGTGCGATGAGCAGCCCCTCGACGGTGTGCTGCCGCTTGCGGGCTTCCCCCAACAGGAACTCGGTCCGGCGACGCAGCACATCCACGCGGTGGCGGATGAATTCCTGCAGCATCTCCTTGATGGTGAGCGTCTGCGGGCGGTTCCCCACCAGGGCCAGCAGGATGATGCTGAAGGTCCCCTGCAGCGGAGAGAACTCGAACAGCTGGTTGAGCACCACGTCGCGGTCGGCATCGCGGCGGAGCACGATGTGCAGGCGGACCTGCCAATCGGGTGTGTTGCGGTCGGTCAGATCGACGATCTTGGAGATCCCCTGGATCCGGTCGTCGCGGACCAGTTGTTCCAGCTTTTCACGCACGCGGTCGCGGGTCTCGAGATAGGGAATCTCGGTCACCACGATCACATCACTGTTCTTCTCGGTCTCGAAGTGCGTGCGGGCCCGCAGGGTGATGGTCGATCGCCCGGTGATGTACCCCTGGCGGATCCCGCTGCGGCCGCAGATGATCCCCCCGGTCGGGAAATCGGGACCGGGGAGCACTTCCATCAGCTCCCAGATCGAGGCCTCGGGATTGTCGATCAGCTTCATCACCGCATCGCACGACTCGTCGAGGTTGTGCGGCGGGATGCTGGTCGCCATGCCGACGGCAATGCCGTACGAACCGTTGATCAGCAGGTTCGGGGCCCGCGACGGCAGCACGACCGGTTCCATCCGCTGCTGGTCGTAGGTCGGAATGAAGTCGACCGTGTCATGGTCGAGGTCGTCCAGCAACTCGGCCGCCACCGGCGACAATCGGGCTTCGGTGTACCGCATGGCCGCCGGGGGAAGACCGGCCAGCGAGCCGAAGTTCCCCTGCTTGTCGATCAGCACCTCGCGCATCATCCACGACTGGGCGAGGCGGACGAGCGTGGGATAAATCGCCTGGTCGCCGTGCGGGTGGTAATTACCCATCGTCTCGCCGGCAATCTTCGAACACTTGGTGCGCGACGCCCCCGGGGAGAGGTTGAGGTCGTTCATGGCGACCAGGATGCGCCGTTGCGACGGCTTGAGCCCGTCCCGCACATCGGGGAGCGCCCGGCTGACAATCACGCTCATCGCGTACGTCAGGTAGCTGGTCCGCATTTCATCCTGGATATCCAGCGGACGAATGCGCTCGTCGCTCATATTGCCATCAGTCGACACCAGACACACTCCTCAAAAGAGGAAACAAGCCGCCCCACGGCAGTCCTGCCCCACACGGAGCCGACGCCACTCACCGGGCGGAAGGCCAGCGTCCCGAAGTCCTCACGCCCGCCCAACCAGTCAAAGCCACAGAATCAAAGCCAATCAAGCACAGCGATCCAGACACTCCCACACGAACCGGCAAGCCCCGGTTCGCCTCGGAAGCAGACCCAGATCCACTCCCCAGTTCTGTCACACAAGGCCTGTCCCGCCCCTGCCGAACCGCGGTGAAACCCGTTTTCCGGAGACTTTGGGAGTGTCCCCAGGCAGTGAACAGAGCATACTGTTTGGAGGGTCAAAATGCAAAGGTGGCAGGGGGGGAATCGAGGGGGGATGGTATGTTTTTAAGCCTTTTGTTTTCAATGGTTTATGTCGTGCTCGCAGGGCCCTTCCGAAGAGTCCCTGCAACACTTGAAACAGGCGCTGTACAAGTTGCCGTCCGGTTCCCGCTCCAACCGAACTGACACGCCCCCGGCACGAACTCTCAATACCCCTTCCACCCCCCGGTTTCCTCCCCAGTTCTTGTTTGGATGTGTGCGCATGGCCATGTCATCCAGCGTACTGAAAGTTTGAATTGGTCAAACCTTACGGATTGATCCGCCGATAACACCTGTGCGTGTTCTGCCGTCTGCGCCGGTCCTTGCGCCGTCGTGGATGAGTTTGGGGAGACGTCGTTTCCCGAACTGTGTGAACACGCCCGAATGGGAGAGCCGGCGAAGTCCGCCCCAGCTCCCGGTTGTGACCTTACTTTCTGCCAGGTCTGTCATGCGCCGACATTCCACCGCTGCCCAACGTGCCCTGTGGAAGAAGTGGGTGTGCACTGTTCTCCTGGGAGCCATGCTCCCCGGTTGCACGGGGGCCGAGAAACGGCTGTCGTACATCGGCGACAAGGGGGAATACGACTACCTCTGTGAATACGAAGACAGCGAGCTGAAGATCCAGCACTCCGACATTCCCTCGGAGACCCTGGAACAGCCCCTGGTGGCCGAGGATCCCCGCCGACTGGGAGACCGCTCGAAAGACCAGGTGCGGGATCTCACCCTCTCGGAGGCCATTCACCTCGCCCTGGCCAACAACCGCATCGTGCGGACCCGTGGCGACTTCCGCTCGACGGGAACCCAGGTGTTCGTCAATGCCGACAACATCCCCTCGATCTACGACCCGGCCATTCGCAACAGCGGCGTCCTCTTTGGTGGTCAGGGTGTCGAGGCGGCTCTCTCGCAGTTCGACCCCCGGTTCAACACCAGCATGGTCTGGGGGAACAACAACGCCTACCAGAACAACTTCTTCCTCGCCGGGGGGCTGAAAGACGGGGCCGTCCTAAGCCAGGACACCGGGCAGTTCCAGTCCTCGTTGAGCAAGACGTTCGCCTACGGTGCCAACGTCGCCCTCAGCCACAACATGAACTACCTCTGGTCCAACCAGCAGTTCCAACTCTTCCCCTCGGCCTACACCGGCAACCTCGCCCTCACCTATACGCAGCCTCTCTGGGCGGGTTCGGGGACCGAGTTCACCCGCATTGCCGGCCCCATCAACCCCGCCTTCTCGGGGATCACCGGGGTCAGCCAGGGTGTCGTGATCGCCCGCATCAACACCGACATGAGCCTCGTCGACTTCGAGGTCTCGGTCCGGAACATGCTCAAGGATGTCGAGGACACCTACTGGGACCTGTACCTCGCCTATCGGTCCTACGACGCCGCCGTACAGGCCCGCGACAGCTTCCTCGAATCGTGGCGATTCGCCTCGAAATACCAACTGGGGGGGCGCTTCTCGGAACTGGATGAACAGCAGTCGCGCGAAGCGTACTACGACGGTCGCCAGCGGGCCGAGAACACCCTGCAGGAGATCTACAACCTGGAGACCCAGCTCCGCCGGCTGTGTGGCCTGCCGAGTGCCGACGGGCAGATCCTGCGTCCCTCGGATGATCCCTCGATCTCCAAGTTCGAGCCCGACTGGAATCTCAGCCTCGCCGAGGCCCTCACCCGCCGCGAAGAACTGCGCAAGCAGAAATGGAGCATCAAGAGCCTCGAGCTGCAGTTGACCGCCGCCGAGAGCCTGACCAATCCGCAGCTGAATTTCGTCTCGGGTTACCAGCTCAACGGCTTCGGGAACAACCTGTGGGGTCCCAATGGTGCGCCCGGAACGACCGGTGCCAACCTGCAGAGTGCCTACCGCACCCTGTTTGAGGGAGACACCACCGGCTGGCAGGCGGGACTGCAGTTCTCGGTTCCCCTCGGCTTCCGCTCGGCCCTCTCGCAGGTTCGCAATTACGAACTGCGGGTCGCCAAGGCCCGCGAGGTGCTGGCCATTCAGGAAAAGGAAATCTCGCACGAGCTGACGAAGACCTTCCAGGACCTCGCCTGGCGCTACCAGACGGCCCAGACGGCGTACAATCGCTGGCAGACCGCCGAGGCGCAGATCGCCGGTCGTGAAAGCCGGTATCGCCTGGGCGTCCCCAATGTAGAGACCAGCGTGTTGCTCGACCAGTTCCTGCAGACCCGACGCCGGGCGGCGGAGGCCGAGGTCGCCTTCTACACCGCGGTCATCGAATACAACAAGGCCCTCACCGACCTGCACTACCGCAAGGGGACGCTGCTGGAGATGAACAACGTCAAGCTGGCGGAAGGTCCCTGGTCCGAAGAGGCCCAGCGGGACGCGATCCGCCGTGCCTGGGCCCGCACCTTTGCGTTCGATGCCCCCGAGGGGGATCCGGTCCACCACGAGCCCGAGGCATTCGCCAACGATCTTCCAGCCGCTGGCATCGACTTCGTGGGGGGCAAGTCGGCCCCGGGAATGCCCGTCCCCGCCGCCGACGGACTCCCCCCCCAACCCGACAACATCCGGAGCAAGTCGGGTCCCCTGCGGATGCCCGGGATTCCTGCGGGCACCCTCGAACCGCTCCCCGCCCTCCCCGCGGAACCCCAGTAACCGACCAGCAGAAAAACCAAGATCCTCGAGACTGCCTGCCAGGCACACCCGTCACTTCGGTGACCGGTGTGCCTGGCTCTTGGCATTTCCGCCCTGCAAGTCCGTGATTCGAGTTGTTGCCGCATGCCGTCCTCTCCCCAACGGCCCAGCCCCAGTGAGTGGTCCCGTCCCGGGAACTGAGGAGAGATTCCCGGCCCACCCAGCCGGGACTGCGGTTCGGACTGTCTTCCCAAGGGCCTGGAGCGTCAGACGCAGCAACATCCTGGAAACGGGTCGCCATCGTCGCTGTGGGGAAAGACCAGCAGCCCGGGGGCAAGCCGATCAGGCGAGCAGTTCGGGCCGCACCCTTCCGGTTCCCGTCAGGGGCATTGGCCGCCCCTCGGGATCGGGGACAGTCGCATCGGGATCGAAGCCCAGCAGGTGAAAAGCCGTGGCCAGGATGTCCTTGGGAGAGACGGGTGTCGCCTCGACATCACCCGCGTGGCGGTCAGTCCGGCCAATCACCGTTCCCGGGGCCAGCCCACCTCCGGCATAGACCTGCGAGTAGGCCCGCGACCAGTGGTGTCGCCCGGCTCCCCGCGGCTTCGAGTCGATCTGGGGCGTTCGTCCATGCTCGCTGATCACAAGCACCAGCGTCTCATCGAGCATTCCGCGCTGTTCCAGGTCGAGGATCAGCGTGCTGAAGGCCTGGTCGAAGACCGGCAGCAGGAACTCCTTGAGGCGACCGTAGTGGTTGTGGTGTGTGTCCCACGAGCCGGCATTGAGCCCGTAGGCGTCCCAGATGACCGTGACAAACCGGCCTCCGGACTCGATCAACCGGCGGGCGGCGAGGCACGACTGGCCGAACAGAGTCATCCCGTACGCCTCCCGCACCGGCATGGGCTCGGCCGTATAGTCGAGTGCCTGCTGCATCCGTCCGGTCGAGAGCAGTCCGAACGCCTGTTGCTGCTGCAGGCTGAAGGCCGCCCCGCGCTCGTGGCGGTCGAGATCGCGACGGCCCTGCTGGAACTGTTCCAGCAGGTTGCGCCGCAGATCCAGTCGGGCAGAATCAAATCCCGCGGCCGACGTTCCCGCCAGTTCGAGCGTATCTGTCGGGCGGATCCCCAGCAGGGGGTCGCGAAACGCCTTGCCGGGATTGATCTCGGGGGCCAGCCCGGTCCCCTCGGCACGAAAGTCGGTGTAGACCGGATCGTAACGCTGTCCGAGCATGGCACCATAGGGGCCAGCCAGCGGGGGATACTCGTTCTTCGACCCCATCACGAACGGGAGGGCGATGTTGCGGGGGAGCGAGGGGAGGCTGGCGTGACCCGCGCGCAATGCCCGCTGTTCATCAAGATAGTCGACAATCGACCCGATGAACGGCCACTGCCGTTTGTGCCGGGGCATCGCCTCGATCTTGGTATCCACATCGGGAATGCCCGTGGTGGCGTAGACGGTGCCGTGCAGCGGGTAGGGATGCGTCAGCGACCTCACGACCGTGAGGCGATCCATGATCTGGGCGATGCGGGGGAGTCCCTCGCCGATCGCCACCCCCGGCAAGGCCGAGGGAATCGCCTTCAGTTCCCCCTGGATTTCGACGGGAGCGTCGGGCTTGGGGTCGAAGGTTTCGTGCTGCGGTGGAGAGCCATACTTGTAGATCAGCAGGCACGACCTGGCTTTGCCAAATCCAGGAAGGGCCTGGGGTTCGGCATGGGCGGCCGGGGTGAATGCCAGACGGTCGGCCAGCGTGACACCAAACGCCCCCAGCCCGCCGACGTGCAGCAGGTCACGCCGGGTCAGGCCGGTGCAGAGACGTTTCGGTTCGCCAAGCAGGCGGAACATCGGGGGGGCCCGCAACAGAAGAGGGATTTGAATCCGGATCATCGTCGACGGGACCGGCCACAATCAACGGCAATCGTGCCGGAATTCGCGCTGTTCCGGAATCCTGGTTCGTCCCGGAAGTTCGGGGCGATTTCAGCGCCGCTGCAACAACCTGTCGGCCTCTGGGTAACCGGTGGGGAGGGGGATCCGCGACGGGTCCGCCCCGGCTGCCAGCAGGGTGACGATCGATTCGGTCGTGCGCCGGGCTGTCCACCACGAATCGACGCAGGCCTTGACCGCCAGGTCGAGCGGGGTCCGGCCGGCAAGATCCTTCCGGTGAACGTCGGCACCCTGCTTCACCAGCAGTTCGACCACCGCATGCCGGGCACGCCAGGCGGCGACATGCAGTGCCGTGCTGCGTGGTGGAATATTCAGAAAATCGAGTCCCTCCTGCCACTCGGCATCCACGGGGAGCCCGAGGGCGAGCAGGGCCGCAACGCTCGCGGGATCCCCCGCGTTGGCAAACCGCCCCAGCCAGCGCCCTGCATCCACCGGGTCGGGACTGTTTGTTCCATAACATTCGGCGGCGAGCTGCCGGGCGCGTGGCTGGTCTCCCAGGGCGCACGCAGCCAGCAGCCGATCGACACCGGTGAACTCCAGCGACCAGCCGCGTTCCTGCAGCAGGCGCAGGATGTCACCCCGGCCATCCCGTGCGGCCAGCACGAAACCGGGGGTGCCATGGAACGGGAGGGTCGGATCGGCCCCGTGATCGAGCATGGCCTCGACGATGGCCAGGGGGTTATTGCGGATCACCGCCTGATGGAAAGCGTTCCGTCCCCAGCGGGTCTGCCGGTTGGGATCGGCCCCAGATTGCAGCGCCAGGCGGACTCCCTCGACATCATGCCAGTCGCACTTCCGCAGCAAGACGGTCGACAGGCTCTCGGCAGTGAAACGTCCCGAGTCGAGCAGGATCCGCAGGACGGTCAGGTCGTAGGTCTCGGGGACGTGGTAGGGGGTTTCTTCGTCATTGGGGTCGGCCCCGTGGTCCAGCAGCAGTTGCGTCAGGCCGGGGTGTTGTGAAATACCGGCGGCACCATACATCACCGCCTCGAGGATGACCCTGCCCTCGGGAAGGGTTTCGTTCCAGCCGGTGTTGGGGTTGGCCCCGGCCAACAGCAGTTGCCGGGCCGACTCGACAAGTCCCCCGGAACGGCTGGGATCAAGCCGGAGGTAACGCGAGAAACAGAGATGTGTCAGCGGATCCCACCCGCGGGGTCCCCCGGGGGTGGTCGCCACGGCGGGCTCGTGCTGGAGAAACCGGGTGACCGCCGCGGAGTCCCCCAGGATGGCGGCGCTGTGAATGCTCTGGGTGGAGAGTTCGGGATGCGCGGCGAGCAGAGCCTGGGCTTCCGTCAGGTCGCCCCCGCCATGCCAGCCGTCGACGGGAACAGTGGCGGCCAGCAGGAAGCGATCGAGAGGGGTGGTCATGTCAGGCACAGGAGTTGGCCCTCGGGACGTCACCCGGGGTTGGTGGGAACGAACGGCGGCGAAATCCAGCCGAGGAAACGCGATTTCGTGGCGGCCCCCCACTCCGCGACCTGCGTACCAACGGGACAGTTGCTGGAATCGGAACGCGAAATGAATCGCCAATGCACGAGCCCCCCTCGATTCGCCACGGGAAGCATAGCACCTTTGCCGAGGTGACGGCAGGCGGGGCGAGTGGCCGGAGGTCACCGGTCGACCGATCCTGTCAACAGGTCCGGTGGTGATGAAAGAGGGACATTCAAGAGGAGGCCCGGTCCCGGAGGAGACCGGTGCGGGTCAGGCCATCTGTGGCGACCACTCGAGGAATCGCCGCAGCAGTTCGTTCTCGGTGGTCTGGGGGTTGATGACCAGGAACTGGGCCAGTTGCGCGGGAGCCAGCCCGGCGAACGACAGGCTGCGCTCGGCGGTGCGGCAATCCGCCCCCGGTTGCCACAGCAGGCACTCGACCATGGTCCCGTCGCACCGCCAGATCTCGGAGACTTGCAGGCGATGGTGGATGTCGAGGCGATCCAGCAGCGGACGGGTGATTTCCACTTCGATCGCCAGATGGGGAGGGGGCATGATGGCGGGGTCGAACTCGCAACCCCCCGGACCGCCGGTTCGTGAGCCAGCCAGTCGCAGCGATCGGGCTCGATTCCCCGCAGCAGTTCGGACTGCCGAAACGTCGTCGATCCACCGCTGGAGAGCGGCAGGCCGCGGTCTTCCGCGAGACGTTCCACGAACCGGCCAAGCAGGGCACTCAGGCGCTCGTGCAGCAGAGACGAGGTCCGCAGCTCGAGGTGGGCCCCGTCATAGGTCAATGCACCGCGCGCGGGTCCAATTCACCCCGCAGCAGCCAATGGATTTGCCAACGCACATTGGGCTGCAGAAAACGCTGCTCTCCGCGTGGCTCGGGCGTGGGGTCATGGAAAGATCGTTTCGCGAGACCATGGAAGAGACTCCGCCGGGAAACCACCCGCGTGGGGTGTGCCACTGAAGGATCCCCTGGCCTTTTCAAACAGGAAAAGATGACCCATCGCGCCGCGGGATCGCGGTCTGGAATGGAACACGCCGCGTGGGGAACGTTTTCGGGGCGAGTTTCTTCAGGAATGCGCA
>DNUF01000079.1 GCA_003508595.1 Planctomycetaceae bacterium
AGCCCCGACATGGTGTCGCCGAGGATTCTCAGGGTGGGAATGATCTCCTGCAGGCTGGTTCCGGTCGCGAGGAGGAATTGCGAATTCTTGATCAGCCCCCCGAACGAGAACGGGGTCTCGGCTGCGAACTTCTGAAGCTCCTGCAGGAACCCTTTGGCCTTCTCCCCGTCCCGCAGGAGGGTCGAGAACGCGATGGTGGCATTCTGCTGGAGGGCATTGAACTTCGTGCCGGTGACCGCGACAGCCGTGCCGATGGCGGTCGCCATGCCGGTGATGCCAACCGCGATTTTCCCCCCGAGGGACACCAGCTCCCCGGCAGCCTTGCCCCACGAGGACAGGAAATCCCCCGATGCCGCCTTGGCCTGCCCGACGGCGCGAACGAACGGGCCGGGATCGCCCGAGATGACGCCGCGTAGCTCATGGATCTGCTGGCCCATCACGACACCTGCGAAGGAACTTGGATCTGGACTGTCACATCCCACACCGCTTCATTGATCCGCTGCCACCGCAGTTCGGTCGAAAGAAACCGACAGTTCGCGTAGCTCGTGCCGTCGGTGTGGGTGTAGGTGAAGGCGTTGTTGGGACCGACTGCCGTGTCGAGAAAGAAGTCTTCGAAGGCGTCTTTCTGGGAGGCGGTCAGGTCACGCAGACCGATCGACCAGGACCACACCTTGGTGGTGGTGTGGGTGTAGACCCACAGGGTGTGATCCGCGGCGCGGTCGATGGTCTGGCGTGGGAGTGCCCCCACGTCGGTCGGCCCGGCAGGTCCGTTGACCGTGACCGATGTCCCGCCGATGGCAAACGTCACAGTCGAGGCACCAGGCATGGCAGATCAGTCGTGAAGGTCTTTGAGTTTCGCCGCGAGCCAGTCACCAGCCCGCTTGATCGCATCGTCGAGTGTCAGGCCCTGGGAGTGCAGCCAGCGGATCTGCTCGGGGTGAGCCTTGGGAAACGCCTCGGGAGCCGCCGTCGCATCCCCGCCGATCATCAGGATCCTCTCGGTGTCGCTGACCCGCTCATAGGCGGAGATTCGCGGGCGACCAACGTCGGCAATCGCCTGCGTGGCGGCGTAAATCCGTCTCTGGGCCGTTTGCTCCATCTCCGGATAGACCGCCGCATGGAGTGCGAACAGGCGGGTCTCACTGAGGTGTCTCCGGGCATGGATGATGTGGGCCAGAACCTCGTCGGCAGGCGTCGCGAGAATCTCGCTCCGCTGCCAACCCGCATGAATCAGGATGGATTCCCACCCGGTGTGAGGGAGAGACTCGGCAATTGTGGGGCTGGCATCCCAACCGCGCGAGCTGTTTTCGCGACGAGTTGGGCCAGCAAGTTTTTTTCGGCTTCGACCAGCGTCTCGAAGTCCGAGACCTCACAGGCCGCATCCCGCAGGCGGACCACATCGACGGCATCGAGATTCCCCAGCGTCTCCGCAGGCACTCCGCACGCCACCAGGAACTCACCGACCCACTGGTCAGTCTCCTCGGCTACCGATCGCCCGAGGGCAGGCAGGATCGCCCACCCGAGCTGCGTGGCGGCCTCGGCCCCGGGAAGACTGGCATCGCGGATCAGCTCCCGCAGACGCGACTCCAGAAACCGCAGCACCTGGGACTTGACCGTCTTCCAGCCCGCCCACGAAATCCGCTGGACCCGAATGGGACCGGCAGACGTGTCCACCATCCTCTCTCGCTCGCTCATGCTTCCTCTCTCAGGATTGTCACCGCCTCGGTCGCGGTGCCCCGTTCGGCCACTGGGCCTCCGGGAGTCACCACAGGCCGGGGGGTGGGATTCAAATTGAATTCGGCCTGCAGAGCCGCGAGGAGAGCCGAGGCGGCGACCTCGGCGGTCTCGTCGTCCTGTTGCTCGCAGGCCAGACACAGGGCATTCCACGGGAGCCGCACCGGATCGTCAGGCTTGCCGCCATGCTCTCGGCTCAGTTCGGCGTAGAGATTCCTGGCACGTTCAGTCACCCCCACCGTGAGGATGTCGTCAAGGGTGCCCAGTTCGGCGTAGAGGCGTCCTGCCCACATGCTGTCACGATTCATGGATGCGGCTCCCGGGAATGTTCACAGAGGTCACAGCCATGATCACGGCAGCCGGATCTTGCCGATCAGCTCGCCGTCGGTGGCGGATTCCTTGACCAGGGCGACCCACTCGACCGCGAACAGGCGATCGGAATCGGCCTTGTGGTCCACGGTGAATTCGCCAACAGGGGTGACCTTCTCGAAGTAGGCTCCCCGGGTGGCATCGGCGCTCAGGTACGGCACCACATCCATCGTGGTCGTGGTGTAGATGTAGCCTGCCGAGCGGCCCACCCCGATGTACCGCACGCCCGAGCCCGAGCCGGTCGCGGCGGTCGCGTTGTTGCCGGGGTTGTAGACGATGGCGAGCGTCTCCGCCGACCATTCCGCCAGGCTGGTGTTGATGCGGACGTCGTCGCCGGTGTGGATGACCGAGATGTTGCCGACGCCGAACTTGTCGACGTTCCGCATGCGGTTCTTGGGGCTGATCTTGAACCCCACGCCGTTCTCAGTGTGCGGGATCTGCGAGGCCCCCAGCAGGATCTTCGCGGGGCCGGAAGTGATGTTGTCAACAGTCGAGGCCATGTGTGTCTCCGGTCCAGTGGGCGGACAGTGTTGGGGAAGTGATGACGAAGTGTCGCGGAATCGGCATCATACCGCCCGGACAGAACAGTTCCAGATCGTTTCGAGAGTGGTGACAGTGGACTGGTCCGCCGAGAGGAACGAGCCCCCCTCGATCGCATCCACCTGCTCCAGCGATTCGATTCGCAGTGTGGCACCGGTGAGCGGACTCCCTACCGTTCGCGGGATGTCCAGCACCGCCTGCAACGCCGCCTCGATTGCCCGGCAGCGGTCAGCGGACTGCGCGACGATTGTCAGGCGGAGCGCCGGCCTCCACTTCCCCAGGGCCGTGATCTGCGTCTGGGCGTTTTCCGCGACGATCCGCAGGAAGACGGCGGGGGGCTCGATCCGCACGACAGCGGAGACCTCCTGATAGACCGCCGTGTTGCTCGACAGCAGGGCCACAACCCCCGCATTCCCGAGAATGGCGGTCCGCAGGGTCTGGTACAGCTCGGCAAGATTGGGCGCGGGCATGGGCTCAGTTCTTCGGGGGAGGCGGGACGAGAGCCGCGTTGAACCGGTCGATCACCCACTGGCGGATCTTCATGAACGCTGGGCGCAGAAACGGCATCTGTTCCTGCACGGTGGCGAATCGCCCCTTGGCCGTGCGGCGACGTCCGCGGCTGTCGATCATCGCCGAGGTCGCGTCGGTCGCCTCGCCGCGTTTGGCGGGCCAGTCATGGATCGCCATCGCGTCGGTCACCTCAGCGACCAGACCGAGTTCCTTGACCCGGCCCCCGGCAATCCACTTCGTGCCGAACTCGATGTGGGGTGCGTAGTCCACGTTGCTGCCGACCTCGGTGGTGATGACCCCTTCCGAGTCGCGGTAGGTGTTGGTGCGGATCGAGTTCCGTAGCCGTCCCTCATCGACAGGACACCGCTTTTTCGCCTCGGCGACCCAGTACTGCCCCGCCTGCCGGTTGGCCGTGAGCAAACGGGACTGGGTTTCCTGCGACCAGAATTCCAGGGCCTCCGAAAACTTCTGCATCTCGCGGTCGAGACCGGTGATGGTGACCTGCATGCGTCAGGCTCCTGCGACGGGCCGCAGCCCCTTGAGGTAACAGGTCTTGTGATTGGCCTTCCCCGAGCGATCCACGACTGCCTGCACGGTGTAGGTCGCCGTCCCGATGACGATCTGATCGGGGTGGCTCCCGTCATTCTGGCCCGGCTGCACGTCAGTGCCGGGAGGCACAAACAGCACGGCATCGAAGGCGAAATCCAGCCCCTGCGGTCCCCCGGAAGTCCGACCCGACTTGCCTTGGAGCAGACAGCGCACCCCGGTGGTCAGGTCCGCATAGGTCGCCGTCGGCAGGCCGGTCGCACTGACCGACACCGACGCCCGCCGGATCGTGCAGGTCTGCGAGAGCAGGCTGGTGAGGCTCATACCGCGACCTCGCGATAGGCGTTGAGGATCTGCCGGGCCCCCGCCATCAACTGCCCCGGCTCGCCGCTCAGGAGTGTGTACGAGTACTCCCCGAGCGTTTCGGACTGCATCGGCAATCCCCGCTCCGACTGGGCGAGCATCTGGCCGACGATCATGGCGACCGCCTGCGAGACGTCTGCCGGAACCTGGGTGTACCCGGCGACATAGGAGACCTTGATGTTTCCCTGCCCTTGGGGCCAGTTGGACAGGCCGGTGCCATCCCACAGGGCCGAGAGCATCCGCAGCATCCCGGGGTTCTTCTCGTTGGTGCCGGGGTTCATCAGGGCGAAGTCACTGCCCTGGGTGAGCTGGGTGGCAGCCCCGAACCCTGCGGCGGACTGCCCGTAGTACCCGACCGGATCGACCCAGACCCCCGTGATAGACACCACAGGCCGATGGGAGAGGATCAGGGTCTGGCGGCCCATGCCGTCGAAGTACTCGGTGTAACTCGCCTGCAGCAGATTGCGGTTCAGGTAGCGGGCTACCGCCGCCTCCGCTGCATCGAGCAGGGTCAGGAGCGTGTCATCCTCGCTGGTGTCGGTCACAGACTTCCCGAGGGCCAGCTTCAGCCGGGAGAGGGTGGTCAGCCCGAGCTTCACGACGAGGAACGAGTACTCGTCCGTTTTCTGGATCGGGTCGCCGCTGGCGTCGGTGCCGTAGACCGCCGTCACCCGCACGACCCGCTCCTCCGACCGCCGCCCCGAGTTGACCAGGGCGGTGTCGTCGTAGGTCAGCGTCAGGGTGATCGAGGAGGCCGCTGGCGTGACCGCAGTGGCACTGCGGACGGTCGTGCCCGTCTCCACGTCGATGATCTGGTACGAGATCGAGGTGGGGACGACCGCGACCCCCGTCTCATCCTTGAACGAGACGGGGATCTGGAAGCTGTCGTTCTGGTTGACCGTCCACATGGAGCGTCACTCCGGGCTCAGGAAATCGTGATGGCGAGGTCGAGGGTCCAGGTCTGGCCGCTGGCCTTGGTGCCCTGCGAGCTGACCTTGCGGTTGAGCATCGTGCCGCCCGAGCTGGCGTTGAACACCGCGAACTCGTTCCAGTTGTGGTTGGCGTCAGCCGAGCCGAACGCCGCGCGGAACGTGACCGTCTGGTTCGACCGGCTGGGGTAGGTGGCCGACATGGCCTTGCGGGTCTTGTT
>DNUF01000002.1:0-251 GCA_003508595.1 Planctomycetaceae bacterium
CCGGACGATCTCTGCCAGGGGGGGAACTGGTGCTGCGCACCCTGGGAAGTTTTTGGGAGGCTCTTTGACATGAGTGCGAAGCACACTTGCCGACACGAACCGCTGCGCGGACTGTTGGTTCCTTGGGATCGAGCATTCGTTGTTGGTCGTGTTGTTCCTGTTGTTGCTGTTGTTCGTGGCGTTCGTGTTGCGATCGACATTGCCATCGCCGTCTCCGTTCCTCACCTCCCGTGCGCAGCACGGCTCCCCCC
>DNUF01000002.1:499-32134 GCA_003508595.1 Planctomycetaceae bacterium
CGGCGCTCGACTTCCCCCCCACGATCGACCCTCCCACACACCTCGCAATGCGAGGTCTTTGGGTCGATTGCGGGAGCCATTTCCAGAGACGTTCCAACCCCCCCCTAACCCCCCCCTCGCAGGGGGGGAACTGGTGCTGCGCACCCTGGGGAGAGGGTGGCTACCGCAGTGCGGCGATGAAGCCGCGAAGGTCGTTGGGGAGGTGGTCGAGAGGGTCGTTGCGCGATGTGAGGGGGGGTGAACTGGTGGGACGCGGGCGGGAGGGGGTGTCGCGAGCGGGCCAGCTTTCGATCAGACGTCGGCGATCGGTCTCGGTCCCGAGACTCGCCAGGGCGGCCAGCCGGGGCCGGTCGGCCGTCCGGTTCAGTTCCTCCAGCAGACTCCGACAGGTCGACTCGGTCTCCAGTTGCGCCACGCGCTCGGCCAGCTCCCGAGAAGCCCCCTGTTCGACAGCCGTGGTTCCCGTCGCCGTCGCTTCCGACAGCCCCGCTGTCCCGGCCGTGTCCGACGATGCGTGCGGTGCGAGGTGGCGCGCGAGGTGGGCGAAGAGGTCTCCCCATTCGTGGGCGTGGTAGTGCGCGCTCGATTCGGCCAGGGCATACACCACGCTGCTGGTGATCGTGTCCCGGGTCGCGGCCGGGTCGACGGGTGGGGCCAGCGTGCGATGGCGCATCACCGCCAGCAGCGGATGTTCCAGCAGCGCACCCCACTGCACCTGCTCGCACAACTCCCGCAGGGTGACGGGGGATGTCGCCGGGGGGACGCTCGCTCCCGGCTGAGGACCTGGTTCCGTGGGGATCAACGCAGATTCGGCAAAGGGGGGCATGGGGTTCTCGGCTTCAAACAGTCCTGAGGAGGTGGCGGGGTTCTGAACGATGTCGACGGAATGGACCTTGTCAATCGCCTCCACGACGCATTGCCCCTCGCGGTGGCGAACCTGGCCGACGGCATTGTGCGAGAGGCCGAACCGGCGGGGGTTGCGTTCGGCGGCCTCGGCGATCATGTCGGCCTGGGGGTGCGAGCGGAGGAAGTGGAGGTCTCCAAACACCCCTCCCTCGCGAACCCCCACCGAGGTGAGCCAGCCGAATCCCTCGGCCACCGACCGCCCCGCCCCCGCCTGTGCCGGGACCGGGTGATCGAGGTTCACGGCCAGTCCCTCGTAGAGGTAGGCGGCCTGGTTGAGGGCGGCCTCGGAGTAGACGCGGTGATTGCGGCTGGTCCGCCCCAGGATCTTGACTCCCCGGATCACGCCCGCTTCGCGGTCGACCTGGGGAGTGTCACTGAAGGTGATTTCAAGCAGCGGTGTCTGCATGCGACGGAGGTTCCTCGGGAGGGGACAGGGAGTCGGGACTGGAAAGGAATGGAGGTGTTTCTTCCGCACGATTGCGCTGTTCCTGGTCGTAGTCGAGACCGGCCTGGGCGGCGGCGGTCCGGCGTGACAGCAGGCCGAGCCGCAGTTGCAGCTCGTGCGTCTGCGCGAGCCCGAGGGGATCGCGCGACGCGACGGCCGGCACGCCGACCTGCACATTCAGGCTGTGCAGCAGCTGTGGGAAGGAGACACCCAGGTGCCCGAAGGCCCCCTGCCGCCACGCCAGCTGCAGCACCTTCCAGCAGAGACTTTGCAGGTGACGGCGGAAGTACTGCTGGTCGGCCTCGCGGGCCTTCACGAAGGGGGACTCGGCCACGAGGGTCGAGGCGTAGCTGGCATTGCTGGCGTCTCCCGAGATGAGGTACTCGGGCATGTTCCAGCGCAGGCCAATGGCCCGCAGCACCGCCTGCCCCACCTGGAGGAAGTGGGGAATCCGCTCGGAGCCGAGTGGCCCGGGCTTGTATTCCAACCCCGCTGACGGGCGCAGGATCGTTCCCGGGGGATACCTCCGGACCCGCTCGTAGGCGGTGGTGGCCGGGGTGGTGCGATGCACCACGGGAATCTCGCTGCGGGGAATCCCCAGCGGGGTATGGTCGGACGAATTCGGTTGCAGGATCCAGGCGATGGCCGCCTGCAGCGCAGCCCCCTCGGCGGTGTTCCGCCGCAGCACGGCCTCGCGCTCGAGGTCGGCCTGAATCACCAGGAAATCGGAGACGCCACGCTTGGCATTGCGGGGGACATTCCGGCGGAGGTGCTCGATCTGGTCGACGGCGAGATAGTTCCAGTCCCGACCGGCACTGTCGTGGATGATGTGATAGCCCAGGGGCGTCGCGGGGTCGTCGGCCAGCGTGTGCACCCCGAACGACCACGACGACACCCCCTCGTCCGTCACCCCCAGCCAGTCTTCGAGCGGGCGGGGGTTTGCGGGCTCGGTGATCTGCTCGGGTTCGAGAAAGCGCAGGCGGCAGCCACCATCCCGGCGGGAAATCAACTGCACGAACGCCTCGCCATCTTCGCGGGTGCGGTGATGCAGCTCGCGGTCGCAGAGACCGGCGAGGTCATTGTCGTCGGCAAAGCGGTCGAGGATGCGCTGGGCGACCCCCCGCCAGGCAGGTGGAGCGTCGTTCCCTTCGACCCTCACCGTGAAGCCGGGCCCGAAGATGTAGTTCGCCAGGCTGTCGAGCGCCCCCTGGGCGACAGGAGTCAGCAGTGCGAGCCGACGCGCGGACCCCCGCATGCGGGCGAGATCCGACTCGGTTTCATACAGGGGGACGCAGCGGCCATCCCGCCGATCGTCCAGCGCGGCCGGGATCGCGGGGAGAGGTCCGTCGGCACCAAAACCCGCTTCGCGCGGCTCGACAGGTTCACCCCAACGTTCCTGCAGGTCAACCGGCAGGGGGGCGCGGTTCGGGGACGTCCAGGCGGGTGAGCGCCGGGACGACGGGAAGAATGGTCCCCACGAGGGGTCTTCCGCCGGGCAAAATGGGGCTTGATCGGTCATGGCAGGCCCGGCGTCTCACGACGTTGGGGCAGATGGACGGGTGACTCGTATTTCCTGATTATCACCCGGGAAAATCAGGGTGAACAGGGGAGCGTGCGCGCATCTGGAAAAGTGCGGCGATTTTGGAAGCCGGAATCGCCCGGCGAGGTCGGCACGCCCCCGACCTCTTCCCTCCTTCACGCGAATTTCCCGAAATCCGGTACACTTCAGGAACCGACCGAGCGTCGACGACGGTTGGGCCGGCGTGGCCGGCGTGTCGCTTGCGGGCAACGCCGAGTCGGCCAGACAGTTCCACAGTGCAGGTGAGGATTTGAACGACGGTCGGGAAGCACAGCACCCGGTGGCAAAACACCGGCAGCCAGTCGCCGGAAGCCGGGCGCTGCCGGTGCTGCTGGTCATGTGGCTCGCCCTCAGTGCGGGCTGCCAGCAAGAGGGTTTGTCGGGGCCGGTCGGAACCGAGGCCCCGCCCGCTGCGCAACCTCGGGCGGCAATCGACACCGATCCCGTGCGGGATGCCAGCGATGACTTCTTCGACGCCAACACCGTCTACCGCATCACCCTGCGGATGACCGAGACGCAGCTCGAACGGCTGAGGGCCGAACCACGCAGCTACGCTCAAGGCACCCTGGCCGTCGAGGGGGAACAGCCCCTCACCGATGTGGCGGTCAAGCTCAAGGGGGCGGCGGGGAGTTTCCAGGAACTCGATGGGAAACCGGCCTTCACGCTGAATACGGGGAAGTTTCTGAAGGGGCAGGAGTTTCACCGGCTGCGGAAATTTCACCTCAACAACTCGGTCCAGGATGAGAGCTACACCAGCGAATGGCTCTGCGCCTCGATCTGCCGGGACCTGGGGATTCCCGCCCCCCGGGTGGCCCATGCCCGGGTCTGGCTCAACGACCGTGACCTCGGCCTGTACGTGCTGAAGGAGGGGTTCGACCGGAACTTCCTGCGCCGGAATTTCACCCACCCGGGGGGCAATCTCTATGACGGCGGATTCTGCCAGGAGATCGATGCCGAGCTGGAACGGGATGAGGGCCGGGGCCCGGTCGATCGCAGCGACCTGCAGGGACTCGTGGCGGCCTGCCTTGAACCCGACGCCACCGTGCGGGCCGAACGGGTGGCCGCGAAACTCGACGTCGCCGCGTTTCGCACATTCATGGCCTTTGAGCTGTTGATCGCCCATTGGGATGGCTATTGCGGCAACCGGAACAACTACCGCGTCTATTTCGCGCCCCCCTCGGGAAAGGCGTACTTTCTGCCGCACGGGATGGACCAGACGTTTGGCGATCCCGAGTTTCCCCTGTTCGCCGACCTGGGGGGCGTGGTGCCGCAGGCGGTCTGGCGCGGGGATGAGGCCGGCCGGCGGGACTACCGCGAGGTGGTTCGGCAGATGGTGGAACGTCTTGATCCGAAGAAATTGAGTGAGCGGGTCCGGCGGCTGCAGGAACGGTTGAAACCGGCGCTGGCCGAGCTGGATCCCGAGCTGGAGCGGCGGGCCGATGATTGGAAGGACGATTGGCGTCAGCGACTGGAAGCGCGGTGGGCAAGTGCGGCCCGCCAATTGACCGAGCCCGACAGGCTGGAACTTCCCGAGCAGCCGGAGTGGCAGGAGATCGAAGAACCCGATGTCAGCCAGCCAGTCTGGCTGGCCCGCTGGTATCCCCAGAAGCAGACGGAAGATGCCGAATTGTCCGAGGAACCGGGAGAAGAACCGGCCAGGCCGACTGACCCCGCCACGCCCGAGCCGCAGTCGCAGTCGCAGCCGTCAGAGACAACGGAAGTGACTGCGACCAGCACCGAGACGAAGGCCAACGCCGAGCCCGGAGAGGACGAGAGCCCCGAGCCGTCCCCCGAGCCTCACGCCCCCCCGGCGGCAGAAGAAACATCCCCCCCCGGGGAACAACCCGGACCGGTGCCGATGGTGGTCTGCAGGGTGGGCGTGGGCGAATCGGGAGATTGCGTGGCCTCGTGGCGAAAGCGGGTGCGGCTGCCGCCGGGACTTTACCGGGTGACGCTGTGGGCCCGCGTGGAGGGGGTTGTCCCGCGTGAGGGAGATGACCGGGGACCCGGGGTGGGACTGCGGCTGTCGGGGCAGAACCGCGAGACCGGACTGGTCGGCACCACCGACTGGACCGAGTTGGCGTGGGAGTTCGAGGTGTTGGAAGAACAGCCCGAGATCGAACTGGTGGCCGAGTTGCGGGGGACGGCAGGGCAGGCGTGGTTTCGCATGCCGGCGCGGCTGGAACGGCGGTGATGGCTGGTGCCTCGTGCCGCCTGTGGACGAGGCCTTCCAAAGAAAGGGCCTGTGCCGACCGCAACGATTGTGCGGGCGATGGTCACCCCAAACCGCGGGGGTCACCCCGGCTTTTCATCGAGTGGCGGTGGCGTTTTCCCGGAGGCTGGTAGCATGGAAATGCTGACTGCGTTTGAGAGTTCGTCCCTGACAGGGCCCCGCTTCCGATGATCGACACTCCTCCGACTCGCCACAGCCTGCTGGCTCGGCTCAAGGGGGTGGCGGTCCGTCCGGAGGATTGGGAGGGGTTTCTGGTCCTCTATACGCCCTCCATTCTGGCCTGGTGCCGGAGTTATGGCCTGCAGGAGGCCGACGCCCGCGACGTCACCCAGAACGTATTGCTGCGGATTGCCCGGAGCATTCCGCAACTGGAGTATGACTCACGGCGGAGTTTCCGGGGGTGGTTGCGCACGATCGTGCATCACTGCTGGTGCGACTGGCACGAGACCGGGGGAATCGGGGGTACCGGCACGGGGGACACCGGCATACTGAAACTGTTGCAGCAGGTCCCGGCCCGGGATGAACTGCTGGCCCGGCTTGAGCGCCAGTACGACCAGGAACTGCTGCAACTGGCGATGGAGCGGGTTTGCGAACGGGTCGAGCAGCAGACGTGGAAGGTGTTCGAACTCCTGGCGCTGCAGGGCATTTCCGGAGCCGAAGCGGCGCGGCAGACCGGGATGAAGGTCGCCTCGGCATTCGCCGCCCGCAGCAAGGTTCAGCGCCTGGTGCGAACGGAATTGGCCCAACTGCGGGCCGAGCGCGGGGAGGCCCTGTGACCGACACCCCGAAGATCGACTGTCCCGGGCAGGACGAATTGCGGCACCTCCTGCAACGGACCCTCGAACCGACCCGGCTGAACCTGCTGGATGACCATGTCGAGGACTGCCTCTTCTGCCAGTCCCGGATGGATGCGCTCTCCCAGGAGGAATGGGAATTTCCCGCCGAGCTGGTGAATGCCAACCCTGTCACGGGACCGCCAAAAGAGGACGCGGAGGCCGAATTCATCCGGACTCTCGTCCGTTCCATTCCGACGCCCTCCGGACTCCCCGACGAGGTCCCGCAGGTTTCTCCAGTCATGGAACTTCCCTCGATTCCAGGGTTCGAGCACCTCGAATTGATCGGAAGTGGCGGTTCGGGAGAAGTCTACCGCGCCTGGCAGTCGGAGCTGGGCCGATGGGTGGCCCTGAAAACCCTGGCCCCGAACCGGTCCCCCGAGCGGGTCGCCCGGGTGAACCGTGAGGCCCGCCTGCTGGCCCGGCTGCCGCATCCGCACATCGTGCGGATCCACGGCATCGGCGACATGCAGGGGCAGCCGTACCTGGTGATGGAGTGGATCGCGGGCGGTTCGCTGCAGGACCGGATTCGGCAGGGCCCACTGCCAATACGGGACGCGGTGCAATTCGCACGCGAAATCGCCTCGGCCCTGGAAGTGGTCCACGCCGCCGGAATCATTCATCGCGATCTCAAGCCGGCGAATGTGCTGCTCGACGGTGCTGTCACGGGAGAGACAGCCGGGAGGGCCACCGTCGTCGCCCGGTTGACCGACTTCAGCATTGCGTTCGACCCCGAGTCGAACGAGCGGTTGTCGCAGACCGGCATGGTGATCGGGACCCCCGATTACATGGCTCCCGAGCAGACGGGGCTGCTGCCCCAGGGGGCGGAGGTGGGACCGGCCGCCGACATCTATGGCGTGGGAGCGGTCTTGTATGCCGCCCTCACGGGGCGGCCTCCCCACCATGCCGAGTCTCCCGTGGCAGTGCTGCACCAGGTGGCCACCCGGGAACCGCCACCGCCGCGCCGGCATCGCCCGGAGATTCCCCGCGATCTCGAAACCATTGTGCAGAAGTGCCTGCGCCGGGAACCAATACAGCGTTATCAATCGGCGGGAGAACTGGCCCAGGACCTGCAGCGGTATCTCGATGGCCGACCGATTCACGCCCGGCCGTACCGCCCGGGGGAACGGGCGTGGAATTGGGTGCGCCGACGACCGGCTGTCGCGGCAACCGGGGCGATCGTGCTGGGACTGGGACTGGTGTTGATCGCTGCCGCCATCGAGCAGGAGCGTCAACGGCAAACCTTGGTCTCCCGACTTGCCCACCAGACCGACGAAACAGAAAAAGCCGCCGCCCTGGGGGAAGCATCGCTGGCCGACGCGACTTATTCGCGCTGGCAGACCATTCGGCAACTGCTGCTCAAGGCGGAAGCCCAATTGCAGAGTGGCTCTCTCGCCCCGGAACAACAACGGGGATTGATCGAAACCATGCGCCGCCACCTGCGCAATCGCCTGGACGACGCAGATGCGATGACGCCGGCATTTGCCGTTGAATTCGCCGAAAAGCTCAACGGCTGGGCTGGCCTCGAAGAGCAGTCTGGCTTTTTGCCCCAGGCCCTGGAGGATGGGAATCGGCTCGACACACTGCTCTCGAAGCTGGAAGACGCAGATCGGCCACAGTCACTCACCCTGGCATCTCGCCGTCGGCAGGTGCGGCTGCTCGACCGCCTGAACCGCCTGGACGAAGCGAACCAGCAGATGATGGTGTTGCTCGCAACAGTCGTGTCTGGGGCGTCCGAGGGGGTTGTCACCGATGTCCTCGATGCGGTCGTTGCGCATGCCCGAGGCCTGCAGGAGGCCGGTCGGAGGGAGCAAGCCCTGGCATTGGTCCGGCAGGTTCAGCACGAGTGGTGGTCGACGGGTGACCCGGGGAGCAGACCGCTGAGGCACTCACGCGCCCTGCTGGAGCTTCAACTGCTGGAATTGGACCTGGTGTCTCCCGTCTCTGCCGACGGGGAGCCCACCGCCACGGAGATGGCGTGGCGAGAGACGCTGCGGCAGGTGTTTGAACGGCAGCGGACCAGCGTGATGTCTCACTCGGTCGACCCCGTGCGTGCGGCCGAACGGCTGGCCGATCTGGCCAGGCATCGACCCCACCTGGTGCAACCCACCCGGGAAAACTGGCAGCAGGAGATCCAACGACTCGATCCGGTCAATCACGCGGGTGAACGACTGGTGCATCAGGTCGAGTTTGGGGCGGCCGCGGGCCTTCCCGAGGGGCCAGCCCTGCAAACGGTCCGGCAGTTTTTCGACCAGCGTCCGGACGACCTGGCGACCCGGCGGCGAGTGGCCGAAGTGCTGGTGCGCAGGGGCCCGACGGCCTCGCCCGACAACGCGACTTCCGCCCTGGCGCAGACCCGGCTGGCCATCGACCTTGTGCTGTCGGCGAGCGAACCCTGGCGAACGTCCCAGGAGGGGCGGTCCCTGCTGGCGGAGGCCTACCGGGCCGAAGCAGCCATCCTGCGGGCCCAGGGGAGCCTGTCGACCGCACGGCAGTCGCTCGAAGTCGCGCTCTCCCATAGCCCGGATGATCGACGCGCAGCCCTGTTCCTCGATCTGGTGCAATTGCATCTCGACCTGGGAGACCGAACCCAGGCCGAGTCGATCCTCACCCGGATCGGTGAGGGGACAGAGGCGCGTGCACAAGCCGAACGGCTCCTGCAGGAAGCGTCCCAGATCGAGACGCGCTCTCCGTAGCAGCGGCCGCTGGCAACGACAGTCACCGGAGTCGTGGGCAACCCAAACTCGCAGGCGGCCCTGCGCCGGGACTTCTCCCCGCGCCTGACTGGCGTCTCGAAGGTCGAGCCGGTTGCGCGACTCCCCCGAGACCCGGACGGAAACACTCGCAGTCCGCTCTCCTGGACGCCGGCGCGACACCGGGTTTCCGCTTTCCTGCTCCCGTTGCAGCTCGGCAACCGCCGGGGCGGCAATCGACGGCTGGGCAATCGAGGGAATCGGGGACTCGCTCTGGGTCTGTTCGCCAGTCCTGAGAGCCAAAATATCGAATCGCCTGTTTAGTTTCGCATTGACATGCGTTCCGATCGCACTCCACCTCAGCACCCTCCGCCGCGCCATCCTCGGCCTCACCGGCATTCCCACGCCGTGGAATCCCAAAAAAATTGTCGTGCAGGTGCTAGGTCGAGGGGGCAAGTCCCGAAAAGGCCGTGGGGAATTTCCATTCTCCGCCAGGACAGCAGCGAATCCCGCGGTGAGTTGTGCTCCCGCCCACGATGTCACACGGCTGCCGGGGAAGTTGTCGATAGGCCCATATCGTCGCTTCCCTCGGCAGCCGTGGCCCATTTCTGGCGACGGTTCCCGCGTGGAGGGTCGCTGTGGGGTGTGCTGTGAGGGGATGCCGCCGCCTGGCGGACGACCGTTCAGACCCGCACGCGCGCCCAGCGGATTCCCATCGAGCCGGGGAGACCCGCATACCACACCGCCAGCACGTGACCGTCGGGACACAGCCGCAGGGCGGGGTGCCCGAACGTCCAGCGGCGCATGTCTTCCCAGTACTCGGCGAAGTCGACGTTCTCGGCCCCCTGGGTCAGCCGGGCCTGCTCGTCATGGGCATAGACCACCACCCGTTCCGCCGCTGGCCAGGACTGGCCCTGATCGTGCGACACCCAGAGCGACATCGTCGCGGGGGTGTTGCGATCGACGACGAACATCAGCAGCCGGCAGTCGGGCAGCACCAGCGGAGCGGCAATCTGGCCGATGACCCCGGTACACACCGGGGCCTGCCACGCCGGTTGCCCCAGTTGGCCGTGCGCGATGTGCACCGGCAGGTCGCGCTGCGTCTGCCGGTCATGCGTCCAGAAGAGCGCGACGTAGCTGCCGGGTTCGGTCCCCGGGCAGAGCCGCTGGTCCCAGTAGTAGACCTGGTGCGCGGGATCCTGCGCCACAAGATGCAGCTCTGGGAAGGTGCCCCCCCCATCCCGCGAGAGCAAAAGCCACGCTCCGTGGCGGGCCGGTGCGGGATCATCAAACTCCTTGAAGCTCTCGAACGCAAACCCGACTTCGTGGTGTGGACCGCGGAGCGCGGGCCCGGTCGCGGCACACCCCGACAAGCCAGGGGTGGCAACGGTGCGCCAGGGGCTCCAGGTCCCCCCGGCGTCGATCGACTCCGACACCACCTGGCGACTCTTCAGCAACCCCTCGGTCTCGGGATTGAACAGCGGGCGCGCTGGATCGGACCGGTCAAACCAGGTGCTGAAGAGCAGCCACCGCCCCGGCTCGGGTTCCACAATCTCGGCCCCGGCGAGCGAGCCTGGAACGCCATCAATGACGGTGGGAAACCGCGGAGTCAGCACGCTCCAGGTCTGTCCTCCATCGGTCGAATGACAGAGTCGCAACGTGCAGTCAACCGCATGCTTTGCCGAGCCATGCTGGAATCCGCAGACGATCGTCCCCGACCGGGCCACGAAGAGACTGGTGAAGGCGGCGACCCGCTCGTGCGGGGGATCGGAAATGGGAGGCGAGACGTGTCCCGTGGCAACGACCTGGACCATGAAAAGGCTCTCTAACCAAAAAGGGCGTTCCAGGCGAAGGCGACGAGCGGGGGGCTCAACAGCATTGCATTCGCGACACGCTTGTAGAACGGCAGCTTCACCACCTCGGCCGGTTCGTGCTGGCCGCGGATGTCGACCGTCACCTGCGTTCCCACAGCGGCGGCGGCCGGGGTCACATAGGCCATGGCGAGCGACTGCTCGAAGGTGGGAGAGAACGTACCACTGGTGACCTGTCCCACGGCACTCCCGCCGAAGTGCACTGGCGTCCCTTCGCGGGCGATGCGTCGGCCGGCGAGTCGCAGCCCCACGCGGCGAGGGAGCGTGGTGTCGCGCAGCCGCGCGAGCAGGGACGGGTGGCCGGGAAACGAGCGTCCCTCCAGCTTGACCGCGAATTTCAGCCCGGCCGACAGCGGGTCGATCTGCTCGTTGAGTTCATGCCCATAGAGGGGCATGGCCGCCTCGAGTCGCAGGGTATCGCGGCAGCCGAGCCCGCAGGGCAGGAGCCCGACCGGGGCACCCGCAGCGATGAGGCGTTCCCACACGTCGACGGCGGCCGCATTGGGGACAATCACCTCAAAGCCATCCTCGCCGGTGTACCCGGTCCGGCTCACGATGGCGGGGGCGGTGCCAATGGTGGTCTCGATGGCGAAGTAGTACTTCAGCGGGGCGAGGGGCTGGGGGACGAGAGGCTGCAGCAGTTCCAGAGCCCGAGGTCCCTGCAGGGCGAGCATGAACTGGCTGGCGGTTTCGTCGTGCAGTGTGACGTCGAACGAGCCGATGTGGCGCTGGATCCAGCCGACCACCTTGAGCCGGTTCGAGGCATTCACCACCAGCATGTGCTCGTGGGCGAGCCGGTAGACCAGCACGTCGTCGAGAATGCCGCCGGTGTCGTTGGTAAGCAGCGAATAGCGGACCTGCCCGGGCTGCAGCGAGAGGACCTCGTTGGTCAGCAGCGACTCGAGCGCCTGGGCCGCCTGGGGGCCGCGGAAGAACAGCCGGCCCATGTGGGCGATGTCGAACAGACCGGCCGCCGTCCGCACCGCCTTGTGCTCGGGGACGATCGACGTGTACTGCACCGGCATTTCCCACCCGGCGAAATCGACCAACCGGCCGCCGTGCGAGGAATGCCAATCAAACAGCGGGGTGCGGGCGAGCGACATGGCGGGGGTACCGATTGGCAGTGAGCGAAACGGGGCCCGGGCCGAGACCGACCCGGATGTTCCCCGGCCCGTAGCCGGGAATTCTTCCCAGTCTTCCCGGCGACCGGTGAATTCGCAAGGGAGCGGCCTGATCAGAAGCCCGCGGCGCAGCCATCCTTGCGGGGATCGGTCCCGCCGTGCAGCACTCCATTCTTCATATCGATGTGGATCGCCTGGTAACCACCGAACGACCCGATCGACTTCACCACCCTGTGCCCCTTCGCCCGCAGTGCGGCCCGGGTCGGCTCTGGAATGCCCATCTCGACCTGGACGGTCCCCCCTTCGGCATCCATCGGTTGTCCGGTGGGGGTCGCCGAGCCGATGTGCTGGACGCGGGCCGCATCCCCCGCCTCCTGCACATTCATGCCAAAGTCGATCATGTTGATGAGGATCTGCACATGTCCCTGGGGCTGCATGTCGCCCCCCATGACGCCGAAGCAGAGCCAGGGCTCTCCCTCGCGGCTGACAAACGCGGGGATGATGGTGTGGAAGGGGCGTTTGCCCGGCTCAAACCGGTTGGGATGGGTCTCGTCGAGGGCGAACAGCGTCCCCCGGTTCTGCAGGGCGAAACCGACCTCCCCGGGAACCACCTGCGAACCAAATCCGTGGTAAATGCTCTGGATGAACGAGCAGCAGTTCCGTTCCGAGTCGACGACGGTGAGGTAAATCGTGTCGCCATGCGAGAGCTTCGGGTCTCCCGGCGGGACATCGATCGCCGCCTTGTCGGGATCGATGCGGCGGCGCTGGCGAGTGGCGTACTCTTTTGAGACAAGCTCGGCGACGGGGACTTCGGCGAACTCGGGATCGGCATAGAACCGGGCCCGGTCGGCAAAGGCGAGTTTCTTGGCCTCAATGAGCAGGTGCAGGTACTCGGGACTCTGGGGCCCGAGTTTCTTGAGGTCGTATGCTTCCAGCACATTCAGCATCTGCAGGGCGGCAATCCCCTGGCCGTTGGGAGGGAGTTCCCAGACGTCGTAGCCCCGATAGTTCGTGGAGACCGGCTCAATCCAGGTGCTGGTATGCCGGCTGAAATCCTCGAGCGACAGGTAGCCCCCGTTCTGCTCGCTGAACTCGACAATCTTCCGGGCGATGCGTCCCTTGTAAAAGGCATCGCGCCCCTGTTCGGCAATCAGCCGGTACGACTGCGCCAGGCGGGGATTGCGGAACAGCTCGCCGGCCTGCGGGGCCCGGCCTTCGGGAAGGTAGGTCTCGGCCGAGTCGGGCCATTCCGCCAGGCTCTTCTCGGAAGCCTGCCAGCTCGCGGCAATCACCTCGGAGACCGGGAAGCCCTGCTCGCAATACTCGATCGCGGGCTCCAGCAGCTCGGGCAGCGGCTTCGAACCGAATTTCGTCCTCAGCTCTTCCCAGCCATCCACACAGCCCGGAACCGACCAGCTGAGGGGGCCGAAGACCGGAATGTCGGCATGCCCCAGTTCGCGGAACTTCTCGCGCGACAGCGCCAGGGGACTGCGCCCCGAAGCGTTGAGTCCGTGCAGGGTGCGCGTTTCGGCATCCCAGTACAGGACGAACAGATCTCCCCCGATGCCGCAGCTCATGGGCTCGGTGGCACCGATGACGGCACTTGCGGCGATCGCCGCGTCGGCGGCGTTGCCCCCGGCCTGGAGCACACGGACAGCGGCCTGGACGGCGAGGGGCTGGCTGGTCGCGGCCATCCCGTTGCGGGACATCACCACGCTGCGCGACTGACGCGGGTTGGGGGCCGGCCGCTCGTAACCGGGGGGGAGTCGCCCATTGTTCTCGAGCGGTGTGGCGGTGGCGGCGGGAACAGTCCCCGGTGCCGGTGTGGTCGGGGGAGACGCTTGCTGGCCGGCCATGAGAAGGGTTCCGATCAGGGTCGTGGCCAGGCAGTACCACAACGCCAGGGGAAGAGCGGATCGCATGCGACAGTTCCCGGGGGGAGAAAAGAGACGCCTGGGGAAGGCGCCGGGCGGGCATTCGATTCCACGGGACGGCCCCGTGGGCGGGCAGTGTCTCGAAAGGGGGCGGGGAATTCAACACCGGTTTTTCCGGAACATTTCACCAGATCGTTGAAATCATTGATTTCGTCTTCAGTTCCCCCCCCGGTTTTTCCGATACGCCCGGAAGAGGAGGCCCCTTCCGTTCCTGCTGCTCACAATCTGAGCATCTGCGAAGCGAGCGGTTGTCCCCTGGTTCCCGAGAAAGTGTGCCGCATGTCCAGCGCTTCCCGCCGCATGTTTGTGGTCACGCTGGCGATTTGTCTCGCGGGAGGCCATTGTCCTCTGCTGGCCTGGGGTGCCCCCCCTGCCAAGCCGGGCGTGGGCGGGCTGCATTTTTTCTCCCGGACGAAGCAGTCTTCCTCCCCAGAGACAACGCCCCCCAACACCGAACGCAGCGCCGTTGGCAGGGCGACCATTCGTCCCAGCGAGCCTCCCGCCAGAGGAGCCGCCGCACGGCCGACTCCAGCCCCCAATCCCCTGCGGAATGCCTTCGACCGGGTGACCGGTCAATCGCGCCCGCAGGTGGGCCACGCACTCCCTCCCACCCCCGCCAGCGAGGACCAGGGCACCGCCACACCGGGTCGCGCACCACGGTCTGCCGATCGGGCCGATCTGGGAGAACCTCTGGGCACAGAGGCGGAACCGACGGGCCGGGCAGACCGGGCGACCACGGACAACATCATCGCCAGCGATGACGCCGCGACGGTGATCGATGTGCCCCCTCCGCCCGGGTCCGGCGCAGAATCTCCGGACCTCGACAACGAGACTGACCCCCCTTCAACCCGCACCGGGATGGCCCCCCCGGCCGTTCCCCCTTCTGCGGACGTCGCCTCTCCAGATGGGG
Source organism: Planctomycetaceae bacterium (assembly GCA_003508595.1). Classification (GTDB taxonomy): domain Bacteria; phylum Planctomycetota; class Planctomycetia; order Planctomycetales; family Planctomycetaceae; genus UBA10511. The sequence continues at coordinate 15,025 of DNUF01000002.1, forward strand.
ACATCGATCGGTCGCTGGAGGGACCGACAGGCCCGACGTCATCTCCTGCGCGCCCGAAACCGCTCGCGAACCCCCCCGTGGCGGAGGATGCCGGGGATGCCGCTGAGGAGACCGGCGAAGCGTGGGACGAGTCGGCCTCCGAGCCGGTTCCCCCCCCACGGCGCATTCCCACCCGGACCGCCCGGGCGACCGACGAGACACGCCCGCGGGATGTTGCCTTCACGATTCCCACCACACCCCGCCTGGCCGAGGGTGCCGCCGTGGATCACGTGCCTGCCGGCCTGACCGTCGACTGGCAGCTCGAAGACGAACTTTCGGTTGGCGGCACTGCCCGGGCCACCCTGACGATCCACAACACCAGCGCGTTTGAGGCGACCGACGTCGTGGTGCGGGGAGTGTTGGCCGAGGCACTGGAATTCCGGCAGGCAAACCTCCCGCCCCAACGGCTGGGACGGGTCTTGCTGTGGACGCTGCCGCGGGTCGCCCCGTACGCGACGGAGACCATCACGATGACCGTCCGCGCGCTGCAGGCGGGGGATGCCGCCTGTGTGGCCAGCGTCACCAGCACGCAGACCAGCACCCGCACGGGACAGATTCGCCAGCCGGTGGTGGAGGGAACGCTGACCGTTCCCGCCGCCGTCATCGCGGGTGACAGCCTCACCGCCCTGCTCGAGGTTTCCAACACGGGCGATGGAGCGGCGCGGCAGGTGGTGGCCGACATCGAACTGACCGACGGTCTGATGCATGCGAAAGGACGCGAATTCCGACTCGCGCTCGGCTCACTGCAGGCGGGAGAAACGCGCACATTGAGACTGCCGCTTTCGGTCGTCGCCACGGGGCCGCAGCAGGTCCAGGTGCTGACCTCAGCCCGGGGGGCACCCGCCCGCACCAGCACAGCCGCCGTGCAGGTCCTGGGAGCGCGGTTGCAATTCGACCTCGTCGGCCCGCCGCGCCGGCTGGTCGAACGCCCGGCCACCTACGCCCTGCGGTTGCGCAACACCAGCCAGGCACCGGTCGGCGGCGTCACCCTGCGGATGCAGGTGGCCCCCGGGTTTGACTTTGCCTCGGCCAGTGACGGCGGAGAGTGGTCTCCCGAAGAGCGCACGATCACCTGGCAGGTCGCCGACCTGGGAGGGGGCGCAGCCACCGAGGTCACCACCCGCCTTGTCGCCCGGCAACCCGGTCTCGCCACGCACTCCGCCGACTGGACGAGTGAATTCGGGGCGGGTGAGGCTCTCGAAGCCCAGACCCTCGTCGAGACCGCCCCCCGCCTCGAACTGGAAATCCGCGACGAAGCCGACCCCATCGAAGTGGGGAGCGAAACCGAATGGCGGATCGTGGTCCGGAATGATGGCTCGGCCCCGGCCCAGGCCGTGCGGCTGTTGCTGGAATTACCGGCGGGGGTCCGGCTGGTTGAGGCGGCGGGACCGACCCGCTGGGGAGCCGAAGAGTCCCTGGTCGCGTTCGCCCAGATTCCCGAATTGAAACCGGGAGGACGGGCCATCTACACGCTGCGCATCGTGGGAGAACGGGCGGGCTCGCTGAAGCTCAAGGCGCAGGTGACCGCCACCGATCTCGAATCGCTCGACCGCGAAGAGTCGACCCGGTTTTACAGCGATCGCTGAATGATGTTCGGGCGGGACTCCCAAACCGGGAAAATCCGCGGGTCCCGATCCGAATCGGCCCCCCGTCGGAGGTCCGCACGTGACGGGGTGTGAAGAACGACTATGATTTCCGGTCAGTCTGCCTGACCCAGGGAATCGAGTCATGACTTCGCGACAATCACTGCTGCTGTTCTGCCTGGTGGCGGGTCTGGGGCTGCCGCTGCGTCCGGTGGTCCACGCCAACGACGAGACATCGCCCCCGGCGACCCCCGTGACCGAGGGGGCCGAGACAGCTGCGCAGCGGGGTTGGCGGTTGTTGACGACGAAGAACTACGTCCCGGCCGACTTCACCGAGGCAGTCTTCAACGACCTCTGGACGGTCTGGCCCGAACCCCAGAGACAACAGGCCGCCGAGGCCACCCCGGAAGAACGCCGTCGCATGGCGTTTGAACGCTACGGTTTGCTCGAACGGCCTGAAAGTGCCGGCTCGGGTCCGCCGCTGGGATACACTTCTGACGGCCAGGGTGGGTGGGCGATGAACTGCCTCGCCTGTCACACCGGGTCAGTCGAGGGACAACTCGTCCTGGGCTCGGGCAACAGCCTGTTCAATCTCGAAACCCTGACCGATGACATTCGGCTGGCCAAGAAGGCCCGTGGTCTGGCCCCCCGGCACATGGAGTTTGGCCGGGCCCGCATGCCGCTCGGCACCACCCGCGGAACGACCAATGCCGTGATGTTCGGGGTCGCCCTGTGGAGCCTGCGCGATCTCGATCTCAACCCGCGCCTCAACCTGCGGCTGCCGTCATTCGTGCATCACGACATGGATGCCCCCGCGTTCTGGAACGTCAGCCGGAAACGATTGCTGTACTGCGAGGGTTCGGCCGAGAAGGGCCCGCGGCCGCTGCTGCAGTTCGTGCTGGTTCCGCAGAACAGTGGCGACAAAATCAAGAGCTGGGAGGGGGAGTTCGCCGACATCCTGGCGTGGATCGAATCCCTGGCCCCTCCCGTCTATCCGGGATCGATTGACCGCGACCTTGCGGCAATGGGACAGCGGGTTTTCGAAGCGAATTGCGTGCGGTGTCATGGACCGCAGGGGCCGGGGACGAAGTCCCCTGAAAAGGTGATTCCCCTGGCTGAGATCGGGACCGATCCGGTGCGCCTGCACGCACTTTCGGACGAGTTTCGGCAGACGATGCACAAGGGCTGGTTCGGCGAGTACGGGAAGAGCGAATACAACCTGGAGCCGACCGGGTATGTCGCCCCGCCGTTGAATGGGATCTGGGCGTCCGCCCCCTACTTTCACAACGGCAGTGTTCCCACGCTGTGGCATCTGCTGCATCCCGAGCAGCGTCCCGTGGTCTGGCGTCGGACCCTGCATGGGTACGACCACGCCCGGATGGGGCTGGAGATTCAGGCGTTCGACGACCTGCCGGCCGACGTGCAGCGCGCCGATGACCGCCGGGAGTACTTCGATACCCGCCTGAAAGGCAAAAGCGCCGGTGGTCACCTGTTCGTCAACGAACTGACGGCGGACGAAAAACAGGCGGTGCTGGAATACCTGAAGACGCTGTAACTCGAATCGCGTGGGGAATCTGACCGATACGCATCGGCAGGAACCTCTCTATCGCCACGGGGAATGGCGAGGCACCAGACCGATGGAGGACGGAGAGCGATCTGTTACAGGATCTCGTCGATCACGCGCCCCCGGCTGAGGGGAATGGGGCGGCCTTCGGTGTCGTGCAGTTCGGTGTCGGGGGGATAGCCGAGGCAATGGAACAGCGTGGCGTGCAGGTCACGCGGTTCGACCCGTCCCGAGACCGGGAACGCGGCCTGACCATCCGATTTGCCATGCACGACGCCCCCCCGGATCCCGCCACCGGCGAGGGCGACCGAGAAGCAGTGTCCCCAGTGGTCGCGGCCGGCATTCGCGTTGAACTTCGGGGTGTGACCAAATTCTCCCACCCACAAGACCAGCGTTTCATCCAGCAGACCACGCTCGAAGAGATCGGTCAGCAGGGCCGAGTACGCCTGGTCCATCCACGGCATCAGGAACCGCTTGAGCAGGTCATTGTGTCGGTCGTGGGTGTCCCAACTCCCCGCATTCGGTTCCCCCTCGATGTTGCACCAGTTGATGTGCACGAGTGAGACCCCGGCTTCGACCAGCCGGCGTGCCAGCAGCACGCTCTGAGCCCAGCGGGTGCGACCGTAGCGGTTGCGGGTGGCGTCACTCTCCCGGGACAGATCAAACGCTTCGCGGGCCCGGGTCCCCGAGAGCAGGTCAAGGGCCTGTTGGGTCTGACGGTTGAAGCCGGTGACCGCCGCGGTATCGGCCGATCGTCCCAGTTGTTCATTCACCCGGTCGAGCAATGCGAGGCGTTCGCCCAGGCGACCGGAGGAGAGGTCGGCTGGCAGGGCCAGGTCGGGAACCTGGAAATCGGGCTTCGAAGGATCGCAGGTCAGCAGCCACGGATCGTACTGCGGACCCAGCATGCCCCCAATCTGACCGGGCCAGACAATTTCGCCGACATTGGCGATGCGGTTGGGCAATGTGATCGCCGGCGGAAATCCCGGGCGACCGCCTCGGACCAGGTACTTCGCCACCGCACCCCAGTGGGGAGCCAGGTTGGGGGCGCGGGAGACGGCATTTTCGACGTTGAGCGGGACGTGCGGGACCCCCGTCATCATCTGGTAGCCACTGGTCGAGTGGGCGTTGTCGTTGGTGACCATCGCCCGCAGCACGGCAATCTTGTCGGTGTGCCGGGCCGTCATGGGCATCAGTTCGCCGACAAACATCCCGGGAGTATTTGAGGCGATCGTGCCAAATCCTCCCCGGATCTCGGGGGGAGCCTCGGGCTTGGGATCCCAGGTTTCGTGCTGGGGGGGACCGCCGCCGAGGAAGATGACAATGACCGACTTGGCGCGGCCGAATGACCGGCTGACGGTGGTTTCGGGTGCCGGGGCCGACTGAGCCCGGTGGGCCAGCAGGTGAGGCAGCGAGAGGCCGCCGAGGGCCAGGCCCCCGATACGCATCGCCTCGCGGCGGGTGCCGGTCCGGGGACCGGGTGTGGAGTTTTCCAGCAGGCTCAGCATCGCCAAGGTCCAGCGCGAACCACAAAGGGGCGGGTCACGCCCGCACAAGCGGGCGTTGATACTTGGTTTCGACGATACCCCGGCAGGAAATGGAGTGTCAATCTGGGGAATCGAACTCCTGCGGACCGAACCAGGAATCGGAGGGGAGTACCGGCGGCAGTTGTCGCCACTGATACTCCCCGAATAGTGCGAGAAATTGGCCGACTGGCCGCATCCCGATTCTGACCACTTCCGACAAAAGACCCGACTGGACACCCCAACAAAACAGCCGGTGGTGTCACCACTCATCGGTCATGGCGCTGGCTCGAAGAAAAGTGCCGGACGCTGGACTTGCCTCTGCGGTCGGGTCAGAGCGCCGCAGGAATGCTCGGGCATCGAGGGTGGCAGTGTCATGGGATGGACTCGAAAATCGGATTCAGAGAGTTCTGTCGAATCTGCGGATTCTCCCTTGAGCTCCAATAAAACTCTCAACCCAGTCTCTCCAGACCTGTCAATCGATTGATTTTCGCTAAACGACCTTTTCTTCATTGCCTGATGAACCGATGACCGCTTACAAAGAGGGTTGTTGCGTCAAGCTTCTCCAGTCGCGTTTGGGCCACGGGTCGACGGAGCGGGCTGTTTTGCACAACCCAAGACTGCTGGAGTTCCGCAATGGATCTCTACTGGAAGTTCGGCGGGTGCTGACGTTCTTGCATGCTTTTTCTCGGAGTGGTTGACCATGGATCGCAGAGATTTTCTGCGCGCGGCCGGGGGGCCTGCCGCGGCGGCTTTGATGGCTGGCGACGTACAGGCCCAGGCTCCCGGAGCGGAATTGCCCTCGGGAACCTACCGTCGCTGTGAACAACTGCACACAAAACTGCTGCCGGAAGAAATCGATCACTTTGTGGTCGACCTGCCTGTGCCGGGAGTTGTCCAGACGGTCAATCTCGAACCTGGAGGGTTCAATCCCAACCCGCCGGTGGGTGCCGTGGAACAGGGAGCACCCCCGGAATGGTTCTGGAGGGAGGGGACCGGACCCATTCCGTCGAATTCGCAGTGGGGGGAGCAACGCCCCGGCCGTCCGGATGACATCTATCGTGTTCCGGATGTTCCGGTGAAGTATGCCGAGATGCAGACCCGCGATTTCGTGGGACAATTGATTCCCGGATGGATGACCCGGTTGCTGGGTTATTCGGCCTCCACGGTCGCCGGGGAACCGGGCACCCCGACTGTGCCGGGGCCCACGTTTGAGGTACGCCTTGGAGAGCCGAACGTCGTCCGGGTGACCAACCTGATTGATCCGAATCTGCATCTGGATGTCTCGGTGCACCAACACGGTGGCCATACACCGGCGCATTCCGATGGGCATGCCAACTTTTTTGTCTTGCCCGAGGAACCGGGAAAGCACCCGGCCGAGTCCAAGGACTATTACTACCCCAACCCGGTACCCCTGAAGGTCAAGGGAGAACTGGGGAACTGGCAGAAGCAGCCGGGACAGTGGGATCTGGGAGACACTCCCACAACGATGTGGTATCACGACCATGCCGAAGACATCACCGCCCACAACGTGCTGATGGGGCTGGCCGGTTTCTTTCTGCTGCGTGACCCCAAGCTCGACGAATGGCAAAGTTCGGGACTGCTGCCCGACCGGGCGCATGAGATTCCGCTGGTCTTCCGTGATACCTGTTTCTGCAAGATCACCGAGAAGGAGCAGATGCAGGATTCCGTCAAGGCGGCGATTGCGAAGTTCGAGGGAGAGAATCCGGGGCAGAAGATCCGGGGGGAGGCGAGCATCCATTTTGATCCGTTTGACCACAATGGAACCCTGGGCAACATCATGCTGGTCAACGGCGCTCCCTATCCACGACGGCGGGTCGAGCCCGACGCGTACTGGCTGCGAATGTTGAATGGTTCACTCGCCCGCTTTTTCGACATGGAGTTCTGGGTGCTGCATCCCCGGACCCGGCAGCCCAGGCGGCTGAAATTCCTGCGATTCGGGCGCGACAGCTGGCTGTTCAACAAGCCCCGCGAGCAGACCTCGGTCTTCATGGCACCGGCGACCCGCGGTGACGTTTGCCTGGACTTCGGTCAGTTCTTCGGCGATTCCGGACTGCTCGACGAATGGAAGCCGTACGTGCAAAACGACGGTACCCAGGGCTTTCTGCCGGTCTACGTGGTGAGCACGCTGAACCAGAAGGATGGCCGTGGTCCCGGACATGGCGACAACATCGTCGCCGCCCAGGATTTTCCCCGCGGCAACACCGGAGCCGTCCCCCTCGACAAGGATGCCCCGCTGTTCCTCATGCGGTTCGAAGTGCAGGTTCCGCAGCCGTCGGCGGCACCTCCCGCGCCAGCCGAACCCGGCGCACCCAGCATGGCTCCGCGTGTCTCGGTCAAGCTGGACACGAGCACCGAGTTGCGACCTTTCGAACCGATCGAGCTGCCCCCTCCGGGCAGGATCATCGTCCGGGAAATGGTCTTCGAGCGGGGTCGGGGAGCATGGCAGATCAACGGTCGGTTTTACGACTCGTGCATTGCCAACGCGGTGCCGGAACTCTGGAGTACCGAGCTCTGGATCCTCAAGAACAAGAGTGGTGGCTGGTGGCATCCCATCCACATTCACCTGGAGGCACACCAGCAGATCTTCATTCGCGGCCGCAATCATCTCGGCGAACGGATCACCCTTCGCCGCCCCGATTACCACCCGGAACTCTACGAACCGTTTCTCAAGGAGGATGGGTGGAACGACGTGACCGCTGCCGAGGAGGAAATCCGCTGGAAGGAGGCCTTTGGTGGTGGGCCGAATGTTGATCCCCAGGCCAACGGCACCGGCTTCGACAGCTCGGTCTGGGACTATGGCATCCGACATGACAACACCATCCTCGGGCCCAACACCGAGGTGCACATCCTCATGCGGTTCCGGACCTTCCAGGGACCCTTTGTGTTCCACTGTCACAACAACAACCACGAAGACATGCGGATGATGTTCCAGATGGATCCTCGCTGCGGAGGTTCCGACCCGCAGTGCGCGACGGCGAACCCTCCCCCACCCGATTCCCATCTGAAAGTCCGGCCCGATTACTGGTTCTTCCGGGGCCCCGAACATCACTGCCACCAGAGCAAGAAGGAGCAGGCATGAGCACCCACAACCCTCACGAAGCGGCTCGCCCCTCCCGCCGGGCCCTGCTGGGCCTCGCCGGTGGCCTGGGGGCGGCCGGACTCATCGCCCGTACGCAACCCGAGTCGCGTGAACGGCCAACAGCCCCCGGCAATGTGCCCCACAGTGCGTTCCTCGCCCCGGGGAGCCGACATTCCGACCAGATCCCGAACGTGACGCTGTTCACCCAGTCGGGCCGGGCTGTTCGGCTGTATGACGACCTGATTCGCGATTCCCAGGTGCTGCTGAGCTTCATGTACGTCCAATGCAACGGCATCTGCCCGGCCAGCAGCCAGGCAATGCAGGACCTGCGGGAACCGCTCTGTCGGGAACTGGGCACCGGGGTCAGGCTGATCTCGCTGACCCTCGATCCCGAACAAGACCGCCCCGCCGACCTCGCCCGGTACGCCGGTCGGTTTGGCATCTCCCACGAAGATCACCCGCAGCCCGGATTGGCCCCCTGGTACTTCCTCACCGGGACGCCGGATGACATCGAGGCGGTACGGGTCGCGCTTGGTTATCGCGATCCCGACCCGGTGATCGATGCCGACCGCTCGCGCCATGCGGCCATGTTTACGTTTGGCAATGATCTGACCAATCGCTGGGGAACCCTGCCGGTGGGACTCAACACCGCACAAACCCTCTCGGGTGTGTTGCGGATGCTGGGAACCACCCATGCGCAGCGTTACAGCCACCTCCCCCGGCCCTCCTGATCGACAAGGTTTTTTCCATCATGAAAAGTGCGATTGGTGCATTGAGCCTGTGTGCACTGCTGGGCTGGTTGCTGGTTGTCGCAAGCGACGCCTCGTCGTGTCCGCAGTGCCAGACAGCGCATGGTCCGCGGTATTGTCCGAAGACCCCGCTGACCAAGGACCAGATCCTGGGACATCCCTCCGAGGGGCATGAACGCCAGAAGCTGCAGGATCTCGAGTTGAACATCAAGGGGACGCTGGCCGAGTCTCAGCGACTCGTCTGCGAGTCCCAGCGCTGCCAGACGTTCTGGACCCCGCAGCGGCGCGAACGGGCCCGCGAGGAATGCATCACCAGTGAAGCCGACTCGGTCTGCCGCATCGACCAGGTTGTGGCCGACCATCGGGCCCTCGTGGCGCTCGGCAAGGCCTGGTTCTGGGAACAGCGCGTCGGCAGCGACGGCCAGACCGCCTGCGCCTCGTGCCACTACCGGGCCGGGGCCGACACCAAGCCCCAGAGCCTGGGTGTTGCTCTCCGGGCCCTCGCTCCGGTCGATGATCCAAGGGTGCTGTTCCGCGCTGATGGAAGCGAGATGAGCATGCCCTACGAAGATCGCCTGGCGGTCGACTTCTACGAACACCGCTGGGGAGGATTGATGAGTTTTCCCCAGTTCTACCGCGAGCAGTCGGCCCGGGCACTCAACCAGGCGAGCCAGCGGATCGACGCGGCCAAGGGGCGGCTCAGCGAGGAGAACCGCGTCAGCCTGAACGAAGAACTGCAGAAAGTGCGGCTTACGGGAACCGACAAGAACTGTCGCGATGCCTGGCTGGGGGTCGAGCGACGGCTCGCCAGTCCCGCGACTGGAACGGGTCTCCCCGCGTACGAATACAACCCCATCCAGACCCTCATCGAGCTTGGCAACGCCGGTCTCGTCCTGGCCGACCAGGCGACCGTGGTTGACGCCGCCAGTGTCGCCGCGGCACGCAGGCAGGCCCGCGAAGTCGTCGGACGCGTGGTGGGTGGCCGCGAAGCGCAGCTCGCAAAGAGCCAGAAAGAGGCGACAGCCGAACTCGCCGCCGCCGAGGGTATCGATCCCCGGGCGATGGCGGATGGCGACTTCCTGACCCGTGGCAAGTCGATGCGCAATGCCCCCACGGTGGTCAATGCCGCACTGCATGACCGCCTGTTCCACGATGGTCGGGCCGCCAGTGTGTTCAACGGCTACGATCACCTGGGAGACGACGCCGGACGCGACGGCGTGGGCAAGTGGGTCTGTCGCAATGGGGTCTGGCGGCGTGTCCTGGTGCGCATTCCCAACGCCGCAGCCGCCTCACAGGCGACTGCCCCCCTGCTTTCCGACGAAATGTCCTGGTTTGGACGCCAGTACCATCACGTCGCCCGCAAGTTGCTCAATCACACCCCGCGTCCTCTGGCCGACCAGTGGGTGCTCACCACCGACAGCGTGCTGGGCCCCTATGTGACCCCGACCCAGGGTCAGCAGGGCAAAGGATTGAATGTCACCTATCGCGAACTGATCCGACGGGCGTTTCGACCCGAGTTCTGTTCCGACCAGTGTGTCCCCCGTGGTGGTGAACATGATGCTCCCACCGGCCATGACCTCATGCTCACGCAGACAGAGGCGAATTTCCCCCTCTTCTGGGGTCTCGCCCTCATGGCCTACGAGCAGACTCTCATCTCGGACCAAAGCGAGTTTGACATCCTGCTCGACCGCATGCGGCGCGGTCTTCCCCAGTACGAAGACCCCCTCCACAAGAGTTCCGTGAAGGACCAGCGGACCAAACTGCTGCTGGACGGCTTCAAGGTGTTCCGTGACCACGCGTGTGCGGAATGTCACCAATTGCCGGAATTCGCCGGGGCCACTCACGCGACCACGTACGGTCCCATCCTCGAGTTCGAAGGTCCCCTTGATCCCATCAATGCCGACAACGAAACCAATGAGTTCGTGAACTGGATGCGTCGCCGCAACCAGGGATGCGTCGAACCAGTCCTCGTGGAAGCCATGCCCTTCCGGCCCAACCTCGCCCCCCGCCTGTACGACTCCGGCTTCTACAACCTGGGAGTCACGCCCGATACACCGGGAGACGACCTGCTGTTTGACCCGGGAAATGCCGGTGAGGTGCGGGTCGACCTGCAAAACGAGGGGAAGGCGATTCAGAGTATCTCCACCCGTTTCGGCCAGGGATTGTTCAACGACCTCCTCAAGCGCCAGGTCCCCGTGACCTATTCACTGTCCCGCCGTCATGATCCTGCCCGCTCAGTCGCGATGGGAGGCTTCAAGACCGGGACCCTGAGGAACATCGCCCTCACCGCCCCCTACTTCCACGATGGGGGCGAGGATTCACTGGAACGGGTCATGGATCACTACGACAATCCGCTGAATGACCGGGGAGTGACGAATGCGTTCATCCACCCGGCCCTGCTCCCCGATCCTCCCCTTCAGCCCAATCCCATGACCAGCGTCCCCTCCGGCCAGCGGCCCGCTGTCATCGAGATGATGAAGTCGTTGACCGATCCCCGCGTCGCCCGGGGGCTGCCGCCGTTTGATCATCCCTCCCTCTCGATCCCGAAGAACGCACGGGTCAATACCACCACCGGAAGAACGGATGCCGCCAACCTGCTGGCCATTCCTCCAAACCAACCCTGACGGCGGCCGAAACCCACCACTGCCAATGGTGCATTCCTCCACCACTGGCACGATCCTCCCCGACTCTTTCCGGTCCGTGCGAGCGCGCTCGTGCGGACCGGTTTGCGTTTCCTCCCGCCACTCCCGGTCCAGCCAGCGTCCCGATCCCCGGCTCGACCCTGACCTCGCTCCCCCATCAACCGTCTTGCGACAGGTTCTCCCCCCCGCGCCCCTCCAGCCGGTCGATGAACTCGTCGCTCATCCCGGCCGCCTGCCGCGGTCCGCGATGGAAGGTCTTCCCCCGGCTTTTCTCGGGGCGCAGCGGCCAGTGCAGGTGCGACTGGTACGCCTCCCACTCGCTCTGCCCCGCCTCCTTCAGTGCCTTCAGCCACCTCCAGCCGAAACCGACGTGCCCGATCTCGTCGTGATGGATGGCCCGCATCACACCGGCACTCTTCACATCCCCCACCGCGAGAAACCACTCCTCGAACTCCAGCGTGTGGTCGAGGTTGCATCCCTCGAACGTCAACGGCAACCCCGCCAGGTAGTCGAGCACCGAACCAAACTGCTGCGCCTTCCCCCAGAAGTAGCGGTTGACCTTGAGCGTGCCAAATTCCACTCCCAGCTCATGGCACCGCTGCATGTGCAGCCGGGTGTGCCGCTGCTCGTCCCCCATCACCCCCGCCAGTCCCAGCCGAAACGCCGTGGGGGCGTCGGGAAACGCCCGCAGCACCCATGCCATCACCTCCAGCGCCTGCAGTTCGTGATTGGCCATGATGTGATGCGCCACCCCCCGACGAAGTGGGTCGCCGAACGTGTCGGGATGCGGCATCGCCGGCGATTCCTTCCGCTCGCAAAACTGCAGGTTGGGCGGACGGGCCGGCAGGGGGACCCGCTCGGCCGGTCCCGAATTCACATCGGTGAACGGACCCCGCTCGGGAGCCAGCTTCGTCTCCAGGTCGGCTGAGAACAACACCCGGTCGGCAAACTCGCGCAGTTCCATCACTCTTCCATCCCAGGCCGGCATCCGCTCCGCACTTCCACCGTGCAGTCCTTCGGGTCATTCTCGATCCCCCCCGGCTGGTTGTCCATCGGTGTCGTCGAATCCCCCGCCGTCTGATAGCCTGAATCCAACGCACACCCCCCAGCCCTTCCGGTGCTCCATGACGTCTCCCCCGGCTCGCCTCCCCACCGAGCAGACCGCTGCCGCCAGCGTTGTTTCGTGCCGTGGGCTGGCTGGGCCGATTCAACTCGGGCCCGATGCGAATCGCTCGCATCGCTCGTGCCGAGCCTGCGGGCCGTCCCCCTGGCGATGCCTTGGCCCGGCAATCGTGCTGCTCGCCTGGCTGCTCGCGGGAAGGGCGGTTCTCAAAGCGGACGAGTTTCGCGTTCGCCTTCCGGAAGGAGGGGAAGAGACAATCGAAGCCCGGCTGGTCGGTTCAGGCCAGGGAGCCCTGGTGCTGGAACTGGCCGACGGGCAGTACCGTCTGATTCCGGAAGGAGCGGTCACCGACCGGAAGATTGCCGACGGTCCCGAGCCCCTCTCGGGAGACACCATCGCCGCCCGGCTCACCGAGCGATTCGGTTCCGACGTCACCTACACCCTGGTGAAGGAACCGTTCGTGTACGTGCTGGTGGTCGCCAGTCCGCTCGGCCGGACCGCCGACACGCGGGCCAAAAACTTCCTGCAACGGGTGGCGACGTTTTTCAAAAATGTCGACCAGGCGTTTGTTGCCTTCCTCAAGGAGACCAAGCTCAAGGTTGTCTCCCCCACCCATCCCCTGCCGGTCCTCATCTTCGAATCGCAGGACGACTTCGACAAATACGCCCGCTCGATCACCGGGGGAAATGGCCTCTCGGTCGGACGGGTGCTGGGATTCTACTCCGAGTTGACCAACATGCTGGCCATTCGCCTCAGCGAGTGCCGGACGTTTGAAACCCCACTCCACGAGGCGATTCATCAGCTCTCGTTCAATCACCAGATGCTCCCCCGACTGGGGTCGATTCCGCGGTGGTTTGCCGAGGGGCTGGCGACTGGCTTCGAAGCCAACCAGGGGCGGGTCAACATCGGCCCGGCCCTGGTGAGTGCCCGCTACGCCCGCCAGGTGCGGGACGCATCCAACGTCAGCTTCTCCGCGGTGCTGGGTGATGATGCCTCATTCCAGGGAGACGATCTTGCCTCCGAGGCCTACGGCCGGGCCTGGGGCCTGCACTGGCTGCTGGTGACCCGGCACAAGCCCCAATACGCCGCGTATGTGAAACTGCTGGGGGCCAAGCTTCCGCTGCAGCGGCCAACGGAAGACGAACGCAATGCCGACTTCCAGCAGGCGTTCGGCAAATCCCCCGAAGAGATCAACCGCGACTTCCGGACGTCGATCGAATCGGCCATCAGGAAGCAGAAGGTCCAGCTCGATCCCGAAAAGCCAGTGGGGGTCTCCCTCACCCACGAGAACATGGCCACGGTCGAGATGGGAGCGGTGAACAAGGTCTCCGAGGCGGGTAGCCGACTCGAAGTGAAGGGAAAACTCACCAACATCTCCCCCCTGCGTTCACTGGCGTTTTACGTCACCGTCGAGACCGAAACGGGCACCTATGCCGAATGGATGATTCCCAACCTCGAGGTCAACAAGTCCGTCCCACTGGCCCCGCAGGTCGTGTCCAAGGTGATGGAGGGGGCCCCCGGAGGACCATCCCGCACCTTCCGCGTCCACGTGAAATCGGTCCCCGCCGAGAGCGAGGAAGCAGCCGCCTGGAAGCAGGGACGGGTCCCCGCTCCCCGCCACGATCGCTGAACTGTGACCTCGATTTTCGTGACCTTGATTTCCGTGACCTCGGCATGTCTGCGGGATCACCATCCCCTCATCACGGCGACACATTCACGGCGCATTCGGGCAAAGCTTCCGCCTGGCAACACGAATCGGGCCGCCCTTGGGATTCCGACGGCCGGCCCTCACTCCGTCGGCATCGCGCTGGAGGTCCCCCCCGCCGCCGGCAGGTAACAGCGCTGGACATAGTCCATCACCATCCGGTCGGCACTGAACCGCCACCCCAACGTGAGAATCGAGTGCTTCATGCGGTCGATCCAGCCGTGTGGCAAGCCTGTCGCATCCCGGTCGTAAAACGTCGGAATGACCTCGCGTTCCAGAACCTCGTACAGCGACTGCGAATCGCGGGCATCGTGAATCTCGGGGTTCGTATGCGTCTCGCCGTGTCCAATGGCAAAGCCATTGAACCCGTCGTACGCCTCGGCCCACCACCCGTCGAGAACGGACAGGTTCAATCCCCCGTTGAGCACGGTCTTCATCCCGCTGGTTCCGGATGCCTCCAGGGGCCGCCGCGGTGTGTTCAACCAGACGTCCACCCCCTGCACCATGTGCCGGCAGGTGTCGATGTCATAGTCCTCGACAAACACAATCTTGCCGAGGAAGCGGCGATCGTGCGACAGCTGCACGATCCGCTGCATCACCTGCTTGCCCGGTTCGTCCTTCGGGTGAGCCTTCCCCGCGAAGATCAACTGCACCGGACGGCGCGGGTTGTTCACAATCGCGTCCATCCGGTCGATGTCGCGGAACAACAGCGCCGCCCGCTTGTAGGTCGCGAACCGCCGGGCGAACCCGATGGTCAGCGTGTCCATGCTCAGCGCCCGGCGATACTGCTGCACCAGCCCGGCCGGTTCGTGCCGCAGCTGCGCCAGCTTCGCCAGCCGCCGCCGCACGAACTCCAGCAACTCGAACTTCAGGTTCTGGTGCGTCTCCCACAGTTCGGCATCGTCGATCTGGGCGACAGACTCCCAGGTCGCCTGCTCGCCCGTCCGTTCCGTCCACCCGGGGCGCAGGTGCCGGTCGTAGAGTTGCCGAATCGGGGCCGCCAGCCACGACAAGACGTGGATCCCGTTCGTGATGTGCCCGATCGGCACTTCATCGACCGCCTTGCCGGGATAGAGCGAAGTCCACATCGCCCGCGAGACATGTCCGTGCAGGCTCGCGACCGCGTTGTGACGGCGCGACAGCTTCAGTGCCAGTACCGTCATGCAGAAGGTTTCGTTGTGGTCCCCGGGATAGACCCGTCCCAGTCCCATCAAGCCGTCGTACGAGAGTCCCAGCCGGTCACGCAGGGGACCGAGGTGCTCTTCCATCAGGTCGCCGGGGAACCGGTCATGCCCGGCGGGAACCGGGGTGTGCGTGGTGAAGACCGCGTGGCTGGCCACCTTCTGCGCCGCCTCATCGAAGCCGATCCCCTCCAGTTCCATCAGCTGTCGGGTCACCTCGAGGGCCGCGAACGCACTGTGCCCCTCGTTCATGTGGATGACCCCCGGACGAATCCCCAACGCACGCAGCGCCCGGTAACCCCCGACCCCCAGGATCAACTCCTGCCGAATCCGCACCCGGTGATCCCCTCCATACAGCCGGGCGGTC
The DNA here is from genome assembly GCA_003508595.1 of Planctomycetaceae bacterium. Taxonomy (GTDB): domain Bacteria; phylum Planctomycetota; class Planctomycetia; order Planctomycetales; family Planctomycetaceae; genus UBA10511. The sequence continues at coordinate 30,604 of DNUF01000002.1, forward strand.
AAGGCGCGGTCTTCCGGGGGATTCTCGGCCACATCCGAATCGAGCAGGTACAGCTGACACCGGCCTGCCGTCACCTGCCACACCTGCAGCTGAATCAGTCCATTGCGGGTCTCCACCGCCACCTGCACCGGCGTCCCGTCCGGACGTCGGGCGAGACTCACGGGAAGGGCATTGGTCTGCAGGTGCAGGTAGTTCTCTTCCTGCCATCCCTCATGGCTCACCCGCTGCCGGAAGTACCCTTCCTTGTAAAACAGTCCCACCCCGACCAGCGGCACCCCAAGGTTGGAGGCGCTCTTCACGTGGTCGCCCGCGAGCACCCCCAGGCCGCCCGAGTAAATCGGAAGCGATTCATGCAGGCCAAATTCGGCCGAGAAGTAGGCGACCGGAGCCGCCCGCAACACCCCGGCGAACCGCGCCCCCCAGGTCGTGCGCGATGAGAGATAGTCGTCAAGGCGATGGCAGGCGTTCTGGATTCGGCTCAGCAGCGTCCCCGAGACGATGCGCCCCGAGAGTGCGTCGCGCGATTCCCCCTGCAGCAGGGCGACCGGGTTGTGCTCCCCCGCCTGCCAACGCTCGGGGTCGAGATCGCGGAAGATGCTCACCGCGTCGGCATCCCAGCACCACCAGAGATTCCGCGCCAGGGTCCAGAGCCGTTCGTAGGCCGGCACCACCTGCTGCGAGATCATCCGGATCGAATTCAACAGTGGCCCCAGTTGCCCCGCGGCCGCCACCAGCATGCTGGTCTCTTCGGCAGAGTACGCCCGGGGCTCAACGGTCTGTACCACCAGCACACCCTGCAACACCCCCCGGTCAAACAGGGGGAGCCCCAGGAACGAACTGTAGGGATCTTCCCCCGCATCGGGGAAATACTTGAATCGCGGATGCTGCGAGGCGTTTTCCACCGCCACCGGCTTGAGTTCCTGAGCGGTCAGCCCCGCCAGTCCCTCGTGCAGCCCCATCCGCAGTGTCCCCACGCACTCGGGGCGCAACCCCAGGGTGGCCGCCAACTCGAGCGACCCCCGATCGGGGGTCAACAGGTAGACCGAGCAGACATCGGTCTGGAACCGGTGCTGGATCAGCCCCACGATCTGGTTCAGCGTCGTCACCGGGGTCTGGGTCTGCGACACCAGGTGACTGATCTCTTCCAACGCCAGCAGCAGCGACGCCTCCGGCGTCAACGGTTCGGTGGTCTCGACACTCATGATGCATTCCCGGGAGGCACAGCGCAGGGGCGAACGAGGGGAGAGCGTCTCCTCGACGGTCACCATTGCAGATTGCGTGCCGAGATACTCCCGCCAATGACCGAAAGGGCATTTTCCAGCCCCGACTCCGGTTTTTCCCGAGTGAAGCCCCCGGGAGCCACTGGAGCGTCCGCCGAGCGATCGGCGAGGTGGCCAAGCCCGATGCTGATTTGCAGGGCAGATCTGCCGTTCACCTCGGCGATCGCATGAACCAGTCGGCGAACCGGACCACCCGCCCCTGCCCCCCTTCGAAGGGGCCGGAATCCGATCCGCAGCTTTTGCCCCTCCTG
>DNUF01000002.1:32368-44089 GCA_003508595.1 Planctomycetaceae bacterium
CCTGGTCCCCGACTCCCCTGATCCCCGACCTCCCGAACCGTCGCAACGGCCCAGGGGGGGACAATCCCGAGGAATCAACCCACCGCCAACAGGTCCAGAGAGACCAGCCTGGGCACTCTTGTCGCCAGGCGGCAAGACTTCAGGCGTGCTCTGCGGTCGCCACGGTGGTCGCCATCCGCCGGGCTGGTCCGGTGAGTCCCTCCGGCTCATCCACCTCGGGCCGGTTCAAGGACGATGGTTCCCGCGACAGGGTCATGGACGTCACTTCATCCTCCGCGTCGAGGACTTCATCACGCAGTGCGAGTTCCCGGCCGGGGAAGAACTTCAGCACCAGCAGGGCCGACGCCCGGGCGAATGACGAGACGGCAAACAGGAACAGGTACGCCTCGCGGCTCTCACCCAGCAGCTTCAGCAGGCAGCCCCCGACAATCGAACCGACGGCGAGCGCCACCGAGTTGGCGAGATTGAACATCGTGAGAATGCTGGTCCGTTCTTCCTTCCGAACCGACTCAAAGAACATCAGCAGCATCGCAAGTTCATAGGCCGCCCAGACAATGCCTCCCAGGAACTGGATCAACACCAGTTGCCAAAAATCAGAGGCGTACAGCCACGAGCCCGAGACCGGCATGATCCCGATGCCTCCGATCCACAACAATCGGCGGGCACCAAACAACGTCGCCAGGCGTCCGCATGCCGGCAGCGCGACAATCTTCGCCAGGAACGACACCGCCAGCAGGGAGACGAAATGCAGGTACGAAATCTGCATCTGCCCCAGCATGAACGGCGAGAAATACGGTCCCGAGATCTGCACGGCCACCTGCACGGCCAGGAAGTACAGCAACAGCCGTTCGCTGCTCCCGGTCCGAATCCGCTGCAGCAACTCACCAAATCCAACGTGCAGTTGCGGACCGTTCAGGTGGGCCGACTCGGTCTGCCGCGAGAGGAACCGGGCCGAGATGATCCGGCAGACAAACGCCACGGCAAAGATCGCCGCGAACATCTTCAGCACGATCCCATGCTGCTTGCCATACTGCAGCGACAAGCCCCCCGCGAGGAACCCGACCAGCACCCCCGCCTGCCCAAACCGGGTGCGCATCGCGAAGAACGGAGCCCGCACATGAAAGGGGACCACCGTCTCCATCCAGGTCTGCCAGGCGGGTGTGGCGCCCAGACCGCCGGCCCAGTAGAGGGCCACGAATCCAAACAGCGCCCAGGCCGGCAGATACCCCGCCAGGGCCGCCCCCACCAGGGGCAGAAAGCTCAGCCCCTGCAGCAGCACGCACATCACACACCACCGGCGGTTCGAGCCCAGCCACCGCACGGCATAGGGAGAGACCAGTTGCAGCACCGCCCCAATCAACAGGGGGACCGAGGCGACCAGTCCCGACACGATCTGCCCCAGCCCGAGTGCCAGGGCGAAGGCGGGAAAGTACGTCTCTCCAATCCCCACCATGATGCTGAAGGCGGCGCAGTCGGCCACGCTGTTGCGCAGGTTGCGGCGCAGCACGCGGCGGCGGCTGAAACGCTTCGGGCGATAGCTCCGAACAGCAGTCGACGCAGGGGGAGAGACGCCTGGCGCAGAACCAGACGCAGAGCCGCCATGCCCGGGAACCGGGACACGGGGTGCGAAAATCTTCATGGAGGTGACGCGGGGGAGTGAGTGGTCACAGAACGCAACCACGAATCAGGCGAGGCACCGTTTATAGCACACCCCGCCAAGCCGCGGGAAGATGGTCCTTTTCCCCCGCCAGCCTCCCCTCACGTGACACGTCAACTGCCGTGCAGACAACAACTTGCAGCGTGTCGGCACACAGTGCTTCCGACTTCGAAAAAACCACGACTGCAATTTTTTTGCGAAGGAATTGTTCCCCCCGCAGACGTGGTCACCCGTGAGCCGGTCACTTCGCCAAACGCTCGATCCAGAGCTGCACTGTCTGGTCGCCGACCAGGACGTCCCCGGCCCCGGCGGGAGCAGCCCCCGCGGTGATGGCGTCGGCCAGCGTTTCCCCCTGGATGTAGGCTCCCCATTCCTGCAGGGCGAGCCGCACCTCGTCCGACCCGGCCGCGAAGCCAATCCGGATCCGGTCTTCGATCTCCAGGTCCGCCTCTTTGCGCAGTTGCTGCACCTGGCGGACGAAGTCCCGCGCCATTCCCTCCCGCACCAGGGGTGGGGTCAGCACGGTCGACATCGCGATCTGCACACCCTGGGTGTCCCCCGCCACCCAGTCTGCGGCCTGCTCGGTTCCAATCAACACATCGTCGGGAGCCAGCACATAATCCACCCCGCCGAGCGACAACGTCACCGTCTCGCCCCGCCGCAGCGGAGCCAGCACCGTGCCGGGAGTCTTCGGCAAGGCCTGCCCAATCGCCGCCAACCCCTTGCCGTACCTGGGACCGAGCGTCTTCAGGTTCGGCTTGTAGGTGTACCGCACCAGGTCGTCGAGCTGCTCGCAGGGAGTGATCTGCTTGACGTTCAACTCTTCCTGGATCACCTCGGCCAGCGAGGCGAGCGGAGCCCGGTCGGCCGGGTTCTGGCAGGCGAACCGCAACTCGGGCAACGGCTGCCGCACCCGCTGACCCGCCTGCTCGCGCAGCGCGTGCCCCAGGTTCACCACCCGCTGCGCCAACGCCATCCGCTGGCTGAGGGCCGGGTCGGCCAAACCGGCGTCCGCTTCCGGATACGGACAGAGATGCACACTCTCGGGGAGTTCGGCCGAGCCCCCCGACCGGCACAGGTTCTGGTACATCCGCTCGCAGACGAACGGGGTGATCGGCGCCAACAGCCGGGTCAGCGTCGTCAGCACCGTGTACAGCGTCTGGTACGCGGCAAGCTTGTCGCGGTCATCGCCGGCCCGCGAGCGCCAGAACCGCCGGCGGTTGCGCCGCACGTACCAGCTCGACAAATCATCGATGAACCGCGCCGCCTCCCGCAGAAAGCCGGGGGCGTTGTAGTTCTCCATCTCCCGCCGGGCCGTCGTGATCAACGCCTGCAGGTTCGACAACACCCAGCGATCAATCTCGGGGCGCTCCTGCACCGGCACCGCCGCCGCCTGCGGGTCAAATCCGTCCAGCCGGGCGTAGTTCACGAAGAACGCATAGGTGTTCCAGAGGGGAATCAGCACCTGCCGGCGGACATCGTCGGCCGGGGTGCTGGTCACCAGGCAGGTTGGCATCCCCTCGGCGGTCTGGCTGATGGGGCCATCCATGGTCGGCAGGGTCACCGGCTGGCTCTTGTCGCGCCGGCCAAACCGCAGGTCATGGGCCGGGTTGTGCGACAGGTACAGCCAGCGCAGCGTATCGACCCCCAGCTGCTCGGCCGCCTCTTCAAACCAGATGGCGGTGCCGTCCGACTTGTGCATCGGCTTGCCATCTTCGTTCATGACGAGCCGGTGTCCCAGCAGCGCCCGGAACGGCGGAGTGCCGTCCATCATCGTCGCCATCGACAGCATCGCATAGAACCAGTTGCGGAACTGCCCGGGGAAGCACTCGGTCACCAGGTTGGCCGGGTACCACTCGCGCCACGCCTGCTGGTTGCTGTTGTACTGCATCGTCGAGAAGGGGACGATCCCGGCATCCAGCCAGGGATTGCCCACGTCCGGAATGCGCGTCATCAGGTTTCCGGTCTGCGGATTCCGGATCTTCACCCTGTCGATCCACGGCCGGTGCGGCGTATGCCCGGCGAACTCGTCCCACCCCTCGACTGCCCGCTCCTTCAGCTCGGCCAGCGACCCGATGACCTCAAAGTCACCGGTCACATCGTCCACCCAGATCGGCAGCGCGAGGCCCCAGAACCGCTTTTTCGAGATCATCCAGTCGCGCATGTTGGTGAGCCATTCCAGCTCGCGCGCCAGACCGTCGATGCTCTCCGGCAGCCATTCGATCTGCCGGGCGACGTTCATGATCTCCTCCCGCCAGTCCATGTTGATGAACCACTCATCCACCAGCCGGAAGACGAGCTCTTCCCCGGTCCGCCAGCAGTGCGGGTAGATGTGCGGATACTCCTCCACCGCCACCAGCAGCGACTTCCTGCGCAGTTCCTCAAACACCAGCTCGGCCGTGGTCGGGTCGATCGCCTCCCGGCCGGTGAACATCCCGAATCCGTCGACATACCGGCCATCTTCCCCCAGCGGGGCGATCGCCACGATGCCGAGGTTGCGCCCCAGCACGTGGTCGACATCACCGCAGCCCGGGGCGATGTGCACGATGCCGGTCCCTTCCCCCGCCAGCACCATCGGCTGCCCTTCCGAATCGCGGCCGCCGTCGACCACGCTGTGACAGTCGACTCCGGCCCGCTGGGCGACCCGCTCGTCGAAGGGCACTCCCCCCCGCGCCTGCTGGGCGGGGAGTTCATCAAACGGACCGCGGTACTGCCAGCCGACGAGTGCCGATCCCGGCAGCGTGTCGAGCACCTCGTATCCGCCGTTCTCCTTGAAGATCTGGGCGATGGTCTTGAGCTTGGGGACCCCCCGGGGCCAGCTCCACTCCGGGCGGCCGAAGCCCTCCTTGAATTCCTTCGCGAGCCGGGCGAACTCGAGGTTCTCCTTCGCGAAGTAATAGACCGCTCCATCCCGCTTCGCCTTCAGCTTCACATATTCGAGCTGCGGGTTGACCGCGGCGGCGACGTTGCTGGTGAGGGTCCAGGGCGTGGTCGTCCAGACCAGCAGGTACTCGTTGTCGCGTCCGACCAGGGGCAGCCGCAAAAAGACCGACTTGTGGACGGTCAGCCTGCGTCCCTCGGCCACTTCCATCTGGCTGTAGGCGCTCCCTCCGCGTCCCGACCAGGGCATCACGTCGTGCCCGCGGTAGAGCTTCCCCCGTTGATGGCACTTCTTGAGGAAGGTCCAGATGGTCTCGTTGTTCTCGGTTGAGAAGGTGAAGTAGCTCCCGCCCCAGTCGGGGTTGCCCAGCCGTGAGACAAGTGCCTCGGCCTCGCCCGAGACCTCTTCACCCCGGGGGGTGCGGATGGTGACGGGGGTTGCCTGGCCGATGCCATTCGCCAGCCGGCGGAGGTTGGCCGGGTCGTCCCAGTCCATCCAGTAGCCAAGGCGGATCGACTGCTCGGTCTGGCGGGCGGCGAAGTTGAGCACGCGCTGCTTGCACGCCTGGCTGAAGCGGTCGATGCCGAATTCGCCGATGGAGTTCTTGGTCCCGAGGCTCAGCTGCTTTTCGACCTCGACCTCGACCCACAGTCCCTGGCAGTCAAAGCCGTTCTGGTAGCGCTGGTCGTGCCCGGTCATCGCGAAGTAGCGCTGGTAGGCATCCTTGTAGGTACGGCCCCAGGCGTGGTGGACCCCCATCGGGTTGTTGGCCGTGATCGGTCCATCCAGGAAGCTCCACTTCTTGCGGCCGCGATTCTGCTCGCGCAGCCGGTGGAAGATCTGGCGGTCGCGCCAGAAACGAAGCATGTCGTGTTCGCCGCGGATGAATTCGGCGTCGGTGGAGACTTTGTCGAACATGGTGTCCGGAAGCAGGCAGCAGGAAACCCCGGCCCGCCCGGGACAGTGTCCCGCGGCCACCGGCAATCGAGCCCCATAGGATAGCGATTTCAGACCTCATGGGCGATGGACGGAGTGGTCGCCCCGGGGCGAACCGCAGTCGAGTGGGCTCGGGGCCGGCAGGATCTTTGGCAGCGGGGGATGGGCGATCCCAGGAAACGGAGGTCGCCCCTTGGTGCCGTGGCTCCCAATGCCGCCACCGACCCCGGTGTGGAGATTGACCCAGCTCGAGCCAAATGAGATTGCCGGGGAGGTGGAAAACAGGCACAATTGATGACAAGTCACTGGAGCGGTTCAGAAACACCCCGCTGTCTGATTTGCTGCGGGCGCACTCCGAGACGGGTTTGACGTGATTGCGGTCGCAGGAGACAGAACGGCTGGAACGGTTGTGGGACTCTTGGCCATCATCCGTGCCAAGCCATGCCCAGGTGCGACTCGCCGACGTTCACTGGCAGACAGCACGCCATTCTCAATGGGTGAGTTGACTCGTTGAACATTCTCTGGGAACTGCGAAGATGGTAGAGGTCAAATACGCTGGCAACGCCCTGTGGGAAAGGATTGAGCGGGCTGTGGAAAAAGTGAAGGATCGTCTGCGACGAGTGACCCGGGCTCTCAATGCCGCGCAGATTCCCTATGCAGTGATCGGCGGCAATGCCGTTCAACACTGGGTTGCCCAAGTCGACGAGTCGGTTGTCCGTAATACCCGTGATGTTGACATCATTCTCAATGAACCGGATCTTTCTCGGGCCATCCTGGCGCTGGAGCCCGAGGGATTCATTTTTCGAAGAGCGTCCGGAATCGCCATGTTCATGGACGGACCGGATGCCAAGGCCCGCGACGCGGTCCATGTGGTTTTCGCGGGGAAGAAGGTCCGGGAGGACTATCCCGAGACTGTCCCGGCAATTGATGAGTTCGAGTTGATCGAAGAGGCCCGGACGTTGCCATTGGAACGTCTGGTCGAGATGAAACTGACCTTTTTTCGTGACAAAGATCGCGTGCATTTGCGCGACATGATTGCGGTCGGACTGATCGGTGAAAAATGGCTGCCGCAACTCAGCCCACCGTTGCGGTCACGATTGGAGGAGTTGCTGAACGACCCCGACGGTTGAGCCCCAGGAATCTGCAAACGGGGACGCAGCTCGTTTCCCGGATTCCCGCAGGGCGAATCGGGCTGCGTCCCCGTTTCGGATTCGCCGCCGATTGTGACACGTAACTGATTAGTTCCCGAACCACCCGTGGTGTGGTTGGGCAACTCCGGACGCTGGATATCGGAGCCAAGGATGGTATGAATAGGTGAATGGGGTGTGGACCGGTCATGGTGACGGTCATCCCCGGACTCGGAACGGATTCCGATGGGATTCATCTTCTTCCCCAGACTGGAACACAGCTGCGCGAATGTCAGGCATTGCCCGCATCTCGGCGGAGCCAGTCTGTCTATGGTCGTGTCGGCTGCAAATGCGAACTCGCAACACATCGAGATGCTGTATGGCCAATTGGCTGCGGAACGGGAAGCTGTGCACCGGCTCGTCGAACAAAACTCGCAGCTCCAACAGCAGCTCGAGCAGGCCCGGCGGGAACTGAGGGCCGAGCGCCAGCGTCGATTCACCAAAGACCGGCCCGCCGTTGTCGAACAGCCGGTGGTGGTTCCCCTGCGGAAGCGTCGCAAGAAGCGCGGGGCTCCCGTCGGACATCCCGGCAGGTACCGTCCTCAACCGACCGTCTGGAATCGGGTGATCGAAGTGGCCGCGCCGAACGTGTGCCCACATTGTGGCGGTGCCGTGCGGGAGCACCCTCACCGACCTCCCGACGACCATCTTCAGGAGGACGTGGTGGATGGACGGCCACAGGTCATTCTCTATCGGCACGCGGCAGCGCGCTGCCGGCACTGCCGTCTTTGGGTGAGGCAGGCGGGGGAAGGGGAGTTGCTGGGCAAGCGGATCGGCCCCCATGCGCGGGCGATGGCGGCCTTTCTGCACAATGAAATCGGTGTCAGTGCCCGCAAGGTGCCGCGGGCGATCGAGGGTTTGACGGGCCTGGGATTCACGTCGGCGACATTCCTTGAATTCGAAGCCGATCTGGCCCGCCAAGCCAAGCCGGTGGTGCAGGATATCCTGGCGAAGATCAGCAGCACCGAGAACACCGTACATGCCGATGAAACCTACTGGTCACTCGACGGAAAACGGGCGTTTTTCTGGATTCACGCGACCGGCCGATATGTGCACTTTCACTGTAGTCGGTCACGGGCCGGAAAGGTCTCGCGGCGAATTCTGGGGGACCACTTCGCGGGCATCCTGGTGACCGACTGCTACGCCGGCTATGACGCCCAGCCGGCACGGGCCAAACAGAAGTGCCTGGCACATCTGACGCGCACCGCCCGAGACTGGCACCAGGTCGTGCCCGAGAAGTCGTTGGCCTGGGCGTATTTCGAAAAGGTCAAATCCTGGGTCACGCGTGCCTGCCGATTCCACCGGAGGCGAAACACGCTGGATGATCTCCGGATCCGTGCCGAAACCGGTTGGTTACGGAAGGAATTGCAGCGATTGCTGGAGACTGAGACTCACGATCATGACCGGACTTGCCGACTGCAAAAGCGGCTGGGGCGCTACGCCACGGAATGGCTGACATTCCTCGATCGTCCCGAAACTCCGCCGACAAACAACCACGCCGAGATGCTGCTGCGGTCCTTGGTGATCCTTCGAAAAATCACCTTCGGCAATCGCAGTGAAGCGGGTGCCAGGCGAACAGCGCGACTCATGACCGTGATGACAACCGCCAAACGCCACGGACACCGCGCCTTGGACATCTATTATCGAATGGCCGTCGATCCGCCAGACCGAGTGCTGCGGCACCTCTACAGCGGTCCGTAATGGGCGATCCTTCGACGGAGAAGATCGTGGATGACTCTCCTGCCGGTGCCGGCCGGGCACGGTGTGGTCGCCGGCGTGTGCGATCCGGAATCCAGGATCGCGATGGCGATTCCAATTGAACCCAGGCAAAAAACCGATCCCGTCCGATCGGAGCCGTTCGCACCTGCGCATTCCAACAGAATTGCCAACCCGGAGATCATCCGGGAAGAATTGAGATCGATTGCCCCCCCCAGCCTTTGCTGTCTGGATGCTGTCATCGCAGACAAGGCAGGAACCGAGGCCACCACGGTAAGTCCAAGTGCCGGGTTGCCGAAATCGCGGTTTAAAACCTAATCAGTTACAAATGTCCCCCTCGCACAAACGGGGACGCAGCTCGTTTCCCGTGTGATCGACAAGACGAATCGAGGTCCGTTCCCGTTTTGCATTTGCCATTGGGTACGTCCAGCTTCGCTGACCTTGCGGAAACACAGCTCGATCGGCCTGCCGCATCTGAAGGGATACGGTGCATTCGCGACACGTGCAGACCTGGAGGTCCGCACCACCTCTGTGACACCTCTGACAACCGGGGACGCAGCTCGTTTCCCGGGTTCGGGGCCGGGTCAATTCGGCGGCTTGACCTCCAGCGAGGCGAGTTCCTGATTGGTGAGTTGCCGCAGCAGATCGACTTCTCGACGAAAACACTCGGTCAATTCGTCACGAAGGCCAGGTGCAATCTCCACCTCAGGAATCGGGCCAAGAAATGGCCATGTCAGTCCGGTCTGGACCTGGTGATACCACCAGGGGGACAGATGCTTTCTCAGGAATTGAAGCGGTGGGGAGACCAACAGTCGCCTCCCCCAGGCATTGGGAATCCGCTTCTCATTTCCCACATGCAGCCTGCGGTCGAAGAGGGGAGAATCAAAGTCGGGATTGGCCCCCAGAAAGTGGAACACGGTATGCAGAACGGCACGGGTTTCCCTCTGCAACCGATCGGACTCAATCACCAGGATCTGTTCGGCCGGGAAGTGGCGAAGGAGATTCGCCAACTGAGTTCCATAGCAGGTCGCATCGCGAAGGTGGGGACTCCGGACGAGGTATTCGGCAAACGGCAGGTTGGTTCGCCCGGTGCGATAATTCATCAGATAATGCGATTGAATGCGTGCCCACGGTTCTCGCACGATATAAACGAGGCGGGCGAGAGGAATGGTCTCGCGCATTCGCTCCGCGACCAGGGGGCGCGAAGGCCAGTGGGTATAAGAGGGGGTACTCTCCCCACAAAGCGGTTTCGCGCTCACAAAGAGACTCTTGTACCAGTCGAGTCCGCGGTGCCGGTTGCTGAATTGGATTCCATCCACAAAAAATCCAGGCTCCTTGGGGGACGCCATGTGGATTTCCGGATGCAGTGACAGATAATAATCAAGGCTGGTGGTGCCCGCCTTGGTCGCACCGACGACGATAAAATCCGGAAAGCGGCCTGCCAGAATTCCGGATTTGCGGGTCAACATCTGACATCGATTCCTGGAAGAAACCCTGGTCCGTGATATCTCCAATCTGGAGAAAAACCTGGTGCCCGTGGCGGCGACGGGGACTCGCGGCGATCCGTCAGGGGAGTCGTTTGGGAGGTCTCAGGTCACTCCAGCTTGTCTCGTCGCGGCTGGACCCAATATCCTCCGCGGACTCCCAGAGTCAGCCCTGGATGGGGAATCACAGGTTCGGTACCCGAGCGGTCGAAGGTGAATTCGCGGGCGATGGTCACCAGGACCACCAGGGTTTCCAGGCGGGCCAGCTTGTCGCCAATGCACCGATGTGGACCGGCTCCGAAGGGAAAGTACACCCGCCCGACGAGACGCTGTGCCTCAGGATTGTGGAAACGGGTGGGATCGAACCGCTCGGGATCGGGGAAAAACCCCGGGTGGCGGTGCATCAGGTACTGGCAAAGCAGCAGATTCTGTCCCGCACGGACATGGGTACCACTCGGAAGACAATCCGCCTGTAATGGAACACGGGCAAAGAGCCAGGTGGGAGGATAGAGACGCAGCGATTCGTCCAGCAGACCATGAGTCAGTGGTGCGGTTTCTGGAGGCGAGCCGAGCCAGCCGGTTATGGGACCCAGTCGAAGCAGTTCGGTTCGCCACGACCTGGCGAAATCCGGGTGTTGTTCCAGCAGGACCCAGCACCAGGTGAGCCATTCGGTGATGGTCTCGTGCCCGGTGCTCATCAGCGACAAGACCTCATCGCAGATGTCGGCTTCTGACAGTTGTTGGCCATCGCCGACAGAGATCTGCGTCATCCCTCTCAGAAGATCTCCGGAAGGCCGACCCGCGGACAGGTCCTGCAATCCCTGTCTTACATGCTGTGCGAACAGCGCCTGCGCTTCCCGATCGAGGCGGCGTCGACGCGTGGGCCAACTCTCGCAACGAGGCAACGGAGAGAAATAGACCTGCTCGGTGTACTCACGTCGCCGGCGAATCGCCTGTTCCAGCGTCACAATCTGATTCTCGGTCAAGGGACCGAACAGGGCTGTCAGCAGTATTCTTTGGCTGAGACGACCCATATCCCGTGAAAGGTCACGTGGCTCTCCGTTGCTCCAATTCTCCAGCAGTGGCCGGCACTGTTCTTCGATCAGATGGACCAGTGACTCCACCGCCCGCTGGCTATACAGCGGTTGCAGGGAACGGCGTCGTTCGTGATGACTCGTCCCCTGGCGTCCCAGCAGACCACCCCCCACCCGCTGCCGAACACGTTCGTCGGTCAGCTTTCGGGATTTCGAGTAATTCGCTGCATTCCCGACAAGTACGTGAAACACGTCTTCCGGATCGGTGAGCAGCAACTGACGGCCTGTCAGTCCAATCGGCAGAGGAGTGCCATATTCGAAGTGGCGCGAGGTGAACCGCCCCAGGCGGGGAACCAGGAACCAGGGGATCTCTCCCATGCAGCGGTTCATCGGAGGCTTCATGGTACGGTCCCCTGGGCAGTCAACTTCGGGTACTGCTGAATCACCTCGGCATACAGTTTGAGAAACTGGGTCACGCAAGACTCCAATCGAAACAACTTCCGGGCGCGCAACCGCCCGGCCTGCCCGAGCTGCTCGGCCCGGGCTCGGTTGGTCGCCAGGGGAAGAATCGCCTGAGCCAGCTGTTCCGGAGACTGAGGCTCCACCAGTGTGCCCGTTTCTCCGTCAACGACGATTTCCGGCAGGCCCCCCCGCTGGGTGGCGACGACTGCTGTCCCCCGCATCTGCGCTTCGGCTGCAACCAATCCGAAGCTCTCGTTGCAGATCGAAGGGACGACCTGCACCCATGCCGAGCCGAGGCGGCGCTCGGCCTCGGCCCTGGGAATCGAGCCGGTGAAGTCCACCACGTGGGACACTTCCAAGTCAC
>DNUF01000002.1:44366-48477 GCA_003508595.1 Planctomycetaceae bacterium
ATGGTCCGTTGCAACAACGCCAGCGCCCGAATGGCCACGTCGGCCCCCTTCTCGGGAATGAGCCGTCCGGCAAACGCAAGACTCGGGGGATCGCACAATGGAGGACGCGGGTCGACATCGGGAACACCGTTCCAGATGACCTCAGCCTTCGACCAGCCCGACTTCTCAAGTTGACTGGCCAGATAATGACTGTTCGCGACAACTCTGACAAACACCCCGCGCCATTGCCAGAGGAGCCGGTTCTGAAGGGCGAGAAAAGGCCAGGCTATGCTTGAGACACATCCGTTCCTCCAGCAGGCGACACCCGCCGGGTCCTGGCAGGGCGACAGATCGGGCAGCGTCTTCATCCCGGTGGGGCACAAGACCTCGTGCCAAGTGGCGTGATAGATCGCGGGAAACCCACGCAACAGTGGGAGGATCAGGGGCGACAGTTGCGTGGTCATCATCCGCACATGGACCACATCCGGGCGAAATTGCCGCAGTAGGCGTCGCAGTGTCTGGTAGGCCGAGGGATTGGCCAAACGCAGCACCTGCCGCAAGGGAGAGACAGTGCCGAAACAGGTGGCGTCAGCCGCAATGGGCAGAGGACCATACAGGGCCCGACTGGAAAACAGCAGCGCCTCGTGTCCCCTGTCCCGCAGGGCATCGCGCAGTGACAACGACATGATTTCCGCTCCTCCCGAAAGAGTTGAGGAGTCGTTGATCAGCAGGATACGAATGGCAGGGGCCTCCGAGATCGGGCGAGAAACTCTTCAGGCGTCACGGCCCATCCGCCTGCGCCGCAACCAGGCCCCCAGGCGTTCCAGCACATTGGCTTTCCACAGGCGGTTGCGAAGTTCGTAGGATGAAGCATGGCTCGACAGCAGCGATTCCGGCAGGCGGGTGTTCTGGCTGATTTCGAGGGCTTCCTGGAAATCGTTGGCAAGCGCCTCCAGTCCCAGACGTCGGGCGAGGGCGACAAATTCCTGCCCGTAGTGTGGGTCCCCCGAGCGAAATCGGCCTTTGGGGACAAAGGCTTCGGCGGCATCGAGATGATCTTCAAGTTCGTCCGCCAGCCGCATGATCAGCAATTGTCGGGTCCGGGCATCAGGGATATGAGCCGGGTTGGCCCAGTGGCTGGCTTCCGCCGCCCCGAATCGGAACTGGCTGTAGTCGCGGATCAGACCTTCCACATCATCACCCAGTGCATCCCGCAGCAGTTGTCGGTCGGATGCGCGGGGGCCCCGTCGGGTACTGTCGGCAAAGACGTGCAGGAAGCACACCGCGTGGAGCATCGAGGCCAGTATCGGGGAGAGGTCCGAGGTCTCGTGCATTACGATGCTGGCGGTGCGAACGAGGTGACAGATGAAGGGAACCATCTGCTTGCGGTACAGCCCGTCGGTCAGCCGCAATGCGAGATCATACCCCGTCCGCAGTCGCGACAGGTCCGACTCGGGAAATCCCTGCCGGACTGCCTGGCGGATCAACTGCTGATAGGTGATGGCGTAGTCTCGCATGCTGCCTCAGTGAGTCACTGGTCTGGTGAATCCCCCCCCGGGAGTTCTTTACCAACCATATTTGTTTTTGAAATAGTTGGGCCACAGCAATGTGATCAATGCCGAGAAAAACTCAACCATTCGGATCAGCGGAGCGACCGCCAGGAACCATGGGATCTGCCACCACGCAATGTCGAGATCGGCCCGATTGGTGAAGACTGTTCGCACATCGAACAACAGCCGCCTCACGAACACCCGGAATAATCCCAGGACAGTCTGCTGCTTCAGGACCCGGGTTTCATCGATCACCGAGTCAGCATCGATGCGGGCCAGATTGATGGCGTCAAAGCCAGCCTTGACCCGCATCTGCAGCTCTTCACCCACACCATACATGTTGTGGATGGCCAGCATCCCGGGTTCGTACTCGACACGGAACCCAAGAGACTTTAACTGGTTTCCCAGGAGATGACCCGCACCACCACGGCGGATCCGCGGATCAAAATTGTGTTCTCGGAGCACGCTCGCACGAAATGCCGCGTTGTTGGGCAGGAACCCTGTCGCCTGTCCATCCCGCTGTCGCTGGATGTATCCGAAATTGAAGAAGCTGAATGTCGCTCCATAACGTGCGCCGCTCGGGTAGCGGGTCTTGCCGGCGACAGCATCAGCCCCTCCCTGGATTCGCGCAACGGCCCGCTCCACCCAGGTCGGGCAGGGATCACAGTCGCTGTCGAGCAGGGCGATGATGTCGCCAGTCGTCGCGTAAGTTCCCTCGCGTTTCATCGAGAAGTAGTTCGAGTCG
Source organism: Planctomycetaceae bacterium (assembly GCA_003508595.1). GTDB lineage: Bacteria > Planctomycetota > Planctomycetia > Planctomycetales > Planctomycetaceae > UBA10511. The sequence continues at coordinate 46,641 of DNUF01000002.1, forward strand.
CGCACCACGAGGGTTCGGACTGCAGGGAAATCCCGTTGTATGCGATCGAGCATCGCTGAGTTGCGTTCGTCAATCACGATCACAATTTCGATTCGCTCCCGCGGCCACGTCTGCCGGCCGATTCCTCCCAAAACTCGACCAAGGTCGATGTCAGGTTCGGTCGATTCATTGACCGTTTCGATCACGAACGACACCAGGGGGTCATTGGACATGGTTCTCTCGGCAACAGCCATTGTCAGTGACTACAGGGGCAGACTGGTTCAGCGCTGACAGGGCGGAACCACGTCAGCTTTCGCACCCACCATTGGGGCTGGGCAAATTCGGATTGTGATGCCTCGACGCTCGCGAACTCCCGAATCATTCCGCCCCGCTCCAGCGTCAGCCCAAAGTCTGGTCCCTTGGCGAGTCGCGCCTCGACATAAGAGCAGAGTTCGATCCATGGAAGCAGACGTTTGGAGTCTCGCAGTCGGTTGAGTTCAGCATCAGTCGTGGCCACAATCCGGACGAGATCGGTTCCTTCCGATAGCAGGACCAGGGGGGTGTGTATCAGGAGGTGATTCGAGGTCGCACCAATGGTCCTCAGGTTGCTGAACATCGAGAAACTCGCCTCAGTCTTGAGTCCCAGATAGGGACCCACGCCGTTGAGCGCAGTGAACACCGGGAAGATCCAGAGCCAGCCCAGTCTGGGAGCCGGTAACGAGCGGTCGGGCGCAGAGCAATATCTCCAGAGAAGCGAGCTCAAAATTCCAATCCCTGCCAACGTGGCCCCCAGCCAAATTCCCTGGAAGAGGCCTGACCAGCCGGCGCGGAAGTCGTGCAATGACTGCTGGACCAGCACGAGCGGGGCGCGCTGCGGCTCCATGGGCAGGCGAAACAGGGCCCATCCGGCCACGAGGACCACGAGCACTGACAGAGCCTGTCGGAACGACGGTGAACACAGACTGTCGAGGCAACGTGCTCCCCAAGTCCAGCGCTGACGCCATTTCATCCCGGCATCCGCCGCCGCGTCGAAGACCCAGTCAGGTAAAAACAGGCAATACAGGGAGGTCACGATCGCGGAAAAACGGAAGAACCCGATCAGCCCCAGCGGCAGGTGAAAACAGAGTCCCAGTCCAATCCCGGCCAATCGCCAACGGGGACGGGCCAACAGCAGTGGGATCAGCCCTTCGATCACCAGCACCACATAAGGCATGATTCCCGCCAGAGGACGCAGTGCCTCAGGCCAGGGGGTCAGTCGAATCATCCGTTCCCAAAAAATCACCGCGCAACTCTGCTCGGGGTGGAACCAGTCGGTGTTTAGTTTGTGAAATGTCGCGAGGCCGTAGACGATCAACAATTCGGTGCGGAGCAGGGGGGCAAATCGGGCATACCACTCCTGTGACCAGTCCGCTTTGACCTCGGTGGTTGTTGATGACACGCCAATGGCCAGCCTGCGTGCACCCCAGACCGACAGCAGGCAGGCCACCAAAGTCAGATTGGCAACCGTGTTGACCAGGGTGTGGTTGGTCAACCAGGGAAGTCTTCGAACGACCGCCAAGACCTGTAGGAATGCGAGCAGAACCAACCGGAGTGGCTCACCCGGGCGAAGGCAGACGAGACCGGCCGAGGCAAACACCAGAAATTGCAGGGGATTTGCAAACATCTCTCCCCACTTGCCCATTTCGAGGAGAGTCTGCATGCCCCAAGCCAGGGCGAACAGGGTCAGCCGCTGCGAACCGAGTTCGTCAATGGGTTGCGGTCGTGCGATTCGATGCAGAGCAGCCTCCATCAGCATTTTCCCGGCGAAACTCTGCATGATCAGTCATGCGCCAGGTCCGACGACTCGCGCGTGCGATAC
>DNUF01000060.1 GCA_003508595.1 Planctomycetaceae bacterium
ACCGGGAACGGTGGTCGTCACCCGGTGGTTGATGGGAGTTGATCGAATCGGTCGGCACAATGTCGCGAATGCCGACCGCTTTGAAATTGTCGGAGCCCGAAGTGGGTTCGGCAGCCGATGGCGAGTGCCCACCTTGGGGCTGACTGTCGACAGCAGGCCGGGATTTCGATCCAATCAGTTTGCGCTCCGTCAAGAACTTTGTTGTCCCCAGCACTGCGGAACTCCGCAGGAGAGAACGGATGCGCGCACCAGGTCGCCTGATTGCACTCGGAGATGTTCACGGCTGTATCCATGCCGTCGACTGCCTGCTCGAGGAAATCTCACCCGGCCCCGACGATCGCCTGGTCTTTCTGGGAGACCTGATTGACAACGGGCGGGATTCGGCGGCTGTTCTGGACCGATTGCTGGAACTTCAAGCCCGCTGCCAGTTGGTCATGATCCGGGGCAATCACGAGGAAATGCTGCTCGCGGTTCACGAAGGAGAGGCGGCCCTCCGGTACTGGGAGGAACTGGGGGGAATCAATACCCTCAATTCGTACCGGTTTGGAGCTGGGATTGATGATATTCCCGAACGGCATTGGGTGCTGCTGTTTGATCAATTGCAGTACTACGAGACCGAGCAGTTCGTCTTTACACACGCCAACTATGTGCCGGACCGTCCATTCGCGGAACATCTGGAGTACGAATTGCGCTGGGCCCCTTTTGTGGCCGAAAACCAGCGTCCGCATGCTTCCGGGAAACGTGTGATCGTCGGGCACACCGAGCAGCGCGACGGGGAGATTCTCGACCTTGGATTCGCCACCTGCATCGATACCGCCTGCTGGAAGCATGGCTGGCTGACAGCCCTCGATGTCCAAACGGGAGAGGTCTGGCAGGCCAGCCGATGGGGGGCTCTGCGAACGGACCGGGAACCAGTCTTGCGGAACCGACTGGTGTCGGAAGTGGAGCAGGGGCTCGTCACCTCCCCAGGTAAGTGACCTCTCCGGCGAAAGTGACTGTGTCGGGGTCCGAGAGGCAGAACAGCGCGAATCGACAGGTCCCCCCGGTATCCCGGTCCGATCCGGATGATCAAACGCGCAGGAACGCTCAGTGACCGCCAGTGAACGCGGCCACTCCCAGATCCTTGTTGTCCAGCAGATCAAACTTCTTGTCGAGACGGGTGACCTGAATCACCTGCTTGACCATCGGGCTGAGGCTGCACAGTTTCAGAGAGGTTCCACGCCCCACCAGTCGCTGGTGCCATTGGACCAGGCGTCCCAGGAAGGCACTGGAAACCGCCTGCAGGCGACAGCAATCGAACAGCACACCGTGACGGGGCCAGGTCTCTTCAATTCGGACCATTTCCTGGTCGATCCGGGAAAGTTGATCGGGGCCGAGGAGTTGCTCCGTCAGGCAGCGGACCACGACGCATTGCGGGTGCTCTTCAGTCTCGATGATCATGCTTGGCCTGGTCGTGGTCCGGGTGTTGATGGGCGTCGTCCGAGGCGCAGGGACGATTGCCAATGTCGCTGCAGGGGGGATTCCGAACCCCGGCAGCAACATCCAACAACACTTGTACTGCCTTGAGACTGTCGAGGGCAACACGCTCCCCGCGATCAGCAACCCAGCCCTGGCGGCCCGTCAGGAATTCGTGTGCCGTGCCCGGTCATCGGAAATGATTTCGAACCTCTTCGAAAGTCGGGTGATTTCGAAGAGTTCACGCAGGTCGGAATTCAATCCGGCCAGACGGAGATTTCCTCCCGCCCCAACGATCTGCCGCTGCCAGCCAATCAGCTTGGCGAGGAAGTCACTGGTCACTGAGACGAGGTCGCTGAAATCCAGCACGACGGAACGGCCTGTCTGCAATGAGAGCCACTGCGTCAATTCACGATCCAGCTGGGAGATCGATTCAGGGCCTCGAATCCCCGGAACCTGAAGGCAGATCCGAAGAGAGTCCTCGTGGTCTTCTGTCGTGAACAGGCGATGCGGCGCGGTCATCGAAATTCAAACGGGTCCGGCTCAGGAAAATCATGGCACCAGGTTCATTCCCAGTAACGCGGCCCGGATGGGGACAAATCGGGGTGCGACAAATCGGGTCGGGACCTGGAATGCCTGTCAGCCCGGATGTTGATCGCTCGCAATCACTCTGTCAAATCGTCGAACAACAAAAACTCGAGTTCTAACGCGGTGTGCGAGTTGCCGTGCCAGTCACATCCGATCGTCCCAGAAAGTGGGGCATTCATGGCACGTCCATTGGGGGGGGGTTGCCCCGTCGGGAATGTCTCCCTATCCTCCGCTGCCGGGACGTGAGTTTGGAAATGCTGTGGTCCCGTCAGTTTGTCCCGCTTTGTTCTGTGCGCAAAGGAACTGGCTCGATGCTGTGGAGTGAAGTCAATCTGTTGCTTGTCGGTTTCGTCTTGTGCGCAGTTTACCTGCTGCATGGCTTTGCCGAAGCTGCCGAAGCGGCACTCCTGGCTTCGAATCGGCTGTCTCTGAAGGAAATGGCGGACCAGGGAGACCGGAAAGCGGGCCGAGCCCTGCGTCTCCTCGAGAATCCCCTGAAGGTACTGGCAACCATCGTCACGGTCCGCAAGTTGTTGTCGACCATCGCTGCGGTTTACCTGGGTTCCATCCTGATCACGGAAGTGGAAGACATGGTGGTGTCGATCAAGGGCGAAGGCTGGCGCCCGGCAGGACATAGTGCTGCGGTCTTCCTGGTCTCGAGCGCGGTCACCGTCATTGCCCTGATCCTGGGAACACTCGTTCCCAAGCGATTGGCCGTGCATCACCCGGAATTCTATGCCCGGTTCTTTTCATTTCCCGTGGAGTTGGCGGAAAAACTGTTCTGGCCGATCGCTCGGGCGATGGGCTGGATCACCGACCTCATTGCCGGCCGACTTGGGGCGAGAGGGGCCCGCCGTCAGGTGACTTCGTTGCACCAGATCCGTTATCTCATCGACATGGGGGAATCGGATGGAACGATTGATTCCGTGCAGGGGACCCTGGCCCACGAGGCCCTGGGGTTGGGAGATCTCCAGGTCCGTGAAATCATGCGCCCCCGGGGAGGCGTCCAGGCCCTGGAAATCGGCCTCGCCGGCGAAGACCTGTGGCGGGATTTGCGGGAAATCGGACACTCCCGTGTTCCCGTCTATCGGGACAATCTTGACCAGGTGGTGGGGGTGCTCGATCCCAAGGAGTTGCTCGGCGTCGACCCTCAGATCAGCCTGGCCAGCCTTCAGCCACTCCTGCGACCGGCATTGTTTGTCCCCGATACCACGCGTGTTGATCAGTTGCTGGTCCAGTTTCGCCAGGCTCACGAGACCCTGGCCGTCGTCATCGATGAATTTGGAGCGACCCGCGGAGTTGTGACTCTCGGAAGCATTCTCGATGCCCTGGTGGGGGATCTTCTGGAAGAGAATCGTCTGAGACATCAGCAGGCTGTCGTTCCCCGGGGAGTGGGAGAGTGGCTCGTCGACGGCGCGGTTCCCCTCGCGGAACTCTTTCCCCGGCTGCAGCACCCCTCGTTGGTCCTTCGGGTGCATCCCCAGGTGAAAACCCTTGGGGGATTGCTGATGCACGAACTCGGTCATCCCCCAGACATCGGTGAGCGGGTATCGTGGCTGGGATGGGAGTTCGAAGTGCTGGACCTCGACGGACGGCGCATCGACCGTGTGCTCGTGCGCAGCCCCCGCGGGTCGGGACCGGCGGTCACAGCGTAATTGCTGCATTGCCGGAAGGTTTCGGCGATTGCACTGACGGGAACAATCGCCAATCGAACGGTCACTGCAGCGACGATTCAGGCGAGGATTTCGCTGATGACCTGCCCGTGATCAATCTCCAGTCGCCGTCGTCCAGGAATCTCCAGCCGTCGTCCATCCAACCCGAGGAGATGCAGCACCGTGGCATGGAGATCGGTCACGTAGTGCCCGTCACCGAGGGCATGGTATCCAAGTTCATCGGTCGCTCCGTGGACGTGCCCCGACTTCAAGCCCGCTCCCGCCATCCAGATTGTAAATCCATTGGGGTGATGATCACGGCCGTCAGTTCCTCCCGCCCGCTGCTCAAGTCCCGGCGTGCGGCCAAACTCGGTGCAGAAGACGACCACAGTCTCGTCCAGCAAGCCCCGCTGCTTCAGGTCGGCAATCAAGCCTGCGACCGGTTTGTCGACGGACGCACAGAGTCGCGTGTGGTTGTCCTTCAGTTTCTGGTGTGAATCCCAGACTCCGTAGGGAGAGGGGAAGACCTGCACGAATCGGACACCCCGCTCCACCAACCGGCGAGCCCCCAACAATCTCTGCCCCGCCATTCGCGTGGCCTCATTGTCGAGACCGAACATCTGGGACGTGACGGCGGTCTCCTGGGCAAAGTCGATCGCCTCGGGCACCGCGGACTGCATGCGATAGGCCAGTTCATACGCCCGGATCCGCGCCCGCAGGTCGGAATCTTCGGGATACTCCACCGCAGCGAGTCCATTCAGCCGGTTCACCAATTCGAATTCCCGCTGCTGTTGTCCGGCTGTTTGCCTGGCCTGACGTCGGCCGAAGGGGAGGGGACTGGCGGGATCCAGCGTCAGGGGCACACCCGAATACTGCGGTCCCAGGTAGTACGAATCGATCGATTGACGGGTGTCCGACCGGGTCGGGCCCCCCAGCACCACGAACTGGGGGAGATTGTCATTGGTCGAACCAAGGCCATATGTCGCCCAGGCGCCGATGGACGGCTGTGGTTCGTCCAGTCGGTGCCGACCCGTATGGATCTGATTCTCCGCCGCATGATCGTTGTCGGTCGTCCACATGTTGCGGACAAAGCAGAGGTCATCGACATGATTCGCCAGGTGCGGCCACCAGTCGGTCACCTCGATCCCCGCCTGCCCGTGCTTCTTCCATCCGACCTGCATGGGGTAGATGGTGGGATAGACATCCCGGACGTTGATTTCCTCGGCCGGAACCGATCGAAACCGCGCCCTATGCAGCGGTGAATTCAGCGGGTTTTCAAAGGGGGTCTTGTCGAACGTCTTGCCGGCGTGTTCATTGAGTGCCGGCTTGGGATCAAACGTCTCCACATGGCTGTAGCCTCCCGACAGGAAAATCCAGATGACCGATTTCGATTTCGGGGCAGGCAATGGCGCGAGTGGTGCGGCCGGGATGCTCTCTTCGGCACAGGCCCGCTCGATTCCGTCACGCGACAGCATGGCCGACAGTGCTAGGCCGGTGAATCCCATGCCAAAATCGGCCAGGAAGCCCCGTCTGGTGTGAGGGGCACAACACGCGTTCGCGGGAACGGCCCTGGTGCTCATGTCGCTTGTCCGCTCGGTCATCGGATTGCCACGAAGTCGTTGTGATTGAGCAACACCCGGACCAGGCTGGACCGCTCGATTTGGCCGATCGATGCGGGAGGTCCCAGGAATTCGGCACATGCCTCCAGTTCGGCAGGGCTGGGACTGCGCGACAGGATCTGCTGAAAGGCCCGCAGCACGAACGGGGCCACACCCTGCCTCTCGGTGTCGGAAAGATCCGCGTGGATCGATTCGGCAAGCCGGGCGGAAAGATCATGGGCCAGTTCGCTGTTGCTCAGGGCGAGTGCCTGCTGCGGGATGATGGTTCGCGAGCGTCGGTAGCAGTCGGCCGGCTCCGGTCCATCGAACAGCATTCCCAACGGGCTCTTTCCGTCGTCTTCCGGCTGGCAGGAGTAGTACAGGCTGCGGCGGAATGTCGTGAGGGAGTCCTTGTTTTCCAGCTCCTGCCCCCCGGGAGTCAGATCCAGTCGGCCAGCGACCGCAAGCAGGCTGTCGCGCACCAACTCGGCTTCCATGCGACCCACATTCATCCGCCACAAGAGTCGGTTCTCGGGGTCAACCCGGGAGGCGTCTGAATCACCGGCTGCCGAACTGCGTTGATACGTCTCACTGGTCACCAGCAGTCGGTGCAGATGTTTCATGCTCCACCCCGATTCCATGAATTCCACCGCCAGCCAATCGAGCAGTTCGGGGTGGCTGGGGCGGGTTCCGTTGCGGCCGAAATCAAAAACACTCGAAACCAGTGGCTGGTGAAAATGCCGCATCCAGATGTGATTGACCGCCACCCGGGCGGTCAGTGGATTGCGCCGGTCGATGATCGCCCGGGCGAGCGCTGAGCGACGCCCGGTACTGGATGTGGGATAGGTGGGGCCCAGAGGGGTGTATTTCGTCCCCGGCGGTTGATCTCGGGCGGTCGTCGCGATTTCGAGTTCCTTGAGGGCCATGGTTTGTTGTGATCTGGCCGTCTCAATCTGTTTCGCCCGGTCACTGTCCGATGCAGGCTTCCCTTCGGCTGTGGCCAATGACACCTCGGCCTGCAGTCGGGTCGCATCGGCCGAGGCCATCGCGGCATCGCGTTCGGCTTTCACGGCAAGCTCAGCCATCCGATCGGGGGGCTGGCCGTTCGCAGGGGTAAATCTTGCCCGATCCGCCTGGATGCGGGCCTCGACGGCGAAGAGTGCCGACCGCGCGGCCCCAAGCCGCGCCTCCGCCGCCTCGATTCGCCGCCGGGGCAGATCGACTTGCCGCTGGGCCGCAGCCACCCGTTGTTCCAACGGGTTCAGCGCTCCCGCCTGCAGAACCCCCGTCAAGCGTGAGGTGGCTGGTGGCATTCCGTAGCTCGAGGCTTCCCAGCTTCCCAGTCCCACCACGTCCCGATCACCGGCATAGGCGGGGGGCTCGAAGTCAAAGTGTGCGACAATCTTACCGCTTTCGCCTGGATTCGCCGGTCCCTGGGTGAGAATCAACTCATCAATCGCCGCCACGCTTCCGGTTCGGGCATCGAAGGAGATTCCCTTGGTGGGGTCTCCAACCGGATTCCAGCCATGCGTCGCCACCGGGACCGAGTCGACCAGCAATTGATTGTCGGACAGGGAACGAACTGTCAGCAGCATCCGGTCACCCGGAGTCTGCAGGACCATTTTCACATGAAAACGGTCCTGGCCAGACTCACGCAGGAATCGCCCGGCTTCAAACTCGGTGAATGTCCCGGGCTGGTACGACATCACCCGACCCTGGTCAAACGCCACATAGCCCGCTGTCAGGCCATCGATGAGGTGCTTCGCCAATTGGAAATTGAAGTGGCCGGGGGTCAACAGTCGAACCTGGAATTCGATCGAAAAACCATCCCGCATCTCTTTGAGTCCCGGCAGCCGGTTCATCAGCACCCGGCGTCCCTCCGTGGCATCGAACAGCAGTGACTGTCGGCCGGCGAGGGGATGGTTGTCCCTCGGAACGGGCATTTCTTTCCTGGCTTGCTCGAGTGCCTGCCTGGCCGCAACCAGTTCCTCACGCACTCCCGGCGTGACAGCCGGGTTCAGTGCCTGAACGGTGGCGAGATGCTGTTCGGCCGACTTCAGTGTCTGCCGCGCGTCATCGAGTGCTGTCTGCTGCAGGTCCCGATTCAGCCCCGGGTAGTATCCCTCCGGAGGCAATGAAACGGTTTGGATTTCAAATGGGACCAGCGATTTCAGAAACGCCGGGAGTCCTGGCGAGATCGGCCCCCGCTCCTTCTGCTTGTTCCGTTCATCTCCACCGGTATACAGCCAGGTCGGAGCATCGGGAGACTTGTCGTAAATGCTGACCATTCCCAACCGCTGGATTTTTCGCAAGGTGCTGTAGTTGTATTCCTGGAATGGACCGGGGTCGGCTTCTCCTGGCCACCGGTCCTGGCGGATCGCGATCGGCTCGAAGACGGCGCGGAGCCCAAAATAATCGGTCTGCGCGATCGGGTCGTATTTGTGGTCGTGGCAATGGGCACAGTTGAATGTCAGTCCGAGGAACGCCTTCCCGGTGTGCTCGACCGTATTGCGCATCCAGTCATTCGGGTTCAGGGCATACCAATTGCGGATCAGGTAACCCATGGCGACAGCCGCGTGTCGATCCCCCGGATGCAATTCGTCAGCCGCCAGCATCGCGGCGACCATCTGGTCGTAGCCGCGATCTTCATTCAGGGAATTGACAATCCAGTCACGCCAGCGCCAGATCATCGGATAGCTGTTCATCACGTCGGGAACCGAACGCCGACCGTACCAGTCGCTGTAACGCCAGACATCCATCCAGTGCCGCGCCCAGCGTTCGCCATGTTGCGGGGTAGACAGGAGTCGATCGACAACCCGCTGAAACGCTTCGGGTGAGTGGTCCTGAAGAAAGGCTTCCAGCTCATCCGACGTCGGCGGCAGTCCGGTCAGGTCCAGCGTAACGCGCCGCAGCAGTGTGGCGGGATCTGTTTCCGGCATGGAAACGACGCCTGCGCGACGTCGGGCTGCTTCCAGAAACGCATCCACGGGATGCCCACTGTCCGCGTTCATCCCGGCCTGCTCCCACGGCACGGCGGGCCGTTGTGGCCGTTGAAACGCCCAGTGCTGCCGGGGATCTTCGTCGGCGACTTCGCCTTGCGGCGAGGGGGCTCCTGCCGTAATCCAGTCTCGCAAGGCCTGAATCTGCGCGGGTGTCAGCGGTGAACCTTCGGGGGGCATCCGCTGCTCGGGATCTGTCGCCTGGACGCGTTGAATCAGTAAACTGGATTCGGTCTGCGTCGGGACCACCGCGGGCCCTGATGAACCACCCTGATGCAGCAGGGTGGCTGTGTCCAGTCGCAGACCGCCTTCCTGTCGAAGTGCCCCGTGGCAGGAAATGCAGCGTTCGCGCAAAACGGGCCGGACCTGATTCTCATAATGCTCCACAGCCTTTGGTGTCTGCGCGGTGACGGTTGCGAGGATCGCTGAGAACAACCAGGCCAGCAGCACCTGCAACGGTTGTGTGCTGCAGAGTGATCTGATTCGCCGCGGTTGGGGAATGCCGGCCGCCTGTGATCGTCGCTGAAGATTACACATGCAGGCCTCCATTCTCATTGAAACAGCAGTCGCGGGCGCAGGTCGTTCAGTGTCCGGGAAAACAGGCCTGGCGGCGGTGGGGGATTTGCCGTGACTATGGTGAGCGTCTGGACAGCGGCAACGGGCGGGAGCAAGCGGCGCGGGGCAAAGGGCTGTTGATGAAGATACCGCATGACCGAGATGTCGGTCAAATGGCTTCATGATCGGGGCCACGGAATTTTCCGGGTTCTCCCCGGGTCCAGGCGTTGTCGGGGCCGAAGCGTTTCCGGGGACTGGAACCCGGCGAAACGCGGACAGGCTTCGGGAAACGACCTTAATCTGCACCATTTTTAGGGGTTGCAGGGTTTGAAGTGGTGCAACCGTGCGTTCCGAAGGAACTCGCCGGTTGTCAGGGGCCACTTTTGCCCGTAAACTAGGCCCACGGTGAAACTCGATGGCGGTTTGCGGTTGCGCACACGCGACAACTGCAGACGCTGGTGCTGTTGTGTCACACCGGTCCACGGTTGTCAGCTGCCTGTCGTTGTCCGGGCTCTCTGTGGTTTTCTGGAAGTTGGTTGAAAGTCTCTGAACCCATGAAACATGTTCTGTCGGCACTTGTCATGAACCAGCCAGGCGTTCTGGCCCATATCTCCGGCATGCTTGCATCCCGGGCCTTCAACATTGACAGCCTTGCCGTGGGCGCGACGGAAAATCCCGATTTTTCGCGGATCACGTTTGTCGTCAATGGTAACGAAAAGACGCTGGATCAGGTTCGCAAGCAGCTGTCAAAGATCATCACCGTGGTCAAGGTGCAGGATTTCTCCGGTCAGGACTTTGTGGAACGCGACCTGATGCTGATC
>DNUF01000245.1:0-313 GCA_003508595.1 Planctomycetaceae bacterium
ATCGGGGATACTGAACCCGGCTCGGGGTTGCCAGCGTGTGTGGCTACCCCGGGTTGGCCGGGCCTTGATACGGGTCAATCCTGAAGGGATTGCTTCACAACGTGGCTGCCGAATTGTGCGAGGAATGCCGTGCGACTCTCCTGAAGCAATACCGATAGTGTTCAGGACGAATCGGGATGGTCCCTCACCCGGGGGCATTGCTGCGCAGCAATCCTGGGCAATGACACGGTTCCCCGACAGGGGACGTAGCGGGCGATGTCAGTCGCTCAAGGGCAAGTCACCTCTCGCAGGGACGCTTCCACCAGCCAGCTCA
>DNUF01000245.1:588-798 GCA_003508595.1 Planctomycetaceae bacterium
TCCGCCGTCTTCCCATGCGGCCTGAGACAACTCCCGATGCAATCGCCCAGGCTCCCGCACGGCACGACGCGGGGTCGGTCTCTGGCCAGCGAGCCGCGTGTCGTTCACCCACCACTGTCGGCGGCGGCATGCCAGCGATGTGTTGAGTGGGGAGTTCCAGCGATCCCTGACAGGCTTTCTGCGTGGCGACAACGAACACTTCCGGTGTCG
>DNUF01000245.1:1006-7559 GCA_003508595.1 Planctomycetaceae bacterium
AACGAACACTTCCGGTGTCGACAATGAGGCATCCCGGTTGAGAGACGCGAGGCAGGAGAGAATCGCCCCCGTTTCAAGCAGTACGTCTGCGGCCCCCCGAACCAACCCGTCGACCGCCCGCCACAGGCCAGGCGAACGGCCCAGCGTGAGCTGGCTGGTGGAAGCGTTCCCTCGTGAGTCGGCTTTCCCAGAAGCACACATCGTCGATCGCATACGTCCCCTGCAGGGGAACCTGACATGGCACGGGGTTGTCGCGCAGAAGCGAATGCGGGGTAAGGGGCCGCCCCATGCGACGCTGATTCGGACAGGGATTCCTCAACAAGCGTCACTCGACGTCCTCGGTCGAATTCAACGTTCACCCGCTTCCGTAATCGCTTCAGTAGTGACGCACATCAAGGCCCGACCAACTCTGGGTAGCCATCTCAGGTGGCCAGCCGGGCCGGAATCCGTATTCCCGTCGGGGAAGGGCTGCGGACCACCGTGGGGCCAACCTCCAGGTGTGCGCGTCGAGAACGTGGCATCCCATCCGAGCATCATGGCCCGGACAAATTTTCAAATTTGTCCCACGAGTCCGCGCTCCCGCGGGACGTGATTTTGGGCCCGGTCGATTTGGATTCGCGCGGCCTACTCCCCAATCACCTTTACCAACACCCGCTTCGGCCGACGGCCGTCGAACTCGCCGTAGAAGATCTGTTCCCACGGCCCGAAGTCCAGCTTGCCCTTGGTGATGGCGACGACCACTTCCCGCCCCATGACCTGCCGTTTCATGTGGGCGTCGGCGTTGTCTTCGCCGGTCCGGTTGTGGGCGTAGCGCTGGGGCGAGGCATCGAATGGCGCGAGCGTTTCCAGCCAGCGGGCGTAATCGGAGTGCAGCCCGGGTTCGTCGTCATTGATGAAGACCGAGGCGGTGATGTGCATCGCATTCACCAGCACCAGTCCCTCCTGCACGCCGCTCCCCCGGACAATCTCGGCCACCCGGTCGGTGATGTTCAGGAACCCCATGCGCTGGGGGATTTCGAACGTGAGGTATTCGGTCCGTGACTTCATGCGAGCAAGGGGGGAACAGCGGGGAGCGGACGGCCGGGTTTACTTGGCGGTCATGCGGATGACGCCGTTCCAGTCGGCCGGGGGTTGTCGGTTGTTCTGGGTGATCTGCAGGGTGAGGAAGTCCTGGGCTTCATCCTCGGCGGGGAGCGCCCGCAGGGTGGACCAGGCCCGTTCCCAATCTCCGGCCAGGAACTGGTCCACCGCCTGGTCATACGCCTGCAGATGGGCGGTGGTCAGTGGGCAGTCGGGGCCTTCCCCCGGCAGCAACTCGTGCACCAGCGTCGGGGTGTCGAGGCCCAGCGGAAGAATTCGGGCGAGGCGGCGCAGGCGGGCTTCGCGGGGAGGAAGTTGATCGCGCACCGCGGTCGCCAGTGCCTCGTCGATGACGATGGGGACCCGCAAGGTGCGTGACTGCCCCTCCAACCGACTCGCCAGGTTCACCACGGGCCCGAACGCCGTAAAGACAAAGTGCTCTTCGGTTCCAATGCGCCCCGCGACGGCCCGGCCCTGGGCCAGACCGATCCCCACCCGGAAGTCGGCCAGGGGATGGCCGGGGGTCGCCCGCGCCTGGTGAAAGGCCCGGCGGATGGCCAACGCGGCGCGACAGGCCCGCAGGCCATCGTCGGCCGCCGGGACGGGCCAGCCCCAGAAGCCCATCGCGGCATCCCCCTGAAAGTCCCCAATCACCCCCCCCTCGTGCGAGATGCAGGAGGTCATCACCCCCAGCGCTTCACTCACACGCTGCAGCAGGGCGGGCAGGTCGTTGCGTGCCGACTCGGCCCGACGGCTGAACCCCCGCAGATCGCAAAACAGCACCGTTACGAGTGATTCCCGCGGCGAGAGCCGGTCTGGGTCGGTGTCATCCCCCATCGCGGCCAGGACCGAGGGAGGGAGAAATTTCCGCAACCCCGCCTGCCGACGTTCGAGGGCGCTCAACTGCCGGATCGACCCCACAATCTCGGCCATCAGCCCGACAAATTTCGCCTCGGCCCGCAGGTCGTTCGACGCGTTCTCGCGGCCGGTCCCCTCGAGCCGCCCCGCCAGGTACAGTCCCCACGGCTCAGTGGTCGTCCCGGCCACCGGGGCACACAGCGCCCAATCGCATTCCTGCAGGGTCGTGTAGTCGGACGACGGCTGTGTTCGCTCCCACACGTGCAAGACCGTCTGCCTGCGCTCAACAATTGCCGTTCGGGCCAGCCGTTGACTCAGCGGAACCGTCCCCGATGTCTCGTGTCGGCGGACCGATTCGAGCCAGCGAATCGCTCCACCGGGCGATGCCGACACCACCCCGGCCACCTCGGCCCGTGGAACCCCGGCCAAAAGAACCTGGGCCAACCGGCGCTGCAACTCGGCCTCACTCGGGGCACCGTGGATCAGGGCGGGAAGTTGCGTCAGGGCGTCGAGCCGGCGGTCGGCATCGCGATAGACCACCTGTGCCAGGGCGGCCGGGCTGAACGAGACTTCTTCAATCGGGGAACCCGAAGGGGGAGACGCGGCTGCCGTCATCGTCGACGTGAGGCGACAGCAAGTTCCCCCGACGACAAACTGCCGGCCAGGGGTCACGACACACTGCCGGGTTTCATGCCCCCCGTAAAACAACGGATTCTTCGCCTGGTCCAACAGCCGCACTGCGATCTGGTTGGCTTCAACGACGATCTCGAGGTGTCGGCGGGAAATCTGCGGATCGCCAGCCACCACCACCTCACACTGGGGATCCCGTCCGAGGCAGAGTTTCTGGCCCGGGACGAGGGAGTACTCCGTCGGTCCCCCCGGGGCGGGGCGGATGACCTGCAGCCGAAGTGGACCCGGATCAGCCGGCATCGGGACCTCGCAGTTCCGCCCCCCAGCCATGGCCGCCGAGAATCGCCGCGACCTGGCTCTCGGTCAGATCGGCTTCCTTGAGTTTTCCGAGTGCTGATTCGCTGTAAAACAGGGGGAAGTGACTGCCGAACAGCAGTTGTTCGACCCCCACCCGCTCGGCAAACGTCGCCAATCCCAGGACCCCTTCGACCATGGCGAAGTCGAACCAGACCCGCTGGGAGCGCGCGAGGGGAACGAGGAGGTCGTCCGGCAGGGTTCCCGCAGCATTCAGCACTTGCAGCTTCAGTTCGGGGATCCGTCCGATCAGGGCGGGAAGAGGACGCAGATCGACCGTCGGCACCTGGCACAGCGGATGCTGTGTCCGTTCGTCCTCCAGCTTGACCACGATCTGGACAAACATCTTCGCCTCGGCGGCGGCGGCCAGCAATTCTTCGGCCACCGGCTCGGCCAGGGTGTAGCCGTGATAAGCGGGGTAGAGCCGCAGTCCCCGCATGTGGTGTGCGGTGACACACGCCTTGAGCAGGTCGCGCCAGCCCGGCAAGAGCGGGTTCACGGTTCCCAGGGGAAGGAAACGCACATCGGGGGCTCCGGGCGGATGTTCGCACGCCCGCACGAGCCGGCGATTGACTTCGCGCAGATCGCGGTGCCAGACACCTTCGAGCAGCGAGGCCCACGCAACATTGACTTTCGCGTGGGCGAGTCGCGAGCGCAGCTCGGTGGTGGTGTTCCAGGGAAGAAACCGGAAGGGCCAGTGCCCGAGGTGGACGTTGGTGTCGACGATCATGTGGGCAGCCCCCGAGCCTGCAGCAGTGGCAACAGCAGGCCACGCAGGTTGTCGCGGAGGATCATTCGCCGCTGGAATTCTTCAATGGCGGCCCCGCGCACCTTCGCCAACTGCGAGGCGTAACTTCGGCCCGGGACGTCGCTGCCGTAGATCACCCGTTCGGCCCCCAGTTCGCGGACTGCCATTTCAACCATGCCGGTGGTGGGGTCGAACCCGGCGGTTTCGACCCAGATGTTCGGGCTGTTGCGGATCGCCTCGATTCCCAGCCGCCAGTCTCCCCCGGCATGGCCACAGACGAATCGGGCCTGGGGGTGACGGCTGGCGAGTTCGACCAGGTCTGCGGTGGTCGATTCGCCCGGCAGGTTGCCAGTCGTCTTGTGCCAAGTGTGCTGCAGAATCGGGACTTTCAACTCGGTGGCCCGGGCGACGAGAGGATCCAGCAATTCGGACGAGCAGCGGACCGCAACCCAGAGTTTGACTCCCACCATCGGGCCCTGGGCGACGCAGCGCTCGAGTTCTTCGAGGCTGGCTGCGGTGTGTCGCGGATTGAGGTAGACCAATCCCAGTGCCTGATCGCGATGGTGGGCGAGCGCTTCAAGCACTTCGTCATTCTGCTGGCGAAGTTCGGCCGGGGAGGGGTCGGTCGCAAAGGTCTGCCCCATGCACATGCACTGGCGCTCAATTCCCATCCGGCGGGCCAGCGTCATGAGTCGGGCCATGCGCTCGGTCGGGGTCGCCCCTGGCAAGCCAGCCAGATGTCCGTGCAGGTCCCAGATCATGGCGGTCGAAACGTGTCGGAAGGGGCTGGGGCAGGGGGCCGGACGACGATCGGCTGAGTGTACCAGCCCTCGGATGGAACTGGCGACATCGGGCGGAAGATGCTGGTTTGCGGACCTGGTGTTCAGAAAGAGCGCAACCGGGCCCGGCTTGGGAGTGACCTCGAGCGGTGGGCGGTGGCTAACGGCAGTCCGGCGGCCGCCGTTCGAAGTGGCAGTGTCGGTAGAGTCGGCAGGGTCGGAGAGAAGTGCCGGAGTCTCGGCGTGCACGACTGTGGAGAAACCGGGGGCGGAGTGATAGTGTATGGAAAATCTGGATGCCTCGATCCAGTGGCCGGGAAGGTTGCCACCATGCGAGCAGGACCTCGCGTGGTTGTGGCCGTGCGTTCACCTGGTCTCCATGAACTTTCTGTCGTCCTGACTGCATGCCGACGTTCCGGAAGCTGCTTGTTGCGAATCGCAGCGAAATTGCGATTCGCGTGTTCCGCACTGCCCACGAGTTGGGAATTCGCACCGTGGGGATTTATTCCCACGAAGACCGGTATGCGCTGCACCGGTTCAAGGCGGACGAAGCCTACCAGGTGGGCGTCCCGGGAGAGCCGCTGCGGTCGTACCTTGACCCCGTGGCGATTGTCGCCCTGGCGAAGCAGCATGGGGTCGACGCGATCCACCCCGGGTACGGGTTCTTGTCGGAGAATCCGGCGCTCGCCCGGGCGTGTTCTGATGCCGGGATCACCTTTGTGGGTCCGTCAGCCCGCATCCTCGAGCAGCTGGGCGACAAGACGGCCGCCCGCGAACTGGCCCAGAAGGCGCAGGTTCCGGTGCTTGCCGGCACGGCACGGGCGGTCCGACATCTCGACGATGCCCGCAAGGCGATTGAGAAGCTGGGCTACCCGGTCATCCTGAAGGCCGCCAAGGGGGGTGGGGGGCGCGGCATGCGCGTGGTGGCTGACGCCGCCGCTCTGGCCGGGGCCCTCGAACAGGCCCAGCGTGAGTCGCAGACCGCCTTCGGGTCGAACGAGGTGTTCGTCGAGAAGTTCATTCGCCGGGCCCGACACATTGAAGTGCAGTTGCTGGGAGACAAGCACGGCAACCTGGTGCACCTGTACGAGCGCGACTGCTCGCTGCAGCGCCGGCATCAGAAGGTGGTGGAGATTGCCCCGTCTCCCAGCCTGTCGCCGGAGTTGCGGGATGCGATCTGTGCCGCGGCGATCAAGATTGGCCGGGCGGCCAACTACGAGAATGCCGGCACGGTGGAATTCCTCGTTGATGCCGACTCGGGGGAGTTCTATTTCATCGAGGTGAATCCGCGAATCCAGGTCGAACACACGGTTACCGAGGAAGTGACCGGTTACGACATCGTCAAGTGCCAGATCCTGGTGGCCCAGGGGGCACGGCTAACCGACGAGGAGATCGGGCTGGTCCAGGACAAGATCCAGACGCGCGGGTTTGCGATCCAATGCCGGGTGACGACCGAGGACCCCGCCAACAACTTCATGCCGGACTATGGACGCATCACCCACTACCGCTCGGCGAGCGGAATGGGGATCCGGCTGGATGCCGGGACGGCGTTTTCCGGTGCGGTGGTGACGCCGTTTTATGATTCCCTGCTGGTCAAGGTGATCTCGAAAGGGATCCGGTTTGTCGATGCGTCCCGCCGGATGGAACGCTGCCTGCAGGAGTTTCGGGTTCGCGGGGTGAAGACCAACATCCCGTTCCTGATCAACCTCATCACCCACGAGACCTTCCGGAATGGTGAGTGCACCACCCGGTTTTTGGATGAAACCCCCGACCTCTTCCGGTTTGCCGCCCGCAAAGACCGGGCGACCAAACTGCTGACCTTCATGGGCGAGGTCATTGTCAACGGCAATTCCCTGGTGAAGGTGAAGCCGCCGCAGGTGAGGCGAACGGCCGCCCCGCTGCCGACCTACGACCGCACGCAGCCCGTTCCTCCGGGGGCCCGCGATGAACTGAAACGGCTCGGCCCCGAGAAGTTTTCGAAGTGGATCCGCGACCAGAAGCGGCTGCTGCTGACCGACACCACCTTCCGCGATGCCCACCAGTCGCTGCTGGCGACCCGCATGCGCACCTATGACATGGTGCGTGTGGCCGAGGCCTATTCGCG
>DNUF01000245.1:7876-10637 GCA_003508595.1 Planctomycetaceae bacterium
CTGGCCGACATGCGGGCCAAGGTTCCCAACATCCTCTTCCAGATGCTGCTGCGGGCCTCGAACGCGGTCGGGTACACCAATTACCCCGACAACGTGGTGAAGGCGTTCTCACGCGAGGCGGCCCAGGCGGGGATTGATGTCTTCCGCATCTTCGATTCGCTGAACTGGGTCCCCAACATGCGCGTCGCCATGGAGGCGGTGCAGGAGGCCGGGGGGATCTGCGAGGCGGCGATCTGCTACACCGGCGACCTGCTCGATCCTGCACGCGACAAGTACACGCTCAAGTACTACGTCGAGCTTGCGCAGGAACTCGAGAAGATGGGGGCCCACATCCTGGCCATCAAGGACATGGCCGGCCTGTGCAAGCCCTATGCGGCCGAGAAGCTGATCAAGACGCTCAAGCAGGAAATCGGCATTCCGGTCCACTTCCACACGCACGACGTCAGTGGCATGCAGGCGGCGGCGATTCTGAAGGGGGCGGAAGTCGGGCTCGACATTGCCGACGGTGCCATCGCCACCATGGCGGGGGGGACCTCGCAGCCCAATCTCAACTCGCTGGTCGAAGGCTTGCGGTTCCAGCCGCGTGAGACCGGGCTCGACCCCGAGGTGTTGCGGCGGATGGCCTATTACTGGGAGGCGGTACGCGACTTCTATGTGCCGTTCGAGACCGGCATGAAGTCGGGCGATCCCGACATCTACCTCCACGAGATGCCGGGGGGACAGTCGACCAACCTCTTCCAGCAGGCCAAGGCCCTCGGGTTGTCGGACCGCTGGAACGATGTCTGCCGGACCTATGCGGCGGTCAACCAGCTCTTCGGAGACATCGTGAAGGTCACGCCGTCGTCGAAGTCGGTGGGCGACATGGCCCTCTTCCTGCTGGCCAACAACATGACCGCGCAGGATGTGCTCGACACCACCAAAGAGGTGGTCTATCCCGAGTCGGTCATCGATCTCATCGCGGGGCGGATGGGGCAGCCCCCCGGAGGGTTCCCGGCCAAGGTCAAGAAGCGGATCCTGCGCGACGTGAAGCCCTTCAAGGGACGCCCGGGGGCGAGCCTGCCGGCGGCCGATTTCGCCGCCGCCGAGAAAAAGGTCGAGAAGATTCTCGGGCGCAAGCCCAATTCGCGGGAAGTGGTGTCGTACCTGCTGTATCCCCGGGTCTACGAAGAGTTCGCCAACCACCAGAAGCAGTACTCCGATGTCAGCGTGCTGCCCACCTCGACGTTCCTGTATGGACAGGAGACGGGGGAAGAGGTGGCGGTCGACATCGAAGAGGGGAAGACGCTCATCATCAAGTACCTCACGGTTTCCGAGCCGCACCCCGATGGCTACCGGACCGTGTTTTATGAGCTGAACGGCCAGCCGCGTGATGTGAACGTGCTCGACCGGGCACTGGAGCCTCGGGAAGTCGCCCGGACCAAAGCCGATCCTTCCGATCCGCTGCAAGTCGCCGCCCCCATGCCGGGGCTGGTGGTCAACGTGGCGGTCCAGGCGGGAGACCGGGTNNCTCATCATCAAGTACCTCACGGTTTCCGAGCCGCACCCCGATGGCTACCGGACCGTGTTTTATGAGCTGAATGGCCAGCCGCGTGATGTGAACGTGCTCGACCGGGCACTGGAGCCTCGCGAAGTCACCCGGACCAAAGCCGATCCTTCCGATCCGCTGCAAGTCGCCGCCCCCATGCCGGGGCTGGTGGTCAACGTGGCGGTCCAGGCGGGAGACCGGGTGGGCCGTGGTCAGAAACTGCTGACCATGGAGGCGATGAAGATGGAGACCACTCTCTACGCCGAACTCGAGGGACGCATCGCCGAACTCTTTGTGAAGCCTGGGACCCAGGTGCAGACCGGCGAACTCGTGCTGCGGATGGAGCGAATCGCCGAAGAAGCCTCGGCCCCGGCCAAGTAGGTCTGGGGGCAGCCGACAGTGACGTGACCGGCGTTTCGTCACCTGATACAAGACTGGGAACGGCCCCCCGCGCAGACCGCTCGGGGAGCGCCGCCTGTTTTCCCTCCCGGTCGTCGCCATGCCTGCCGCCACTTCGTCCCTGCCGCTGCACCAGCAATACGCTGCCGAGTTTCCCACCTCGGCCAAACTCGCCGAGCGCGGACGGCAACTGTTTCCCGACGGGGTGACACACGACAGCCGGGCGCTCAACCCGTTTCCCGTCTACATCGACCGGGCTCTCGGCTCGAAGAAATACGACCGGGATGGGCACGAGATCATCGACTACTGGATGGGGCATGGAGCGCTGTTGCTGGGACACAGTCACCCGGCGATTGTTGACGCGGTCCAGCGGCAGGTTCCCCTGTCGACCCATCCCGGGGCGTGTCACGAACTGGAGATTGAGTGGGGGGAGTGGGTCCGCCGATTGACCCGGTGCGGCGAACGGGTGCGGTTCGTCAACAGCGGGACCGAGGCCACGCTGATGGCCCTGCGCATCTCGCGCATCGTCACCGGCCGACGGAAGGTGCTCAAGTTCGAGGGACACTTTCATGGCTGGCATGACCTGCTGATCCCGGCCGCCGATCCCCCGTATGGAACGGGCGAGTACGGCATGCCGGGCATCACCCCGAATGTGCTGAGTGATCTCGTGGTCATTCCCCCGAATGACCTGGCGGCACTCGAACAGGCGATCGATGAACATCAGCCCGCCTGTGTGATTCTCGAGGGAACCGGCGGGCACTGGTCGCTGGTCCCGATGCGTGGCGAGTTTTTGCGTGGCGTTCGGGAGTTGACCGAACGGAAGGGAGTGCTGCTGAT
>DNUF01000245.1:10920-11314 GCA_003508595.1 Planctomycetaceae bacterium
CATCACCCCCGATCTGACCACGCTCGCCAAGATTCTCGCAGGGGGGCTCCCGGGGGGGGCCCTCGCTGGAAAAGCCGAGTACATGTGCGCCCTCGAAAGCAAAAACCGCTGGGGGCAGAAGATGAAGCACCCGGGAACCTACAACGGCAACCCCCTTTCGGCGGCCGCCGGTGTGGCGGCACTGGCGGAGGTCGCGAAGGGAGACCTCTGTCGGCAGGCGAATGAGATGGGGCAACGCCTGCGCACCGGCCTGAACGAAGTCTTTGCGCGGACCGGGGTCAACTGGTGCGCTTATGGGGAATTTTCGATGGTGACGGTGGTTCCGGAGTATGACGGGCCCCGTCCCGATCGCGATGATTTCATTCCCTACAACAACGACGTGGCCCGGCTCGAC
>DNUF01000188.1:0-6924 GCA_003508595.1 Planctomycetaceae bacterium
TGGAAAAGAAGTTTCCTCGCATCGGGTTGGCCGATAGAACCGTAATTGCCAAAGCGAAAACGATTTCGAATGGAGTTTTTTGACCAATGCAGTTTGGACTTTCCCCCGGATCTGGATCAAGATGGAGTCGATTTCGGGGCTTCAGGCTGATCGTGCCCTTTGGGATGATCCACAATCTGGGGTGGAACGGATTCTATGCCGGGGCCAGATTGATGTGCCCCCACTGTGTGTCATCCCCGGATTCAGATCGCGTTGAATGCTCCCGTGAAGACAGTCCCTGCCTGAATTTCGTCCCTTGGTTCCATCAATCTTCACACGCCTCTCGGTCATCGTCCCGGTGTACAACGGTGGGACGGCGTTCGAGTTGTGCCTGCAGAGCCTGCAACTTCTGGATCCCCCCCCCTTCGAAGTGATTGTGGTGGATGATGGCAGCACCGATGCGTCGGCGGAGCAGGCACGTCGGGCCGGGGCGCAGGTGTTGACCACCCCCCACCCCCGCAGTGGACCCGCCATCGCCCGCAACCTGGGGGCTCGGGCGGCGACGGGTGAGGTTTTGTTCTTCCTCGATGCCGACTGTTCGATTCACGCCAATGCGGTCGGTTTGGCGGGTCAGTTGCTGGCGGAGAATCCCGATGTGGCGGCGCTGGTTGGGTCTTACGACGACCGCCCGACCGCTCCCAACCTGCTGTCGCAATACAAAAACCTGGCTCATCATGCCGTACACCAGGCGGCACCCAGCGAGGGCTTCACCTTCTGGGGTGCCTGCGGCGTAATTCGCCGGGATGTGTTTGTGCAACTGGGGGGGTTCGATGAGACTTACGGCCGACCCTGCATTGAAGACATTGAACTGGGTTATCGATTGGTCGAATCGGGCTTCCGCATCCGGATGTGTCGGGACCTGTTGATCACCCATCACAAGACCTGGCGGCCACTGGGGTTGTTCAAGACCGAGGTCTTTGACCGGGCCATCCCGTGGAGTGAATTGATCCTTTCACGCCGCCGGATGGAAAACGCCCTCAACATCAACAGGGCGGCCCGTCTGCGGGTGGCCCTTTCGGGATTGATTCCGGTTTTGGCTCTGGCGGGATTCGGGTGGCACCCGGCCTGGTGGCTGCTGGGGGTGGTGGCCGTCGTCCTGCTCGTTCTCGACTGGCCGATTTTGACGTACCTCGCCGGGCTGCGGGGGGGCTGGTTTGCGGTCCGGGTCATTCCCTGGCATTGGTTCAGCCACTTCTACTCGGGACTGGCCTTTGCCTTCGTGGTGTTCCGGAAACGGCTGGGAACCAAGACCCCGGAACGACTTCCCGGGGCCGCCTCTGTGTCGGAGACGCTGCGATGAGCGGACCGGCACCGAAGTATTCGATCATCATTCCGACCTTCAACCGTCGGGATGTGATTCTCGGGACCCTCGAGTCGCTGACGCGGTTGACCTCTCCCCCGGGGGGGTTTGAGGTCATCATCATTGATGATGGCAGTCCCCACCCGTTGGATGAGCTGGTCGCTCCGTACCGCGAGCAAGTCGATCTCACGCTGCTGCGCCAGCCGAATGCGGGACCGGCTGCGGCCCGCAACCGGGGGGCAGAACTGGCCCGCGGCCAGTTCCTCGCCTTTACCGATGACGACTGCCAGCCGATCCCCGACTGGCTGTGTGCATTTGACCGGGTTTTCTCCCGCGATCCAGATCGGCTGCTGGGGGGCATCATCATCAATGCCCTGGATGCCAATGTCTGTTCGGCGACCAGCCAGTTGATCGTCGATCTGGTGTACCGACAGTTCAATCCCACGCCTGAGACCGCGACCTTTTTCTGTTCGAACAATTTCGTGATGTCCGCCGCGAGGTTTCGCGAATTGGGGGGATTCGATTCGTCCAGTTTCCGGCTGGCAGCAGGCGAAGACCGCGATTTCTGTGCCCGCTGGCGGCAACGGGGCTGGTCGATGTTCCAGGTGAATGAGGCGGTCATTCTTCACTTTCACCGCATGAACCTGCAAAAGTTCTGGAAGCAGTGTTTTGGGTATGGGCGGGGGGCCTGTACCTTTCACCGACTGGAGGCGGCACGCGGCCACAACTCGCTCGTTCGTGATTCAGGATTTCATTTCAACCTGCCCCGTGCCCTGTGGCCCCTGTGGATCCGGTTGGATTGGAGGTCCAGGCTGGCTGCCTTGCCCCTGCTGGGAGTCTGGCAGGTGGCCAACCTGCTGGGATTCCTGCACCAGCGACGACTCGACAGCCGTAACAACCTGGCATCCGGCCAGGTGACCAACCCGCTTCCCTAGGCCGTTCTGCGAACTCAAGACGGATTCTCTCCAGTCATGCATCACCGCAGTGCGGCAATCAACGACTCTCTCCCCGGCTGTTCCTCTTGAAGGTCATGAATTCAACGTCTCATTCGCCCGGCAATGTGGCCATCATCGGAGCCGGCCCGGCTGGTCTGACCGCCGCCTGGCAGTTGTCGAAAAACGGTGTCCCCGTCACGGTGTTCGAGGCCGATCCCCAGCTGGTGGGGGGGATTGCGAGGACCGTGGAATACAAGGGGTTCCGCTTTGATATCGGCGGACACCGGTTTTTCTCCAAGTCTCAGGAGGTGGAGAACCTGTGGACCGAACTGCTGGGGGACGACATGCTGGTGCGCCCCCGGTCGTCCCGCATCTACTACCAGGGGAAGTTCTACACCTATCCGCTCAAGGCGTTCGAGTCGCTCAGCAACCTCGGTTTGCTGGAATCGGCTCGATGCGTCGCGTCGTATGGGTGGGCCCGGCTCTTCCCCGTCAAGAATCCGCAGTCGTTTGAAGACTGGGTCTCCAACCAGTTTGGCCGGCGACTGTTTGGGATTTTTTTCAAGACCTACACCGAAAAGGTGTGGGGAATGAGCTGCAGGGAGATCTCGGCCGACTGGGCTGCCCAGCGCATCAAGGGGCTGTCACTCGCGAGTGCCGTCTGGAATGCCCTCTTCCCGCAGAAGGGGAAGGGAGACCGCACCCAGACCGTGAAAACCCTGATCGACAGCTTCCGCTATCCCCGCCTGGGACCGGGCATGATGTGGGACGCGGCCGCCGCCAAGACCCGCGAGGCGGGGGGCCAGGTGCGGATGGGCTGCCGGGTCACCGCGATCGAGAAACGGTCGGATCAGCCCGGCTGGAAGGTGCGCTTCGTCGAGGGGCAGGGGGCCGAGCAGACGCTCGAAGCGGACCACGTGATTTCCTCGGCTCCCATGAAGGAACTGGTGAAGGCGATCCAGCCCGGGGTTTCCAGCCAGACGCAGGCTGCCGCCAACGGGCTGCGCTACCGGGACTTCCTGACGGTCGCCCTCATCGTCCGTCCGTCGCGTCCGTTCGACGACAACTGGATCTATATCCACGAACCCGGCGTCAAGGTCGGCCGCGTGCAGAACTTCGGCAGCTGGTCTCCCGAGATGGTTCCCGATCCCAAGCTCGCCTGCTACGGACTCGAGTATTTCTGCTTCGAGGGAGATGGCCTGTGGAACATGTCGGATGCCGACCTGATCGCCCTCGGCTCGAAGGAATTGCAGTCGCTCGGGCTGGTGCGTGAGGGGGATGTGCTCGACGGTCACGTCGTACGGCAGCCGAAGGCGTACCCCGTCTACGACGATGATTACGCCCGGCATGTTGCCGTGATCCGCGACGAACTGGAGGCGCGCTATCCGCAATTGCACCTGGTGGGCCGCAACGGGATGCACAAATACAACAACCAGGACCACTCGATGATGACCGCGTTGCTGGTGGCGCGGAACATCCTGGCAGGAAAGGCCCAGTACGACGTCTGGCGCGTCAATCAGGATGCCGAGTACCACGAAGAGGGGAGCCGGGATGAGGATCAGACCGGTCGTCAGGTCCCCCGGGCGAAGGATTCCGACTCGTGATTTCCACCCGGGCAGTCCTGAGGCCCGGAACGGCTCCTTCGGCGGGGACGGGTGATTTTCCGGTCTCTCCACGGCGATGGCCGTGTGGGCCGGTCGGGGATTTGTACCGGGGGATCGCTTCCCAGGACAGTGTGCCGAGCGGTGCCTGGAGTTGGCGATGAAGGCCCGGCATTTTCTCTGGGGAGCCATTGCGCAAGTCCTCTCGCGCGCGATCATGCTGTTGTCGGGGCTGGGGTTGTTTCTGTATCTCTCCCGATCGTTGGGTCCCGTCGGTTATGGTCTTTATTCGGTTGCGTTTTCGGTCAATTTCTGGTGGGTGACAGTCACCGACACGGTGATGACCAGCTCGCTGGTCCCGATGCTGGCGGGACATCCCCGTGGACGGGAATATGTCCGCACGGGTGTCTGCCTGTCGGTTCTGGCGGGAGGAATCCTGGCTGCTGGTGCCTGGATCAGCGCTCCCTGGGTGGCATCGCTGTTGCAGTCCCCCGGATTGGTCCCCCCCCTGCGCTGCCTCGTCTTCGCGATCCCGTTCCAGATTTTGGCGCACCAGTGCCTGTTGTGCCTGGTGGGAGAGGGAAAATTCGTCTCTTCGGCCAGTTCGTTTGCACTCATGTGGCTCTCGCGATTGCTGGTGGCCTGGTGTCTTGTGGGGGCGGGCTGGGGGCCCCCGGGGGCTGCGCTGGCCATTCCCGCCAGTTTTGTGCTGCAGTTGGTGCTGTGCCAGTTCCTCGGGTGCCATTGGATCTGGCATTCGGGTCGAATGTCCCTGCGGGAATGGTGGGCTCATTCCCGCGATCTCGCTGTCGGAGCCCTGTTTCAGGGATTGCTGTTTGGGTCGGAACTCCCCCTGGTGAAACGGTTTGTCTCCGAGGCGGAGGTCGGTTATTACGCGGCGGCCCAAAACCTGGGATTGCCCATCCTGGCCCCAGTGCTGTCCCTGTTGCCGGTCTTTCAGCAGAGGCTTTCCCACCTCCATCAAGTCGGCGACAAGCCGGCGTTTTTACGGCAATCCAACCTGGTTGTGCGGGTGTTGATTTGCATCTCTGTGGCCACGTTGACCATCAGCCTGTTGACGCGTGAGTTGGGACTGCTGTTGTTTGGCAACCGCTACGAACAAAGTGCCCTGATTGGACGGATCCTGTTGTGGGAAATGGCCGGGCGGATTGTGATGAGTGGCACCGCCTGCATCCTGACTGCCCATGGAGACCGGCAGCGGATTTCGCGGTTGTTTTCGATCGTGACCCTGCCCCTGCTGCTGCTGTATCCCCTGGTCCTGGGGCTGGGGCCCCGGTGGTGGCCCGGCGAGAACACCCCACCGCTGCTCGAATGGGGGGCGATGATCAGCCTGTTTCGCACCCTGGTTCTCGTCGGCCTGGTTTTCCACGAAGCACGCTCCCTCACGGGGGTTTCGATTCCCGGAGGAACACTCGCCCGGGCCCTCATCGCGGGGGCCGTTGCAGGCGCCTGTGTGGCCTGGGGGCCCGGTTCAGAATGGCTCGTGCCACAGTGGATGGGGCAGGGTTGGGCTGGGCAGGGTTGGGCCGTCCTCGGTCAATTGGTCGTCCTGCTGGGACTCTACACCGGCCTGCTCTTCCTGCTCGGCGAACGTTGGCCCGAGTTATGGCAACCGGTTGAGAGACGGGACGGGATGTGACGCGCGCCGGAAGGGAAGAGGACGGATGGCGGGAACTTGAGAATCTCCAGTACGCCCACGCCCTCCGCCCTCAAGCACAACAGAGAGGGAGATTGACGGGGAGAGAATCGGATGGCGAAACCGTCACCATTTGAACAGACTCGATAACCCGAACAGTCTCTCTCAATGGGGGTGAACCTGCCTGAACAAAACGGCTGCAACTTGACCCGCACCGAAACGCGTGATTTGCTATACTTCAAATCACGACGACTCGAGCCATGGATGGGCTGCCTCAGCATTCTCCCTGTCTCCCTGTCCGAACTTTATGGATTTTCCCCCGCGACGAATCCTGGTGACGGGTGGTGCCGGTTTTATCGGCAGCCATATCGTGGACCATCTGGTCCGTTCCGGGCACCATGTCGGGGTCATCGATGACCTTTCGTCCGGCTTGGAAGAAAACCTTCCCAAGGGGGTCGAATTCTTTGAGGTGGACCTCAAGCATCGGGAAAAAGTGGGGGATGTTCTGGCCGATTTCCGGCCAGACGCGATCTGTCACCATGCGGCCCAGGTTTCTGTGTCCCGCTCGGTGCGCAATCCTGCCGTGGATGCCGAGACCAATGTGCTCGGCTGGTTGCACCTGCTCGAAGAGGCCTGCAGTGTCGGCGTCAAGCGGGTTGTGCTGGCGGCCTCCGGCGGTACGGTGTACGGAGAGACTCCTGTTCCGGCCACCGAAGATTGGCCCCCTTCGCCGATCAGTCCTTACGGCATTGCCAAGCGGGCGGGCGAGCGATACCTGGAGTTCTTTACCCGCGAACGCGGCCTCGAAGGGGTTGTGCTGCGGTATGGCAACGTGTACGGACCGCGACAGAATCCCCACGGGGAAGCGGGAGTGGTTGCGATTTTTTGCCAGAAACTGCTGTTGGGAGAGGCGGCCCGCCTGAATGACGATGGGCGCTGCGAACGGGATTTCATCTACGTGGGAGACGTGGTCCGGGCCAATCTGCTGGCGCTGCTGGCTCCTCTCGCCCAGCCGTACCTCACCTTGAATGTCGGGACCGGTTTGGCGACTTCGATCCGCCAGTTGGAGGCGGAACTCCGGCATGTGCTGAGCCAGGTGGCGGGACGCAGTTTTCCCTCTCCGATCAAGGGCCCCCGGCGCGACGGAGACCTGCTGCGGGCGGTTCTCAATCCCGGACTGGCCCGCGATGAACTCGGCTGGGTGGCTCAGATCGGTCTGCGGCAAGGCCTGATGGAGACGGCGCAATGGTTCTACCAGCGTGCCGTGCATTCCGAACCGCAAGCGTCGCCCCAGCCACCCCTCCAGCCCGAAACGTTGGTCGGCTGAGTGGTTCTGAGGCCTTGCCATACGGCTTGGGAAGTTGGCCTCCCCGTGCAGGCTTCCCCCGTGCA
>DNUF01000188.1:7147-16126 GCA_003508595.1 Planctomycetaceae bacterium
CAGGCTTCCCCCGTGCAGGCTTCCTTCGTGCAGGCTTCCTTCGTGCAGGGCGGCCGGGTTGACACTGCTCGTCATCCCATCGACAGGCCCGGCCGTCGCTGCGCTTCACAAAAAGGTTCGCCCGCGAGAACAGAGCCCACGTGCTTCGGGATCGTTGCCCCGCCCGGTCAATCGATCTCTCGCGGGATGGGCGTGCTGATCCGATCGCCGGTTTGCCAGGCCATCCCCGCCGCGCCCGGTCGGGATCCCTGCGGGGTTTCCTCTCCCGACAACTGCAGTTCGTAGACTTCGATGGGTCTCGGGCGAATCGTCTCAAATGTCAGAGTCTCGCGGTGGTGGACCCACGGTTGTTTTCGGAGTTTGGAAAGCAATCCCGGAGGCAGTGACAAACGTTGGGGGGGATCCCGTTCGATGATCAACCACCGGACGCCCGCGTCACTGAGCATCTGGCGACAGCGGTCGAAGTCGGGATCGGGGCCCAGCCACAGTTGCAGGGGAATCACCTGCTCCCGGAACTGCGGGTCATTGAGCCGAACGTAATAGATCAGCAGGCCATCGTATTGTCCGTAGTAAAGCACCGACTCTCCGTCGGCGATCTGGCAGATCGTCGCAGCCACCTCCCGCATCCCGCGAACTTCCGGGAGTTGGAGTGGAAACCGGACGAGAGACGTGAGGACGAACAGCACCGCCACGCCACTGGCAATCCACTGTTGCCAGCGCCCGGAAACCACCCGGTTTGCGAGGTGTTCCTTCCAGGCACAGCAGCCCGTGGCCAGGACGATCACGAACGGCGGCAGGCAGATCAGGGCATAGCGGTTGTCTTTGGCCCAGATGAGAATCAGCAGAATCTGACAGATGACCCACCAGGAGACGATCCACCGCAACTCAGTCCAGGCCGCGCGGCGGCAACCCACCAGCCCCACCAATGCCAGCCCGGTCGCCACCAGCCAGGGGACACCAGTGAGCCTCGGAAGCCGCCAAAAATAAAACCGCAGCGACCAGGGATCGATCAACCGCAGGGGATTGAGGTTGGCCTGTTGGAACTGGTTCCCTCCCCGCAGGTACAGGACCACAAAGATGGGGAGCATCAACAGGATGACGAGCAGCGCCAGCCGTAAGACTGCGGGCCGCAGGATCCATTTCAGCCGACGTTCCTGGAGGATCCACGCCAGTCCAACGGGAACGATGATGCCTGTCAGGGGGTGTGTCAGCAGGGCGAGTACCGCCAGTGCACAGGCGACTTTCAACTGCCGACTCCCCGCCGGTTCCTCCAGGGCCCTGCGGAGGTGATAAAGCGCCCCCATCGCGAAGGCGGTCGCCAGCATGTTGGTCATCCCGGCATGCATCCAGGTGTGGATGCCTGGCATCAGGAACAGGCTGGCCGCCAGCCAACCCGCCTCGGGTGCGACCCAGCGACGCAGCCAGTGCCAGAGCCAGGTTCCCAAAGCGAGGCCTCCCAGCAGGGACACACACTTGGGAACCAGTGGGGTCAGACCAAACACCGCATATCCGATTGCCGAGAAAAGATGGTAAACCGGGGGATACTTGATGATGGTCAGCGCCGGGTACCGGGCGAAATACGACCACGCGTATCCCAACGGGTCCTGTGTTCCGGAACCGAGCAGATCCCGCCAGAAAATGCCGTTGAGAGCGTGCCGGGGGGCATCTCCCTGGAACCACAGACCGTCATTGCCCCAGAACGCCGCCGCCAGGATCCCCCAGGTTGCGAACAGGAACAGCCACTGTCCCCAGGCCTCTCCATCCCGGCCCACATTTGATGGCGGATTTGTGGCAGGAATCGACTCCGCAGGAACGACGTCGGTCTGACGTTCGTGCATTGATCCACAACAGCAAACGGGTGGCCGGGGGCGGGGAGACAGGGATCCCTGCGATCGACCACACTCCGATCAGGATCCTGAACCGGAAGTCTAAGCGACAGAGCCCCGGTGTGGCATTCGAATCCCGGACGGAGAGCGGTGGGGATGCGAACTTGATCCCCGAAAAACCACAGAATCGACAGAATCATGACCGCCCCGGTCGAGGTCGCTCGGCACACGGGCCACCCCCTCAACGGGCGGGCAGACTGGAAAACCAACTCCCGCTTGTCGAGAATTTCGATTGCTGCAGGTTCGTCCTGGTCCCCCGGCGGAGTCCAAACCGTGAGCCGACCCCCAAAAATCCCCTCCCGCGACATCACCCCCGAAGGGGTCTACCTCGACCGCCGTCGCTTTTTGCAGGGAGGCCTGCTGGCCGGCAGTCTGTTGACGACCGGGGCCGCGTACCGGCTGTTGAATGCCCCCGGTGGCGAAGAGGTCGAGACTTCTCCCCTGCGCGAGCTGGTGACCCGGTCGGGAAATCCGCCGAACGGCTCCCGCACCTCCGTCACCACCAAGTCGGCCACGACGTCGAGTGTGGATTCGACGGCGGACGGCGACGTCAGTGAGCCCCCGGGGACCCCAATCGCCTCGCAGCCCCCTCCAACCCAGCCGGTCACCGAGCCCGCCCCGCCCGATCCTCCCCCGGCCACCGCTGTCACCGAGTCACCTCCGGCGATCACTCCCTCCGAAGAACCGCCGGCCAGTGTGGACACACCGGTGACCGCTGCCGCACCGCCCACCACGCCCGAAGAAGACCAGTCTGGGTTCTTCACCGACGAAAAGCAGACCCCCTTCCGCAACGTCACCAACTACAACAACTTCTACGAATTCACCACCAGCAAAGAGCGGGTGGCGGCCGCCTCCCGCCGGTTTCAGCCCCGTCCCTGGTCAATCCAGGTTGATGGGCTGGTGCAGAAGCCCCGCGAGTTCGATCTGGAAGAGATCCTGCAACTCAGCCCCCCCGAAGAACGGGTCTATCGCATGCGGTGCGTTGAGGGCTGGTCAATGGTCATTCCCTGGGCCGGGTTCTCACTCTCCCGCCTGCTGAAAAAGGTCGAGCCGCTCGGCAAGGCTCGCTATGTCGCCTTCGAGACCCTCAATGATCCCCAGCGCATGCCCGGCCAGAAGGTTCCCGTTTTGGACTGGCCCTATGTGGAGGGGTTGCGGCTGGATGAGGCGATGCATCCCCTGACCCTGCTCGCCAGCGGCCTTTACGGGAAAGAACTTCCCAACGCCTGCGGTGCCCCCCTGCGGTTGGTTGTCCCCTGGAAATATGGATTCAAGGGAATCAAGTCGATCGTCCGGATCACCCTCACCGAGAACCAGCCCCCCACGAGCTGGAACGTTGCGGCTCCGTATGAATATGGCTTCTACGCCAACGTCAATCCCCAGGTCGATCACCCCCGCTGGAGCCAGGCGAGCGAGCAGCGGATTGGAGAGTTTGGCCGGCGCAAGACCCTGCTGTTCAACGGGTATGCCGACCAGGTGGCCCAGCTCTATGAAGGGATGGACCTCCGCCGTTGG
This sequence comes from Planctomycetaceae bacterium, assembly GCA_003508595.1. Taxonomy (GTDB): domain Bacteria; phylum Planctomycetota; class Planctomycetia; order Planctomycetales; family Planctomycetaceae; genus UBA10511. The sequence goes on from DNUF01000188.1 coordinate 10,549, forward strand.
TTCTGAACCCGGCTGATCCTATTCGGTGTCACCTTCTCTGCCAGCGCTCGTGGTTTTCTTCCGACCGACCCGACTTGAGTCCCGCATGACTCCCGACATCCCGTTCATCAAGCGGCTGGTGCTGCTGAACTGTGCCGTCCCCGCCGTGCTGCTCGCCTGGGACGCCGCCCGGGGCAATCTCGGCGCCAACCCGGTCAACTTCGCGATTCGCACCACGGGGATGCTCTCGCTGATCTTCCTGGTCCTGACGCTGCTGGTGACCCCCCTCGTGCGCCTGGCCCACTGGAACTGGTTCACGCAGAACCGGCGGGTCCTCGGGCTCTACGCCTTCTTTTATGCCCTCGCGCACTTCCTGATCTTTTTCACCCTCGATCGCGAACTGTCTGTCTCGGGCACTCTCTCGGAAATGTCGCTGCGCCCGTACCTCGCCGTGGGCACCCTGGGCCTCGTGATCATGGTGCCCCTGGCTGTCACCTCCACCAATCGCATGATCCAGCGGCTCGGGACCTCCCGCTGGAAGCAGCTCCATCGGCTGACCTACGTTGCCGCTATCGCAGGAGTCGTGCACTACTTCATGCTGGTCAAGGCCGACCTCCGCTGGCCCCTCGCATTTGCCGGGGCTCTCGCCGTTCTGCTGGGCTGGAGGCTCTACACGGCCTTCAACCCCCCACCCGCCAAACCTCCCGCGTCCCCCCGGCCATCCCCACGGCGGCCAACCGCGGTGCCCGACAGCTCGGTCTGATCTCCCCCGCATCGTGAGACAGTCGAGGCCACGTGGTTGCGCAACCCGTCATACGAGTCGGCGGGGATGCATTTTCCCCACGATTCCCTCGGCATAGGCGAACAGGGCCGGGGTCCCCCCCGTGTGGATCAACACAACCGACTCGCCCGCCCGGTACCGTCCCGCCCGCACGTCGGAGATGAGTCCCGCCATCGCCTTTCCACTGTACATGGGGTCGAGCAGAATTCCCTCGGTTCGGGCGAGCATCTCGATCGCCTCGAGACCCGCATCGGAAAGTTTGCCATATCCGGGACCGATGCAGTCGAACCGGACATCAATGTCGGCCGGTGTCATCCCCAGGTCGAGCCCGACCAGAAGTCCCGCCTGCTGGGCGATCTCGGCCATGTCGGCCTGTGTGTCATAGGGCCATTGGATCGGGGCGACGCTGTGGACGGCACTGTCCAGACCGAGTGCTTTCCGGGCCAGGGCGACCCCCGCTCCCGTTGAGCCGGCCGAACTGGTGTAGATCGCCCGGGGTGAGAAACCCTGGGTGGTTCCCTGTTCGACGATTTCGGCGACGCACAGCAGATAGCTGACCGCCGCCAGCGGCTTGCAGATGTGCTTGTCCCAGCCGTAGACCCTGCGACCCCGGGCCCGATGCGCCTCGGTTTCGAGCGTGATCCGGGCATCGAGGTCCGGTCCAATCGTTTCCTCAACAATGTCAACGTGGGCCCCCACCAGGTAGTCGAGCAGGAGGTTTCCCTGGATCTTGTCGGGCCCCTGCGCCGGTCCTCCCCGACCCAGCACCAGGTGAATCTGCAGTCCCGCCCGGGCACAGGCGGCGGCGGTCTGCCGACAGTTGTTGCTCTGCACCCCCGCCCCCCAGACCAGCAGGTCGGCCCCTTTGCGCAGGGCGTCGGCAATCAGGAATTCATTGTGACGGGTCTTGTTGCCGCCCAACGCCAGCCCGGTGCAGTCATCGCGCTTGATGTAGATTTTCGGCCCCCCCAGCTGGGCTGTCAGGCGGGGACAGAATTCCAGGGGGGTGGGATAATGCCCCAGCAGGTAGCGCGGCAGGCGATCAACGTGGGCGCGGAGTTGGGCCGTCGAGAGGGGCGGGCGGGACATCGTCGCAGTCAGTCGGGCGGGAGGGGTCAAGTGAGGCGTCGCGCTTCCGTTAGACTACCGACCAAGCCGTTTGGGCGACAACATGCCGGGCAGAATTCCCGCCCCCGGGCAACATCCGGCGCGAGTGCTGTCTAGAATGACATCAGATGAACGGGCCGCGTCTGAGCCCAGCCTCTCCGGATCTGCCGCCATGAACAACCTGCCCTCGGTCGAACTGCTCGAACAGACGCATGCGTTTCCGTGCCAGTTCACCTTCAAGATCATCGGGCGAACCGAGGATGGGTTTGTGGCCCGTGCGCTGGCGATTGTCCGCGAACAACTGGCCGTGGATGTTGATCCTCCCTTTCGGGTCCGCCACACATCGGGTGGTCGACACGTCTCCTTGACGGTCGAACCGCAGGTGCAGAACGCGTGGGAGGTCATCGGCGTTTACCAGGCCGTCCAGACGCTGCAGGGGCTTGTCTGCCAGTTCTGAAATCGATGCGTTCCCATCTGGCCCGCGTTCCAAAACGATGGGGTCGACCAATTCTGTCGGCGAGATCCCGTCCGATCTTTCGGTTCTGCACACCAGTTGGCTCGGGCGCGATGCGCCGTTGAGAGTGGGCGGTGTTGTCAGGCCGGGCTCAGGCAATGACATCCTGGATCACCTGGCCCCCGACATCGGTCAGGCTTTCCTGCCGACCCTGATGGAAATAGGTCAGCCGGCGGTGATCGAAGCCCAGCAGGTGCAGGATCGTGGCATGGATGTCGTGCAGGTGGGCCCGATTCTCGACCGCCTCGAATCCCAGCTCGTCGGTGGCGCCGTATTTCATCCCGCCGCGGACGTTGCCTCCGGCGAGCCACATGGAGAATCCGTAGGGGTTGTGATTGCGTCCAGGCTCTCCCTTTCCCTCGCTGAACGGCATTCGTCCGAATTCTCCTCCCCAAACCACAAGCGTGCTGTCGAGCAGACCGCGCTGGGCGAGGTCGGTCAGCAGGGCCCCGATGGGCTGGTCGACTTCGCCCGCATGCTGCCCGTGATTGGTCTCGATGCTCTGGTGGGCGTCCCACGTCTCTTCGAGGTGGCCCCCCCCCGAGTAGAGTTGCACGAAACGCACGCCCCGCTCGACGAGTCGTCGGGCGACGAGACAGTTGCGTCCAAATTCATCGGTGGGGGCCTGGCCCACGCCGTAGGCATCGAGCGTCGCCTGGGTCTCCTGGGCGAGATCCACGGCCTCGGGGGCTTCCGACTGCATGCGAAACGCGAGTTCGTAGCTGTTGATGCGGGCGGCGAGTTCCTGCCCGCCGGGCCTCTCATCGAGGTGCCGCTGGTTCAACTCAGCCAGCAGATCGAGCTGGCGTCGCTGCGCCGTGCGGTCGAGGTGGGCGGGCCCCCGCAGGTCAAGCACCGGGTCCCCCACCGGGCGGAAGAGTGTCCCCTGAAACGCCCCCGACATGAAGCCGCTCGACCAGTTCGGTTGCCCCGAGATTGGTCCGCCACGCTTGTCGAGAATCACCACGTAGCCGGGGAGATTCTGGTTCTCGGTGCCGAGTCCATACACGGCCCAGCTCCCCAGCGAAGGCCTCCCGATGAAGGTCTTGCCGGTGTTCATCGCCACCAGGGCCGAACCGTGGGCGTGGCTGTCGGTATGGCAGGAGTTGATGATCGCCAGCTTGTCGGCATGCGCGCGGACGTTCGGGAAGAAGTCCGAGATCATCAGGCCGCTCTGTCCCCCGGGGCGAAACGGCCGGAAGCTGGGGGTCAGAAAGCCGACCTTCCGGCCTCCCGAGTTGATGAATTTCTTTCCGTCGGGCAACGGCTGACCGGCGAATTTCTCCAGCACCGGCTTGTGGTCGAACGTGTCGACCTGGCTGGGGGCGCCATTCATCATCAAAAAGATCACCGACTTCGCCTTGACGGGGAAGTGCGGCTGGCGTGACGCGAGGGGATTCAGCGCGGCCCGTGCCTCATCGGAATCATTCGCCCGGGCAGTGGCCTGGAAACCATCCTGGGCGAGCAGTGCGGCAAGGGCGGTCCCGGCAAACCCACCCCCCATCTCCCACACAAATTCCCGGCGGGTCAGCCCACAGGGGAATCGGGCAGCAGACATCGCGGGGTATTCAGTCGGGCGGGACATGGCGGCATTCCCAGGGGCCAAGGGGGGGATGGCCCAAATCTAGCACAGGGGAAGGGGAAATGGGCAGTCCCTGTTCCCTGTTTACGACAGTCTCCCTTCCCCGTGATTCGGTCGGTCAGTTGTCAGTCACGGAATTGAGCATGAACTGGGTCAAGAAAGATTGGGAGTTGACCCTGGCAGGAATCCGGTCGAAACAGCAGTTGGTCAGGAAGGTTGAAAGGCGATTCCCCGACACTTGCTGATGACCGCACTCAAAGTTTCACACCGAACTCCCGCCGAATCGCCTCGACCCGCGCCCGGTTCACCCCGAGGTCGGAATGGCCGACACGTGAGGCCGAGCGGACTTCGATTTGATGGTCCTCAGGCTGCAACAAGAACTCGACATCATCGGTGAATCGAAACAGCTGCGAACGAGACTCGGCATGCAGGTAACGGTCGGTGACCGTGACGATCGTCGTCCGTGGCTGATGAGACACGACCTGTTGCAGTCGCTGCCAGGCGGCAGCGGGATCATCGGTGAATTCGAGGGGGGCGATGCGGTACGCCGGGTCGTCGGTCTGGCTCCCGACGGCATTGGGAGTGGTCGGCATTGGCCCCAGTCGGCCCTCTGTCGCCCCCAATCCCGCCGGTCGGCGGGCGAACGCACTCAACAATGCAAACCAAAGCACGGGGAGCAGGGCCAGCACCATCGTCCAGATCAGGGGCTTCATGCGGATTGACATCACAGCGGTCGACTTCTCGGGAACGCGGATTCACAGAGAGAAGTTTATAGTCACCCCGAAAAACTCAATTCCGGAATCGGCCCATTCACCCTCGGGGGGTCAAGAGTCGGCCCGTTGTCGAAGCCAGAATGCCACGCCATCCCCCTCCATTTCCAACGCCCTGTTGTCGCCCGCAGGAAAGTCGCTCTGCCGCCGAGGTGCCTGATCTCAATTGTCATCGTGCGTCGGAACCAGGAGCGATCTCCCGACAAGACGGCCCGTCCTCTCCGAGATTCGGTTTGGAGAGATGGGGCCGCGACAGCGCAGGCTTTATTCCATCTCGCCCAGCAGTTCAGCCCAGTTCCGTGCGCTGAGGATTCGTACAGCCAGGCGTATACGAGTCTCGGGATCGGCAATGCGGGCGACAGCCCGGCGAATCTTCGGCGATGGTTTGCCAAATCGAACGGTCCCGAGGGCCAGCAGAATCTGTCGAGATTCCGCTCGACCTTCCTCGCGCCCCTCTTCCCGCCCCTCCTCCCGCCCCTCTTGCAGAATCGCCTGGTAGGTCACCGATTCTTTCATGGCACGCACTCCTCACAATGATTGGCTCGCGAACCAGAGTCCTCCGTTCCGTCGACCCCATGGGAATTCAGGGCGAATTGAGGCCGAAGGCTGCACTTGCCAGGCCAGAGAGGAAGTCACTCCATCTCGCCCAGCAGTTCAGTCCAGTTCCTCGCGCTGAGGACACGTACGGCCAGGCGTTTGAGAGTCTCGGGATCGGCAATGCGGGCGACAGCCCGGCGAATCTTCGGCGATGGTTTGCCAAATCGGACGGTCCCGAGGGCCAGCAGAATCTGTCGAGATTCCGCTCGACCTTCCTCGCGCCCCTCTTCCCGCCCCTCTTCCCGCCC
>DNUF01000188.1:16344-40290 GCA_003508595.1 Planctomycetaceae bacterium
CTCTTCCCGCCCTTCTTCCCGCCCTTCCTCCCGTCCCTCTTGCAGAATCGCCTGGTAGGTTACCGATTCTTTCATGGCACGCACTCCTCGCAGTAGTTGGCTTGCGAACTCCTGTTCATATTCTAATCCCAGCAGGACATAGGTGGCAGTCCATAATGACTCAGCCGCAGGAAGCTTCGCCTCGCGATCGATCCGCTGCGCCATCTCCCGGATCAGACGTGGCAATTCGGGACGAGCGACCTTGGTCAGCGGTGCCAGTGGAAAGGTTCCAATCCCTCCCTCCAGAACCGCCTCCGGTGGCAACTGCCACAGGCGGACGACTTCGTATTCAAATTCGAGGTACGGTTTGAGGTGCGGCAACCGCCAGTTCACCCTGCCCGTCAGATCTTTCCCATCTGCTTCCGGACGCAGCAGGATCACCAGGCTGCGCACCGGCAACGTGTGCCGCACTCCCAACAACACGTTGTAATGCAGCAACCGACGTCCCAGCGTGGCATCATGGCTCGCCTGAAACTCCAGATGCAAAATCCAGGGATCCAGTCCCTCCACCCGCAAGACCTTGTCTGCGGCGGCCGTCACCGTCGAAACATCCGCATCAATCACCGTCACCGGGGCGTTGACCCCCGCAAACCGGGCCCAGTCTTCGGGGTAGTCCTCCGGCAAATGCTTGAGTATGGCGTCGAATCGCTTGTTCATTGTGGCTAAATGCTATTGTATATGGATACGAATGTCAATCTGTAAATGGTGATTGCCCAGTGTCCTCTGTGCGAATGAGGTTCTTCGAGGCTGAAAACCCTGCATGGAAAATGGCGAGCGTCAAGGATACGGAACTTCTGGCCAGTCATGACTTCCGTAGTCCTCTGCGATGAAGAATGACAGGCACGGTTCACGGGATGTCAGTATTCTCCCAATGCTCCAGCATCCGTTCCGGACCCTTGACCCGTTCTTGCATTCCGTTTCGCAGGTTGTTGACCGCCGGCCCCCACACCTTCACGGTGGGTGATATCTCCCCGCAAGGTGGCCGTCCTGAAGTTCCGAAATCTCACCGGCTCTTTTCGTGTGCGTTGTGCTTTGTTGAAATCTGCGAAAGCGATTCCGTTCCTTGTTCGACTTTCCCATGCGCGTCACCTGGCTTGATCTGTTGCAGACCCAGCGCGATCTGTATCGGCTGCCGCGGAACGACGAACGGTTTCTGGAATACCTCAAAACCATGATCCAGCCCGACGGGACCGGGCTGGTCTTGCCGTTGGTCGCGATGAACCCCATGGCGCACGACCACGTCCCCGACTTGCTCGATCAATACCTTGCCCTCGACGCCGATCGATACGGGCAGACTGTCGTTGCAGAGTTGCTCCCCGAGTTGGACGATAACGACCTCGAGATCGAGGTCGGCCTCGTCCTGTCGGACGATCGGCGCGGGGGCTGGACCAATCGCTACTCGACCGAGTTGCAGGTCCGTGCGGGGGGCAAGGCCCGCCCGTCGGTCAGCCGGTGGGCCACTGGCCTGCTCTGGTCGAGCGAACCCGCCGATCTGTTGACCGTCCGCGAAACGCTGCGCAGCCTCCTGCTGCGGCTCGCCTGGCAACGCACCCATGGAATCGCCTCGACGCTGTCCGAATTGCTGGCTCAGGAAGGCTGGGTTCAACACCGCGCCAATTGCCGCGGACCCCACCTCGACCCGGATGATCTCGCGTATACCCGAGACGTGCTGACACCCCTCGGCCAGGCCCGTGATCACGCCACCTGGATCGCCGCGCTCTTCGGCGACCCCGGAGCCCGCTCCCTGGGGCACCAACCCCTGGGACTCTCCGATCGTGCCGGGCTGGCCCTCGCCCTCGCCGACGCGCGGGCCCGACACTCAAATTGACAACCGCCTTGAGTGGGGACACCACCATCCAAAGGGGTTCGCACGAACACGACAGGGACAGCACCTGATACAGCTCCCCACAGTCATCGACGTCTCGGCAGGTGCCCGGGCGAAATGGGCGCCCGGGCACCTGGAGGGGAAATCAGGGTCGAGCCGGCACAGCGTCCCGGTTCATTCCCCTTTCCCCGGGCCGTTCGATACACTCCCCGTCACGCTGGAGTGCATCGCCGGGCCGGGCGGCTGGCCGGGGTGATGTGCTGTTTCTCCGTTCCGTTCCCAAGGCATCATGGCAGAGCACTTTCCCGGAATTCCCGTCATTCCCTTCGAGGGGCCCCGCAGCCGGAATCCCCTGGCCTTCAAGCACTACAACCCCGACGAACTCATCGAGGGGAAGTCGATGAAGGATCTGCTGCGGTACAGCGTGTGCTACTGGCATACGTTCCGCGGCACCGGGAGTGATCCGTTCGGCTCGGGAACGATGCTGCGCCCGTGGGATGATGGAACCGAGTCGGTCGAGAATGCCGTCCGGCGGGTCGATGCGGCGTTCGAGTTCATCTCGAAGCTGGGGGCTCCCTACTACTGCTTCCATGATCGGGATGTCGCTCCCGAGGGGAAGACGCTGGCCGAGTCGAACAAGAACCTCGACACGGTCGTCCAGGCTCTGAAGGGGGCCCAGGAACGGACCGGGGTCAAGCTGCTGTGGGGAACGGCGAACCTGTTTTCGCATCCCCGCTACATGCACGGGGCGGCCACCAGTTGCAATGCCGACGTCTTCGCCTACGCTGCCGCCCAGGTCAAGAAGGCGATCGAGGTGACCCATGAGCTCGGCGGCGAGAACTACGTCTTCTGGGGTGGCCGTGAAGGCTACATGAACCTCTACAATACCAACATGCAGCGGGAACTTGATCACCTCGCCCGGTTCATGCACATGGCGTCGAACCATGCCCGCACGATCGGCTTCAAGGGGCAGTTCCTGTTCGAGCCGAAACCCAAGGAACCCACCAAGCACCAGTACGACTTTGACGCCGCCGCCTGTCTCAACTTCCTGCGGGCATACGGGCTGCTCGACCGGGTGAAGCTCAATATCGAAACCAACCACGCCACTCTGGCGGGGCACACCATGATGCACGAGCTCGAATACTCACGCATCCAGGGAGTGCTGGGCAGCATCGACGCCAACACCGGCGACCTGCTGCTCGGCTGGGATACCGATCAGTTCCCCACCGACATCTACCTCACCACGCAGTGCATGCTGGTGATCCTCAAGCAGGGGGGGCTCGCCCCGGGGGGGATCAACTTCGACGCGAAGGTACGCCGCGAGAGCTTCGAGCCGGCCGACCTGTTCTACGCCCACATCGGCGGCATGGACGCTTTCGCCCGCGGGGCCAAGATTGCCGCCGCCATTCGTCGCGACAAGATCCTCGAAGATGTCGTCGAGAAGCGGTATGCCAGCTTCGACGACGGCATCGGCCGGAAGATCGAGCTCGGCAGCGTGCATTTCGCCGACCTCGAGGCCTACATGCTGGAAAAGGGGAACCCCGCCCCCAACAGCAGCGGCCGGCAAGAGCTGCTCGAGAACATCATCAACGAGTATCTCTGCGAATACGCCTAGAGAATCGAGTGACCGGGGCCTGTGAGGAACGGGCCCCGGCGCCTGACAGTCCCCTGGAATACCCCTGCAGGTTCGTCCCTGTCGAATCCCGTTCTTTCACGAGCGAGACGCATGTTGCACCGCACGTTGATCTTGATGTCGCTGCTGTTCCTGGCTTCCCCGGCCGTCTGGGGGGCGGAGGATGCCCAGAAGGGGTACAGCACTCCCGAGGCTGCCGCCGCCGATCCCGATTTCGCCCTGCAGGGGGAATACCTGGGAGCCGAGGTGGGGGTCCAGGTCATTGCCCTGGGACAGGGGAAGTTCCAGGTGGTGACCTACCGCGGTGGCCTGCCCGGTGCAGGCTGGAACGGGGCACTCAAGCAGACCACCGAAGAAGACACCCAGGAACTCAAGCAGACGATTGGCGATCTGCAGCTGAAAAAGACAACGCGGAAGAGTCCCACCCTCGGGGCCAAGCCTCCCGAGGGGGCGGTGGTCCTCTTCGACGGGACCCCCGAGACCCTCAAGAAACGCTGGCGCGACGGAGCCCGCCTCGCTGCCGACAAGACTCTCGAACAGGGAGTGACCAGCGTCGACACCTTCCAGGACTTCTCGATCCACATCGAGTTCCGCACCCCCTACATGCCCCTCGCCCGTGGACAGGGGCGGGGAAACAGCGGTCTCTACTACCAGGGGCGCTACGAGACCCAGATGCTCGATTCGTTCGGGCTCGAAGGGAAAGACAATGAGTGCGGCGGGATCTATTCGATCAAGAATCCCGACGTCAACATGTGCCTCCCTCCGCTGGCGTGGCAGACCTACGATGCCGACTTCACCGCCGCCCGCTTCGACAAGGATGGCAAGAAGATCGCGAACGCCCGGGTCACCGTTCGGCACAACGGTGTGCTGATCCACGAAGATGTCGAACTCCCCCGCATTACGACGGCCGCCCCCAACCAGGAATCGGCCGACGCGGGGCCCATTTATCTGCAGGATCACGGCAACCCGGTCCGCTACCGCAACATCTGGGTGCTTCCCCGCGATGCGAAGCAGGAAGCCCGCCGCCCGGTGGTCCCCGCATTCGAGCGCTTCCATGCGTCGGCCACGGGTGAAAACGTGGCCGGGGGCCGGCTGCTGCTGACCGAACTCAACTGCACCGTCTGCCATGCCGCCCCCGAGGCGCTGGCGAATTCGTTGATCCGTCGCCCCGGCCCGGTCCTCGACCAGATTGGTCAGCGGGCCCGTCCCGAGTGGCTGCAGGCCTACCTGGCCGATCCACATGGTGTGAAGCCCGGCACAGCGATGCCCGATCTGTTGCGGGGTTTGCCCGAGGCCGAGCGGGCTCCGGCGGCCAGGGCCCTGGCGCACTTGCTGGCCTCGACGGGGACCCTGGCCGAAAAGTCGTCCGACCTGCAGGCATTCGGTCGCGGCAAGACGCTGTTCCACCAGGTGGGCTGCGTCGCCTGCCATGCCCCTCGCGAAGGAGCATCGGTCCCCACCCAGTCGTCGATTCCGCTGGGCGACCTGTCAGCCAAGTACAGCATCACCAGCCTGGCGACCTTCCTCGAGAATCCGCATGTGGCCCGCCCCTCGGGGCGCATGCCCCGCCTGGTGTCAAATCCTCAGGAAGCCCTCGACCTGGCGAACTACCTGGTCGGGCCGGTCGAGGTGAAGCCCCGCAATCCGAATTGGAAATTCAAGGTCTACCACGGCAGTTGGAACAACGTTCCCGACTACGACAAGATCAAGCCGGTGAAGGAAGGGGAGAGTGCCGGGTTCAACCTCGGCGTCGCGGGCCGGGGGAATGAATTCGGGATGCGCTTCGAGGGCTACCTGAAGGCCGAAAAGGGGGGGGAGTACACCTTCCATCTCGGTTCCGATGACGGCAGCAAGCTCTTCATCGACGGCAAAAAGGTGGCCGATTCCGACGGCATTCATCCCCACACGGTCAACAGTGGCAAGGTCAGGCTCGAGCCGGGCATGCACCAGGTGCGGGTGGACTATGCCCAGGTCGGGGGCGAGGCGACGCTGTCGCTGGAGCTGGAAGGTCCCGGTCTCGCCCGCCAGGACGCGAATGGCCGGATCTTCCTCACCGAGCAGGGCCCCCGACCCCCCTCGGCCGAAGAAGCCGCGAAGGAGTTCCGTGTTGATCCCTCCCTGGTCGAACAGGGGAAGGGGCTGTTCGTGAGCCTCGGCTGTGCCAACTGTCATGGCCTGACCCTCGACGGCAAGCCCCTGGCGCCGAAACTGCAGGCCAAGCCCCTGGCGAACCTGGCGGCCAACCGGGGCTGCCTCGCGGCCCAGGCTCCCACGGCGGCCCGGCCGCCGGTGCCCGCCTACGATCTCAACGCGTCCCAGCGAGCCGCCCTCGCAACCGCCGTGGCGGCTGGGGCCGCCGTCGCCGACACCCGCAGCCAGATCGAACGGACCATGGAGTCGTTCAACTGCTACACCTGCCATGCGCGGGGTGGGGTGGGTGGCCCTGACCGGTCGCATAATCCCCTGTTCCTGACCACCATCCAGGAGATGGGAGATGAAGGCCGCGTTCCCCCGCCCCTCGATGGCGTGGGAGACAAGCTGCGGGATGACTGGTTGCAGCAGGTGCTGAACGAAGGGGCCAAAGATCGCCCCTACATGCTCACCCGGATGCCGAAGTTTGCAGCCCCCGAGGTCTCGCAATTGGCCCCGGCCTTCGTGAAGGCCGACCGGGCTGCCGAGTCTCCCGCTGTTCCTTTGCCCGAGTCGGAGATCCGCGCCAAGGCGCAGGGGCGCTTCCTCGCCGGCGACAAGGCGCTCGGCTGCATCAAGTGCCACACGTTTGGTGGGCACCAGACCCCGGGCATCCGCGGTCTGGACCTGCAGACCATGACCCGGCGGGTGCGCGAAGACTGGTTCCACCGTTACATGGTCGACCCGCCGCGGTATCGCCCCGGAACCCGCATGCCGACGGCCTTCCCCGAGGGGAAGGCGACGGTGCGCGATGTCTACGAGGGAGATCCCTCGAAACAACTGGCCGCCCTCTGGTCCTGGCTGAAGGATGCCGACAAGGCCGGCCTGCCGGAAGGACTCGTGGGCAATGTCATCGAACTGCGCCCCGATGCCCGCCCGGTCATCTACCGGAATTTCATCGAGGGACTGTCGGCACGGGGCATCGCAGTCGGTTATCCCGAACGCGTCAATCTGGCATGGGATGCCAACAAGCTGGCACTGACACTCGCATGGCATGGCCGGTTCATCGATGCCGGCAAGCACTGGGAAGGCCGCGGCCCCGGCTTCCAGGGCCCGCTGGGAGACCACCTCATTCGCGTGGAAGACCAGGTTCCGCTGGCGGTGCTGGAAGACAACAAGGCTCCCTGGCCCGCCAAGTCTCCCCGCGAGCTCGGCTGGCGGTTCAAGGGATACGAACTCGACCCGGCGGGACGTCCCCATTTCCGGTATGTCTCCGATCAACTGTCGGTCGAGGATGTGCCAGTCCCGGTCCCCAACAAGACCGACGCCTGGTTCCGCAGGACCCTCACCATCAAGGGGGCCAAAGAGGTCCCCGGCCTGTACTTCCGGGGGGCGGTCGGCAAGATCGAGCCCCAGGCCAATGGCGAATACCTCGTGAATGGCCTCTACAAGATCCGCCTTCCTGGTGGCGGACAACCGATTCTGCGCGAGGTGAACGGCCAGCAGGAACTGCTGCTGCCGGTGACCCTCAACCAGGGTCAGGCGACCGTGGTCCAGGAAATCGACTGGTAAGCCCCCCGCGGGATTGGTCCGGTTCGCGTTCTGTTCTTTCGCTTTTCCATCCCTCCCTGTGGAGGTTTCCATGACGCTCTGGCGTGTTCTCGGTCTGTCGGCCCTCGTGTGCGGCCTCATCCCCTCCCTCGTGCGGGCGGAAGACAAGCCCCCCGTCGAGGCCGACTATTACAAGATCACCACCTTCGAAGTCCCGAAGGACGTGGTGCTGGAGGCGTCGGCCTTCCAGTTGATGCCCAATGGCCAACTCGCGGTCGCCTCACGACGCGGCGAGATCTGGATGGTGTCGAATCCGTTTGCGGGCGAGATCAAGGCGACACAGTTCAAGCGGTTCGCCCATGGGCTGCACGAAGTGCTCAGCCTCGCCGAGCGCGATGGCTGGCTCTACCTCGTCCAGCGCAGCGACGTCTCCCGCATCAAGGACAGCGACGGCGATGGCGTCGCCGACATCTTCGAGGTCGTCAATGACGAGTGGGAAATCTCCGGCGATTACCACGAGTACGCCTTCGGCTCGAAGTTCGATGCCGAGGGAAACCTGTGGGTCGTCCTCTGCCTCACCGGTTCGTTCTCCAGCGACGTCAAGTACCGTGGCTGGTGCGTGCGGATCACCCCTGATGGCCGGCTGATCCCGACCACCAGCGGCATCCGTTCCCCCGGCGGCATTGGGGCCAATCTCGCGGGCGACATGTTCTACACCGACAACCAGGGGCCCTGGAACGGCACCTGCGGCCTCAAGCACCTCTCCCCCGGCAAGTTCGTCGGCCACCCCGGTGGCTTCAAGTGGTACAACCTCGCCGAACCATTCATCGGCAAGGCCCCCCGCGAACCCGAGAGCGGCAGTCGCTTCATCGTTGAGGCGAAGAAGATCCCCCAGTACGAACCCCCCGCCATTTTGTTTCCCTACGGAAAGATGGGCCAGTCGGCCTCAGGGGTTGCTGTCGACGCCTCGGAGGGGAAATTTGGTCCCTTCGCCGGTCAACTCTTCGTGGGAGACCAGACCTTCAGCACCGTCATGCGGTGTGACCTCGAAAAGGTGCAGGGACACTACCAGGGGGCCTGTTTCCCGTTCCGTGAAGGCTTTGGCTCGGGCTCGCTCGGGCTCGAGCTGACCGCCAATGGCAGCCTGTTTGTGGGTGGTACGAATCGGGGCTGGGGCTCACGCGGCAACAAGCCCTTCGCCGTCGAACGACTCGACTGGACCGGCAAGGTTCCCTTCGAGATCCAGACCATGCGGGCCAAGCCCGATGGCTTCGAGCTGACCTTCACTCAGCCCGTCGATACCCAGATGGCTGGAAATCCCGAGTCGTACAAGCTTGAGACCTACACCTACATTTTCCAGGCGTCGTATGGCAGCCCGGTTGTCGATCAGGCGACCGCCAAGGTTGAACAGGCCACTGTCTCGGCCGACCGCAAGAGTGTCCGGCTCAAGATCGCCGGTTTGCGCGAAGGGCACATTCACGAACTGAATGCCGACGGCGTCCGTTCGGAACAGGGGCTTCCCCTGCTGCACAAGCAGGCCTACTACAACCTCAACTACCTCGCGACCGAGTGAGAACTCCCGCTGGCGGTCCGGGGGAATGAATTCCTCCCCCGGACTGTCCCGCCGGCGAATCTCAGCTCCCACCCCCACGCGTTGCCGCCGAAGAGCGGGTGCGTCTCTTCCGCGGTCCCTTCCCCGCGAAAGCAGCGTGCGCCATGCCAACTGCCGGCCCCAGTCTTCCCTCTCGCCCGTCCCCGCGGCCCCTGCCCGGACGGGCGCTTGTTGTCATCGCGACCCTCGTGGCGGCAATGGCTGTCCCGGTCGTCGCGCAAGACAAGGCCGCCTGGACCACGGTCAAGGTCCCCGACGTCTGGAAGAACCCCCCCGCGGGTGAAGACAACCTGTCATGGTTTCGCGGGTTCGTACAGCCCCCGGCTGACTGGAAGGGAACCGATCTCGAGCTGTTCGTCGAGCCGGTCGATGTGGCGCACGAGGTCTACTTCAATGGCAGGAAGGTGGGACAGGCCGGTGAATTCCCGCCGTTCTTCCGCAGTGGTCTGGGGGGCAAGGACCGCTTCTTGATCGCTGCCGACAGCGTTCGGACCGACGCCCCCAACGTCGTCGCCCTGCGGGTCTACAACCAGGAGGGACGGACCGGCTTCAACGTCGCTGCCCCCGTGCTCTTTGGCCGGCAGCACGCCCTGCGCCTGGCGGGAGCCTGGCAGTTCCGCCCGGGGGACAATCCGGTGTTCGCCCAGTACGACGAGCGGCAGGTTCCCGAAGGAATCGCCCTGGCGACCCGGCTCGAAGATGCCGCCGAGGTGGCGAAGTCCCTCAAGCGAATCGACGACGCCGGTCCGCAGACGCCGGCCGAAGCCCTGAAGCAGTTCCGGATTCCCGACGACCTGGAGATCGAACTGGCCCTCAGCGAGCCCGACATCCGGCAGCCTCTCAGCATCAAGTGGGATCCCCGCGGCCGGTTGTGGGTCTGCGAGTTCATCCAGTATCCCGACCCCGCCGGCCTGAAAATGGTCGCCCGCGACAAGTTCCTGCGGTCGGTCTACGACAAGGTTCCTCCGCCCCCTCCCAACCATTTCCCCGGGCTCGATCGCATCTCGTGGCATGCCGACAATGACGGCGACGGGAAGTACGAGTCGCACGGCGTCTTCGTCGAGGGACTCAGCCTCACGAGTTCGTTCGCCTTCGATCGCGATGGCGTCTGGGTCCTCCAGCCCCCCTATCTCCTCTTCTATCCCGACCGCGATCACGACGACAAGCCGGATGGCGACCCGGTCGTGCATCTCGAGGGATTCGGGATGGAAGACTCGCACTCGATCGCCAACAGCCTGCGGTTCGGTCCCGATGGCTGGCTCTACGGAGCCCAGGGAAGCACGGTGACCGGTGTCATCCGCGCCCCGGGAACTCCCGTCGAGCAGGCGGTCCGCTCGCTGGGGCAGGGGGTCTGGCGCTATCACCCGGTCTCGAAACGCTACGAGTTTTTTGGTGAAGGGGGAGGCAACTCGTTTGGTCTCGAGTTCGACAACCATGGCCGGGCCTTCTCGGGACACAATGGCGGCAACACCCGCGGGTTCCACTATGTCCAGGGGGGCTACTACCGCAAGGGTTTCGAAAAGCATGGGTCGCTGTCGAATCCGTATGCGTTCGGTTTCTTCGAGCACATGACGCACGACAATGTGCCCCGCTTCACCCACCAGTTCATCATCTATGAGGGGGCCCGCAGCAACTCGGGCGAGTCGTCGCTGCCCGTGCAGTACCACGGCCAGCTGTTTGGGGTTGGTCCACTGCAGGGGCATGTCGTCCGCAGTGATGTCTTCCCCGACCGTTCCTCCCTCAAGACCAAGGATGTCGATCACCCTCTCACCACCAGCGACACCTGGTTCCGCCCGGTCGATATCCAGGTCGGTCCCGATGGTGCCATCTACATCGCCGACCTGTACGAGCAGCGGATCGACCACGCGAGCCACTACCAGGGACGCATCGACCGCGACCGGGGACGCATCTGGCGACTGAAACGCCGCGGGGGAACCCCCGCTGCCCGCTTCGACCTGACCCGCGCCTCCACCGACGAACTCATCAACCGGCTGCAGGATGCCAACAAGTGGTTCCGGCAGACCGCCCTGCAGGTACTCGCCTGGAAGCAACCGGCGAATGCTGTGCCCGTCCTGAAGGACCGCCTGTTGGCCGAGTCCGATGACTCGGCCATCACGCTGCTCTGGGCGCTCTACCAACTGCATGGCCTCGATGATTCCCTGGCCGTCCAGTTGCTGTCACACACCAATCCGTTCGTCCGCCTTTGGACAGTCCGCCTGGTGTGCGACCAGAACCAGGTCTCCCCGGCCTTTGCCGAGGGGCTGCAGACGCTGGCGGCACGTGAGGAGCACCCCGAAGTCCGCAGCCAGTTGGCCTGTTCCGTCCGCCGGCTCCCCTCCGCCACGGCCCTCCCCCTCGTGGCCACCATGCTGACCCGCGATGACGATGCCGGCGACATCCATATTCCACTCCTCCTGTGGTGGGCGATCGAAGCGAAGTCCGAGAGTGATCGCGATGGTGTGATCGCCCTGTTCCGCGAGCCGGCCGCCTGGAATCAAAAACTCGTCACCGGCACGATTCTCGAACGCGTGATGCGGCGCTACGCCACGGCGGGAACCCGCAGGGACCTGCTCGCGTGTGCCCAATTGCTGACGCTGGCCCCCAATGCCGACCAGGCCCGGCAATTGCTCGCCGGTTTCGAAAAGGCGTTCGAAGGACGTCCGCTGGTGGGACTGCCGGAAGAACTCGTCACCGCCATCGCCAGGGCCGGCGGCGGTTCGCTCGCACTGCGGGTCCGACAGGGAGATGCCACTGCCCTCCAGGAGGCGCTGCAGGCCATGGGCAACAAGCAGACCGCCAGGGCCGACCGGCTGAAACTGCTGCAGGTGCTGGCCGAGATCCATCCCCCGGCAGCCCTCGCTCCCGTGCAGACGCTCTTTGAAACCACGGACGATGCCGAGATCCAGAACGCCGCACTGGCCGTGCTCCAGGGCTACGACACCCCGGCGGTCGGGCAGGCGATTGTCGCCCGGCTCAAGGACCTTCCCGAGACCGTCCGTCCGACGGCGCTGCAGGTGCTGGCGAGCCGAAAGGCCTGGGCCCGGCAATTGCTGACGAATGTTTCCGAGGGAAAGATCGAGCCCCGGACCGTCCCCATCGAGGTCGTCCAGCGCATACTCTTCCAGCGCGATGACGAACTCGCCCGCCTGGCCAGGCAGGGTTTCGGCGAGGTGCAGGGAGCCTCAACCGCCGAAATGCTGGCCCAGGTCGACCGGTTGAAAGAGGTCCTTTCGGTCGGCACCGGCAGTCCCTACAACGGACGCAAGCTCTTTCTCGCCAATTGCGGCAAATGCCACATTCTGTTCGAGGAGGGGGGCCGAATCGGTCCCGAGCTCACCGCCTACAAGCGCGATGATGTGCACACGATGCTGGTGAACGTGGTGAATCCGAGTGCCCAGATCCGCGAGGGCTTCGAAAACTTCGTGGCCCTCACGAAGGATGGCCGCACCCTGAACGGTTTCATTGCCGACCAGGATGCCCGCGTCGTCGTGCTGCGGGGGAGTGACGGGCAGACCACGTCGCTGCAACGGGAGGAACTCGACGAACTGACCGCCAGCCCGCAATCGCTCATGCCCGAAGGTCTGCTCAAGGACTACACCGACCAGCAGGTCCGCGATCTGTTCGCCTATTTGCGGGCCACCCAACCACTGGCCACCAGGTAACGTCGCGCGCCACCGCCGTCCGGGGGGGGAGCAACCGATTTCACTCCGTGGAGGGACGAGGGAGATCACCTGTGTCCGCGTGGCGGAATGCCGGTGTCAGGGGGACTGGCCAGCCGTGCTGTGGATCATCGCCTGCAGCAGGCCATCCCAGGTGTATTCCGCCGCTTCGGCCGCGATGGTCAGCCCCGCCTGTTGTGCGGCTGCGCTCGTCACGGGACTGATGCTGCAAAGCCGGGGATGTCGTGGTCCCGACGCCGCCGACGTCGTCAGTGCCGGACAGAGTCGGGCGAGCTGGCGGGCAATCGACGGGCTGCTCAGGCAGATCCAGTCGAGGTCCCCCCGCTGCAGCAACTCGCCGGCTGGCGGCGGAATCGTCTCGACATCCAGGTTCTGGTAGACCACCACTTCGTCGAGTCGGGCTCCCGCGGCACGCAGTTCGTGGGGCAGCACCTCCCGGCCCCGGCTTGCCCGGGCCCACAGGACGTGCTGTCCCGCCACGTGGGGCACCAGTGCCGCCGCCAGCGCCTCGGCCCGAAAGGTGGTGGGGACCAGGTCGGCCCGCAGGTGCCACTCGGCCAGGGCCGCGGCGGTCCCGTCGCCAATCGCCGCCAGCTTCGCCCGCTGCAGCCGACGGGTGTCCAACCCGCGCTCCCAGAGCCGGTTCAGCAAGCCGGCGACTCCGTTGCTGCTGGTGAAGACGATCCAGTCGTAGTCGGTCAGTCGGTCCAGGGCGGCATCCACCGCGGTGAAGTCGGCGGGGGGCTCGATGGCGATCAACGGCATCACCACCGGTTCGGCCCCCAGGGCCAGCACGCGGTCGAGCACCACGGACGCCTGCTCACGCGCCCGGCAAATGCCGATCCGCTTCCCCAGCAACGGTCGCTGCTCGAACCAGGCAATCGCCTCACGCCCCGAGATGCACGAGCCGATGACAATCAGCGACGGTGCCGAGAGCCCCGCCTGGGTCACGGTGTCGGCGATTGTCCCCAGCGTGGCGGTGACTGCGCGTTGATGCGGTGTGGTCACCCGGCTAAGGACCGCTGTGGGGGTTTCGGCCGGCTTTCCCGAAGCGATCAGTTGCCGGGCGATCTCGTGGATCCGCCCGAGCCCCATGTAAAACACAAGCGTCCCCGGGAAGCGGGCCAGGGCCTCGAAATCCAGGGCCGAAACCCCTTTCACCGGGTCTTCATGCCCCGTGATGAAGGCCACCGCCGAGGCGTGATCGCGGTGCGTCAGCGAGAAGCCGGCATAGGCACCGGCCGCCACGGCCGCAGTCACCCCGGGAACCACTTCGAAGGGAATGCCCGCGGCCGCCAGCGCGGCCGCCTCTTCGCTCCCCCGACCGAAGACATACGGGTCCCCCCCCTTGAGCCGGACGACGGTCAGACCCGCCTGGGCCGCGGCAATCAGTCGGGCGTTGATCTCCTGCTGCTGCAGTGTGTGGGTGGAACGGCTTTCACCCCGGAAGGTGCGCTCGGCCTGCGCCCGTGTATGTCCCAGCAGCAGGGGATTCACCAGCCCGTCGTAGAGCACAAGATCAGCCTGTTGCAGGCAGGCCAGACCCCGCAGGGTCAGCAATCCGGGATCACCGGGGCCTGCCCCCACAAGGTAAACGGTTCCGGTTGGCATCGGCGGGGTCGGGTTCCTTTCTGTCGTTCGTTTTTATGGTAAACTTCCGTTCTCTGCCTGACCAGTAAACGCAGCTTCCCGGTGCTCTTCTGCGGGAAGCGGGACAAGGATTGACGTCATGAGCTCTGGTGACACACAGAAACCGGCCGCCGACTGCTGGCGGCGTGGCAACGAAGCCGTCCAAAAAGAGAACTGGGACTACGCCATCCAGATGTACCTGACGGCTGTCAAGCTGCGTCCCGAGAACCTCACCTACCGGCAATCGCTGCGGTTCGCCGAGTACAAGAAGTTCAACAACAACGGCACCGGTGCGGCGATGGCCGGCATGCGCACGATGGGAGCCAAGACGAAGACCAAGAAGTCCCGCATGACCAAGGATTGGGCGGGGCTCGACATGGCGGCCGAAGAGGGGCTGCAGGTCAATCCCTGGGACGTCGCGTTCAACCAGGATGTGGGAGATGCGGCGAAGGCCCGCGAATTCCCCGAGGTTGCCATCTTCAGTTACGAAGAGGCGCTCAAGAAAGACCTGGGCAACAAGGAGATCAACAAGTCGCTCGCCGAGGTGCTCGAAGAACGTGGCGAGTACAAGCGGGCCGCCGACTGCTGGCGCCGCATTCTCAAGCTCGAACCGACCAACGGCGAGGCCCGCTCGAAGATCACCGCCCTCGACACCAAGGGGGTCATGGACCGCGGCGGCTACGAAGGGGCCGAGTCGACCACCGGGGTCATGGCTCCCCACGAAGTGGCGAAACGGATGGGGGGGAACAAGGCCTCCGGTCCGGGACAGGATCCGATCGCCGACATGGAACGGGCGGTCCGCAAAGACCCCGGCAACAAAGACAACCTGCTCAAGCTGGCGGACCTCTACCGTCGCGAGGCCCGGCTGGAAGATGCCGAGGCCAGCCTCCAGAAGGCCCTCGAGGCCTCCGGCGGAAACATCAACATCCGCGAGGTGCTCGAGGATGTGCAGCTCGAGTTGATGGCCAAGACCGTAACCGTCGCCAAGGAACAGTTCCGCGCCGCCCCCACCGATGAGGTCAGGAAGCAGCGGGTGGTCGCCCTCGCGGCCGAGTTGCTCAACCGCGAGGTCGAGGTCTTCTCGGCCCGCACCGATCGTTACCCGCAGGACATGCGGCTCAAGTTCGAACTGGCCACCAGGTTCATGAAGCAGCAGAAGTGGCAGGCAGCCATCCCCCTGCTGCAGCAGTCGCGCAGCGACCCCCGCGTGAAGGGAGAATCGCTGGTCAACCTCGGCAAATGCTTCGCCTACGACAAGAAGGCCCAGCTCGCCCGCCGGCAGTTTGAGGCGGCCATTCCCGAGATCAACCACGAGAACCAGCCCGACCTCTTCAAGGACCTCTTCTACTCGCTCGGCCGACTCTGTGAAGAACTGCAGGACAAGCAGTCGGCCGAAGAGTACTACCAGAAGGTCCTCGAGGTCGACTACACCTACCGCGATGCCGTCAAGCGGCTCGATTCCCTCCAGGGGGCGTAGTTCCCCGTTCGCCCACGGTTCCTGCGACATTGGGGCGAGCCTCCGGTCAGGCGAGGAACGGGTTGGTTACGGGTTGGATAAGAGTTGGTCATAGATTTGGTCAAGATTTGGTTGGTTCGAGGAGGAGTGGGGCAGACCTGAAGACAGATTCCAGGTCACGACCGGCCCTCGATTCGGACACGCTCGACATCGGCCGCCTTCAATCAACGGCCGGACATCGAAAATCCCGTCAGGGGAAGGAAGTGCTTTGGTGCGGAACAGTCTGAAGAACGGAGTGGGGACCCTCCTGGCGGGTCTTGTCGGATGCCTGCTGACGGCCATTCCGCTCACTGCAGCCGAGTACAGCTTCGAGTTGACGCTTGACCCGGCCGTTCGGACCGAGCCCTTCACGGGCCGGGTGTACCTCTTCTTCGCCCAGGGGGACCGCGAGCCCCGATTCGGGCCCAACTGGTTCAATCCCGGACCGATGCTGGCTGTCGATGTGCGTGACTGGAAGCCCGGCGAGTCGCTCCCGATCAACACCGATGACGAGAGTGGCCAGATTGTGTTCCCCAAGGCGCTCTGCGATCTCGATCTCGCCGGTTACAACGTTCAGGCCGTTGCCCGCTTCAACCCGCTCGTGCGCGAGGTGGGGGCCGGTGCGGGGAATGGCTTCAGCGCGGTCGCCAGGGTGGAAGGAGTCGAAGGAAAACCGGCCGGGGCGAAGTTGGCGATCAACAGGATTGTCGAGGAGCGGACGTTTCCAGAAAACGACTGGTGCCGGTTGCTCGACCTGCGCAGCGAACTGCTCTCGAAGTTCCACGGTCGTGACGTTCGCCAGCGGGCCAGCGTCGTCCTTCCCGCCAGTTACCAGAAAGAACCCGAACGCCGGTATCCCGTCATCTTCGTCGTGCAGGGATTCGGCGGAAACCACTTCGCCGGCCTGCGGAAAGAGCCGGTGGCTGAAGACAACCCCGGCGGAGTCGAATTCCTGCGGGTCTTCCTCGATGCCGAGTGCGGCCTTGGGCACCACGTGTTCGCCGATTCGGCCAACAATGGACCGGTCGGCACCGCACTCGTGCAGGAGCTCATTCCCGCCCTCGACGCCCAGTACCGCACGATCGCCGACCCCACCGCCCGCTTCCTCACCGGTCACTCTTCGGGAGGCTGGAGCACCCTCTGGCTGCAGGTCGCCTATCCCGACACCTTCGGCGGTTGCTGGAGTACCGCCCCCGACCCGGTCGACTTCCGCGACTTCCAGCAGATCAACCTCTACCGTCCAGGCGAGAACATGTACCGCGATCCGCAGGGGAACCGCCGTCCCCTCGGGCGGTCCAATGGCAAGGTCCTGCTGTGGTATGACGACTTCGACCGCATGGAAGAACTCGTCGGTCCCGGCGGTCAGCTTCACAGCTTCGAGGCGGTCTTCAGTCCCCGGGGGGATGATGGACGTCCCGTGCGTGTCTGGAACCGGCAGACGGGCGAGGTCGATACCAGGGCGGCCGAGGCGTGGAAGAAATACGACATTCGGCACATCCTGGAGACCAACTGGTCGACCCTCGGTCCGAAGCTGGCTGGCAAACTGCATGTGATCATGGGGGATGCCGACACCTTCTACCTGGAAGGGGCCACCCGTCTGCTGCAGGAATCGCAGGCGAAACTGAAGAGTGATGCGGTTGTTGAATTGGTCCCGGGCAAAGACCACGGCACACTGCTGACCCGCGAACTGACCACCCGGATCCGGACCGAGATGGCCCAGGCGTTCCTGAAGCACCACCCGGCTCCCCGGCCGGAGGCGAAGTAGAGACAAGGCGGAAGGCAAAAGGCGTAAGGCGGAAAGTGACTGGCCGTCGGCCCAAAAGGTGGGGGGGCTGTGCGCGCTGTGTCCGCCGGGAAGGACACGCTGGGCACGACCCACGCTGATGCGGTCAAGCGCGCTTCGGCAGGGGGAGCAGTTTGGGGATGGGGGCTTTCATGCCCACAACCCGGCCATGCCGTTCGACCAGTTGGTCGAAATTGAACTGCAAAAAGCCATGCAGGTGGTCGGGGGCACCGTTCCGCAGGTAGTTGCGGGCCAGCACTTCCATCTGCTTGTCGAATTCTTTCTGGCTGTGCGAGTGCACGTGGTAATGCCCGGGGAGCCGGCGGATGTCGCCGTCAAACCGCGGGCCGATGTGATACAGTTCGTGCATCACGGTGATCAGTTTTTCGATGTAGGTCTGCTCCTGGAAGCGGGGCAGGTAGAACGTGAGGATGTAGAGCAACTCCACTCCCCCCAGGAAGCAGCGCTGGATGGCCCATTCACTTCCCCGGCGGGTGGTGACGAGCGACCCGTCCTGGAACCGCAGGGGGGTGAGCTTCGCCTGCAACCCGTGATTCACCCGCAGCCGGGCCTGGGCAAACGTCACCGCCACGTGCTCCATGCGGATGTGCTGGAACTCGGGGACGCGCTGCGTGATGTCGACACACAGGCACCGCATGGCGGAGGAGAAATCAAAACCGGCAGACACAATGAAGGGCGAACAGGAGCGTGCGGGCGAGGAAGGGAGGGGGGGGCAGAGGCCGTCCCTCACAGCATGGTAGGCAGGGTTTTGGATCGCCTCAAGATCGGTTGAACCCCCACCTGGAGTCCGGCGCCAAAACCTGGAGTACGGCGCTTCCGCCGTTTTCCCATGCGGCCGGAGGCCGCGTTCGATTCGAAGGCCCAAGCTCCCGCACAGCACGACTTGGCCCGAAAGCACTCTTCTTCTCCGCCAGCCTGGAAGAACGAGGGTTGGTCTCGTTCAGCGTCGTCCTGTGCGGGAGATCGCCAATTTCGATTTGCGCGGGGGTGACACCGCATGGGAAGACGGCGGCAGCGCCGTACTCCAGGATTGACCATTCGGCCGGAGGCAACTTGCAATTCAAACCCCGAATCTCCCGCACAGCATGACTTGGCCCGAAGCAATCTCTGCTCCCCGAGGGAAGAAGTGGAAATATAGGGATCGAGGGGAGCCTTCCTGTGTGGGGGCCGGCCATTCGCGATCGGCGTGCAGGCGTCGCAGCCGGCCAGGACGGCGGATGGTACCGTGTCTTATGAGGGGGGAGACGGTCCGCGATTCAGGCGGAATTCGATCTCGGCATCCCCGGGGGATCGGATTGAGCGGGACCAGTGAGACCGAATCATCGGGGGACGGGTGTGCCTTCGCGAGACACATGCCGGCCCGCCAAGGACAACTCCTGGAGCCGAGGTTCGATTTTCGCCCGTTCCTCTTCTGTTGCCAGAGACCAGGCCCGCGAGAGGTGCGACAGTTCCTCGGCGGTCCAGCCCAGGCGCCCGCTGGTTCGAGCTGCCAGATCGCAGGCCTGCCGCAGCTCCCGTTGCGACGATTTGTGGTCTGGGGGCAGGGCTTCGAGGGACCCTTGGGCTCGTCGGGCATATTCGAGCGCCAGTGCGTCCCGTCCTTCGTTCCACTCCCTCTCGCCCAACAGGACCTGCACCCGCCCCAGGTCGAGTCGAAGGTCGGGCAAGTCCCCCAGTCCGGCCAACTCCCCACCCCGCCGCAGAACCTCCTCGGTCAACTCCGATACCTGGTGGGTACTCATCGGAGAGACGCGTGACTCCAACAACAAACGGCACCATTCCAACCCCGCTGTGACCAATGGTGGCCCCGGTTCCGCGACCTTTTGGAAGTCGGCCATGCAGGCCAGGCCCAATTCGAGCAACAGCGGATGGTTTTGAGGTTCCGAAGTATTCGAGAGGTGTCGCAACTGCTGGGTGATCAACCGCCATCGTTCGCCCAGGATCACCGGTGATCGATCAGGGTAGTGTCGCTCGAATTCCCGCGAGAGATCGATCCAGCGTTGCAGGGCCTCTTCGACCTGGAATTGGTTTCCCACCTGCTGCAAGAGGCCGATGCGCTGAGCTTCGAGCCCCAGACGAATGCTCCAGTCTTCGCCATCCTGGGAGGAATCGCGAAAACGCTGTTGTTCCGCGTGCAGCGACAGTGTGGCCAGCTGGAGCGCCCCATCGGCACGATCGGCCCTCCAGAGGTCCGACACAATGCCTGCGACCCAGCGGATGGGGGGCAGGGAGACCGTGTCGGTTTCCTGGCGGTCCACAATCGCCAACAGCCGCTGCAATACGTGCCCGGCCTCGTCCTGCCGCTCTTGGACCAGGTGAATGTTCCACTGGATCGCGAGCGCTCGCATCGCCGCACCGGCCAGGAGCGAAGAGCGGGGAAACCGTTCCAGGAGTTGTTCGATACACCTTGCGCTCAACAAGGTCTCGTCGTTCCGCACCCGCCAGAGCCACTCCACGGAACAGGCGGTCAGCAGGGCCTGGCCGATGACTTCGGCCTGCTGTTGGTCCAGGTCATCCAGGGCGGAGATCTGCCGCAGGTAGTATCCCCGAAACGCCTTCAACGCGTTCAGATCCTGTGGCGATGGTTGGGGCGTGCAATCGATGGAGCGCAGCATCACCTCGGTGGCCATGACGGCCTGCTGCACGGCATCGCGACGATTCCGCTCTTCCCCAAAGCGTGCCTCTTCGGCTTCCCCCAGCAGACGCAGCACCCGCGTGCGCTCCTGCTCGAGGTCCGCCAGCATGGTGTTGAGTCGGTAGACGTGGTAGCCACCGGCCAGCACCGCCGCCAGCAGCACCGCGATGGTCAGCCCCCCCACCGCCGACGCGGTGGGATGCCCCCGCATCCAGTTGCGGGCCCGCTGCCAGACAGTGTACTGCTGCGCCCGGATGGGTCGTCCCGACTCGAACCGCTCGAGATCCTCCAGCAGTTCCCGCGCCGAGGCATACCGATCTTCCGGCGCGATGCGCAGACACTTGGAGACAATCACCGCCAGATCGCCGGGGATGTCGGGACGCAATTGCGGCAGCCAATGGGGCTCCTCCCACGCCGCCTGGGCCAGAGTCTCCAGGGGAGTCGAGCCGACATGTGGGGGCCGGCCAGTGAGGGAGGCGAACACGACCGCCCCCACACCATAAATGTCGCTCAGCCGCCCCACGGGACCCAACTGGGGGCGCAGGCCAGTCTGCTCGGGGGCCATGAAGCCCGGGGTCCCGACCACCCCTCCCTCCTGCGTCAACTGCAGCGAGTGATCGGCGAGTCGCACCAGCCCGAAGTCTGTGATCTTCACGCACAGCGTCTCCCCCGACGCTGTCCCCCTCGCCGATTCCGAGGCCCGGGTGGCCAACAGCACGTTGCCCGGCTTGAGATCGCGGTGCACGATGTCGAGGTCGTGACAGGCCGCCACGCCGCTGGCCAGTTGCCGCGCCACCTGGGTGGCCTCGGTGATCGACAACGGTCCCCGCCGCAGGCGCTCCTGCAGCGATCCTCCGGGGATCCATTCCATCACCAGGAACGGGGGGGAGTGCTGCAGCGCGGCTTCGTGGATCGTGAGAACATGCGGGTGATTGAGAACTGCCAGCGCCCGCGCCTCGCGCTGGGCCCGCCCGATCGACTCGGCCGTCACCTCGCTGGTCATCACCTTCAGCGCCACGGTCCGCCGCAGGGATCCCTGCCAGGCCCGGTAGACCCGCCCTGCCGAGCCCCGGCCCACCTCGACCAGATCGGTGAAGCCGGCGATCGCCGGGGGAGGCTGCGCTGTTTGCCCGGTCGCCGAACGATCGGACACTTCGTCCTCGCGGCGGACCCCTTCGGGGGGTGTGCGGGCGACCTGGGCCAGCATGCCGAGGTCCCCCCGGGTCAGGGGCGGGTGGATTCGCGCCGTCGCGGAGAGACTGGTCAGTCGCCCGCGCTCGCCCCGGTGCCGCGGTCTCAAATCGCCCGGTCCTAAATCGCCCGGTCCCATATCGACCGGTCCCATATCGACCGGTCCCAACCGGCCGTGCAGTTCGTCGAGCACGCGTCCCACCACATCGAGCGCGCCGTCTCTCGGCCGCGCCTCGGCAGGCCGGCTCCAATGGGGGAGGGCAGGCTCCTCCAGCGGGAGTTGCTCGGGAAATTCGGCGGCGGAACACTCCGTTCCGAGGCTTGCCGTGATGTCCGCCGGATCGGAGGGTTCAGTCATGCTGTTCGAGGAGTTGGACCTCCTCCCGCAGCAGGCGCTGCACCCGGCAGCGGGCCGCCAACGCCGCCTCAGGAGAGAGCGCGAGTTCTCGAGAGACCTCGGCCGAGGTGTGCCGCCACAAGGCCAACCGTTCAAACGCCTCCCAGGTCTGGCACGAGACCCGTTTGCGGACCCGATCCGCCGCGAGGTCGAACAGTTCCCGGTCGTAGCAGGCCTCGAGACGGCTCAGCAGGTCCTCCCGGGCGGGAATTTGAGCCAGCAGCTCCGGCGCGGGATGACATGGGGACGTCTCCGTCTTCAGTGACGACCGCCACGACCCTCGTGACTCGACCCAGTCGGCCCAGGCACCATGGACCACGGCGTGCAGCCAGCCCCGGAAACGGCGCGGGGGCTGGCCCGCCATTCGTGTGATCTGACGCGAGATGCGCAGCAGCACTTCCTGGGCGACATCCTGGGCGTCGGCGTCCTGCAGGCCGTGGTCACGGACCCATTGAACAATCTGGGGGCCGTAGGTGTAGACGAACCGCTCCCAACTTTCGGGATCAGCCACGCCTGCCGAAAGTCGCAGAACCAAACCGTGACTGGTGCTTGCGAATTGGACAGCCATGGGAAAACCAAACACGTGGGACGGACCATCCTCGTTTGAAAAAGGTAATGGACCCAGGGAATGGCCTGCAACGACCGTTCGGTGGGAATTCACACGTCGGCGAGAGGGGGTTGGGGGGCGACGTTAAAACCGATCCGCCAGATGTGTGCGGCAGTACATTGGATGGCTCAACGAACGCGGGGTGGGGACCACTGCCGGATTGAAACGGTGGGATTGAAAAGCGAGGCGGCATCGATGGGGATCTGCTGCAGGACTGCAGGAAACTTTCTGAAAAAGAACAGAGGGGTTTTGCCCCCGGCACCATTTTGCTGTGGGGGCGATTGAGGGGGCGAGGCTGTCACGAAGCCTCGGTCCAGGCGACCTCACCGCATGTGAAACGGGTCAATGGAGGCCAGGTTTGGCTCCATCGGGTGGTTGTCAGCAGAGGACGGTGGCGGGCCACCTCCGTCCGCATTGGCTCAACGGAGAGTCGCGGTGACGGGGGGGGCGGGAAGCAGCCATTCAGGCGGGGTGGCGGTTTGCGCGCAAGACCAGTCAAACACAGGACTTCGGACAATTTTGGATTTTTGCGTCATGTTTCAGATCTTTGCCCCGACGAACTGTTGGTGGATATCGCTTCGGAGACGATGCGCCCGTTGCTGGGAGCACGTCTCTGAGGTGCCGTGTTCGCATGTTGTCAATTGGATGTCTCAGCCGGAGAGGATCAACCGTGAGTTCCTTGGAAGTGTGTCGCAAGTCGATTGGTGAGAAGTTGGTGCTGGCGGGTGGGGCGGCGACCCTCGCCTTGGCGTCGGGGACGGTTGCTGAAGCGGCGGTGGTCTCCGCCCAGGGGACACCGATCAGCCCCCCAGGCACGTTTGGCGTTGCGAATTGGGATATCGATGGAGATTCGACAACGGATTTCACCCTGCAGAACAAAAATTTCGCAGGCTATGTGATTGGCGTGCTCAACGAAATCAATGGGGGCCGCTTTGTCGCCGCGTCCACGGTGAGTTCTGGCGGGGTCGCCAAGTTGTCTTCGGGTTTCGAGGTCGGGCCATCCATGCCCGGTTTCCAATTTTTTAACGCGGCGCAAACCCAGATCACTGCGACGTGGGGTGGCACTGTCGCCGGTGACCTGGGTTCCCAAGGCTGGTCGACGGGAGACATCGCGTTCTTCGGGTTCAAATTCACCAGTGGTGGCAACACCTACTACGGCTGGGGTGAGCTCGACCTCCATGGCGGTACCCCCGGATCAGGCTTCACCATCACCCAGGCGTATTACGAAAACACCCCCGGGGCCACGATTACGGTCGGCGACACCGGCAGTGCCGTTCCCGAGCCATCGAGTTGCGCCTTGGCGCTTCTGGCGGCCGGTGGCGTGGCCGCGTACAGGAGTCGTCGCAAGAAGGCTGCGTTGTAGTCCTTGAATCGCGGATCCAACGCCGCCGAATGACACTTTCGGCCCCGATGGTTTCCTTGGTCTATCGACCGTCCGCCGGGTTCACCCACCCGGCTGGCGGTTTTGTTTTGCCTTGGAGCCCGGGGCCAAACTTGGAGTACGGTGCTTCCACCGTTTTCCCATGCGGTCGGAGGCCACGTTCGATCCGAACGCCCGCGCTCCCGCACAGCACGATTTGCCGTGAAGAAGTCTCCTCATCGCCGAGGGTCGATGAGGAAAAGGAGGTCTCGATGGGCGTCGTCCTGCGCGGGAGCCTGCGAACTTCGATCCGCGTGGGGGTTCTGCCGCATGAGAAGACGGTGGGAGCACCGTACTC
>DNUF01000188.1:40348-45419 GCA_003508595.1 Planctomycetaceae bacterium
ACGCCCGCGCTCCCGCACAGCACGACTTGCCGTGAAGAAGTCTCCTCATCGCCGAGGGTCGATGAGGAACAGGAGGTCTCGATGGGCGTCGTCCTGCGCGGGAGCCTGCCAACTTCGATCCGCGTGGGGGTTCTGCCGCGTGAGAAGACGGTGGGAGCACCGTACTCCAAGTTGGTGAAGCACCGGACTCCAGGTTGCGGAAGTCACGCGATGACTTTCAAAACGGTTGTGCCGTTTCTGCGATTTTAAGCGGGATTTTTGACTGATTTGCCTCAACCCATCGCACCTCCGCGCTGTCATCCCGAGATATCCTGAGAAAGTTCGTTGCCTTTTCGAGGTGCAGAATGGCTGGTTCTCGTCGACGTGTGCTGTTGGTCGGGTGGGATGCCGCTGACTGGAAGGTCATCTCCCCACTGATTGAAAAAGGGCTGATGCCCAACCTCGCCCGGTTGATCGACACCGGCGTGATGGGGAACATGGCCACGCTGCAACCGCCGCTGTCGCCCATGCTTTGGACGTCGATCGCCACGGGCAAACGCCCCTACAAGCATGGCGTGCATGGGTTCTCGGAGCCTGATCCCCAGACCGGATTCGTCCGCCCCAGCACCATCCTCTCCCGCCACACCAAGGCGGTCTGGAACATCTTCAATCAGAACGGCCTCAAGTCGCTGGTCGTGGGCTGGTGGCCCAGCAATCCCGCTGAGCCAATCCGCGGGGCCATGGTCTCGAACCTCTTCCAGCAGCCGGTCGGTCCCGCCGACAAGCCCTGGCCCATGAAGCCGGGCACCGTCCATCCCCCGGAACTGGGCCCCCTGCTGGCCGAGGATCGCCTGCACCCCCACGACATCGAGGGGGACATCCTGCGGTCGTTCGTCCCCCGGGCCCCCGAGATCAACCAGGAGGAAGACCAGCGGCTCAACAGCCTCGCCAAGATCGTGGCGGAATGCACCAGCATCCAGGGGGCGGCCGTGCACCTGATGCACGAGATCACCGACTGGGACTTCGCCGCGGTGTATTTCGACGCCATCGATCACTTCAGCCACGGCTTCATGAAATACCACCCTCCCCGGCTGGAATGGGTTTCGGAACGCGACTTCGAGCTCTACAGCGAGGTAGTCAACGGTGGGTACTGCTACCACGACCTGATGCTGGGCCACCTGCTGCACCTGGCCGGGCCGGAAACGACGGTGATCGTCCTGAGCGATCACGGGTTTCATCCCGATCACTTGCGGCCCCGATCGATACCCAACGAGCCGGCCGGGCCGGCCCTCGAGCACCGCGACTTCGGGATCTTTGTGGCGAGTGGGCCGGGGATCCGCCGGGATGAGCTGATCTACGGGGCCCGCCTGATCGACGTGACCCCCACGCTGCTGTCGCTGTTTGGGCTGCCGATGGGACGCGACATGGATGGCCGGGTGCTGACCTCCATCTACGAGCAGCCCCCCCGGACGGAATACATCGACTCGTGGGATGACGTCCCCGGCGACGACGGCCGTCATCCCCCCGATCTGCAGACCGACCCGATCGATTCGACCGAGGCGCTCAAGCAGTTGGTCGACCTGGGCTACATTGAGGACCCGGGGGAAGACGTGCGCGAGGCGGTCGACTCGACCGTGCGCGAGCTGCGGTACAACCTGGCGCGGGCGTATGTCGACGGGGGGCAACTGGCCGAGGCGGCCGACCTGTTCCGCGAGTTGTGGGACCGCTGGCCACGCGAAAGCCGGTTCGGTGTGCATCTCTTGCAAACCCAGCTCGACCGGGGACTGCCGACCGAGGCCCGCCAGACGTTCGAACTGCTGCAGCAGCGGAAACGTGAGGCGGCCGAGTGGGCGGTGGGCGAAGTACGGGCCGAGATCGAACTCTTGCAGAAGGACTTTCTCAAGCAGGATGAGGACGATCAGGGGATCGCCGAGGAGTTTGCGGTGCCGGACCTGGCCCAAGCTCCTGCGCGCGCCCGGCGCGAATCTCCCCAGACCCCCGACTTGGACGACGCCCAGGGGGAGGTGGGGGCTGCCGAGACCAAGCCCGCGAAGGACACCATTGATTGGAAGCGGGTGCCCGACAAACGCCGGCGACACTTGAGCAAATTGCGGCGTGTCAGTGCGATCAACCGCCCGGCGATGGCGTACCTCGAGGGGAGTGTGTTGCAGGTCGAAGGCCGACTCGACGAAGCGCTGCAGCGTCTGCAGCAGGCGTCGGGGGTGCAGCTGCGCAACCGTCCGTCGCTGCTGTTGAAGATGGCCGAACTGGAGTTGCAGCGTCGCCGGTGGGACGCAGCCGCCAGTCAATTCCAGGCGGCGCTGGACCTCGATCCGCTGAGTCCGGCGGCCCACCTGGGGTTGGCCCGGGTGGCCAGTCACCGGGGAGACTGGGCCACGGCAGCCCGCGCGGCCCAGACCTGCATCGGTCAGAACTTCCACAATCCCCGGGCGCATTACCTGGTCGGGATGGCGCTGGCGCGGTTGGGTCAAACCGCGCCGGCGATCGAATCGCTGAGGCAGGCGGTGACCGTCGCCCCGCTGTTGGCGACCGCCCATCGCGAGCTCGCCCGGGTGCTGAGACAGCAGGGGGATGCCGAGGGGGCCCGGCGGCATCGCGATCTGGCCCGCGAGGCGCAGCGGTGGCGGGGGATCTCGGCAGCCGAGGTTGCGGCCCAGGGAGTGCATCCCGCCGAACTGCGCGACGTGTTTGAAGCGGGCGAACTTCCCGGCGCACGGGGTGCCCAGAAAGTCGAGTTGCCCCCCCGGGAAGAGACGGTGGTGGTGGTGACGGGTCTGCCGCGGTCGGGTACTTCGATGATGATGCAGATGCTGCAGGCGGGGGGTGTGCCGGTCTATGTGGACGACCATCGCCCCGCCGACGAAAGCAACCCGAAGGGTTACCTCGAGCACGAGCGGGCGCGGAAGCTGGCGACCGACCACACCTGGCTGGGGGAGGCGCAGGGGAAAGCGGTGAAGATCGTGGCCCAACTCTTGCCGCACCTGTCGAAGCAGTACAAGTACCGACTGGTGATGATGCATCGGCCATTGCCGGAAATCATCGCGTCGCAGAAGAAGCTGCTGGCGCGGCTGGGCCGGGAGGGGGGGCAGATCACCGATGAGGCGTTGCAGAAGACCTACCTGCAGCAGGTGCGACAGGTGCGGGCACTGCTGAGCCATCACCAGCAGAAGGGGATTCTCGACGTGCTGGATGTGAAGTACCACGACGTGCTGCGGGATCCGCAGGGGGTCGCCCGGGTCCTGGCAACATTCCTGGGGGGCGACTTCGACCCCCAGAAGGCGGCCTGGGCAGTCGATCCGACGTTGCGTCACGAACGGGGATAAGCGGGGGCACAATTCTCAACCTGGAGTACGGTGCTCCCACCGTCTTCCCATGCGGTTTGAGGCCACGTTCGAACCGAAGGCCCGCGCTCCCGCACAGCACGATTTGCCGTGAAGAAGTCTCCTCCTCGCCAAGGGTCGATGAGGAACAGGAGGTCTCGATGGGCGTCGTCCTGTGCGGGAGCCTGCCAGTTTGGATCCGCGGGGGGAGGCTGCCGCATGGGAAGACGGCGGAAGCACCGGACTCCAGATTCATTGAAATCACTGTGGTGGCTTGTATTGATTGTAGCGATTGTAGGGCGGGCTCCGCAGACATCTCGTCGAAATAGGGGGGTTGGCGGGTCGAGGGGCTAGGTTGAGGGCTCTTTCGCTGAAAGGGAAGGGGGGAAGTGATTTGCTTCCCATTTGGTTGTGCAGAAAGTGCACCCCGGCGGTTTCACCCCGGGACTTCAACACGAGGAGCGTCCATGTCGAGTGCCAAGTCGTTGGCTCAGCGGTCGGTTCAGGAAAAATTGCTGTTGGCGGGGGGGGCGGCCACCTTCGCCCTCTGTTCGAGCAATGTCGTCGAGGCAGGCATCGTGTCCGCCCAGGGAACCCCCATCCTTTCCAAGCCGACCCGGGTGACCACCTGGGATGTCGATGGCGACTCCACCCCGGACTTCGGGGTGGACCTGGGGCATGGCGACGCTTACCTCACCGAACAGAACGGTGGGCGGATCGTGCGGACCACCGGTGCCAACTTCGCCAAACTGTCGGCTGGATTCCTCGTGGGATCCGCGATGATCGGGCATGACTTCAGCGCGGCTCCTTTCCGGTTCGAGATTACCTACGACCGTTCGATCGGAAGCATTAGTGCTGGTGGCTTCACGGAGGGAGTGGCAGGGTTCTTTGGTTTCAAATTCACCAGTGGTGCGAACACGTACTACGGGTGGGCCGAGATGATTGTTGTTCCGACCGGCGACTACGGGTACGAGATCACCCGCGCCTACTACAACAACACTCCGGGGACGACCATCGCTGTCGGTGACACGGGGGCCACCGTTCCCGAGCCATCGACCTGTGCGCTCGCCCTGCTGGCCGCCGGGGGAGCGGCCGCCTATCGCCGTCGCAAGCCGGCGGCGGTGTAGTTGGTGAGGCCGATTCTGGGGCGTGGAATGACACTCTCCCCGCCACAGAACTCTCGCCAGAGTTGACAGCCAGCCGGGGCTACCCCCGGCTGGCTCTGTTCTTGAAACAGCCGCAGGAATCGCAGGACCCAGGAACGGATTCTCGGGAGCACCGTACTCCAAGTTGGGCGTCGTCCTGTGCGGGAGCCTGCCCATTTGGATCGGCGCGGGGTGACTCCGCATGGGAAGACGGTGGAAGCACCGTACTCCAGGTTCGGTATCCTCCCGGTTGTTGAAGGGGTTTCGCCCGGTGGTATACTCGGCCTGCGAATGTGTCCCTGTCTGAGGGGGATGGTCTTCGTCCCGCGTGGGATCACCGGCCTCTCTCCCCAAAGTGCCCGGTGCCTGCGATGTCTCGTCCAATCGTCATGGGAGATGGTCTCCCGCCGTTGTTTCTCGAACTGCTGGGCCCCGACATCGAGGTCCTCCCCTGGCAGCAGGGACCCGACGCCCGCTATGGCGAACTCGTCACCGGGGTCATCACCTATGGCCATCCCCGGGTCGATGGCGAACTGCTTGACCGGTTGCCCCAGGTCAAGGTGGTCAGCAATCACGGTGTCGGGGTCGATCACATCGATGTCCCCG
>DNUF01000188.1:45714-46896 GCA_003508595.1 Planctomycetaceae bacterium
GTCGCCCGCAACCTGGTGATCGGCGACCACTTCGCCCGCGGCCCCCAGTTCACCCACTACGACCCGGCCCTGCTGATTGGTGCCGAGGTCAGCGGCAGCACTTTGGGCATTGTCGGACTGGGACGCATCGGCAAGCAGGTTGCCCAACGGGCCCGGGGGTTCGACATGCCCATTCTCTATCACAACCGCCGGCGCGATGAGGCGGCCGAACGAGAGCTGGGGGTGCAGTACCGCACGCTGCCCGAGCTGCTGGCCCAGAGCGACTTTGTGGCCCTCAACTGCCCGCTGACCGCCGAGACCACCGGCCTGATCGGCGCCCGGGAACTGGCCCTGATGAAGCCGAGCGCGTTCCTGATCAACATGGCCCGCGGCGGCGTGGTGCAGACCGACGCCCTGACCACCGCCCTGCAGAACCGGCAGATTGCCGGGGCGGCGGTCGATGTCACCGATCCCGAACCGTTGCCCCGCAATCATCCGCTGCTGGCTCTCGACAACCTGGTCATCACCCCCCACCTGGGGAGCGCCTCCGACCGGACCCGCCGGCGAATGATCGAGATGTCGATCATCAACCTGCGGGCGGGACTGACCGGACAGCCGCTCTCGTGGCAGGTTCGTCCGACGCCCTCCCGCTGATCCCACGCTGTCCGGTGCGCGATCGCGCGTCACCAGCTCCGGGTTTTCGTTCACGCTGCAAGGAACCTTGTCGTGCTGGCCTTCGTCTCGTATGAAACCGCGCTCGCCCCGTGCGGCGGGATCGCGGCGGTGCTGGCCCGGTTGCCCGCGCATGTCGCCGACCAGGCCCGGCAGCCGGTGGTGGTCTTCACCCCGTTTCATCACCGCATTCCGAAGACCCGCGATGTGGACGCCACGTGGGTGGGGACGGTGGGGGTGCCGTTTGATGGCCGCACCGTGCAGGTCCATGTGCTGCGCCACGACGGTCCCGCGCCGCACTACCTGCTGCGTCCCGAGGATCTGCAGTTTTTTACGGGAACCCGACATCCGTACGACCTGCATCCCGATACCCTCTACCGCGATTCGCTCTTTTTCGGGGCGGCGGTGCTGCAGGCGCTGCGCGTCGTGGCTCCCGGTGCCGCCTGGACACTGTTGCTGCAGGATTGGGAATCGGCCACGGTCGCCATCGCCGCCGCCGGCCAGCCAGCCCGTCCCCGGATGTTTGTGACC
>DNUF01000152.1 GCA_003508595.1 Planctomycetaceae bacterium
GCCGGCTCCCGCCCCCCTGAGGATCTGATCGACGAGATCCTGGCCCAGCTTCCGCTTCGGGCAGCGGGGGGGAGATCTCAGCGCTGATGCATCCCCTGCTGATTGAATACCTGTTTGTCATCACCAGTGTCTTCGTGCTGGGCTGTGTCGTCGGCAGCTGGCTCAACGTCTGCGTGTACCGCTTGCCTCGGGAAGAAAAGTTCTGGACGGCCCTCAGGAACCTGTCCTATCCCGCGTCGCACTGCCCCCGCTGCAAGACCCCGATCAAGTGGTACGACAACGTCCCCGTGCTGGGCTGGCTGCGCCTGGGAGGTCGCTGCCGGTCATGCCGGGGGAAAATCGCCCCCCGCTACCCCCTGGTCGAATTCACCACAGGATGCCTGTTCGCCCTGCTTTACTGGTGCGAGATTCCACTCGAATGGAGCGCCTCGGGGGGGACCCTGGCCCATCCGTTTGGACCGGCGACCCTCTTCAGCCCCGTGCTGACCGTCGTGCATGTGCGGTTCGCCCTGCATCTCGTCCTGCTCTCGGCCCTCATCGTCGCCTCCCTGATTGACATCGACCTGCGGATCATTCCCGATTCGGTCACCCTGCCGGCCATGGTGACGGCAGTTGTCGTGCAGACCCTCTCGGGGATCACCTACCTCGTCCCCCTCTGGTACCAGACCCCGGATATGGGGGACACTCTTCGATCACTCACGCTCCCCTTCCACGGCAGCCGGGCGATTGAGAGCTGGTTGATCAATGTCGCAAGATTTCAGGGACCGATCCCCTGGCTGGGCGAACATCCCCACCTGCACGGCCTGGCGGTCAGCGTGGCGGGGCTGCTATTGGGGGGAGGTGTGATCTGGGCCGTGCGTCTCGCCGGCTTCTGGGCCCTGCGGATGGAGGCGATGGGCTTTGGGGACGTCGTGCTGATGGCAATGATCGGCAGCTTTGTGGGATGGCAGGGGACGCTGGCGGTCTTCATTCTCGCTCCGCTGCTGGCGGTTCTGGGGGCGATGGCCACCGCCTCGTGCCGACTGGGGACCTACATCCCGTTTGGTCCCTACCTCAGCCTGGCCACCCTGCTCGTGCTGGTGGGTTTCCGTCGTCTCTGGCCGGGGCTGGAAGGCAGCCTGCTGGGAGTCGGTCCCCTGCTTCCGCTCGTGGCTGTCGTGATGCTGGTGTCTCTGGTGGGAATGCTCTCGACCTGGCTGGCGATCAAGCGGCGTTTGGGATGGGCCGATCCCGCTGAAGAGCCGGAATGGGTCGAGGAGTGGCTCCCCGCCGATCAACTCACCTACCAGGCGATGGAAAACGCCGATCCCCAGCAGGGCAGGTGGCGCAGCCGCGATGGCAGTGCCTGGCCAGGCCAACTGGCCGGCCGGGGACTGGGTCATTACGAAGCGTGGCGTTACGGCCACGGCACAAGTCACCGGCCGCAGTAAGACGAGGCGCGTCCGGCGAGCCCAGTGACACAACGCCGGTCTCCCCGACAGCGGCACAACATCCCGGCATTGCCCCGGCCGACGTGAGCTCTCCCGGCCCGGCTCACGCACCTCTTCGGGTCGCCCGGTCAACCAGTTGACCGGCCGTTGGCCCCAGTCCTACGATCGGACTCGGCGAGACGGGGCCGATCCCCAGCACGGGCGCAGGCCCCCCTTTGCCTTCCCCCAGGGCCGAATCGACAGAGGTTCCGATGCACTCTCCACATCCGATCCCCGGCAGACCCCGGAGCGCGGTCTGGTGGCTGGGATTGGTCTTCGTCGCGGCCATTGCCAGGGGTGCTGACCCCCCCCCAGTTCCATCGGCAGCGCCCGCCCCGGAACCCGCCGACTGGGTTCCCCCGATCTACGAAATCCACCGTGCGGGAGGGAAGCTCACCATCGACGGCAAGCTGGACGAACCCGCGTGGTTCGCCGCCCCGACGTGCGGCCCGTTCCACTTCACCTGGTACAGGCAGGGGAAACAGGAACAGTCGGTCGCCAAGCTGCTGTGGGATGACGAATACCTCTACGTCGCGCATGTGTGTGAAGACGCACACATTGCGGGTCGTCACAGGGAACATGACGGGCCGATTCCCGAAGATGACTGCTTCGAGGTGATCTTCGCCCCCAATCCCGAGCATCCTGAGGTGTACTTCAATGTCGAGTGGAACGTTGTCGGGGGCTACATCGACAACTTCCGCCCCGAAGGGCCCAACAAACCCCGGGCCAAAGTCTGGGATGTCGAGGGGCTGCAGTTCGGCGGAACATTCGCAGGAACACTCAATGACGATTCGGACGAGGACACCAGCTGGACCTGTGAGGTGGCCATTCCGCTGAAGAACTTCGCGAATTACATGCCCCAGTTGCCGCCGAAAGCGGGCAGTCACTGGAACCTCAACCTGAACCGGCACGGTGGTCCGACCAACATGCAGTACAGCCAGTGGTCCCGAGCCGACACCCCAAACCCCAGCTTTCACACCCCCCATCGTTTCGGGAAGGTGATCTTCTCGGACAAGACCAGCCCGTTTCCAACCGCGCGCTGATCTCCCCTGCCCCGATACGCCTCGAATCCCCTCGTCGCCCGCGCTACTGCCGGCTTCCACTCACACCCGGGTTGTGTCGCATGCCAAGCTCCCTTGTTCGCGCGGTCATGTGGCTGGTTGTGGTGTGCCGCCTCTCTTCGACGAGCGTGTGGGGGCAGGGCCATGCTCCCGGTGAGGCGGTTTCCCGGATGACGGTGGCCGACGGGCTCGCCGCGTCGCTGTTCGCCCACGAGCCCGAGGTCCGCCAGCCGATCTTCTGCAAGTGCGATGACCAGGGGCGGCTCTGGACCATCCAATACCTGCAATACCCGAATCCCGCCGGTCTCAAACGGGTGAAGGTCGACCGCTACTCGCGCACCGTCTACGACCGCAAACCCGAACCGCCCCCCCACGGCCCACGGGGGGCCGACCGGATCACGATCTGCGAAGACACCGATGGCGACGGCCGGGCCGATCGCTTCCGCGATTTCGTTGCCGGGCTCAATCTCTGCACAGGGCTGGAATTTGGCTACGGCGGGGTCTTCGTGATCCAGGCCCCCTACCTGCTGTTCTATCCCGACCGCAACCACGATGACGTCCCCGATGGCGATCCCGAAGTGCTGCTTGACGGGTTTGGTCTCGAAGACGCCCAGTCGCTCGCCAATCACCTCACGTGGGGTCCCGATGGCTGGCTCTACGGACTCAACGGCAGCACCACCACCTGCCAAATCCGCGGCATCGAGTTCCAGCAGGGAGTCTGGCGGTATCACCCCCGCACCCGCGAATTCGAACTGTTCTGCGAAGGGGGAGGCAATGTCTTCGGCCTCACCTTCGACCGTGAGGGACGGCTGTTCTACAGCTCGAACGGCGGTCTCTTCTGGCATGGTCTGCAGGGAGCCTACTACGAGAAGAACTTCGGCAAGCATGGTCCGCTGCACAACCTGTACGCTTACGGGCACTTCAAGAATGTGGCCCACACCGGCGAGACCGGCCGGCCCAACACCGGGGCCACCATCTACCAGGGAACCACATTCCCCCCGCCGTTTCACAACGCGTTCCTCTGCGGCGATTTTCTCAGCCACACCGCCTCCTGGTGGCAGGTGTCGCCCGCCGGTTCGACCGTCACCGCCAAGCTGGGGGGACTGTTGCTGAACAGTCACGACACGTGGTTTGGGGCGACCGATGTCTGTCTGGCTCCCGACGGGGCGGTGTTCGTCACCGACTTCCACGACCAGCGGACCGCCCATCCCGATCCCGATGCCCGCTGGGACGACTCCAACGGCCGCATTTACCGGCTG
>DNUF01000050.1:0-174 GCA_003508595.1 Planctomycetaceae bacterium
TGCTTCATCGGAAGCGGAATCGATTTCCCAGCCTGTCTTCCTTCCAACACCTTCAACTCAACCTTCAGCATGTTGCTGAAACTCCTTGGAGCGAGAGACAGACCTGAGCCACAATCGATGGTCCGATTTCCAGAAACTCCGTTCCGGAAATCGACGAGCACGGTGAACACTCAA
>DNUF01000050.1:400-33196 GCA_003508595.1 Planctomycetaceae bacterium
ATACCACCCGCACAACCCATCTCAACAGAAACCAACCACTGGACCAACTGAGAGCGACACGGAATCCTGCAACCGACACTAGAGGGAAGGTTCGGACTTTCCAGACACCAGACTCAAAAAACGGGCCGGAAGATCTCGAAACTGACCATGCTGTTTGCATGATTCCAATTCAGTCGCAGTTCAAATCGCCGCTGCTGATTTTCGACGTCGCTCCTCCTGCGTCACTGAAAATCCCGAGACGGACCTCCGCGCATCCATCGTTTTCGGATCGCCCGTTGTGAGTTCGCCGGAATCACCCACCTCGCACAGGCATTTCCGGAAACAACGACTCGACCTTCAACCACCAAAGACTAGCGAATGCGACAGTGTGGTCACCTGTTCATTTGGGAGGGAATCGAAACCTTTGATGGCATGAGGCCTCTTGCCGACCTCAGTTTTTGCGCACAACCGCCTGATTTCCCCCTTTTAAACAGTACCACTCATTCACCGACCTGTCAAATCTTCCCGGTTTCATTAAACTGCGTAGCCATGTCATACCGGACCTTCAAACGCCTTCTGGGTGAGACCAGTCTCGAACGGAAATGTCGGTTTCTGTTCGGGGGAGGGCTGTTGTTGTTGGTCTCCGGGAGCTTTTATCTGTACTACAAGATGACCGCAGGGCTGGTTCTTGACCGGAATCTGCTCGCCGGCCGGATGATGGTGCAACCCATCGTCCAGCGTCATCACTGGACATATCTCAATCTCCCCACCCGGGATTTCCGGGAGACCGACGACGCACTGTGGGACGCACTGCTTCCTCCGGAGCTCGACATTGAGGCAAATGAACGATTTCTCTGGTCTCTCTACCGGGCGGATACCCGGGATTCTGACAAGATCCCCAGTGACCAGGCCGACTTCACCGCGATCGACCAGATGCAGGCCAATCCGAAATTGCGCGAGACCTATCGGATTGTCCGCAACGAGACTGGCAAACGCGAGATGCGGTACTACGGTGCCGTGAGGGCGAGCCAGATCTGCCTCGAATGCCACTACCACAGCACCATAGGAACCAGGTCGGTTGAAGCAGGGACCCTTCTCGGGATGGCGGCCATCGTACTTCCTCTGTCACAGAACGATCGTTCCCTCGCCTGGAAC
Organism: Planctomycetaceae bacterium; assembly: GCA_003508595.1. Classification (GTDB taxonomy): domain Bacteria; phylum Planctomycetota; class Planctomycetia; order Planctomycetales; family Planctomycetaceae; genus UBA10511. Next base: position 1,535 of record DNUF01000050.1, read on the forward strand.
AATGCCGTCCTGCTGTCGACCGCCATCGTCACTGTCTTCCTGGCGATGACCGCCTCCTGGGCCATCGTCCGCTACGTGATTGTCAAGCCGGTCGAACACTTGCGCGAAGTCAGTGAGTCGATCTCCCGAGGTCAACTCGACCGACGTGCCGAGATTCGCACGGGTGACGAGTTCGAAGAGCTCAGCCAGGCGTTCAATCGCATGCTGCGTCACCTGGTCACCGTCCAGGAGGAATTACGGCAGGTGAACACCGAACTCGATTCCAAGGTGGATCAACTCGCCCGGGCCAATCTGCAGCTTTATGAGCTCAATAACCTGAAAAATGACTTCATGGCCACCATGACCCACGAACTGCGGACTCCGCTCAACAGTATCCTGGGTTTCAGTGATGTGCTCGCCGGGGCTGAAAATCTCACCGACCGACAACAGCGTTACCTCCGCAACATCCAGACTTCCGGAAAAGATCTGCTGACACTCATCAACGACATCCTCGACCTCGCCAAGATCGAAGCGGGCAAGATGGATCTCCACATCGTCGAATTCACCGTCGGAGATTTGCTCGAACGGCTGGCTTCGATGATGCGGCCCCTTGCCGAACGCAAAAACATCGAGCTCACGACCGAGTGCGATCCAGGCATTCCGGTTTTGCACCAGGATGCCGGCAAGATCCAGCAGATTGTCTACAACCTCCTGTCCAATGCCGTCAAATTCACGCCGGAGGGGGGGCGGGTGCAGGTCCTGGCCCTGTTGATTCCCGAGTCGGCATCCGAGTCCCCGGATGATCCCCCAAGGATCGAATTGGTTGTGGAAGACACCGGTGTCGGCATACCTCTTGAAGACCAGGATTCCATCTTCGAAAAATTCCGGCAGGGAAACACCACCCCGGGGGGACAGTCCAGCACGTTGACCCGCGAATATGCCGGGACTGGACTCGGTCTCTCGATCGTCAGGGAGCTCACCAAACTTCTGGGCGGGGAAGTCACCCTGCACAGCGAACTCGGGAAAGGGAGCCGGTTTGCCATCCGGCTCCCCACCGTGTTGAAATCGCAACCCCGACTGCTGGCCGACGTCATCGCCCGTCCGCAGGAGTCCTCCCGCTCCAGCTTGACGGAACGGATCACTCCCCGTCCTCCCACCACTTCGACGGCCTCCTCCTCCTCCTCCTGATGGGAGGATCGCCGAAACCAGTCACCCGTGGAATGACCGCCACCCAAGCCATCCTGGGAGGGGCGATGGATACCCCCGGCCTTCTGGCCCGTGATCGGTGGACCAGGCCAACTTTCGGAGTCGCCGGGGGAGATGCCTGAATCTGAGATGCACCCTCTGTTTCCGCAGCAGCCCCTCGCGGAACCGTGGCAGCTTTCTTCGCACGCAGCGTCAACGGCCAGAGGCTGATGTCGGCAGTGTCAAAAAACGTCGGTGCGGTTTCAGGCCAGCCGCTCAAGTGGAAGGGTGTGCGTCCGCAGCCAGGTCTCGAGCTCAGCCCGGTTGAAGACTCCGGTGGTGGCACCCGGTTGCCGGACGCAACTGGCACCCAGCGCACTGCCCAGACGCAGGCACTCGGTCGCCGGTTGCCCCTCCAGGAGTCCCGACATGTATCCGGCGGCGAAGGCATCGCCACTCCCCGTGCCATCGACAAAGTCGACCGGGAAGATTCCCCCCCTCCAGAGTTGGTCTCCGGTGGACAACACCGAGCCCTCCCGGCCGCATGTAATGACGACGGTCTCAGCCCCGGCCTGCCGAAACTGGGCGGCCTGGGCCAGAGGGTCGGCAAGACCGGTGATCAATTCTCCCTCGTCATGGTTCGGCAGGAAGACGTCCACGTGGGGGAGCAACTGCTGGAGTACGGGCCACGTCCCCTGTGGGTCGGGAATGACCACGTCGAGGACCGTTGTCAGTCCCGCCTGCCGGGCTGCCTGGAACAGTCGCGTGACCCGTTCGCCTGTCAGCGCCGGCATCAGAAACAGGCCCCCCAGGTAGAGCACCCGGGCTTGTGGCAACAATTCGGGAGAGAGCTCTTCACCCGTAAATGCGGCATTGGCCCCGAAGGTGTGAATGAACCGCCGGTCTTCCCCGCGGACATTCACGACCAGGGTTGCACTGGTCTGGAACCCCGGAGTCGACAGGACCCTCGAAGTCTCAACACCAGCCACGTTCAGGCTGTTCCGCACAAATTCCCCGGCGGGATCCGCTCCCACACGCCCCACAACCGCGGATCGCAACCCCAACCGGGCCAGGTCGGCGGCAACATTGGAAGCACAACCGCCAATCGCCCAGGAGATTCCGGGCGTCATCATCAAGGCACCGGCGGCGGGCAGTGTGGCAATCGGTTCGCAGATGAAATCGGCGACGATGATTCCCGCACACCAGACATCGAGAGGAGTCGCATGTGCAATCGCGGGCCGGCTCATGCGGCCCCCCGCAGCATCCCCAGGGCGTAGTCGAGGACGCCCCGTTCATCAATCTCATGCACCACGTCAGTGTTCGCACGCGGTGCAAAATGACCCCGACGGTCGGCCACTGTCGCACCCCGGGTCAATTCCCCTTCCGTTTCGACAGCGATCGGCAGAGGAAGGCTGCGTGCCAGATTCGGACGCGATAGCACGGCCAGGGCCGCGACCTCGGCCAACCCGATCTGTTCCCACCCCAGGCGTTGGCGGTGCATGCGGAACGAGACCGGAAGCAATTTCGCGAGGAACCGGGCGGCGGGGCTGTCGACTTGTGTGATCTGCGAGAGATGGTCGAGTGTCAGTGTCACCCGCTCGGTGGCATCGAGCGGAACCAGGGTCTTGGGATGACGGCTGTCGAGGACCTGGTGCGCCGCGTCGGGATCGAGGTACATGTTGGTCTCGGCGGCAGCCGTCACATCGCCTCCCCTGCTGATTGCACCGCCGCAGCAGACCAGTCCTCCCAGCAATTCCAGGAAGTCGGGGGCCCGTTCCATCGCAGCCGCCAGGTTTCCGAGTGGTCCCAATGTCAGAATCGTCACTTCATGGGGATGCGTTCGAACGAGATCCACCAGCACCTTCGCCGATTCGTGGGGGTTGTGCAGTTGTGCCGCCGGGAATTCAATGTCCCCCAACCCGGTCGGTCCGTGCAATTCTCCGAGGAATGCTTCGCAGACCGCCGCCCGGCGGTCGACTTCGGGGACGAGGCCCCGAGAGGATCCGAGCCGGGGCCACTTGGGGGGATCGAGATGAGCCAGAATCGCCTGGATGTTCCGTGTGGCAACTGGCCCTGGAACACACCCGGAACAGGCCGTGAGGGCCAGCACATCGAGAGTGGGGTCTGCCAGGGCGACCACTGCCGCGAAGGCATCCCCAATTCCCGGGTCGAGATCAATGATCAGTTTCCGCACGGCGCGACCGGACACAAATGAGGAGGGATTCCTTGAGCCACTCCCAGAGTCTACCAATCGCCGCCGACAAGTTCAGCCGGATCGATCGCGGAAAGTCCGGATCAGCAGCGGGAGAAACGGCCTGCGGGAATCTCAGTCCGGGGCGGAGCCGGCTATGAGAGTCTCGCCGTGTTCAAAAGATCTGCAGCGGATCCCGTTCACTGGTGCTGGGCCAGGTCTCCAGGCCGGGAAACGCCTCGCTCAAGGTACTCGCCAGTCTCTCCATCGCAGGCCGCTCGGTGGCGTAATGCCCCGCCAGCACAAGGGCGATGGAGCTCTCGCGGGCCTCGAGCGCGGTATGAAAGCGGGCCTCTCCGGTCAGAAAGACATCGCACCGACGCTGCCGGGCCAGTCGCAGCAGCTCACCGGCTGAGCCGCAGGCAATGCCCACCCGTCGCACCGGTTGGTCCAGCCGGCCACTGTATTGCACCGAGGGGATTCCGAGTCGCTCCTTGACCCGTTCGAGAAAATCTCCAAGACGTACGGGAGTCTGTCCCTCTCCATCAATCGAAGGCAAGAGCCCTGTCCGGCCCACTCCCACATCCATCTGGGGAGCCCGTCGTGGAACGATGTCGAACGCCGTCTCTTCGTAGGGGTGAGCCTTCTTCATCGCGGCGATCACCTGGTCGACGAGCGGCGCGGGGCAGACCATGTCGATCCTGTATTCTTCGACCGTCTGGAATTCTCCCGGCTCCCCGATCGCAGGATTGCTCGACGATGTTCCCCGAAACGACCCGACGCCCGGCATCAGGAAGCTGCAGTCGGTGTACTCGCCAATCACCCCCGCACCGGCATTCCACATGGCCTGCCGCACGACTTCGACATGGGTGCGCGGCACCATCACCACCAGCTTGAAGCTGTCCGGGGCACTGGCTGGCTGCAGCGAGTCGATCTCGACCAGGCCCAGTCGCTCGGCCAGCCCCTGGTTGATGCCACTGCGGGCACTGTCAAACCGGGTGTGCGCCGAAAAGACCGCCACCCCGGCAGCCGCCAGCCGCAGCACCATTCGGCCCTGGGGATCGTCGGCCGTCAGTTTCTTGATCGCCTTGAAAAAGATCGGGTGGTGGCTCACCACCAGTTGCGCACCCCGGTTGACCGCTTCGTGGGCGACATCTTCGGTCAGCGTGAGACAGGTCAAGACTCGGTCGACGTGACGCTGCCGGTCTCCCAGCAGCAGGCCTGTGTTGTCCCACTCTTCGACGAGGTGCGTCGGGGCCTCGCGGTCCAACCAGGCCACGATTTCGGCAAGCAGAGGCATGAGTGACCTTGGCAGTGGGGCAGGGGGGACGGAATGGTGCTGGTTGCACAGCGACAGGATAGCAATGGGGCCCCCCGTCGGCAGCATTCGGACGGGGGGAGGGGAGGGTTTCCGCATCGTCCCCGGTCCCGCTAAGATCCCGCTGGGGGGCCCCCGCCCTGCCTGACTTTGCCGTTTCTCCCGCTGGATCGAATCATGTCTCGCGTTCCTCACTGGTTGTCCGCCAGCCTCAGTTCGCTGGCCCTTGTGGCTGGTCTCGGACTGGTCATCCCCTCTGCGGCCCGGTCGGCTGATGACTACAAGCTGGAGGGGGACTCGCTGGTCCAGGAAGGGGTTCCGCAGGGAACTGTCACGAAATTGCAGTGGAAAGACTCGAAGGTCTTCCCGGGAACCGAACGCGATTGGTGGCTGTATGTGCCAAAGCAGTACGACGGTTCAAAGCCCGTGGCGGTCATGATCTTCCAGGATGGAGGGGCCTATGTGGATCCCAATGGTCAGTTCCGGACCACTGTCGTCTTCGACAACCTGATCCACAAGAAGCAGATGCCTGTGACGATCGGGATTTTCCTGAATCCCGGGCAGATTCCGGGGACCGAACCCGACCAGAAGCCCCGCAGCAACCGCAGCTTCGAATACGACACGCTCAGCGACCAGTATGCCCGGTTCCTGCTCGAGGAAATCCTTCCCGAGGTCAGCAAGACTTTCAAGCTCAGCGATCGGCCCGAGCATCGGGCGATCGGCGGAATCAGCTCGGGAGGAATCTGTGCGTTCACCGCGGCCTGGGAACGCCCCGATGCGTTCAGCAAGGTTCTCTCGCACGTGGGAAGCTTCACGAACATTCGTGGGGGGCACGTTTATCCGTCCCTCATCCGCAAGACGGAACGAAAGCCGATGCGCGTCTTTCTGCAGGAGGGAAGCAACGACCTCGACAACCTGCATGGGAATTGGCCCCTCGCCAACCAGGAGATGGCGGCGGCGCTCAAGTTCTCGAAGTACGACTATCGCTTCGAATACGGGGATGGTGGCCACAACGGCAAGCACGGCGGGGCGCTGATGCCCGAATCGCTGCGATGGCTCTGGCGTGAGACTGCCGAGTAGTGCCGGACGGAAACGGCGGGGAGCTGTATGTCGAATCGAACTCCCCAAACATCGAGGTCTGCCAGTCGGTCTGGCAGACACAGACCAAAAACCGCAATGAATTGTGGGGAGTGAATGCCGTGCGAATTACTGTTTGTGCGATGCTGCTGATCGTCGGATTGAGTCCCATGCCGGTTCTCTCCCAGGACATGGCCCTGTCGGGGGTCCTGGTCGACGGTGAGGGATGGCAGTTGGTGTCGCAGGGCCACAAGTTCACCGAGGGACCGGCTGTCGATGCCCAGGGGCGCGTCTACTTCACCGACGTCCCCGAGAGCAGGATTTTTCGGATTGAGCTCGACGGCAAGGTGACGCTGTTTGATGAAAAGACGGCCAATACCAACGGACTGATGTTCGGCCCCGATGGTCTGCTGTACGGCTGCCGGAATGGCGACAAGCAGATTGTGGCCTACACCGAGAAGGGGGAGTACACGGTGGTGGTCGAGGGGGTCCAGTCAAACGACCTGGTGGTGGCGGGGAACGGCTCGATCTGGTTCACCGATCCTCCGGGCGAGCGGGTCTGGCACATCAGCGGCGACGCTTCCCGGACGAAGAAGATCGTGGCGGAGGGCATTCGTCCCAATGGCGTGATCCTCACCCCCGATCAGGGGACCCTGGTGGTGACCGAATCGCAGGAACCAGTTCTTTGGACATTTCGTGTGGAACGGGATGGCAGCCTGTCGCATAAAGATCGCTATTACGGACCGGTGCAACTTCCCTCTCGGGCCGACCGCCCGGGCTCGGACGGGATGACGGTGGATTCGATCGGCCGTCTGTATGTGGCCACGCGGGCCGGTCTGCAGATGTTCGACCCGACCGGAAGGCTGGGGGGGGCGATCGCGAAGCCGCAGGCGGGCTCGCTTTCGAACGTCTGCTTCGGCGGCCCGAATCTGGACATCCTGTACGTCACTGCGGGAGACAAGGTCTACCGGCGCAAGGTGCAGGCAACCGGAGTGCGGTACAAAAAACCTTAGGCGACAGCCCCACAACGCCTTTTCAATCGGCTGACTCCATCAAACGCTTCCTCCACCGTGCGGTCCGATGGATGGGGCCCTGCGCAGAGCATCCACCACCGGGGATTCAGCGCAGCGTCCGCGTATGGCAATGCTCACGGACGCAAGAAGAAACGGGCCGGGATCCGCATCGGGCTGGGTGACAGTGAAACTTTCCGGAGCGGCAAGAATCGCCCCCCACTGATTTCCACGTGTCGTGTGTCAGGGTCGAAGGCCCTAGAACAGTGTCACCAGCGGTTGGCCTTCCGTCAGCTTCAACGGACGGTCGGTTCGATCGCGCACCTCGAGGTCAGGCGGGACACCCAGGGCGTGGTACATCGTCGCCGCAATGTCGGCCGGTGAGGTCGCACTCTCCGCCGGATACCCCCCCTGCGAGTCGGATCGGCCATAATGCTGGCCGCCGCGGATCCCTCCCCCGGCGAAGACCGCGCTGCCGCACCAGGGCCAGTGCTCTCGGCCGGCGTTACCCGGGGTGATCTGAGGCCTGCGGCCGAATTCCCCCACCCAGACCAGCAGCGTCTCATCGAGCATGTGCCGGTCTTCCAGGTCCTGCAGCAGCGCCGAAAAGCCCGCATCCGCAGGGGGCATGAGGTCGCGCTTCAGGCGGTTGAAATTGTCGCCGTGAGTGTCCCAGAAATTCGCTCCGTCCTGGTGCCAGTTGACACAGACAAAGGTCACCCCGGCTTCCACGAGGCGGCGGGCCAGCAGCAGGCACTGCCCGTGAATGTGGCGGCCGTACCGGTGGCGGGTCTCGGGAGTCTCGCGGTTCAGGTCGAACGCCTGCTCGACGTCGGGGGAGGTCAGCATCTCGAACGCCCGCTGTTGCATCCCACCGAAAGAGCCTTGCTCGGAACGGTCGAGACTCGCCAACAGTGACTCGCGGGAACGGAGTCGGGCTCCGGGAAGTCCGTCGATCCCCCGCAGTCCAGAGACCTGCCAGTTGGGATGGTTGGGATCTCCCGTAACGACAAACGGATCAAACGCCGCGCCGAACCAGCCGGCATGCTGTCCCGGAGCGGTTCCCCCCGGTGCGGCGGGATGGTTGACCATCCACGGCATGGTGACCGACTGGGGCAGCAAGCCATCGCTGGGACGCAGCCGGGCGAGGGCCGCTCCGATCTGCGGTGAGTCTTTGCGCGAAGGGGAAATCGCATCCGACTTGACCTGGACCGCATGCCTTCCCGTGAGCAGGTGATGCACGCTCGACAGGTGGGCCGGGTCGTCGTGGGTGACCGATCGCACAATCGCCAGATGCTCTGCCCGCTGCGAGAGTTTCGGGAAATGCTCCGACACCTGGATTCCCGGAACCGTGGTGGCGATCGGCTGAAATTCTCCCCGAATCTCTGCCGGGGCATTTGGCTTGAGATCCCAGGTGTCCAGGTGCGACGGCCCGCCCCAGATGAACATCAGGATGCAGGCCTTTGCTCTCCCGAAACCCGTTCCTGCGCCGAACTGCGAATTCGCGGGAATGGTTGCCGACCCATTCGCCCAGGCACGAGCCGGGGTGATCAGGGGAGCCGCCCCCCCAAACGCACCCAGTTCCAGGAGCGAGCGGCGCGACAACAGCGGCTGCAGTTTCCGAAACTCGGAACAGAGGCGGGGGGACATGGCGGTGATCCTTCACGCGAGAGGGGGGAGGGAAGGAACGGGCCTGGCGGCAGGAACCGCACAGAAGGTGGGGAGGGAGACCGATCCACCAGATTTTATATGATTCGGCGGGGAAGCGGCAATCACCCCGGGTTGCGGATCGACGCAGGTGCAATTAGCATTTTCGGTATGAGCACACAGCCCTGGTACCATGAAGGCCTCAGGTTCACCTGTACCCAATGCGGCAACTGCTGCACGGGGTCCGAGGGATATGTCTGGGTCGACGATGCAGAGATTCGGCAGATTGCCGAGGTCCTGGGGGTCGACGAGGGGACTGTTCGGGTGGAGCACACCCGACGCCTCGGAAAGAAAGTGAGTCTCAAGGAATTCGCCAACGGCGATTGTGTCTATTTCGATTCACAGACCCGCGGCTGCAAGGTGTACAACGCCAGGCCCAAGCAGTGCCGAACGTGGCCCTTCTGGAATTCGAACCTCGCGACTCCCCGCGACTGGAAGCATACCGTGGCCATCTGCCCAGGATCGGGTGAAGGGCGACTCTACCAGTTGGACGAGATTCAGGCCCAGGCGGCCGTGATTGACCTTTGAGTCATGGCGGGCACAGCCATCGAAAGAGAGGGGTATGGAGCGGTCGTCGCGCAACTCCCCATTCTGTATGAGGAATTGGGGCGCGAGATTGCGGCAGCCTCTCCCACTTGTGAATTGAGCGGCCGCTGTTGCCGGTTTCGGGAGTATGGGCACACACTGTTTTTGTCGCGTGCCGAGTCGCAACTGCTTTTCCAGCAACCATTTCCGGAAGAAGCTCCGATTGATGATGCGAGCTGTCCCTATCAGGTGGGGACGCTTTGTACGGCCCGCGAGCGGCGCCCGCTTGGGTGTCGGGTGTACTTCTGTGATCCTGGCTATGCGGGGGTGGGCGAACGGCTGTCTGAACATTACCTCAAGCGGCTCAAGGAGTTGCACGATGAGTGCAGGGCTCCGTGGGACTACCGACCTTTGGTGATGTTTCTGCGTGAGGAAAAAAATTCCGGTTGAACTGATTCTGCTGAAGTTGCGGAATCCACCATGCCGGTACTTGTCATCAGCCGGTTGTCCTCCGACCGATTTCCAGGGGTGTTTCCTCTGGTGAAAGGGAGGGGAGGAAGACAGGCTCTCGTCGCGTGAAAAGGCGTCTCGGCTTGACTTTATGTCGATTCCGGCAGTAAAGTCGAACCGACGCTGGACCCGGTTTTCACACCGGCGACAACTCTCGCGGGGAGATTCGAGTCGTGACCAAGAAAGAGATCGTCAAGGCGATTTCCGATGAGATCGGAATGACCCAGCTCAAGACGAAAGAGATCGTTCAGAAGACGTTTGACGCGATCGTGAAGACACTGATCGCCGAAAAACGGATTGAGCTGCGGAACTTTGGCGTGTTCGAGGTCAAGAAGCGAGCGGCCCGCAAGGCGCGAAACCCGCGTACTGGGGCGAAGGTTTTTGTCCCCGAGAAGTTTGTTGTCACCTTCAAGCCCGGCAAGGAGATGGAAGAAAAGGTGAGGCAACTGGAAGAGGCGGCGGCTGCTGAAGCCCTTGCTCTCCTGGCCCAATCCAATCTTCCCTCCGAGTCCTCCCCCACCTCGACCGAGTCTCGTCCCTGACGTTCACTCGGCTCGCCCTGCCTGTCGTCCCTTCAAGCCGTTCTGGCTCACTGCTTTACGTTTGATTCTCTGGGTTGACCCTCACACCGTGCGGTGCGAACAGGTCGGCTCGGTCTGAGTGCGTCTGCACACTCTGCATGTGCTGTCCGCTCAGCGTCTGGCTACTCATGGAGGAGTCCCATGCGGAAGTTCATTCTCTGCACGCTGCTGGCCGCCACAGCCCTCATCAATTCGGGCTGCATTGTGCCGATCTACTCGTCGGAACGGGATCGCCGGGCCCGGCAGTTGATCTACACCTCCGAAAACTTCCGCCAGATCCTGGACGTCTGGGAACGGTTCTGGTTCCTCGACCAGCCGGACTTCGAGACGCCGTACCGCACCCATGGCGGCGTGATCTAGTCGCAGGTCGGGCCGGTGATTGCCCCCGGCCCGTTCGCGGCGTAGGATGCCCCGCGCTTGGCTGTTCCCTGCTGGAACCGGCGGTGCGTGGGTGAGACACGAACCCGGTCCCGGCTGACACTGGACCTCGACGTGCCGCATCTTGCCGTAGAACTCAATCGCCTGCGACTGGCGAACCCCATCCTGGTGGCTTCGGGAACGTTTGGCTACGCCCGCGAGATGGCGGCATTCGTCCCCTTTGATCGCCTCGGCGGGATTGTTCCCAAGACCATCACCCTGCATCCACGGAAGGGGAATCCCCCACCGCGGACAGTGGAGACCGCCTCCGGTCTGCTGAATTCCATCGGGCTCGACAATGACGGGCTCGAGGTCTTTCTCAGCAAGCACCTCAACTACCTGTTGGGGCTCGGGACAGCGGTCATCGCCAATATTGCCGCCCACGACCGGGACGAATTCCTGCAGATGGCAGAGTGTCTGGGGACCGTTCCGGGTTTGGCCGGGCTGGAATTGAATATCTCGTGCCCCAATGTCTCGGGTGGGGTCGATTTTGGGGTGGATCCCGAGCGGACTCGCGATATTGTCGCTGGAGTCCGCGGCGTCTGTGGTTTGCCGGTGGTCGCCAAGCTGACCCCCAACGTCACCAATATCGTGACGATCGCCCAGGCGGCTGCCGACGGAGGGGCCGATGCCGTGACCCTGACCAACACCATCCAGGGGATGGCGATCAACTGGCGCAAACGGGCCCCCATTCTGGGAAATGTGCTCGGGGGGCTCTCGGGACCGGCCATCAAGCCCGTGGTCCTGCGGATGGTCTACCAGGTGGCCCAGAAACTCCCCCACTTGCCGATCATTGCCGTTGGGGGGATTGGTTCGCTGGACGATGTGCTCGAGTTCCTGGTGGCAGGCGCTTCGGCTGTGCAGATCGGGACCGCCAACTTCTACAACCCGACGCTCGCCGGCCGTTTGGTGGAGGATCTCGACTCCATTCTGGCCTCGGAGGGACTCTCCCGGGTCCAGGAACTGATCGGCAGCCTCAGGCTGCCACAGCGCTGATCGGCCGTGTACGCCCCCTTGGCGAATCCTGGTGCATGGTCTGCCCTGTCCTCGATCGTCCGGGCCATGCCGTGTCACCCCGTACTCACACCCCCTTACTCACCCGACCGCACAGCGCCATATCAGGCTCGTGATCGAGTGTGCCAGTTGGTCTCCGGCCAAACTTGCCCGTATGGCGCAAACGGAGCGTCTGGCGAACTTGCTGACCTTCGGTTCGGGTATTGTCACTCCCCGTTGTCCGCTATCATCTAGACTCTCATGAGAGAGACCGTGCTTGGTCGGGAAGGAACCCGCCCCGAGTTGCGACGGGAAGAGGCCTGTCACGCCACTTCCCGCACGATCGGCGGTCTCAACCCCCTGTGGAGTCTTCCATGCGTTCCCGCTCGTCGCTGCACCAGTTTGGATTCTGGCATGGGGCCGGCTTCCTGCTGACCCTGCTGTTGGTGATGGCTGCGCCGGCCCAGCAGTCGTTCAAGGACCTGCTGGAGAAAAAGGGGAACAACGCGGCCGACCGATCGGCACGAGGGCCCAAAAAAGCTCCGGCGGATGTGAAGGTCGAACTCGTGCCAGGCCAGAAACCAGCGACGGTCGACCTCGTGATCTCGGTGACGACACCACCCGACGCCTGGATCTATGCAATCAATCCTCTGTCGGGGCCCGACACCAGCATCAAGTACACGAAGCTGGAGGGGTTGGAACCGGCCAAGCCGAGCTTCGCAGCCGATCGCGAATCCAAGGTGGTCAACGTTCCCGAGTTTGCTGTGGGGGGCGATTCGGGAGATGTCGAAAAGTTCATTGGTGGGGTGGTCTGGACGCAGACCTTCCACGTCTCACCCGAGGCGACGCATGTTGCCGTCGAGGGTCAGATCAGTTACCAGGTCTGCGACGATGCGAACTGCAAGTTCGGGAAGACCCCGATCGAGGTCGCTCTCGATCTCCCCGGTGCACAACAGCCGCACCCGTCCCCCGTGCAAGAGCCCCAGGGCCTTCTGTCGGCAGGACCGGTCGTGCTTCCCCCGGCCCAGCAGCCGAACCAGAAGTTTGATCAATTGTCGGGACCCCGGGGAAAAGAGCAACTGGCGGTCACCAGTTGGCGCGTCGGAGTCGATCAGGGACAGGTTCAGCCCGGTGATCGCATCAAGGTTCTGGTTCAGGTCGACTTGGCTCCCGAGTGGCATATCTACTCGTTCGATCAAGGGTTGCTGCCCGACGAGTCGGGTCCCAATCGGACGATTATTGAATTGACCGATACGGCTGGGCTGACTCCCCTCGATCCCCAGTTCTACGGCCCGACTCCGCATGAGAAACCGAGCACCGAATATGCGGGATTGATCGAGAAGACCTGGGAGGGGAAGGCAACTTTCGAGCGTGAGTTCGAGGTTCCTGCCACCACCCCTCCGGGGCCACTGCTGGTGAAAGGGAAGACAGCATGGCAGGCGTGCGATGCACATATCTGCAAGTGGGCCGGGTTTGAGTTTGAGATTCCCCTCGATGTCGTGGCGGCTGATGGGGAGCCTCAGGCGGGGCCGGCCCTCGGGCTGATTTCGCAAACTCTCAGGATGTCCGATGCGCAAAACGCCATCGCTGCGGCTCCCGTCGTGGCCCAATCGGTCCGTCCCCCGCGTGGCGTGGCGGGCAAGCCCGAGCGACCGGGTGCGGAAGGCCCGGGGCAGCAGGCGGCGGACAACGAAAGCCCCAAGGTCAACCAGGCGGCCGCTGCGGAGACCGGGTCAGGCGAAGGCGCAACCCGGGTTCAAGAGTCGAATGCGGGCCGCGGGGTTGACAAATCCCAGGGGTTGCCGCTGTTCCTGGGGGCCGCGGTGCTGGCAGGGTTTGCCTCGCTGCTGACTCCCTGCGTTTTCCCCATGGTGCCGATCACCGTCAGCTTCTTCCAGAAACAGTCGGAACAGAAACATCACCGTCCTGTCGTGATGGCGCTGGTTTACTGCCTGGGAATCGTGGCGACATTCACCGTGCTCGGGCTGGTGATGAGCATGCTCTTTGGGGCCGCTTCGCTCAACACCCTCGCGAACAATCCCTGGCTGAACCTGTTCATCGCGGCCGTGATGGTCTTTTTCGGGTTCAACCTGCTCGGCCTGTTTGAAATCACGATTCCGGGCTGGCTGTTGTCGTATTCTTCGGGACAGGAGTCGCGGGGCGGATACATCGGCGTGCTCTTCATGGCCCTGACCTTTACCCTGACCTCGTTCACCTGCACCTTCGCCTTCGTCGGAGGCTTGCTGGGGATGGCTGCCAGTGGAGACCGATTGTGGCCACTGCTGGGCCTGCTGGCGTTTTCGGCCGCGTTCTCATTGCCCTTTTTCTTTCTCGCCCTGTTTCCCAGTTGGCTGAAAAAGCTCCCCCGGGCCGGGGGCTGGATGAACACTGTCAAGGTGATCATGGGGTTGCTCGAGATCGGGGCCGCGTTCAAGTTTCTCTCGGTCGCCGACTGGGCGTGGAATCCCAAGCCCCTGATGTTCGACTATGAGTTGGTCATCTCGGCATGGCTGGTGATCTCGCTGACTGCCACGATGTATCTGCTGGGGTTGTTCCGACTGCCGCATGACACGGCGAGTGACCATGTCGGAGTGATGCGGCTTTTCTCGGCGATGAGCTTTCTGGGGTTGGCCGCCTATCTCGCGGTCGGCCTGTATGGAGGCCGCAAGCCCGATGGCAAGGTGTGGGAACTCGTCTCGGCGTTTGCCCCACCCCGGTTTGAATCGGAGGTCCAGCAGGAGGGCGAGATCGGCCCCGCCCAGAAACATGGCGAACTGCTGTATGCACTCGATTATGTGAAGGCTCTCGAGTATGCACGCAGGAACAGGAAGCCGGTCTTCCTCGAATTCACGGGTGTCAATTGCGTCAATTGCCGGAAGATGGAGCAGGGACCACTTTCGAGTCCCGAGGTGATCGCCCGACTCAAGGATTTTGTCTGTGTGCAATTGTGGTGTGACCAGGTTCCCGGCGTGGCCGATTCCACCGAACGGGCCCGACTGCTGCAGCAGAATGTCGCTCTGCAGGAAGGCTGGTTTGAAGACACCACACTGCCGGCCTACGTGGTTGTTCCTCCGGAACCCGACCTGCTGAAGGGACGCCCCGGTGCGGGAATCCTGGCCGAGAAACTTGGCTACGATCCCAATCCGACACAGTTTGCCAAGTTCCTCAATGACGGGTTGAATGCCTGGCAGCGCGAGCAGGGGAAGACACTCATCGGCCAGTCGGAGTGAGATTTCTCCGGGCATCAAAACGGCGTGGTGTCAGCCGTGTTGACGTCTCTCGTGGGCTCTTTCAGCCTCGTTGCGTGGAAAGCCTGTCACCTCGACGGGTTGAATCGGGCCATCGCCCGCGTGGGCTTGCTCCCCCTCCGTTGACAGCCTCTCCCGGTCACTCGAGTCTGGTTCCACAGAGACCGGGGACCACAGATCACCGGGGGAGATTCCAGGAGAGTGACCTTCATGTGTGTGTTGCCGCGACGACTGTTGTCCTGGGGAATGGGGTTGGCGATCTGGGCGGCAACCTGGACCTCAGTCACCGGTACCGATGGGATCGGGAGTCGGGCGAACGGATCTGAGCCTTTGCCGGGGACTGCGCCCCTTGAGGTCGAGGGAGACCTCTCGATGGAGGTGGTCGACCGGGTGGACCGGTGGTTTCTGGCGGAAACATCCCGGCTCCAGGACGCCCTGGCCAGGAGTCCCCTCCGGTCCCCGGAGGACCGGCAGCAGAAACGCGACCGCCTGCGACGGATCCTGGGACTGAACAAAGACCCGCGGCTCACTCCTCGGGACTTTGAACTCGTCGGAACGCTCCACACACCCGCTCTCGTGGGGGAGAACCCGAAGGTGAAGGTCGTGGCGATCCGCTGGCCCGTGCTGGAGGGAGTTGAGGGGGAGGGGCTGCTGCTGGAGCCTCGGGGCCGTGTGGTGGCCAATGTGATCGCCCTCCCCGATGCGGACCAGTCACCGGAACTGATTTCGGGACTGGGGACCGCCGAGGCGGAACTTGGTTTCGCCTGGGCCCGACGACTGGCCGAGGCGGGTTGCCGGGTGGTGGTTCCTGCTCTGATCGATCGCCGCAATGAGTTTTCGGGAAACCCCCGGGTGGCCGCGACCAATCAGTCCCACCGCGAATGGATCTATCGGCAGGCCTACTACCTGGGTCGGCATCTCGCCGGTTACGAGATCCACAAAGTGCAGGCGGCTGCCGATGTCTTGCAGGGGATGGGCCCGGAGGAGTCGTCGGCTGTGCCGATGATTCTGGCTGGTTTCGGGGAAGGGGGTTGGCTGGCGTTGTTGGCGGGTGCGGTGGATGACCGTTTCGAGCGGGTGCTGGTCGCCGGAGCATGGGGGCCCCTGGCCGAACTCTGGCAACAGCCAATCGACCGGAATGTCTGGAGTCTCGTGCGGGACTTTCGCATTCGCGACCTGCTGGATCTGTCGGAGGCGAAACACGTCGTTGTCGAGGCTGGCAAATGGCCTGATGTCACCGGACCCCGCGGCCCCCATGCGGGCAATCAGGCTGCGACCGGACGATTGGCCACGCCGGCACGCGAATTGGTGGAGGCCGAATGGAATCCCCGAGAGGCATTGGATCGACCGTCTCCCGGGATTCACCGCACGTTGCTGCATGCCGACGCCGACGCCCCAGCGACCATCGCGAACCGGGCCCTCGACGAGCTGATGCAGGGGCTTGAGGATTTCCCGGGATTGAGCCCCATCAAGGTGCTTGCCGACAACCGGACGATCGCCATTCACGACGCGGCCCCGCGCGAACGGATGCGTCGCCAGGTGACCCAATTGGTCGAGCATGTCCAACGTCAGGCCCGCCTGGCGACATTCCGTCGTGCCGAATTCTGGAGTCGAGCGAACGCATCAACCGTCGAGCAGTGGGCTGACACAACCGCGTCGTATCGTGCCGAATTTCGCCGCGAGATTCTTGGCGAATCTCCCCCACCCACCCTGTCCCCCAATCCCCGCACCCGGGTGATCTATGAGACCCCGGCGTTTGTCGGGTATGAGGTGATGCTCGATCTCTGGCCCGAGGTGCACACCTATGGAATCCTGCTGGTTCCCCGGAACATTCCACCTGGTGAGCGCCGGCCCGTCGTGGTGGCACAGCACGGGCGTGCAGGACGCCCCCAGGAGATCTGTGATCCCCAGGAAGACAATCGCTACTACCACGGGTTTGGAGCACGACTGGCCGAACAGGGCTGGGTCGTCTACGCCCCCCAGAATCTCTACCTCGGGGAAGAGAAATACCGCCAGTTGCAGCGAAAAGGGATTGCCATCGGGCAGACCTTCTTCGCTCCCATGGTACGGATGCACGAGCGTGTGCTGGAATGGCTCGGCGAACTGCCGTTTGTCGATGGGGAGAAAATGGGCTTTTACGGTCTCTCGTATGGCGGCAAGTCGGCGATGCTGTTGCCGGCGGCGATTCCGGGATATGCATTGTCGATCTGCTCGGGCGACTTCAATGAAGAGGTCTGGAAGCACACGAGTCTCGAGCACCGCTTCAGTTTTCAGTTCACCAACGAACACGATCACAGCGAATTCGACACGGCCGACACCTTCAACTACGCAGAAATCGCCGGGTTGATTGCCCCTCGTCCCTTTCTCGTCGAGCGGGGGCATTCCGATGGAGTGGGCATCGACGAGTGGGTTGCCTACGAGTTCGCCCGTGTGAAGCGTCGGTACCTTCAACTGGGGGTGCCGGATCGTGCCGAGGTGCGCTATTTCGTCGGCGGACATGAGATCAATCTACCCCTCACGCAATCGTTTCTCGAACAGCATCTTCCCGTGAAGTCGCCCGAGGGACGATGATCGATGGTGAAGAGTCCGGCGACACAAGACTCCATCCACGGCATTTTTCCAGGAACAAAGGGAACAGTGGCCATGACGGCTCCATCGGAAGTCCGCCCCGGACGCTACCGCCATTACAAAGGGCCCGAGTACCTCGTGATGACTGTGGCCCGCCACAGTGAGACCGAAGAGGAGTTGGTGGTCTACCGTTGCGATTACGGTGACCACAGTTGGTGGGTCCGACCCAAGAAGATGTTCCTGGAGACCGTTGAAATTGAAGGACGAACGGTCCCTCGTTTTGAGTGGATTGCCGAGGGGTGAGAATATCCTGGCGCCGGCCTCGGGCAACAAAAGGGGGGATCGTTGTCTGAGTCGCCGACCGGGTCTATTGGCCGGACGCGGGCGGATCGGCATCCTTGATCACCCAAGCTTCGTCGAAGATGGCATGCCGGATGGTCTCGCGGAGGGGACGGCCCAGATCATCCTGGGGGACTTGGGGCCCCTTGCGGGTGAACGTGTAGGTCAGGTGCAGGGACAGGTCGCGGGACTGGATCAGCGAAGGATAACTGGCGGTGTCGGCCTCGGGGCCGGGTTCGGCATCTTCGATCGCCCGTCGCCAGGGCCACGTCCGGCCTTCATCGTCCGACAGCCAGATCGAGAGGCGGTGCCGTCCCTGCTCGGTGTCGTTGTTCACCAGTGCCCACCGTCCCGACTTGAGCACGAGTACCTCCAGTCCCGAACCCGGATTCGGGATCTCCGTATCGGTCACGGGACTCCACGTTTCCCCACCATCCGGGGACGTGGCCTGGAGGACCCGCTGCGGGGGTGGTCCATTGTCCCGCATCAGCGCGATCAACGAGCCATCACGCCGCTTCGCGAGGGAAGGTTGGACGCCACCGAGACTGACCAGAGGCTGACTGGCCCGCCAGGTTTGCCCACCGTCGTCCGAGAGAGCCATCAGCGAAATGTCGTAGCCGTCGGAGTACAACGGCACAATCATGCGGCGTTCTTTCCACATCACTGGATGCACGCGGGTCATCCAGCCCATCCGTGAAAAGTACTTGTCGGCAGCGTATGTCTGGCGTGCGGCCAGGTAGGACTCCAGCTTGTCCCGGTCACCGGCCGGGAATTGCTCCCTGTTTTTGAAGATGGCTGCCGCATGTTGGTGGATTGCCTCGGCGAACTCCGGGCCGGGTTTCAGCAGCAGGTCATCGGCCCGGTTCCAGGCGGGGGCACCGGGCTTGAGAAAGTCTTCCGAAACCTTGTACCGACAGAGGGCTGTGTGCCACTCGTTGGCGACGATCGTCTGCCAGATCAGCCAGAGCCGTTCTTGCGGATCGATGAACAGGCAGGGATTGGTGTCGGGGAAACCCGGGGCATCGGCCAACAGGAAGGGGGGGCTCCATGCGGTCTCCCCGCGTCTGAGGCGGGCCCCTTCGACCAGCACATCGTCCGCCTTGCGTTCTCCCGAGCCGCGATACCAACAGGCGAGCAGGTCGCCGTTGGGGCATTCCACAATGGAAGATCCGTGGGTGTGCTGGTGCGTGAATGGGAAAATCTCGATTTTGTCGGGAGCCTTTCCTCCCCGGCGGGTCGCGACGGGGGGAGCCGCCTGGCGACCGGCCCACCAGGTATCAATTGACCTGGCAAGTGTCTCAACCCGCTCTGGATTCTGCATCGCGAGATTGTGTTCTTCGTGGGGATCGGCGCCCAACTGGTACAGCTCGGGACCATGACCGGGTTCCTCAAACAGGATCAGTTTCCAGTCGTGGTCGCGCACCCAGCGATGGGTCAGATCGAGCGCCGGTTGTTCGAGATTCGACGCGGTGTGCTCGAAGATTTCCCCAAACACTGCGGTCCTGGAGAGTACGGTGCCGGTGGTTGCTTCGGTCAGCAGGTTGACCCCGGGCATTTCAGCGGGAATCTCGACATCGGCCGCGGCGAGCAGGGTCGGCACCACGTCGATGCTGGAGACCAGCGATTCACTGCGGCCGGGATTCACTTTTCCAGGCCAGCGGATGAGCAGCGGAAACCGCAGTCCCCCATCGTACGGCGACAGCTTGCTCTTTGGCGCAAACCAGCCGCGAGTCGTGCGGACAGCTCCGGTCTCCTGGATCCAGCCATTGTCGACCACGAACATGACCAGCGTGTTGTCGCGTACGCCGAGATCGTCCAGGCGCTGCAGGACCTGTCCGACTGTCTGGTCAAACCATTCACACATGGCGTAATAGGCGGCCAGTTTTGCCGGTCGCCCGGGAGCACTGTATTTCTGCAGAAACTCCTGGGGAGGATTGTGGGGCTCGTGAGGCAACATCGGGGCATACCAGACAAAAAAGGGCTGGTCACCTCGGTCGGCGAGGAAGTCGTCGATTGGCTGGAGTGTCTGTCGTCCGATGACGAGACCGTCGTCGCCGTGACGGCCTTTCACGGTCATCCCGTGGGTGAAGCCGGCATTGGAAAAGTGCCCCTCCCAGAACTTGCCGGTCTGGAGGCTGCGGTAGTGCCGCGATTGCAGCAGGCGCGGAAGAGCCGGGGCCGACTGGATGAAGGGATGCATGGCGTCGCGGGCGACCCCTTCGGGGGGATCGTTGCAGCAGATGCGGTGCTGGTGTCCATACAGGCCGGTCAGCAATGTGGCCAGACTCGCCCGGCAGAGGGAGGTCGGTACATAGGCATTGGGAAAGACATAGCTCTCCCTGGCGAGTTGGTCGAGGTGGGGAGTCTGGATGTCGGGATGCCCCATGAAGCCAAAATCGGTCCATCCCTGGTCATCGGAAATGATCAGCAGGATGTTGACCGGACGGTCGTTGCGGGGGGCCGGTCCCCTGTCCGGGAGTGAAGGCTCCGCCGCCATCGTCGCCGCAGACAGCGAGCCCAGAAGGACGAGGCTGAGAGTCAAGAGGCGTCGAGGGGCCGGTTGGTGTTGGGGGGGGAGTCGGGTCACGCGCGCAGTCCTGCGAAGAAGACGGGGTGATGGACGGTGGCCATCGGCAGGGGCTGTCTTGGCGCGTGGCACCAGATACGCCAGACTGCCGTCAACGGTGAACGGGCCCCTGCAGGACCGCATCGTCTCAGTCGGCCCTTCCCTTCGCAAGCCCCGTCATGGCCCAGGCGTCAACCCCCCCAACCACCCTGCAACTGGCTCTCGGCCAACTCACTTCGGGCGAGTCGCTCGACAGTCATGCCGCCTATGCCGCCTTCGGCACCATCATGGATGGCGGGGCGAGTGATGTGGAGATGGCCGCCTTCCTGGCGGCGCTGCGGGTCAAGGGAGAGTCGGTCGATGAAATCGTCGGTGCCGCCCGGGCCATGTGCGAACGGTCAACCCCTGTTCCCGTCCATCGGTCCGGTTTGCTCGATACCTGTGGAACCGGTGGTGATGGGCTCCATACCTTCAATATCAGCACGGCGACCGCCTTTGTGGTGGCGGCGTGTGGAGTCCCGGTGGCCAAGCACGGCAATCGCGGGGTCTCCAGCAGCAGTGGCTCGGCCGATGTGCTGGAGCAATTGGGGGTGCAGGTCGGATTGACTCCCGAGGGAGCCGCCCGCTGCATCGAAGAGATCGGCCTGGGGTTCTGTTTTGCTCCGACCTACCACACGGCGATGCGGTATGTCGCGCCGGTTCGTCGGCAGTTGAAATTCCGGACGATCTTCAACCTGCTGGGGCCGTTGACCAATCCCGCCCGAGCCGAATACCAGCTCATCGGGGTCAGCCGGGTGCAGACCGCGGGACTTTTGGCCCGGGCCCTGGCCGACCTGGGACGCAAACACGCCTTTGTGGTGTGCGGCGCCGACCAACTGGACGAAGTCAGCCTGTGGGGGGAAACAACCGCGATTGAGGTCGAGGCGGGAACCCTCAAAATGCACCGCTGGACCGTCGCTGACTTCGGGCTTCCCCCCTGCGCGGCCGACGACCTGACCGTCGCCTCTCCTGCGGAAAGTGCCGGTGTGATCCGCGAGGTGTTCGCCGGGAAGCCGGGACCGCACCGGAACATGGTCTTGGCGAATGCGGCCGCCGCACTGCTCGCTGCCGTCAAGGTGGGGACACTGGCCGAGGGGGTCGCGCGGGCGACTGAGGCGATTGATTCCGGGCGTGCCCGGGACTTGCTGGGCCGGCTCGTGGCGCTGTCCCAGAAGCTGGCTCCTCCCACCACCTGAGTGCCGCATCGGAGCGTGTCATGGAACTGGTCTGGGGGATTTCCTGTGTGGTACTCGGTTACCTCGCGGGGAGCATTCCGTTTGGCTACCTCGTGGCCCGCTGGGTGAGGGGAATCGACATCCGCCAGCATGGCAGCGGGAACCTGGGGGCGACCAATGTCGGTCGGGTACTCGGCAACAAATGGGGCATTCTCGTCCTGGTGCTGGATGCCCTGAAAGGGGCCTTGCCGGTGGCGCTGCTGCCTCGACTGCTGCTCCCCCCGGGGACAACGGGCTTTCTGCATTGGCAGACGGCGACCGGACTCGCGACGATCATCGGGCACATGTATCCGATCTATCTTGGGCTGAGGGGGGGCAAGGGAGTGGCGACGGCGCTGGGAGTGGTGTGCTGCCTCGCCCCGCTCTCCTCGGCAATCGCCGGAGGGACCTTTCTGCTGACATTTGCGATCTGGCGTTACGTTTCGCTCGGGGCGATTGTCGCATCACTGGTCTTTGCCATGGCCCAGGTCTGGAAGCACCAGGGAAACCTGTTCTCGGATGCCCGCTGGAGCCTCGGGCTCTTCAGTCTGCTCGTACCGGCATTGATTGTCTGGCGGCATCGCAGCAACATCGGACGACTGCTGCGGGGGGAAGAACCCCGTTACGGGTCGGCGAAACCGGAGTTGTCCCGCGAGGACGCACCTCCCGCCGCTCCTCCGGATGTGTGAGGTCGTCCAACGGCTTGAGTCGACTTCTCCAACCTTCCTGTCCGGCAGGCCAGTCGAGACCTGTGTCACTTCGGGTTCAATTTATTTGACAAAGTCGCGTTCGTTGGGCCGGACGGTCAGTACCGGGCAGTTCGCCTTCCGGACCACCTTCTCGGCGACACTCCCCAGCAGGACATGCGTGAGACCGGTCCGGCCGTGCGTGCTGATCACGATCAGATCGATCGCCGTGTCGGCGGCGTAACGGACAATCTCGGCATAGGGAGACCCGTTGCGGGTCGCCCGGATGACCTTCTTCCCGGCACACCATTCGGGTTCGGGAATTGTGGCCAGGGCCTTCTCGGCGCTCTGTTGAATCTCAGCCGTATTCACGGCGGGAATCGCGAACATCGCACCGGGCTCGGGCATCACCAGGGTGAGGTCCTGCAGCACGTAGAGAACGTGCAGTTCGGCACCAAACTGGTCGGCCAGGGCACAGGCATATTTCTGGGCTGTGCGCGAGTTCTGGCTGAAGTCGGTTGGCAGCAGGATCTTCTTCAAGTGGATCATGGCGACGCTTTCGACGCGATCAGGGAGGGGACGGGATGAAACAACACAGCCCCGGACCTCCGGAAAAACCGGGGAGCCGGGGCTGGGCTGGAGACGGGACAATCACGTCATGGATCGTTCCACACGTCTTCTATTTTCACGTACTGGCTGATGGTCGTCAACTGGTGACCACGGGGAGTGAATTCGAAGCAGCCACCGGACGCGGTGTCGATGGGCTGGATTCGGGCAAGGGAGCCGGATTGATCACGGGGAGAGGGGTTGGGGCGAATCGCTTCAGTCGCAGGCTGTTGGTGACGACCGACGCACTTTCCATGGCCATCACCGCACTGGCGATCATCGGGCTGAGGAGGAGTTTCAGCAGTGGATAGAGGGCACCGGCCGCGAGGGGAATCGCCAGGATGTTGTAGATGAAGGCGAAAAACAGGTTTTGGCGGATCGTCCGCATGGTCTGCCGAGAGAGCTCAAATGCAGTCACGACGCCTCCCAGGTCTCCCCGCAGCAGCGTGATATCGGCAGCGTCGAGCGCAACATCCGTGCCGGTCCCCATGGCGATGCCAACGTCTGCCTGGGCCAGTGCCGGGGCATCGTTGACCCCATCCCCCACCATGGCGACCTTGCGCCCCTGCTTCTGCCGTTCCGCGATCCGGGCCGCTTTGCCGGCTGGCAAGACCCCCGCCCAGACTTCTTTCAGACCGACTTGGCGGGCGACTGCCTGGGCAGTCTGCTCGTTGTCTCCCGTCAGCATGATCACGTCGAGGCCCAGTTGCTGCAGGCGGGAAATCGCTGCCGCCGCCTCAGGCTTGATGGGGTCGGCGATTCCAATCACTCCTGCCGGGACCCCATCCAGAGCCACGTGGACCGCTGTCTGCCCAAGTTCGGCCATACGCCGCGATTCGACCGCCAGGGACTCGCAGGCGATACCCCGTTGCGACAACAGGAGGGCATTTCCCGCCAGGACCCGGACTGGTCCTGTGGGGAGTGGCACCACCGCCTCAACCCCGAGGCCGGGGTACGATTCGAACTCGGCCGGGTCAGACAGCGTCAGCCCCATTTGCCGGGCGGTGCCGACAATCGCTTCCCCCAGGGGATGCTCGGATCTCAGTTCCGCCTGGGCAACCGCGTGCAGCAGTTCGCGCCTGGTGAACCGGCGGGAGGCTTCCGGCGAACTGACCGTCGGCACGAGGATGGCCTCGACAACGCTCGGTTTGCCAGTCGTGATCGTTCCCGTCTTGTCGAGCACGATGGTCTGGACCTGGCAGGTCGTCTCGAGTGCAGCACCAGTCTTGATCAGGACCCCCAGTTCGGCCCCCCGCCCGGTTCCCACCATGATCGCGGCTGGGGTCGCCAGCCCGAGGGCACAGGGGCAGGCGATAATCAGGACGCTGATGCCGCAGGTCAGGGCCATGCGAAACGCATCGGGGGCGGGGCCCAGCCACCACCAGCCGAGGAATGTCAGCAGGGAAATCAGCAGCACGGCGGGAACAAACCACGCACTCACCAGGTCGGCAAGGCGGGCGATGGGGGCCTTGGAGCCCTGGGCGTTCCGCACCAACTGCACGATGTGGGCCAGCACGGTGTCGGCACCCACCTTGTCGGCCCGGAACCTGAGGCTTCCTGCCCGGTTGAGGGTCCCCCCCACCAAAGCGGCCCCCGCGGTTTTCTCCACGGGGAGTGGTTCTCCCGTCAGCATGGATTCGTCGACCCGGCTGCGTCCGTCGACGACAGTTCCGTCGGCTGGGACCCGTTCGCCGGGTTTGACGACCACCAGGTCGCCGACCCGCACCTCCTGGATCGGAACCTGTTGTTCAACGCCATCGCGGACCACAGTCGCGCTGCGGGCCTGCAATCCCATCAGGCGGCGGATGGCCTGAGAGGTGCGGCCGCGGGCCCGTTCTTCGAGCAACCGCCCCAGCAGGACGAAGAACGTGATTGTCACCGCCGCTTCAAAGTAAACCGGCGGCATGGCCACATGGTTGGCACCGGACTGACCTGTGGTCGAGTGCAGTTCCGGCAGGATCGGCTGCATCATCCGGGGGAAGAGCAAGGCGGCCACGCTCGCGCAGTAGGCGGTCCCGGTCCCGAGCGCGATCAGCGTGTTCATGTCGGCGGTCCCCCGCCGCAGGTTTTTCCACGCTCCCACGAAGAAGGGGGCCCCGCACCAGAAGACCACCGGAGTCGACAGGGCCCAGAGCAGCCAGTCCCGGCCCGGAAACATCAGGTCGGCCATCGAGATGATCATCACCGGCAGTGTCAGCAGCCCCGCCACGATCAGTTGTCGGAAGTGCGCCTTCAGTTCGGGTGACCACGGTTCGTCTTCAGAATCCACCACTGCCGTCGGGTTGGTCAACCACTCGTCGGCAGCAATCGGACGGGCGGTGTAACCGACGTCGGCCACCGATTTCTGGATGGCTGCGAGATCAGCGCGGGGAGGTGAAACGCTGGCTTCATGCGTTGCCAGGTTGACGACGACCGACTCGACCCCCGGCACTGCGGCGATGGCCTTTTCCACACGGGCGACACATGCGGCACAATGCAGGCCGTCGATCGCCAGGCGCAGGTCCATTGGTGAACCGGCCGAGAGGGCTGGACTGGCCGCGGGCGAAGCAGGCATGCTGGGGTCTCCCGATGAGTGGTCGCTCCCCTCGATGACGGGGACGCTCCATTTTAGGCAGTGTCGGGCTCCCGCAACGTGGGATTACACGTCGTCGCTGACGTCGAGCACCGACAGGAACGCCTTCTGGGGGATTTCGACCTCCCCGAACTGCTTGAGGCGTTTCTTTCCCTCCCGCTGCTTGGCCCACAACTTGCGCTTGCGGGTGATGTCGCCGCCGTAGCACTTGGCGGTCACATTCTTGCGGAGAGCGGGAATGGTCTCGCGGGCGATGATCCGGGTCCCGATCGCCGCCTGGATGGGAATCTCGAACTGGTGCTTTGAGATCTCTTCCTTGAGTCGCTTGCAGAGCCCCCGACCCCGCCGCTCGGCATTGCTGCGGTGCATGATCGTTGCCAGTGCATCGACCCGGACACCCTTCACCAGGATATCGACCTTGACGAGGTCGGCGGGTCGGAACCCGATCACCTCGTAGTCGAGGGTCCCGTAACCCCGGGTGATGCTCTTGAGCCGGTCATGCATGTCGTAGATCACCTCGGCCAGAGGCAATTCGTAGACCAACTGGGCCCGGGTCATACCGAGGTACTCGGTACTCTTGTAGACCCCGCGGCGATCGGCGCACAGCTGCATGATGGGGCCGATGCCGTCGCTGGGGAGAATAAAGTTGACCCGGACAATCGGCTCGCGGAATTCGCGGATCCCACCGTTCTCGGGAACGTCCTGCGGATTGTCGATCTTGAGGATCGACCCGTCCATCATCAGCAATTCGTAGGTGACGTTTGGGGCGGTCTGAATCAGGTCAATATTGGCTTCTTTTTCGAGACGCTGCTGGATGATTTCCATGTGCAGCATCCCGAGGAAGCCGCAGCGGAAACCAAAACCGAGGGCGTCGCTTGTCTCGGGAAGGAAGCTGAAACTGGCGTCGTTGAGCGACATCTTGGAAAGTTCGTCGCGCAACTTTTCGAAGTCGGTCTTCTCGATGGGGTACATTCCGCAGAAAACCATCTGCTGGGGGGACTTGTATCCCGGGAATGCCGCGGCGGTCCGTCGACCTGCTTCGGTCACCGTGTCGCCGACGTGGACTCCCCCCAGTTCCTTGATCCCCGCAACGAAATAGCCGACCTGTCCAGGTCCGAGTTCATTGCACGGTTCCATGTCGGGACGGAACTGCCCCACCTCGAGAACTTCGTGGCTGGTCCCGGCGGTCATGAAGACAATCTTCATTCCCTTCCGCAGGGTTCCTTCCCGCATGCGGATGTAGGTGATGACGCCACGGAAGTTGTCGTACTTTCCGTCAAAAATCATGGCCTTGAGCGGGGCCTGTGGATCACCGGCCGGATGGGGAATCCGTTCGACAATCGCCCGGAAGACATCTTCGACCCCGATCCCCGACTTGCCGCTGACCATCAGGACTTCGTCCCGCTTGATCCCCAGCACCGTGTTCATTTCTTCCAGGACTTCTTCGGTGCGGACGATCGGCAGGTCGATCTTGTTGATGCAGGGGATGATCACCAGGTCCGACTCGATCGCGGCATAGGCGTTGGCGACTGTCTGAGCCTGGACCCCCTGGAAGGCATCGACGAGCAGCAGAGCCCCTTCGCAGGCGGCGAGGCTGCGGGAGACTTCGTAGTGGAAGTCGACGTGCCCCGGGGTGTCGACCAGGTTCAACTCGTACGTCTGCCCCTCGTGCTGGTAGTGAATGGCGACAGCTCGCGCCTTCACGGTGATCCCCCGTTCACGTTCAACATCGAGGTCGTCAAGAATCTGGGCCCGGAATTCGCGCTGGGTGATCGTTCCGGTCTTGAGCAGCAACTGGTCGGCCAGCGTGCTCTTGCCGTGGTCAATGTGGGCGACGATCGAGAAATTGCGAATGAAGCGGGGATCCATCGACGACGTACCAGGGGGAGGCTTCCCGCCATCCGGGAGGGGAAGCGCAGGGGTGAACAGGTTCGGTGCCCAGATTCTAGCGAGTTTTTGGGAAGGGAGGGAGATGAAGGGGGGGCATTCCTACTTGCGACACTTCCGGGAACCGCACGGGACGTCAACCGGGCGAGATCCGTTTTTGACCCTCCCCAGAATCGGTATCCTCTTGCGAAAGGCACTCATATCTCCTTGAGTGACCGCGTTCGAACACGAAGCGACGTTGCCCGACAGGTGGCATGAAGCACGGCCTGCCGGTTAGCCCGCTTCTGGACCGGCACGACCGTCCTGACGCTCGTCTGTGAGCCGAGCCAATTTCTCTGTCTGCAGTCACACTCCAGTTGCGCGAAAACCCTCTCTAAACTGCTGGACAGTTCGTTTCATCCTGGCAACGGGGGGACGGGCGTTGGCTTCACTCTCGATCGGGTGACAAGAGCGGGCAGGAGTTGCTCGCGACCTCGACACCCGCTCTGAGGAGACCTGCCGGGCTCCGGGAATTGTCTGAGGCGGGGGAATCGAGCCACAGTGACGCGACCATGGCTCGATTTGCCATACTGGACTTGCCACATGGGTTCCCCCGGGACGGTACGCCCGCCCCCACACCTGACCAGACTTCTGACTCATTGCCGCCATGCGACTTGCCAGCGTTCTGACCCCACTCTCTGCCGAGAACCTCCAGTTGGCCGCCCAGTGTGGTGTGACCGACATTGTGTCCCGCTACCCGGTCGGGGGAATGGCCCAGTTGCTGGAAACGCAACGGCTCATCGAATCATTTGGCCTGAAACTGTCGGTCGTCGAAGGGTACCTGCCGATCGAGAACATCAAGATCGGTCGTGACGACGGCTCCGAACTGAAAGCGGTCAAAAACCTGCTCCACGACATGGCCGAACTGGAGATACCCCTCCTCTGTTACAACTTCATGGCGGGGACCGACTGGGTGCGGACACGACTGGATGCCCCCGAGAGGGGGGGGGCCAAGACCACGGCGTTTCGCCTGAAAGATGTGGAACGGGCCCGGTCGCTGTCACAGACCGCGGCCTCTGTGGATGGCTCGCCCATCGAAGCCCCAGCCCTGTGGAGTCACCTCGAGCGGTTTCTCAATGAGGTCGTGCCTGCGGCCGAGCGGTGTGGTGTGACTCTCGCGATGCACCCCGATGATCCACCGCTGCCCGTCTTTCTGGGCAAGGCCCGCATCATGAACAGCGTCGAGAACTTCGAGAAGCTCATGGCGCTCGTTCCCAGCCAGGCGAACAAAATCTGCTTCTGCCAGGGAACGTTCGCCGAGATGGGAGTCGACATCCCTTCCGCGATCCGCCGTCTCGGGCCGCATATCCGCTATGTCCATTTCCGGGATGTGCGTGGGACCGCCGAGGATTTCATCGAGACCTTCCACGACAATGGTCCGACCGATATGGCCGAGGCGATCCGCGCTTACCGGGAGGTGGGCTTCTCAGGCTGCCTGCGTCCCGACCACGTCCCGCAATTGGTCGGGGAGGACGACGGTGAACCGGGCTATACAATGAAGGCCCGGCTGTTCGCCTATGGCTACATCCGTGGACTGCTGCACGCGACCGAGCCCCGATAGGCCGATCCATGCAGCTGACGTCGACCGGTCAGCGGACGTCGGCCGGAAGTCGCCAGCGGATCGCCTCGATGTGGGTCTTCTTGTCGGCACCGCGGTAACTGTGGACCGAGACCAGCGTCTCGTCGGGAAGCTGGATCGTATTGCCGAATCCCCCACCGCTCGCTCCCTCGTTGCGATGCACCAGGACGAGTCGGTCGTGATCGAAATCCCAGGTCTCGCCATCGTCCCGACTCACGATCGCCCGCAGGCCGAGGGGTTGCCCATCGCGGGAATTGCTGCGGACCGTGAAGGTCAGCAAGAGTCGGCCATCTTTCAGGCGGAGGAAGCGCGAGTACATCTCGCCATAGCTGCCGAACCGGCCACCCTCGGTGTGCTTCCGCCACGTCTTGCCATGGTCGGTCGATTTCCAGAGCATGCTGCGGTCGTCCTGATCGCCCGATCGCACTTCAACTCCCTTCGCCACGGGGAGTTTCCAGTGCGGCCCGGTCGCGTCGACACGCACCGGATGCCAGAGCGTCTCATTGGACGCCTGGTAGGTGGTTGACTGCGAGAAGAATCCGTCGACATCACTCCAGCCGTTGGTATCGGGAACCAGAGACTTGTCCCACGTCGCACCACTGTCTCTGGACCGCCAGAGAAACACATGCCTGGGGGCGAGTTCTTTTCCCTCTTGCATCGCAACCCCGAATTGCACCAGGGTTTCACCCGGTCGGTCGGGATCGGAAACCTCCAGGGTGGTCCAGTCGGTCGAAGTCTGCGCCTTCTCCGGAAACCCTTCGGGACCAATTCTTGTCTCGGTCCAGGTGTGGCCCTGGTCGGTCGAGCGGAAGAGTTTTGAGTGCGTGTATCCAGTCGGATTGGCGGCGTCATTCGAGAGGAAGTGGCACGGCATCAACAGGGTGCCATCCATCAGGACATTCAGCGAAAACTCGCGTCCTGAAATGTCGGTTCGCTCTTCGCGGGGGCCCCAGGTCTGTCCCCCATCTTTCGAACGCCAGAAGACCGCCCGCTCCCGGTACGGGGTGCCGGGGGGAAGTTCGTTGCTGGGGACCCCGCCATACGAAAAGGCGACGACCAGCAGTTCGCCCGTCTTGAGCCGGGCGATCCACGGCTTGTAGTCATTGGGCATCCCCAGCGGCGTACGCTCTGCCGCAAGGGACCCGGCTGGCAGTTTCTGGGGCGAAACCACCACGATCGGGGGGGAGTCGGCTGCGTCGGCAATCGCCGCCGGCAGGGCGTCCAGGGCCAGAAATCCGATCACCAAACACAGGCCGTGGATCAGTCGATTCATTCCGCCACCAGTCCGGGGAACCAGGAAGCACGGCGAGGAAGGCTCTCGAAGTTCAACTGCAGGCCGCTGCTTGCCGCAGTATGGAACCGTTGGATTGGGAATGTCCACCGAACGGGTACCGTTTTGAGCGGTGTGGAGACCGACGTTGACACTCTACCGACGGGTTGCCGTGCCTCCCGAGGCCTGACCCAGGGCAATTCGCAGTGAGGTCATTCCAATTTCCCCCAGGCTTTGCGGCGGGATCTGCCAGAACTGAGGATTGAGCAGTTCCAGGGAAACACATCCGGTGTACCCCATTTGCCGCAGGTGGGCGAGCACTGGTTGCAGGGCGAAATCCCCTTCCCCGGGGAGGATCCGATCGGCATCCGTCGCCAGTTCGCGAGGACGGTCGGCGACATCGCTGATCTGCACGTGGAACAGGTTTTGAGTTGAGACCCAGGCGAGGTCCTCCGTCTTGCTGGGACCGGTGGCAAAGTGGAAGGTGTCGAGGCAGAGGCCAACGGAGGGATGGTTCACCGATTGGACAAACCCTGCCGCGGTCTCAAGATTGGTGAGAAACGTGCCGCGAGATTGGAACTCCAGGGCAAGGCGAACCCGTCGATGGGAGGCGAGTTCTCCTGCCTGGCGAAGCGAGACAAGAGATCGTTCGAGATCAGTCTGGGTGAAGGGACCGAGAAAATCGGGGGTCACGACCAGAACGGGAACTGCCAATTCCGCCAGCAGGTCGAGTCGCCGTTGGAATTGGCTCCAGGCTTCCTGGCGGGCCGCACCCTGACTGAGCAGCAGTCCCCCCTGCGATGAGGCACAGGCGAGCGTCAGTCCACGGTCAACCGCCCGTTGCAGCACTTCGGCCGGCGAGTGGCTGGTGAGGTAATCCTCCAGCTTCGTCAGCCAGAGTTCAAGGGCGGGGCAGGCTCCATCGGCATAACCGTCGAGGTCATCCTCGAACGAGGCACCAAGCGAGCAAACCTGGCTGAGGCAGGGGATCAAGATGGAATGGGACGCGAGCAGGTGAGGGAGACGGGGAAACTATTCGCAGAAGTTTAGTCAGAGATCGCGGCAAAAGACGACCGGGAGCGCGAGCCCGGTCAAACAATGCAGCAAAACTGAGACACGGCACTGACCCCGGTGGGGGGGAGTTGGAACGCATGGCAAGTGTTGTCGACCGTCGACATGGCCCTGGCAGGGGGCAAGGTTCAGCGGAAGTTCGAGTGCTGTTTCGCGACCAGAACAGTCGGCGGGAATGAGACAAGGTGTGGCTGGGCCACGGGGATTTCGCACAGTGACCCCAAAGGCGATGTCGGAGGGGGCATGGCGTATTTCTCCCGGCAGCGATCACCAACGATTCAACGCTGCGGGGTGCTGGGGACAAAACCGTTGGTGGCAGCTCTGTGATCTCAATCTGGTGGAGGAAGTCGCACCGGATTGGCACTGGCGAAAGAGGTTCCTTGGAGTTTGTGAACGGCAAATTGTGAATCAATCGGGGGTAGCAGTGCTGGCGACTTCGTTTTTCAACGGCTTCTCTTTCACCGTCGCAAATGAGCCTGACTTTG
>DNUF01000091.1 GCA_003508595.1 Planctomycetaceae bacterium
GAAACAAGTCAGCTCCTGGAATTTCCAACCCCCCTCAGTCGCCCCGAAAGGACTGTTGAAACTCCTGCGTCTGGTCATTCGCCCAGACGCCCCAGAACCACTACAGTGGGGCGGCTTCAACTCGTTCCGGACAACCTGCCTCGAAGACTCCGGCCATGTCTCGACTGACCACGCTCCCAGGGTTGCTGCTTCCGCTTCTCCTCGTCATTGCCCCGTGGCCCATTGCATGGTCCGATGAGAAAGAGGATCTGGCCCGATACCAGGCCGCGGGCATGGCAGGAGGGGACGCCGCTCGTGGCCGTGAGGTGTTCGAGTCCAAAGAAGCTGGCTGTCGTCGCTGCCATGCTTTCGGCAACGCGCCGCGCCTGGCTGGTCCAGATCTCTCGGTCGTGGGAGATAAACTGGCCCGAACGCAATTGGTTCAGGCAATCCTCGACCCCAGCGCCTCACTGCACCCGGATTATGGAACCCTGGTCGTTCGCACCCTCGATGGAAAAACGCACTCGGGAGTTCTCCGGCAGCGAATCCCCGAGGAACTACAGCTTTACGATGCGCAGGGAAATCTCTTGCGTTTCCCAACCAATGCCATCGAGGAAGAGACCAGATCCCCGGTATCTTTGATGCCGACAGGACTCTGGAGGAATCTGGGAACAAAACAATTTGCGGATCTGATCGCCTATCTCGAAAGCCTGCGACAAACGGGAAATCAGCATGAGATCCCGGGAATGCCGCGAGTGATTTTGCCTGTTACCAGGCGTGCTGTGTTGCGGCCGCTTCACAGTGAAGCGGTCCGTTTTGACAATCCCGTGTGGATCCACACCATCCCGGGCCGTCCCAAAGAGTACATCGTCGTCGAACAAAAGACGCGGAAGATCTGGAGGTTCGACGAACAGCATCCCGAACGCAAGGGGGAACTGTTTGTCGACCTGTCGGCGGAATCCACAACCGGTGAATTTGACGGCGTCGTCTGCCTCGCGTTCCATCCGGACTTCGTCAACAACCGCCGGTATTTCGTCAA
Organism: Planctomycetaceae bacterium; assembly: GCA_003508595.1. Classification (GTDB taxonomy): domain Bacteria; phylum Planctomycetota; class Planctomycetia; order Planctomycetales; family Planctomycetaceae; genus UBA10511. The sequence continues at coordinate 1,019 of DNUF01000091.1, forward strand.
ATACCACCTGCGCAATCAGGGAAGTTTTTTCTCTCCCGTGATCGTGGAGCGGCAGGCCACGCCTGACCTGTCACGAGACGCGGGTGAAGCATCGCGCATCGTGTTGCAGATTCATCAGGCCACCGACCTTCACTGGGGTGGAATGATTGCGTTTGGCCCGGATGGCTATCTCTACATCGGGGCGGGTGATGCCGGACCACAAGATGACCCGGACGGCCATGGGCAGGCCCTGACCGACCTGCATGGATCGATTCTGCGAATTGATGTGGATCGACGAGCCCCAGATCGTGGCTATGCGATCCCCGATGACAATCCTCACCGGGAATCTGGCACGGGAATCCGGCCTGAGGTTTGGGCGTCCGGTTATCGGAACCCATGGAGATTCAGCTTCGATTCTCAGACGAAGGATCTCTGGGTCGGCGATATCGGTCAAAACTTGTTTGAAGAGGTCTCCATCTGTCGTCGTGGCGAGAATCATGGCTGGAATGTCTACGAAGGTTTTGTGAAATTCTCGGAACAGTATCAGCGAGAAGGCATCACGTTCACTCCGCCCGTCTTCTCCTATCGCCGCGAATACGGTGTCTCGGTCACTGGGGGGTATGTCTATCGAGGCGAACGGGGGTCGTCCTATTTCGGAACCTACATCTGTGGCGATTTCGAATCCCGCAGAATCTGGGCACTGAACCAGGAAGATCGCCAACTCCGAACAGTGCGAGAGATCGCGACGGCTCCGGAGCGGATTGCGTCGTTCGGCCTTGACCATACGGGAGAGCTTCTTGTCGTTGGCTACGAGGGAACTCTCTACCGACTGGATCTGTCGGCCTCAGAATTTTCAGAAGTCGCTTTGCGGAAGACCCGGGTCAGACTGCAGCGAGTTGGACAACCCGCTGCCGCTCGCTGCAGTGTTTATGGGCTGGATGACCTGCCTTATGCGCCAAGGGGGATCCCCCTGCGCAAGTCCTCCACCGGGGAGTCCTACTTTTATGCGTCCGGAGACTTTGAAGTCGACACCCCGCCTGGTGCCACACGGGTCACAATCCAGGGGGGGCTTGAAACGATCCCCCAGGCTCTGGTAGTCGACTCGGCCACAGACGACGAGGTCGATGTGGAGTTGCGATCATGGACTGATCTTCCCAACGAGGGTTGGTACGCCGGCGACTCTCACGTGCACCTGCATACGGGAGGCCCCATTGACGTCACAGTGAGGGATGCCCTGATCGCAGCACAGGCCGAAGGGGTGCATTACGTCAACCTGTGTGTCTCCAATAACGTGGGTGACGATATCCGTGACGCCAATCTCATCACTGGCCGACCACACCCGGGATCGAGTGAACGTCACCTGCTGGTTTTCGGCGAGGAAATGCGGAGCATGATCTACGGACACATGCAGTTCTTCGGAATCCAAAAGCTCGTCGAGCCACAGTACACCGGGTTTGACAACACGCCCCTGTTCCGCGACTTTCCTGCCAACTTCACGATGGCGTCCGAAGCGGTTCGACAGGGGGGTGTGGTCACCTATGGGCACCCGCTCTTCACCGGACAACCCTTTCCGTTCGAGGATGATCTCGCCAAGCCGAATGGGGCCGCCCGCGAATTGCCGGTCGATGCCATGCTGGGAGTCGTCCAGGCGATCGACCTGATGTCCTACAACAGCGATGAGACGGAATCGACCGAACTGTGGTACCGGTTGCTGAATTGTGGCGTCAAACTCTCGGCCTGCGTGGGGACCGATGCGCTGCTGGATCGATCGACAGATCCCCTGGGGGGCGACCGTGTCTATGTTCAGACCAATGGTCCCCTGACCATGAACAACTGGCTTGACGGGCTCAGGAACGGTCGCACTTTCGTGACGAATGGTCCCATCCCCCGTCTCAAGGTCAACGGATCCGGTCCGGGAGACACCGTTCGCCTCGGGGCAGGGGGGAGTGTGCGTGTCTCGGCCTCGGTGGAAAGCCTCGTTCCATTCGACACCGTGGAACTGATCCAGAACGGTCAGGTCGTCTTGCGCCATGCCGTCACTGCTACAGCTGGAACGGGGGTACATCGGGCACAGGTCGCGCTGGACCTCCCAGTGGAACGCAGTGGCTGGGTGGCCCTGCGATCCCGGGGTCCCCGTCACCGAACGGTGTTCGACGGCCCCGCCTTCGCCCACACCAGCCCCGTCTGGCTGCAGGTGGGAGAGGCTCCCGTCACGAGTTCCGACGATGCCCAATTCTTCGTCGAGTGGATCGACAAGCTCATCCAGGTCCTCTCGGCCCGCAATCGATTCGAGAAGACCGCAGATCGTCTCGCCGTCGAGCAGTTGTTCCGCCAGGCCCAGGACCGCTACCGCCAACAGCTCAAATCGAGATAGCCCCGCCAGCCAGCCGTCCAACTGAGCCGAATCGTTCTGTCAGCCAGTTCAGTCGACGTCATATGCGAAGAGATCGCATTCCCCATCCCGGGTGGAGACGGCGATCACACTGCGTCCGTCGGGCATCCAGGTGGGGTAATCGTCACGCCCGGGATGACGGGTGACATTGCGTGGGTTGCCGCCATCCGCCTCCATGACGAACACCTCGCTGTTCCCCTCGCGAACGCTCACAAATGCCAGGCGTCTGCCATCGGGCGACCAGGCGGGCCGCATGTCGCGCCCCGGCGACTCGGTCAGCCGACGGACATTCGAACCGTCGGACTCCATCACATAGATCTCGAAATTGACATCCCGACTTGAACCAAAGGCAATGTGGCGGCCATCGGGAGAGCAGGCGGGCCAACAGTTGGTTCCCGCCGCCCTCGTCAGGTACTGCAGATCTTCACCGCGACGATTGACCGACGCGATCTGGTGCCCCTGCACGTCCGAGATCCCAATCACAATCCGGTCGGTCCCAGGCAGAAACGAGGGATTACGGACGGTCGCCCGGGCCTCGCGGGGCCGAAACTCCACCGTCTCGCCCGTGGCCACCTTTTGAATGACCAACACCAGTTGAGGACTTCCCGAAGACATGGCATGGCAGTGCCACATTCCATCAGCACTGTAGGCCGGGTCGAACTGGTGGGCCGCGACCGTCGATGTCAACCGCTCGGCCTCACCCGGTCCCACATTCAGACGGAACAATGCCACCAGGTTCGGATTCTCATGCTTCGCAAACACCACATCCCCGAGGGAATTCATCACCACCGGGGACAACTTCAGGGTACCATCTCGGGTCAAACGTCGCGGTTCGACTCCCTCCGCCCGCGTCGACCACGGGGAAGTGCTGACCAGAAGGAGCCCCACCAGTGCCAGGCCGATACCATGACTAAAACAGCTCATCAATGACCCCTCCTTCTCTCAGCACCCCCAACTCGGCGCGGATCTCGGTGTTGATGCCCAGGCGATCCAGCAGGGTGGTTCCCACCATGGCCGGGGTGATCGGACGACTCACCGGATACTCTCCCCGGGGATCGCTCTCTCCAATCACCCGTCCCGGTTGCACTCCCGCACCCGCCCAGATCGAAAAGTAACACTGGTGCCAGTGATCGCGCGAACCAATCGAGTTGATTCTCGGCGTTCGGCCAAATTCGCCCAGGCAGACCACCAGCGTAGTCTTCAACAGGCCTCGCTGCTCCAGGTCATCCAGCAATGTGGAGAAGACCTGATCGAGCAGGGGACCATGCCAATCGGCCAGCAATCCGAAGTTGTCGGCGTGTGTGTCCCAACCGTAGTCGGAAAACGGATAGAGCACCTCGACGAACTGGCTCCAATTCACCTGCACATAGGGAACCCCCGCCTCGACCAGGCGTCGTCCGAGCAGGCAGCTTTGCCCCACGGAGGTCTGCCCATAGGACCGGCGTACAGCTTCTGGTTCACGAGAGAGATCAAACGCCTGCCGGGCCTCCCGGGAGGTCAACAGGGCGTGGGCCCGCTCATGCAGTCGATCCCATTGTCCCAGGCGTCTGGAATCGAGGTCCCGCCGGGAGACATCGAGCCCGGCCAGCACGGCCCGCCGATCGGCCAGTCGTCCCGGCGTCAGTCCCTCGAACAGTTTCAGGTCGGGAATCTCAACTTCTCCACGCTCGGTACAGCTCAGCATGAAGGGATCGTACGCCTGCCCCCAGATTCCACCGCCGTAACCCAGCATTGGGCCCCGCCCATCGCCGATTGGACCACGGGCGAGCGACACAAACGCCGGCATCGTGCCGCCGCCCCGTTGCCGGGCGACAATCGATCCAAAGTTGGGTTGATAGCCCGCCGAACCGGCCACGGCACCGGTCAGGCCAATCGACTCGGCAATCAGGTGGTCGCCGTCGAAATTGACATTGCTGCGGACCACGGCCAACCGGTCGCTCCGCTGGGCCAATTCCGGCAGCAATTCGCTGAAGATCAGCCCGGGCGTGCGTGTTGCGATGCTGCTGAAGGGGCCCCGATACTCGGCAGGGGCCTTCGGCTTGGGGTCGCACAGGTCGAGGTGGCTGGGCCCGCCCCCCAGCCAGAACACCAACACCGATTTTGCGGGACCGGCAGGGGCCCCCAGGACCGACTGGTCTCCCAGCCAGCCCGCCGACCCGCCTGCCATGGCCAGGCCCGGTGCCAAAAGACCGGCTCGAAGAAATGAACGACGGGCCAGACCGCCGCAGGACTGCTGGGCAAATGAGCCGACCGACAACATCTCCCGTTCTCCCAATCGTGGTCTGTCCGGCCATCTCTACAGGAAAATCGTAACGAAAGCCGGCATAGCAGGCCATCCGGATCCCAAGCCCCAGCAAGCCGCCCGTGCATTGCCCTTGAAAACGGGATATTCTGCAAGCATGACACGGGGAGCAATCATTGTCTGCGGCGGGCGTTCGAAGCGGATGGGGCGCGATAAAGCCACCCTGCCGTTCGGACGGGAAGTCTTGTTGCAGCGTATCGTGCGGACGCTGGGGCAGATCATCGCACCGGCTCAGATGGTGGTGGTGGCCGCAGAGAGTCAGACGTTACCGTCTCTCGATCCCGAAATCCGTATCGTCACCGACCGTAACCCGGACCGGGGTCCACTCGAGGCTCTGTCCGTGGGACTGGCCGAACTGGGACCAGAGATCGATGCGGCCTTTGTCACCGGATGCGACTTTCCGTTGCTGACGACGCCTTTCGTCCTTCGACTGTTCGATTTGCTGGGCTACGCCGAGATTGCCGTCCCGAACGACGGAAATCTCCGGCACTGCCTCACCGCCGTCTATCGTCCCCAGGTCCTTCCCGCCATCGAACGCTTGCTGTTGGCCAACCGCCTGAAAGTCCAGGAACTGCTGGAACAGTGCGATTGCCGGGAAGTCTCCCTCGGCGAACTCCGGGACGTAGATCCCCTTCTTCACTCGCTACTGAACATCAACACCCCCGAGCAGTACGAGGCGGCGCTATCGCTGGCGAGGATCCCTTTCAGGCTACTACCGGACGGCAGTGCGGGGCAGAGTGACTCGGCGTTGACCAGCCTGGGGGACGCCCCGGGCTGCTGAGCCGCATGGGGAAGGAGCGGGATGCCATGCTGAAGACGACTATCCACAGCGGTCAAACTGCCTGTTTTGCAGAGGTTTGCCGACAATCTGTTCTCTTGACTCGCTCCCCCAATTCGGCTATTCTCCACTACCAACTGCAGGCCGGGTGTGCACCACTCCTCCCGCACGCCGTGGGTCCATTGGACCTTCTGCCACTCCCCGCTGGTGTAACGGTAGCACGAATGACTCTGGATCATTCAGTCCACGTTCGAATCGTGGGTGGGGAATTGGACAAACTGACAAGCCCCTAGGAAAACCATTTCCTGGGGTCTTTTTATTTGATGGGGTCGTCGAATACCGCCAGACTCCCCCAAATCCGGCCCTGCGGTTGTCACCCGGGTGGTCACGACATTCTCCTTGGGGATGACTCCAAGTCGTATGCAAATGGGAGGCTTCTCTGAGACAGTCGACGGCTGCCGTGAGAGGGACGCGGAGATTTGCCGGAGAAAACCAATCGACACCCCCACCTTCTACGCACCTTTACCTCGATAGGGGGGGCCGAACGCAGAGTTATTGTCAAGAATTGTGTTCTGAGGGATGTGGATCCGGCGGCGTGAGTGAAGCATCAGGATGTCATCGAAAAAGATCTTCACTTCGAGGAGCGAGTGGATGAGATTGGGGGATTGAGTTTGCATGAGTGCATGGACACTGACTGAACGGGATTGAACATCAAGACCAGGCTGGCCTGCCTTGGTTCATTCCTCCCATGCCCCGGGGAATTCATTCCGTCGGTGATCCGGGCGAATGGTC
>DNUF01000140.1:0-10733 GCA_003508595.1 Planctomycetaceae bacterium
GCCCCGGCCGCCGCCGCCGCCGCGGCCCCCCCGGCTGTCGAGCCCGCCAAGGTGGAGGATACGAAGTGAGTCCGCTGTTGAACTCGATGGCTCGTTTGTCGCGTGCCGGGCTCGGCCTGGCCTGTTTCACCCTGCTCACCGGTTGCCCCGAACTGCACCATGTGGAGGTGCGGATGAAGGCCGGCAGCTCTGCCGGGGCCGAGAGCGGGGGTGAGGGAACGGCGGCGGCAGCAGTGGCCGGTTATGGCAATCTGCACGGCGTGATCTCGTTCGAGGGTGACGTTCCGGCGGTCAAGAAGCTGTTCTCGGCCGGCGACGCGTCGGTCAAGGATTCGGCCATCTGTGCCGTCGGAGATGGGATCGACGAAGTCCTGGTCGTGAATCCCGCGAACAAGGGAATCGCCAACGCGGTGATCTTCCTCGAGAAGGCCCCTGCCACGATCAAGCCCGAATTGGCGACTCCCCCCAAGGAGCCGGCGATTTTCGACCAGAAAGCGTGCCGGTTTTTCCCGCGCGTGGTGGCGTTCCGCATCGGCCAGCCGTTGATGGTGCTCTCGGACGACCCGATCCCGCACAACACGCATACCGATCCCAAGCGGAATTCAACGTTCAACCAGACCATTTCGCCGAATGACCGCAAGGGGGTCGAATGCCGGTATACCAAGCCGGAAGCGACACCCGTGAAGGTCGTTTGTGACTACCACGCCTGGATGAAGGCGTATCATTTCCCGGTCGATCACCCCTACTTCGCGGTGACCGACGCGGATGGAAAGTTCAAGATTGACGGCCTCCCCGCCGGGAAGCACACGTTCAACGTGTGGCATGAGTCGGCTTCGGGGGGCTTCCTGGAGCGGAAGATCGTGGTGGAGATTGCGGTCGACGGCGACACGGAGAAGAATTTGAGCTACGCCCCCGCAAAGTTCGCGGCGGTTCCAGCTCCTTTGCCTGCGGTGGCCTACGAGCGGCTCCGCCAGGGGGGAGAAATCCAAGTGACACAACGGGAGAAGCATTGATGTCTCTGAATTCCAAGCGTTTCTGGCGGACCGCCGCCTGGATGGGCTGTTACAGCCTGTTCCTGGCCGGAGCGGTCTCGTTCGTCCTGACCCCGCCGAAGTCGGCGGAGGCTCAGAGTCTGCATCCTGTGCAGACGGTGGTGGCCACCCAGGCGGTCGCCCCGGCCCTGGCGGAAGCCGCGGTGGCGTTTGCGGATGGCGGCAAGGTGACCGGCAGCGTCACTTTCAGCGATGACTTCAAAGCCCTCGCCCCTCTGGTGGCGAAGGGACAGGCCACCAAGGACCCGGCGGTCTGCGGTGCCAATGAAGAAATCATCAACGAAGAACTCGTGGTGAACCCCGAAAACAAGGGAATTGCCAACGTCTTCGTGTTCCTTCCCAAGGCCCCCACCGGTTTCAAGGCCGGGAAGCCCGAGAAGGAACTCGTCTTCGACCAGAAAAACTGCAAGTTCCTGCCCCACGGCCTGTGCATTCAGGCGGGACAGACGGTGCGGGTGATGTCGGACGACTCGGTTCCGCACAACACCCATACCTTCCCCCTGCGGAATCCCGGCTTCAACCAGACGGTCTCCCCGAATGACCGGAAGGGAATCGAGCTGAAGTACGGCAAGGCCGAAAAGTTGCCGATCGAAGTGAAGTGCGACTTTCACACCTGGATGAAGGCTTATCACCTGATCCTGGACCATCCATTCATGGCCGTTTCGGACGCCAACGGAAAGTTCGAGATTGAAGGCCTCCCCGCCGGGAAGCACGAGTTCACCGTCTGGCACGAAAAGAAGGGCTACCTCGACAAGAAGCTGGTCGTCGAAGTGAAGGCTGGCGAGAGCAAGTCGGTTGATCTGAAGTACGGTGCGAAGCAGTTCGCGACCTTCGAGGGCCCCAAGCCCAAGAGCGTCGTTGTTTCGCTGACGAAGTAGTGTGGTTTTGAGTTTGCCCCCCGGGAGCCTACTGGCTGCCGGGGGGTGCTTCCTGCCTGTTCCACCCGGACCGATTCCATCCGGAAGGTGACTGACGTGCGGTCTTCCAGCCTGTCTCTCGCTGTCTGTGGTCTCACTCTCGCCCTCGCGGGATGTGGCCAGCCCCCCGAACCGAAGTTCGCCCTCAATGCCAAGACGACGGCCCTCACGCCGGCGGCTCAGCAGTTGGTGACCGAGGCGCTTGTCGAAAACTTCGGCACCCCCAACAACCTGGTTGCCTGGCAGGAACTGCCGATTGACTACGGCAAGGCCATTGCCGGGGCCGACGCGGCGCACCGTCAACTCGACGGCTGGCGCTTGAAGGATGGTCGTGACCTGTACATGGTGCACTGCCTGCACTGCCACGGTGTGGCGGGTGACGGCAATGGTCCGACCGCCCGGTTCCTCAATCCCCGCCCCCGCGACTACCGCCAGGGGAAGTTCAAGTTCAAGTCGACCGCTGGGGGCACCCGCCCCACCCACGACGACCTGATGCGGATTCTCGAAGAGGGAATCCCCGGAACGTACATGCCTTCATTCGCCCTCCTTGGCAAAGAACAGCTGGACCTGATCGTCGATTATGTCCGGTGGCTGAGCATGCGGGGCGAGATCGAAGAGGGATTGGCCATTGAGCTGGCCCAGGTGGGACTCAAAAGTTCCGATCTGGAGCGGACTTATCGCGAGAAAAAGGCCGAAGACAAGACGATCACCCTCGATGCGGTTCGCGATGAACTGCTCGCCGAGGTGAAGTCGTCTTGGACCGACACCGTCGCCGAGAAGGCCAAGGATGTGGTCGATTTCTGGAATGAATCGAACAATCCCGAGAACCTCGTCGTTCCGCAGTCCAAGCGAAGTGTGGCCGATGCCGAGTCGATCGCCCGTGGCCGGGCGCTGTATCTCTCCAAGGAGAACAAGTGCAGCGATTGCCACGGACCGGCTGGGCGTGGCGATGGCCCCCAGACCGAGCAGTTCTCGGCGATCGACGGTGCCAGCCCGGCCCGCAACTACGATCAGCCTGGCCTGCGGGATGCCTGGGGCAACGTGATCATGCCCCGGAATCTGACCCGCGGTGTGTACCGCTTCGGACGCCGGCCGGTTGACATTTACCGACGCGTGCACCAGGGGATCAATGGAACCCCGATGCCCGGGTTCGGCAAGACTCTCAAAGATGAACAGATCTGGGACATCGTCAACTACGTGTTGTCGATTCCCTACCAGGACGGAACTGCTCCCATGGCCGAGGATGTGGCCGGGGCCGAGGCAGTTCCCGAAACCGCAAGCCGGTAGGGACCGGTCGCTGCTGACCAGTCCCTCCCAGTGAACACTTCGCTCCAGCCTGACTGAGCAGAGGTTGATCCCGTGAATCGTCTGTGGTGTTTGTTCTTCAGCGTGGCGGCCATCCTGGCGGTGGTCTTCTTCTACATCGGTCCGTCGATGGGCTGGTGGTTCCCTGGCGTTGCAGCGTCACCGCTGGGACAACAGATCGATGACCTCTTCTACCTGATCCTCGCGATCACCGGGGTGACGTTCATCGGCGTGCACCTTGTGCTCGGGTACATCCTCTGGAAGTTCGGCGAGGTTCCCGGGAAGAAGTCGTTGTACCAGCACGGCAGCCATACCCTGGAAGTCGTCTGGAGCATCGTCCCCGCCGGCATCCTGCTCTTCATCGCCCTCTACCAGATGGATGTCTGGGCCGCGTATCGCATGAAGTCCCGGTTTGACCAGGACGCCATGGCCAACCCTGTGGCTGAAGTGACCGCCCGGCAGTTTGAATGGCGGATCCGGTACCCCGCCCCCGGGAAGGTTCTGCAAGACACTCCCCAGGCTGACGATCTCTACACGGTCAATGATCTGCACACCCCGGCTGGCAAGCCAGTCGTGATCAAGCTGCGCAGCGAAGACGTGCTGCACTCGTTCTTCCTGCCGCATCTGCGGGTCAAGCAGGACGCGGTCCCCGGGCTGGTGATTCCAGTCTGGTTCCACGCCAACGAGCCCAAGGTTTATGACCTCGTGTGTGCCGAGTTGTGCGGCTGGGGTCATTACAAGATGCGGGGGCAACTGACGGCCCAGTCTCAGGTCGACTTCGACGCCTACATGCAGAAGTTGCAGCAGTCACAGAACGACGACGGCTACCGCGAAGCGGCGGCCGAGTAACCAACCAGCGCTGTGGCGGTTCCCCTGCGGGGGCCGCCGGATGAGTGGGGCGCCCCTGGCGGGCGTTTCCGTGACGAAGTTCCAGTCACGACAACCGATCGAGGACGAGTTGTGAGCACACTGACACCTACCACCGGAACCCTGCCTGGGCACGGGCACGATGATGGCCACGGTCATCACGCTCACCATGAGCAGGGCTTCATCAGCAAATACGTCTTCTCGACCGATCACAAGGTGATCGGGATCCAGTTTCTCATCACCACGCTGCTGATGCTGATGGTGGGTGGGGCCCTGGCGCTGGGAGTCCGGTGGCAACTCGCCTTCCCCTGGCGGGAATTGCCGATCTTCGGCCGGCTGATCTTCGGTGCCCAGGGGGCCGGGATCTCCCCCGAGTTCTACACCATGCTGTTCACGATGCATGCCACCGTGATGATCTTCCTGGTGATCATTCCGATTCTCGCCGGGGCGTTCGGGAACTTCCTGATCCCGCTGCAGATCGGGGCCGACGACATGGCCTTCCCGGTGCTCAACATGCTGAGCTACTGGTTCATGTGGCCGGCGATCTTCCTGTTCGGGGCCAGCTTCTTCGTCGAAGGAGGTGCCGCTTCCGGTGGTTGGACGTCGTATCCCCCCCTGTCGGCCATCCAGTCTTCGGCACCTGCCTCAGGCATGGGACAGACCCTCTGGCTGCTGGCGGTGACCTGTGTTGGTGTCTCGTCGATGATGGGTTCGGTCAACTACATGACCACCATCATCAACATGCGCGCCCCCGGCATGACGCTGTTCCGCATGCCGTTGACCATCTGGGCGATGTTCATCACCGCCATCCTGCAGGCGTTCGCCCTGCCGGTGCTGACCGCTGCCGGGTTCATGCTGGTATTTGACCGCACACTGGGAACGACGTTCTTCGTCCCTGGTGGCCTGGTGGTCAACAACGCTCCTGCGACCGTCGGTGGTGGTCAGGCGCTGCTCTGGCAGCACCTCTTCTGGTTCTACTCTCACCCCGCCGTGTACATCATGCTGCTGCCCGCGATGGGCATGGTGTCGGACATTCTCAGCTGTTTCAGCCGCAAGCCGGTTTTCGGGTACCGCCCGATGGTCTACTCGATGGCGGCGATCGCCGGCCTGGGCTTCATCGTGTGGGGTCACCACATGTTTACCAGCGGCATGAATCCGGCCCTCGGAATGACCTTCATGGTCTCGACCATGATGATCGCCCTCCCCTCAGCCGTGAAGACCTTCAACTGGCTCGGCACCATGTGGGGCGGGAACATCCAGTTCACCACTCCCATGGTCAACGCCGTGGCCTTCGTGTCGATGTTCGTGGTCGGAGGGCTGTCGGGGATCTGGATGGCCTCGGTTCCGACCGACATCTACTTCCACGACACCTACTACATCGTCGCCCACTTCCACTACGTGCTCTTCGGAGCGACGCTGTTCGGTGTCTTCGGCGCGATTCACTTCTGGTTCCCGAAGATGTTCGGCCGGATGATGAGCGAGAAGCTCGGCAAGCTGCACTTCGTGCTGACCTTCATCGGGTTCAACGGCACGTTCTTCCCGATGCACCTGCTGGGGATCGCCGGTTTCCCCCGCCGTCTCGCCGACCCGTACCAGTACCCGGTCTTTGAGCACCTGCGTCCGCTGAACCAGGGCATGACCTACTTCGCGATCCTGATGGGCTTCTCGCAGTTCATCCTGCTGTTCAACTTCTTCTATAGCATGTTCAAGGGGAAGAAGTGCGGGAAGAATCCCTGGAATGCCAACGGACTCGAATGGACGGCTCCCTCCCCTCCGGGACATGGGAACTTCACCTCGGTCCCCGTGGTTTACCGGGGCCCCTACGAGTACAGCTCGCCACTGGTGGAAGAAGACTACCTGCTGCAGACCACCTACCTACCAAACGAAGACCGTCACATCGACGCCGACGATCTTCCCCACGATCACTAAAAGGCTCCTCCGGTGTCTGTCACTGTCTCCCCCACCCGCTGGACGCACGTCGTCGCCGTCTGTACGGCACTGACGGCGCTTGCGCCCATCATCCTGGGGGCCCAGACAACCACGACCAACGCCGGGATGGCTTTTCCCGACTGGCCGACGTCGGACGGCCACGGAATGTTGCAGTATCCGTGGCTCTCCTCCACCGGTGCCAAGTTCCTGGAACACGGCCACCGCTTGGGAGGCGCGTTGATTGGTCTGGCCAGTGTCGTGCTGATGCTGACCCTGCACTGGCTCGATGAACGTCGGTGGGTTCGGCGTCTCGGGTATGCAGTCTTGCTGGCGGTGATTGGGCAGGGGCTGCTGGGGGGCCAGCGTGTTGTTCGCGATGCTCTCAATTCCCGTGGCCTGGCGTTTGTCCATGGCTCGACAGCCGCCCTGGTCTTCGCCCTCATGTGGGGCGTGGCTGTGGTCACCAGTCGTCGATGGCGCTCGGTCGCCGATGACACCGCTGTCGGAAACCCGGGCCGCTCGGTCGCCTGGTTGGCGGCAGCGACCTGGATCGCCATCTATGTCCAGTACGTGCTGGGGGGACTGGTTCGGCACCAGGGCCAGGCGCTCATCGAGCACCTGGTCTTCGCGTTCGTGGCCGGGCTCCTGGTGATCATGCTGGCCGTGACGGCTGCCGCATCAGGACACTCCTGGCTGCGTGGACCCTCTCTGCTGGCCGGTGTGGTGATGCTGTTGCAACTGGCCCTGGGCGCGGGTGCCTGGATCACCAAGTATGGGTTCAACGATCGTGTGGCGGTGGCTGGTTCGACCGAGCAGGTTGCGTTCCGCACCCTGCATGTGCTGAATGGCATGGCCCTGTTCGCCACCATCACCGTATTGAGCCTGCGAATCTTCCGCCTGCGATGGGTGGGTCAACAAACGGGGACACTCAGTTGGGCTCCTGCAACCGAGACGGGGGCCAACCCGCGCCCGACGCCGGTGATCGCCCGGGGAGGTGCGGTATGAGTACCGTTTCTGCCCCCCCGTCCCTTGTGCCTCCGTCGCTCGCCACTCCCGAACTGGCAACGCCGTCCGGGTCACTGCCCGGCGACGTGCAGGGACTCCCTCTGAGCCGGAGATTGGTCGACTTTATCGTCCTCGGAAAGCCGCGCATTGCCGTCATGTCGCTGCTGGTGGTGGCCGCTGGCTACTTCCTCGGTCTGGCCGACGGGTACCAGGCAGCGCCGCTGCTGCCTGCCCTGGGGGGCATCGGCCTGGTGGCGGTCGCTTCGAGTGCGCTCAACCAGGTGCTGGAACGCCGCACCGACGCCCTGATGCGCCGCACGTCCCGTCGGCCACTCCCCGCCGGTCGCCTTGGAACCGTTGAGGCGACCCTGTTTGGCGTCACCACCGCGACTGTTGGTCTGGGATGGCTGCTGTTGGCGACCAATGTTCCGACGGCGGTGTGGTCGGCTGTGACACTGGTCCTTTACGTCTTTGTCTACACACCGCTGAAGCGCCAGTTGCCACTCGCGACCACCATCGGCGCGGTCCCGGGAGCGATGCCCGTGGTGCTTGGGTGGCTGGCGGCTGGCCGGGAACTCGATGTTTCCGCCTTCACGCTGTTCGCGATCCAGTTCCTGTGGCAGTTCCCGCACTTCCTGGCCATCGCCTGGATCTACCGGGAAGACTACAGCCGGGCGGGATTGAAGATGCTCCCCTCCCGTCACGAGATTCCGCGGGTCACCGGCATGATGGCCCTGGCGTATGCCGTGGCCCTGGTTCCGCTCAGCCTGCTTCCCTCGTGGTTCGGGCTGTCTGGCCGACTCTACCTGGTGGGTGCCCTCGCCCTGAGTCTCTGGTACGCCTGGGCCTCTCTGCGGTTCGCCCTGGCGGAAGACCGCGAGACCGCCCGCAGCCTGCTGCGAACGTCACTGGTATACCTGCCGGTGCTGTTGGCTCTGCTGGTGTGGGACCATTACCAACTGCTTTCGTGAGTGGCCTCGCCTCTCCTGAACCGATTTCCTGACACGTTGATCCGACCATGACACACGGCACTCACTCCCCAGGCCACGCCCCGACGCTGAAGATGGGTGTGCCCATTCCCAACGGCAAGCTGGGAATGTGGCTGTTCCTGGGGACGGAAATCATGTTCTTCACCGCGTTCATTGGCACTTATATTGTGCTGCGGTGGGGTTCACCCGGTTGGCCGACCGACCCCAACGTCACGCATATCCGTGTCGCCCTGGGTGCGATTAACACCTTCGTGCTGATCTGTTCCAGCGTCTCGGTGGTGCTGGCCCACGAGGCCATGAGCCTCAGGAATTACCAGAAGGCCACCAAGTTCCTGGGTCTGACCCTCGCGCTGGCCTGTGTCTTCCTCGGGATCAAGAGCGTCGAGTATGCCGGCAAGATCCAGCACGACATTCTCCCCGGTCACGTGGCCGAGTCGCAGGAAGGGGCCCGCGACAAACTGGTCCGCGAACTTGACGGGGCGGCTGGCGGGCTGGCCCTGCGGAGTGAATTGGAAAAGGTGAAGTCGGCCATCGCCCTGGGAACCGGCAAGAAGAGCGATCTCGAAGCCCAGCAGAAGGCGTTGACCGAGAAACTGGCGTTGGTGGGACGGGTGGAAGCCGCCTATGCCCCCCTCAAGGAACAACTGCGGGCCGGGAACATCACCCTGCTCGAATCGAGGGGCAAACTCGCCGCCCTCAAAGAACTGTTCAGCGGCCGGTCCGAGGAACTCGAAACCCACGACGAACGTGAAAAGACGGTGATCGAGGCCGCCAAGTCCAGGGAACTCGCCGCACTCGAGCAGCGGGTCCCGGTGGAAGACCAGAAACTCTTCCGCGATCAGTTCGCCAACATCTTCAACGGCGTGCATGATCCCCACGTGATTGTGTACGGCAACACCTTCGCCTCGATCTACTTCCTGATGACCGGGTTCCACGCGGTCCACGTGCTGATCGGGATGCTCATGTTCGGCATGCTGCTCTGGCGCGGTTTGACCAACACCCTCGGTCCCGACCAGGAATTGTTTGTCGAAAACGCCGGCCTCTACTGGCACTTTGTGGATCTCGTCTGGATCTTCCTGTTCCCCCTGCTGTACATCATCTGAAGCGAACCCGGGAGACTGACCCGACGTCTCTGCAGGGACTCGGGCGGTTGGGACTGCGGTTCTTTCATTTCCTGAATACGACGGCTGACTGCCATGACTTCGTCGCACGCCACTCCCTCCACCGGATCGCACGAGACGGGAGCGCACCATGCGCATCCCAACTACATGGCGATCTTCTTCATCCTCTGCCTGCTGACGATCGCCTCAGTGATCGCCGACATGGCGGGGGGGACCATCGGCAAACTGCTGGTGGGGTTGATCGTGCTCGTGGTCGCGAGCCTGAAGGCGATGTACGTGATGATGTACTTCATGCACCTCAAGTTTGAGGGAGCCTGGAAGTGGGTGCTGCTGGCCCCGACGGTGATCCTGGCGCTGGCGGTCCCCGCCGCCCTCGCTCCCGACATTGCCTTCAAGTATTACGACCCGCAGAACCCCCAACAGAAGGCGTACCGCGAACAGCAGGCCCTCGAGAAGGCCGCCCATGGTGAGGCAACCCATGGCGACGCGGCCCATGCCGCCCCGGCTGGCGAAGCGAAGCCTGCTGAGAAGCACTGATCGAAATCGACTCGGTCTCCCGGGGTCCTCCCCCCGGAACTCCTGGAAACACCCCCATGTCCGCACAGCCGTCGACCCTCCTGTCGCCGGCTGTCGACGTTTCGGG
This sequence comes from Planctomycetaceae bacterium, assembly GCA_003508595.1. Classification (GTDB taxonomy): domain Bacteria; phylum Planctomycetota; class Planctomycetia; order Planctomycetales; family Planctomycetaceae; genus UBA10511. Next base: position 9,829 of record DNUF01000140.1, read on the forward strand.
GGTGTCTTTTCGTTATGGAGACAAGCCCGCCCTCCAGGACGTGTCGTTCCAGGTTCGGCCGGCCGTGCTGTTTGGCCTGCTGGGTCCCAATGGGGGTGGCAAGACCACCCTCTTCCGCCTCATCTCAACGTTGCTCCCCCTGCAGCAGGGATCGATCCGTCTCCTCGGTCTCGATGTGCTGTCCCAGGCCGACGCCATCCGTCGGCAAATCGGTGTCACCTTTCAGGCCCCCAGCCTCGATCGCAAGCTGTCGGTTTTTGAGAACCTCGCCTGCCACGCCCGGCTGTATGGACTCTCGGGAAACACGCTGGCCTCCCGCATCCAGGAACTGCTCGCCCGCCTGGGACTCTCCGAGCGGGCCCGCGACAAGGTCGAGTCGCTCTCGGGCGGATTGGCCCGCCGGGTCGAGATTGCGAAGGGATTGCTGCATTCCCCCCGACTGCTGCTGCTCGATGAACCCAGCACCGGGCTCGATCCCGGGGCCCGACTCGACCTGTGGCGATACCTCGCCTCGCTGAGGGATGAGTCGGGTGTGACGGTCATCTGCACGACGCACCTGATGGAAGAGGCCGAGCGCTGCGACGACCTGGCCCTGCTCGACCACGGCCGCATCGTCGCCCAGGGGAGCCCGGCCGAGCTGCGCCGCTCGCTGGGAGGAGACTGCCTGACCATCCGCGGGACCGAGCCCGAAACCCTCGCGGCCGAGATCACCGCCCGGTTCGGCGTTTCTGTCCGCCAGGTCGGAGGAGAACTGCGCATCGACGCCCAGAACGACCACTCGCTGCTGGGACACGTGCTCGACGCGTTTGGCCCACGCATTGAAGCGGTCTCGCTGGCCCGCCCCACGCTCGAAGATGTGTTTGTCGAACGGACAGGCCACCGTTTCTGGAATGAGTAATCCATGA
>DNUF01000140.1:10956-14348 GCA_003508595.1 Planctomycetaceae bacterium
CCACCACTCCCCTGCTCTCCTGGAACGCGGTGCGGGCCCTGGCGGGACGCGAGCTCGTGCGGTTCTTTCGGCAGCGTTCCCGCCTCATCGGTGCGGTGGCCCAGCCGGTGTTGTTCTGGATCCTCTTCGGGGCCGGGCTGCACGGCAGTTTCAGTCCCCCCGACTGGGCCCCGGCCGGATTGACGTACCAGCAGTACTTCTTCCCCGGGGTCGCCGTGATGATCGTGCTGTTCACCGCGATCTTCGCCACCATCTCGGTCATCGAAGACCGCCGGGAGGGATTCCTGCAGGGGGTGCTGGTCGCCCCGGTCTCCCGGTTGTCGATTGTTCTCGGGAAAGTGCTGGGTGGGGCGGCCATCGCCTGGTTGCAGGCGGGGGTCTTCCTCGCTCTCGCCCCGACCCAGGGACTGTCTTACTCGTTCCCGGGGGTTCTCTGGGTCCTGCTGTTCCTCGCCCTGCTGGCGGTCGGCCTCACCTCCCTGGGGTTCCTGCTCGCCTGGCGGCTCGATTCGACCCAGGGGTTTCACGCCATCATGAGCGTGTTCCTGTTCCCCATGTGGCTGCTCTCGGGGGCGTTCTTCCCTCCGGCCGATTCGGGGTGGTTGTCGTGGATCATGCGGCTCAACCCGCTCACCTACGGAGTGGCCGGCCTGCGCCGGTTGCTGTACCTGCCCAACACACTTCCCGTGACCCCCGGACTTCCCGGGTTCGCGCTCTGCCTGGCGGTCACGGCCGCTTTGACCCTGGTCTGTGTCATCGTTGCGGTCTGGCAAGCCCGTCAGCGCACTTCGGCCGACGCCCGCTAACCCGCGACGTCCCAGCCTTCCCTGTCGCAGCCGTGGTCTACAATTCTTCCAATCGTCACCGCACCGGTCCCTGTGTGGTTTCCTGCTCCAGCGGGCCAATCATGAAGCTGTACTGCCTGTCGCTGATTCATCCCACCCTCACCCGGCTCCACAAGTTCGGGCGAATGGGGGTCGTTCTCGCCATTTTGTCGCTGGTTGCGGCAGGCGGGGGTCTCCCGTCCCTGATGGCCGCCGACCCCGTTTTGCCCCAGTGGGATCCCGCCGGCATCGCCGACTTTGAACTCGAAGAGTGCCGGGGACGCAAGGTCACCAAATCCGACCTGCTCGGTCAGCCCTGGCTGGCGGCATTCATCTTCACCAAGTGCGCCGGCCCCTGCCCCCTGGTGAGTTCCGAGATGAAGAAGCTGCAGGATGCCACGCAGGAGATCCCGCTGCGGCTTGTGTCGTTCACTGTCGATCCCGATCGCGACACTCCCGAGGTCCTGAAGTTCTATGCCGACAAGCTGGGGGCCGACCCCGACCGCTGGTGGTTCCTGACCGGAGACAAGCCCACGATCTTCGGCCTGGTGCGCAACAGCTTCAAGATGATCGTCGATGATGCCGAAGATCCCCAGCCTGGTTTCGAGGTGATCCACAGCATCGAGATCATGCACGTGAATGCCGAAGGGGTCGTGGTTGGTCGATACAACGCCCGCAATGACCTGCACATGGCCCGGCTCAAGAAGGTGGTGCAGGGGAAGATGGAACCCGCCGAGGCACAGCGGTTGAATGCCCTGCCGACCGATGCCCCACCAACGGAGGAACCGGAAACCGGGGCCGATGCGGGAAGTGACATGCCAGGGGGACGCGAGATTCCCGGCTGGGTCCTGCGGCTGCCAACGACGAATGCCCTGCTCAACGCCCTGGCGACCATCTGCCTGGTGTCGGGCTTTGTCTTCATCAAGCGGGGGGACCAGAAATCGCATGCCGCAATGATGCTGTCAGCCCTGATCACCTCGGCGGTCTTCCTGGGATGCTACCTCACCTATCACTTCGCCCTGAAGCACTACACGGGGAACAGTTCACAGCCCTACCAGGGTCCCCCGGCCCTGAAGCCCCTGTACTTGTGCATCCTGATTCCACACATCCTGCTGGCACCGGTGGCAACGGGGATGGCGTTGACGACGGTCTGGCATGCGTGGCGGCAGAACTGGGCGAAACATCGTCGTCTGGCACGGTACACCTTTCCGATCTGGCTGTACGTGTCTGTGACAGGTGTTATCATTTACCTGATGGTTTACCACCTGCCCCGTTCGGGCGTGGGAGCCTGAAGGGGTTGCTTGAATCGGAAGGGGGGTCTGTTGGCTGCCCTTACGGTTTGCGGTTGTTTAAGAGAAGTGCATCGCCAGTCGATGATGGGAATGTGTCTCCTGCCTTCGTTGAATCGAGGAGTTGTCAGATGAACTGTTTCCGCCGCGTGGTGCTGCCAATGACCCTCGCCCTGCTGGTGGTCGGTCTTCCGTCCCTGGCCTCGGCCTGCCCGATGTGCAACCAGTCGATCCAGGAAGACAAGTCGCTGCCGTTCGCCTATCAGGCGAGCATCCTGTTCATGCTGGCGATTCCCTTCTCGCTGGCCGGCGGACTGGGCGGACTGATCTGGTACAAATTCCGCCAGCACGAGCGGGCGACCCAAGCCGCCTACGCCTTGCAGGGACTGCAGCCCATTCCCGTGCACCTGCACGCCGACGACCGGAATCTGCGGGCCTGAGTGCGCCCCAGTGGTGCAGACCTCCAGGTCTGCACACCCCCGCTCTCCTCCTCAACGGCATTGCCCCGTCCTCACCCTCACTCCGATCCGAGTGAGGGTTCTGCGTTGACCGGTCTGGAAACGGCGCTATCCCTACACGCCGTTTTTCAAATTTCCTGCGTCGATTTGCGGTCGCCACTGCCGGAGGATTTGCATCACATCGTGCAGACCTCCAGTCTGCACGTCTCCCCCTCTCACGACCGCAAAATCGGTCTCGTCACCCGCACCCTGACGCCAGTCCCTGAATGCCTGCCTTACCCCCTACTGAAAAAGCTCTGTTACTCCGCACCGACTTTCATGATGAGATTTCCTGGGTCGAATTGTGCCATGCCGCCCAGGCAACCAGTGCCGAGGGATTCTCAGCCCAGATCGACTGTGTGAGCGACCCCCGCTTCGCGGACGTCTCCGTGGATGACCTGGTGAAGCAGTCGGCGAAGTCAGGCGATCGCAGTTTCTGCTTCCTGGCCGATCATCAGACGTTGACCGATCCGCAACATCCGGTGCTGGTGCTCGATCTGCAGGAGGAGCCCGGCCGGAGATTTCGGGTCATACCGAGTGAACTGTGGAGCGTGGAGAACAATCTGTCGCTCGCCAATATGGACTTTCACGACTTCGCGAACAGTGCCGATCCCGACGGCGTATTCCGCGGCTTTCGCTGATGGCTGTTTGAGGATGTGCCATCCGGTTCGAGAGTCTGGCACCAGTCCGGCTGCCGACTTCGGTCGAACGTATGGCGAACGGCCAGCGTCAGCGTCGGCGAACGGCCAGCGTCAGCTCTTAACTCTTGGCACATCTCTGGG
>DNUF01000042.1 GCA_003508595.1 Planctomycetaceae bacterium
CTCCCCAATGCCTCTCTCGCCGGAGCCTGGAATGTCGAAATCGATTCGGGTGACGCCAAGCTCTTCGGCACACTCGATCTCGTTCAGAACAACAGCACTCTGACCGGCCTGTTCCGCAGCCCCCAGGGAGATGGCAAGCTCTCGGCCGGCAAGGTCGAAGGCCGGCACCTGGAATTCACCGTCGCGATTGGCGCTGGGGCCCAGGCGCTGGAATTGCGATTTCAGGGAGACATCAACGAAGCTGACCCGACACGGGGTGAGGGAACCCTCAAATCGGCATTTGGAGGTCAGTCCAGGTTCACGATCAAGCGTCCACAAGGGGAACCTGCAACTCCGGCGGCGACGGGACAACCCAGCCTCGATGACAGGGAGACTCCCCCCGCCACCGTCGCCGATTCCGAACCTCCCACCGAGCTCGACACAGACCGCCTGCTGCGTCCCGCGGCGACCGGAGGCAATGTCTTCCTCAAGGGGGCGACCGTCCTCACCGGAATCGGGCCGCCCCTTCCCCAGACCCACATCCTCGTCCGAGGGGGTAAGATCGCCGCCATCGGCCCTGAACTCGAACCGGATCCCGGCATGACGGTCCTCGATGTCACCGGCAAGTTTGTCGCCGCCGGGATCATCGACACCCACAGCCATATCATGTTCCCCGAGGGGCTGGGAGGGGTGAACGAAGCCACCTCGTCGCTGGTTCCCGAAGTCCGGGTCCGCGACGTGGTTCGGACGGAAGATCCCGCCGCCTACCGCGCGTTGGCGGGGGGGGTCACGGCCATCCGCATGCTGCATGGATCGGCCAATGTCGTCGGCGGGCAAGACGCCGTGGTGAAGCTCAAGTACGGCGCCCTCGCCAAGGACCAGTTGCTCCATGGCAATCCCCAGGGGGTCAAGTTTGCCCTCGGTGAAAACGTGAAGCGGACCCGCGGCCGGTTCCCCAATACCCGCATGGGGGTTGAAGCCACCCTCAACCGGGCCTTTCTCGAGGCGATCGACTACCGTCGGGAATGGCAGGAGTACGATCGCAATGCCCAGGCCCAGGCGGCGGCTGGCCAGCCGAACCGCCTGTTACCCCCCCGGCGAGACCTGCGACTCGAAGCCCTGGCCGACATTGTCAATCACCAGAAATTCATCCACAGCCACTGCTACCGCGCCGACGAAATCCTGATGCTGTTGCGGGTCGCCTCAGGACTGGGGATTCGCGTCTGGTCACTGCAGCACGTGCTCGAGGGCTACAAGATCGCTCCCGAGATTGCCTCCCACGGAGCAAGTTGCAGCACGTTTGGCGACTGGTGGGCCTACAAGGTCGAGGCCTTCGACGCCACCCCCTACAACGCCTCGCTGCTGCATGAGGCCGGGGTCAACGTGGTTCTCAAGAGCGATGATGCCGAGCTGATGCGGCACCTCTACATCGAGGCGGCAAAGATGATCCGCTACGGCGGAACCCCCGCGGACGCCGCGTGGCGAATGGTCACGCTCAATGCCGCCCGGGAACTGGGCCTCGCCGATCGCATGGGCTCGCTCGAAGTCGGCAAGGATGCGGACCTGGCGGTCTATTCGGCCCACCCCCTGAACATCTTCTCGCGGGTCGAACGCACGATGATCGAGGGGGATACCTGGTTCCTGCGCGAAACGCAGCCGTCGGCCATGACGGCCGCCGCGGCGAAATCTTCGGGACAACCCCCCGCGTGGGAGCCTCCCACGGCCGAAGTGCAGGGGCGCAAGCTCGACCTCGCAGCCCTCACCGGGACCACCTATGCCCTCAAGGGGGCCCGGATTCATCCGCTGGATGGCCCGGCCATCGACAATGGCATCCTGCTCGTTCATGGCCCCCATATCGCCGCCGTTGGCCCGCAGGTGACGATCCCCGAAGGGACCTCCGTTCTCGATGTGACCGGCCTGCAGATCTACCCCGGATTGATTGATGCCGGTTCGATCCTGGGGCTCCAGGAAATTGGCTCGGTTGATGAGACGCACGACTTCAGCGAGTCGGGGCAACTGCAGCCCGACCTGCGGACCGGCGTGGCGGTGAATCCCGACTCGGAACTGATCCCGGTCGCCCGGGCGGGAGGCATCACCTCATCGTTGATTCGGCCGGCCGGTCCCCTCGTGGCGGGCCAGTCATCCTGGATGCAACTGCATGGCTGGACCGTCCCCGAATTGATCCGGGACTTCGAGATGGCCCTGCAGATCGAATGGCCCGGCGGCAACGACAATCAGGGGCAGATCGACCAGATCTCCCGACTGCTCGCCGACGCCCGCACCTATCTCAAGCTCAAGGCCCAGGCCCAGCAGACCCAGACCCAGTTGCCGATTGTCGATCCCCGCTTCGAGGCGCTGGCCCCCTACCTGTCCCGACAGAAAAAGGTGCATATCGAGGCGGACTCGCGGGCCCAGATTGCCGAGGCGATCCTGTGGGCCGAGAAAGAACAACTGGCCCCGGTCATCACCGGGGCTTCCGAGGCCTGGAAACTGGCCGGGGAACTCAAGAAGCGCAACATCCCCGTCATCCTGGGAGCGGTCATGCGGCGTCCGTTTGCGGAACATGATCCGTTCGACGCGGCCTATGCCAATGCCGGTCGACTGCACGAGGCGGGTGTCCTCTTCGCCATCCGCTCGAATGCCACCAGCACGGCCGGGTTCAACGCGTCGAATGCCCGCAATGCCCCGTTTGAGGCGGGCATGTCGGTCGCCTATGGACTGCCGGAAGAGGCCGCGCTCAAGTCGGTGACGATCCATCCCGCCCAGATCCTGGGAATTGATTCCAAAGTGGGAACCCTTGCAGCGGGCAAGCTGGCCGACTTCATCGTGACCGATGGATCACCGCTGCAACCCTCGACCGGCTACAAGGCGGTGGTGATCTCTGGTCGGGCGCATCTCCCCGAAAGCCGTCACAGCCGGTTCTACGAACGCTACCGCGGCCGTCTGCGGGAAGTGCAGGCGCAGGGCCAATCCCGCTGATCCAGCCCGACCGCCGGCCCCCCCCGACAACAGGTCGCGAAAAGTCACCACGATTCGAGCCTGCGCTCGCCAGCGCATCGCGGCCGATTTTCTGGTGGCCATCGCGAACCTCTGCGCCGGCCCATCGAAACCCGATCCGATTCTGATAAGATCGGGGAATTCCCCTGCGGCGGGGTCCCTGCGGGCCCGTCCTTCTCTTTTCCTGTGAGACCCTGGATCGTTCATGAGTGCAGCAACTCCCGTGGCGCTGGTGACTGGCGGTGGCTCTGGCATTGGGGCCGCGATCGCCCGTGTGTTGGCTCAGAATGGCCTGCATGTCATCGTCGTGGGACGCCGATTGGCGGAACTTGAAAAGACCGCTGCCCAGGCCCCCGGCAAGATCGAAGCGCGGGCTGCGGATGTCTCCGAACGCCCTGAGATCGAGCGCCTGGTGGCCGACATCCTGGCCCAGCACCACCGTCTTGATGTGCTGGTCAACTGTGCCGGGATGAATACGGTCCAGCGGACGATCGCCAACATCAGCCCGGCCGACTGGGACCGCGTGCTGAAGGTGAATGCCTCCGGGGCCTTCCACTGTATCCAGTGCGTGCTCCCCCAGATGCGGCAGCAGAAACGGGGAACGATCATCAATGTTTCGTCGGTCGCCGGCATGCGGGCCGCCCCTCTCGGCGGAGTGGCGTACAACGCCTCCAAGTTCGCCATGACCGCACTCGGGACGAGTGTCGGCGAAGAAGAACGGGTGAATGGGATCCGGGTCACCAACATCTTCCCGGGCGAAGTCGACACCCCCATTCTCGCCGCCCGGCCGGTCCCCGTGACCGAAGAGCATCGCCAGCGGATGCTCCAGCCCGACGACGTCGCGGCCACCGTGGGGCTGATCTGTGCCCTCCCGCCCAATGTGCGCATTCCCGAACTGGTCATCGTGCCGATCAGCCAGTCGTTTGTCTGAGACCACTCATTCCGGTCTCCAGCCCCAGTCGTGACCCCGCTCGGGGGCTGTCGCCTCACCGGGAACTGTGCGACAATTCCTGAGGCTCCACTCTTGTCGTCCCTCCCCAGGTCTCCATGATGTCGACACCTGACTCCCGCACCAGTCGGCGGCTGTTTCTCCAGGGGGTGGGGGTCTCCATGGGACTCCCCTGGCTCGAGTCGGTCCCGGTGTGGGGAGCCGAGAGTGACGCAGTGCAAAGCGCCTCCCCCCCCCGCCGGTTCGCCACCCTGTTCATGGGCAACGGCGTCAATCCCGACCACTGGTGGGCCAAGTCGGGCCCCGAGGGACTCGAATTGGGCCCCTGCCTCGCCCCGCTCGAACCGTTCCGCACGCGGGTGAATGTGCTGGAGGGGCTGTTCAATCGCGCGGCCAACGGGGTTGGCATCCACCCCGGCCAGACCGGCAACATCCTCTCGGGAGCCGCCCTGCAGAAGGGAGCCGTCCTGAAGGGAGGGGTCAGTGCCGATCAGGTCCTCGCCCATCACTTCGATGATGCCACCCCCCAGCCCAGCCTGGTCCTCGGGTGCGAGCAGCCAATCACGGGGTACCACGAGACCAACTTCTCGATGGCCTACAGTTCGCACATCTCGTGGCGGGACGCCAATTCGCCCGTGCCCATGGAGGTGTATCCGGCCCTCGCGTTTGACAGCCTGTTCGACAATCACGGCGGCCGGCGCCTGCAGAGCATTCTCGACCGCGTGGGGGAACACGCCCGCCATGTGCGGTCACAGGTCAGCCGCGGAGACCAGGCCCGGCTCGATGAATACCTCGAAAGTGTCCGCGAGGTGGAGCGGCGGGTTGCCCGCAACCGGACGGGGCAACTCCAGGCGGCGGAACGGGCTCATGATCGCGGTCAGCCCCTGTTGTCGCTCGAGCGACCGGCCAATGGACTGCCCGAGGACATCCGCGAGCACATGCGGCTGATGACCGACATCATCGCCCTCGCCTTTCAGACCGACAAGACCCGTGTCGCCACTCTGCTGCTGTGCCGAGATCTGTCGGGGCTGTTCTATCCCTTCCTCGACGTCCGGCAGGCCCACCACCCCGCGTCCCACGACGATCATTCCGACTCCTACCTGCGGGTCACGCAGTTCCACGTCTCGCAACTGGCCCACCTCGCCGGACGCCTCGACGCCATGCCCGAGGGAGAAGGAACCGTTCTCGACAACTGCGCGCTGCTGTTCCTGTCAAACATGTGGTCGGGCAGCCGCCACGACTCTTCCCGACTCCCCGTGGTCCTCGTCGGTGGACTGGGGAGCACCCTGACAACCGGCCGCGTGCTCGATTATCGGGAGCGCACCGAAGCCGATCGCCGACTCTGCGGTCTCTACCTGGGACTGATGCAGCGCATGGGAGTGCAGCGCGACCAGTTTGGCGATGCCACTGCCCCCCTGGCCGATCTGTGAGCCCTCCATGGCCGAGATCGTGCTCTCCACGCTGAACGCCCGATTTGCCCATGCGGCGTTTGGATTGCGCTACCTCCTGGCCAACCTGCAGGACCTGCGGGATCGGGCCGAGATCCTCGAATTCGACATCTCCCACCGGCCGCTCGACGTGGCCGAGCAACTGCTCGCCCGACAACCCCGGATCATTGGCCTGGGGGTCTACATCTGGAACATCGAGCCAACCACCCGCCTGGTTTCCGATCTCAAGCGCATCGCTCCCGAAGTCACGATCGTGCTGGGGGGGCCGGAAGTCAGCTACGAGGCCCACGACCTGGAGCTCACTCGACTGGCCGACCATGTGATCGCCGGGGAGGCCGACGTGGCCTTTCGCGATTTGTGCCGGGAATTGCTGGCCCAGCCAGGGGACAATGGTTCGGGCAGGCTCCCCCGCCCCGAAAAATTTCTCGCAGCCCCTCTCCCGCAGTTCGGCGATCTGCAACTGCCATACTCCCTCTACAACGCACAGGACATCGCCCACCGGGTGATCTACGTCGAGGCGTCGCGCGGCTGCCCTTACGAATGCGAGTTCTGCCTGTCATCGCTCGATATTCCGGTACGGCAGGCGCCATTGGAGGCCTTCCTGCATGCGATGGACGATCTGCTGGCCCGGGGAGTGCGACAGTTCAAGTTCGTCGACCGCACCTTCAACCTCAACCTGAAGGTCAGCCGGGCGATCCTGGAGTTCTTCCTGGAACGCATGCAGCCCGATCTGTTTGTGCATTTCGAACTGGTTCCCGACCGCCTGCCCGATTCGCTGCGGGAGGTGATTCGGCGATTTCCCCCCGGCACCCTGCAGTTTGAGGTGGGAATCCAGACATTCAACCCCGCTGTCGCCACTCTCATCAGCCGTCGGCAGGATTACCCACAGACCGAGGCGAATCTGCAATGGCTGCGACAGCAGACCGGGGTGCACGTGCATGCCGATCTGATCGTCGGGCTGCCAGGCGAAACGGTCGAGAGCTTTGCCGACGGTTTCGACCGGCTCGTGGCCCTGGAACCCCAGGAAATCCAGGTGGGGATTCTCAAGCGTCTGCGCGGGACCCCCATCGTCAGGCACGATGCCGAGTGGGGCATGGTCTACAGTGCCTATCCGCCGTATGAAATCCTGCAGACCCGGCTGATTGATGCCGGGATGATGCAGCGGATGCGGCGGTTCGCCCGGTTCTGGGACCTCGTCGCCAACAGTGGCAACTTCGTCGAGACAACTCCCCGGCTGTGGCGCGATTCTCGCCCTTTCGCGAGTTTCCTCGCCTTTAGTGACTGGCTGCACGTCGCTTCGGGCCGGACAAGCGGCATCGCGCTCAAACGCCTGGCCGAATATGTCTTCACCTGGTTGACCAGCGAGCGGGGAGAAGCAGCCCGAGAGGTCGCACCGATCGTGTTTCGCGACTACCAGCGGGGAGGCAAGAGCGACATTCCGCCGTTCCTCCGTCCGTGGCTCGATCTGGAGGAGAATCCGCGGGGGGTTGCGGGGGGGGGCACCCTGCCGCGCGGTGCACGGCGGCAGGCCCGGCACCTGTCGGAACCGTCAGCCGAGAGCCCGACTTCGTAAGCCGGCCGCATACGGAGTGGGGATCAATCAGGGGGATCCGCCCACGGGGCCCGACGAGGTGCGACGGCAGCGCATCCGGTCGTCGGCAATGAGCCCCCAAATGCCACAACGCCCGTCACTCTGGAGAGAGTCACGAGCGTTGTTGTTCACCACCACTCCCGTCAGAGAGCGGCTCTTTCACAGTTCGTTCCGTCGAGGTCAGCGACCAGTCGACGGCTGTTGCGGTGACCCAACCCTCACGTACCGCGAGTCCGGAACGTCGACCCAGTCAGATCACTGAATTCACTGCCCTTTTGACAGGAGCGATTAGTTGACGGTGGTTTCGGGGACGACGTTGACGCGGCGGCCTTCCTGGTCGAACTTCACGCGGCCAGCGACCATGGCGAAGATCGTGTAGTCGCTGCCCAAGCCGACACCCTTGCCAGGGCGCCACTTGGTGCCACACTGGCGGATGATGATGTTCCCGGGGATGACCACTTCGCCCCCGTACTTCTTGACACCCAACCGCTGACTGCGGGAGTTACGACCGTTGCGGGTTGAACCCTGACCCTTCTTGTGAGCCATCTCTGCTGTCTGCCTTTACGCTTGGAACTGCCGCCAGTCTGTCGTGTTCCACCGGTGGCATGCACCACCGGTGACGTGTACGACGGATGACGTGTACGTCGGGACGGCCAGTTCGCTTCCGGCCGCCCTATTGGTAGAACCACTCCGGCTCACCCTTGAACCGGATTTCCTTTTCGTTCTGGTCGAACCGGTCACTGGGGCGCCAGAAGCGCTGACGCAGCATCCGCCGTTCAACCCGCTCTCCCCCTTCGTCATCCTTCACCACGCGGTATCCGTTCGAAAAACCGGACATCACGATGGAGAAGTAATTCGCATCGGGGTTGATTCCAGTCCAGGTTGCCACGCCGTCGAGCGAGACAATCCGGCGGGAATCTTCGGCAGTTATGGCCGGGAGAGGCCCAACCACATCCACCGATGACTTGTATTCGTGTTTCTCCCGGCGAAGGATCGCCGGCAGAGCTTCGGGAAGCACCTGATCAGGATAAGACTGCTCGCGACCTTCGTCATCGACTGTCAGGGTCAACTCGGGAACAAACACCGGACGATCCGGGGTGTTCACGGTCTCATCGGACAGGGCTGACGAGGGGCGAATGACCACCCGGTACGCCAGGTACCAGACCAGCTTCCGCTGAGACTGGCCCGTTGCCGGATCAGTCACCTGGGCCACCACCATCCGGACCGGTTTGTACCGGACCTCGGCCGCCCAGATGTCTTTCTGAACATTCTGCTCCTGTCCCGTCACCATGGGATCCGCAACCCGTTCGACGCGGGGCAAAACGTCGGCGAGGGAGACGTGGGGCCAGGTCCAGCCTGCCCCCAGCGTCGCCAGCGTCGATCCCAAAAATTGCCTGCGGTTTGGGGTGTGCATCACTCACTGCTCCGAATCTCTGGAGCCCAAGCCTCCCTCGTTACGGAAGACCGTCCGTGGTGCGGTCCGGAATTTTAAACCGAACCGTTTCCGCCGGTCAAGTTGGCGCGACAGGAGACTGTCATCGCGCACCGTCATCTGACTCTTCAGACAGATTCTGTCTATCTCGTCGGCTTCGCATCCATCCGACCTGAGCCTCAACCCGGCCCAGATTCCCAAACCGGTAGCCAGCCTGATCATCCTCTCGATCCTGACGATTGCACCGGTCTTGCCGGGCTCCGCCAGATCGAGTATCCCAGTCCGACCCGTCGCTCCTTCACTCATTCATCATCCTCACGCGTGTCCATCGAAAAGGCCAGTGCCCTCGTGATCCGTCAGGCCGACTGGAGCGAATCCAGCCGCGTGGTCACCTGGTTTTCCCGCGAATTCGGGAAGCTGGCCACCATCGCCAAAGGGGCCAAACGCCTCAAGGGGCCCTTCGAGGCTGCTCTTGACCTGCTGGCCCGATGTGAGGTAGTAATCCTCCGCAAATCGTCCGGCAGCCTTGACATTTTGACGGAAGCCAAGCTGCAGAAACGATTTACGCCGGCGACCAACAATCTGGGTCACCTCTACGGAGGGTATTACCTGGCTGAGTTGCTCGACGGACTGTGCGAGGAAGACCAGCCCCACCCCCGGCTGTTCGACGCGGCCATCGCCACCCTCGACTCTCTGGAGTCGGAGGGGAATCTGGCGCTGACCGTGGCGAAGTTCGAACTCGAACTGCTGCGGGACCTGGGGCACCTCCCCGAACTTGAACTGTGTGTGCTGTGCGGACAACCGCTGGAACAGGCGGCCCAGTACGGCGTTGATCTGGCTGCGGGTGGCCTGTGCTGCCCGCAGTGCGTTGAAAACTCCCCCTCGCGCAGGTTGATTGCCGCCTCCACCCGGGCGGTGGTGCTGCAACTGATCGCGGAGGGAGAAACCACCTGGCAGCGTCTGCTGCTGACCTCCCGACAGGCCTCCGAACTCCGGGGACTGTTGAACCCCCTCATCGCCCAACTCCTCGGTCGTCGCCCCAAAACCCTCCGCTACCTTCCCCTGTAGCCCCCCGGCACGACTGTTCTGCTCGTCTCGCGACTCCTCGCTCCATTCTCCTCTCCCCCACACACGGCCACGCCTCCCGGCGTGGAATGTGCCATGCGCCACCATCCTCCAGGCCAGAGCCCCGCTCCCCGTGGGCCCCAGCCGGGCTCCCTCCGCTGTCGCCGGGTCTCTCTCACCCTCCTGCTGGGTGTGGTGGGCCTGGGGATGCTTCCCTGGTCCGGATGCAAGTCGACCCTCGACAACCTGGATGTCAGCAACATCCTCGGACCGGCAGGCCGTCGCGCGAAGCAGCAGGCCGAAGAGGCCCAGGGAGGACGGCAAATCGCCGAACTGGAAGGACACTCCGAATTCGAAGAGGCCAAGTCGGAGTTCGAAACGCACCAGTATGCCGAGGCGCGCAAAAAACTGCACAAGCTTGTCAAGAAGTACAAGGACAAGCCGATTGAAGAAGACGCCATGTTCTACCGGGCTGAGGCCGACTACCGCCTCGAGAAATACGCCAAGGCACAGGACGGCTACGAAGAACTGCTCAAGAAACACCCCTCGTCGCGGTACCTCGAAACCGCCACGCAACGGCTGTATGACATCGCCCTCGGCTGGCTCGGCTACCCGAAGAATGCGGCCGAGGTTGAACTGGCCCACTTCGCGAAAGTCGGCTCGGAACACGGGATCGACACCAATCCTGACACGCAGATTCCCGCCGACGTCTGGTTCCCCATCAATGTGACCAACCGGCGCAAGCCAATTTTCGACCCTGAAGGCCGGGCCCTCGAATGCCTGCGCTCGGTCTGGATGAACGATCCCACCGGTCCGCTGGCCGACGATGCCCTGCTGATCCATGCCGTCCACCGCCTCCGCAGCGGCGACTACATCGAGGCTGACCGCGACTTCGCCACCATCCGCGAGCAGTATGCCGACCGCGAAGTGGCCATGGCGGCCTACGTGCTGGGTGCCCATGCCAGCCTGCTGGCGTACCAGGGGGCCAACTACGACGGCAAGCAGCTCGAAGAAGCCCGCCAACTGACGCAGAGTGCCCTGCGGCTGTTCCCCGAAGCCCCCCAGAAGAAGAAGCTCGAGAACGACCTCGCACGCATCGATTCGGAATTGGCCAACCGCGACTGGGAGATTGGCCAGTACCACCTGCGACGGGGTGAGAAGTCGGCGGCGGCGTTCTACTACGAATCGCTCGTGAAGACCTCCCCCGAGAGCCAGCGGGCCGAAGAGGCCCGCGAGAAACTCGTGCAACTCGGCCCCAATCACGCCGCCGGCCTGTTGCCCAAGCCCATCTACGAGACCGAGGTGGTGACTGTGTCGGCCGAAGAACCGGCCGCTGAAGACCCCCCGGCCAAGGCCCCCATCCGCCAGAAAACCGCTCCCCGTCCCCAATAAATCCACTCCCTCGCGACCACCCGACCGGTTCGCCAGCAACGCCTGCGATCCTCCCTGTTTTCCGGACGTCCCATGTCAGCCCCTCTGTCTCCGCTGTTTCGGCCAGACACCACGGACGGTCCCACACTGCCGCGGCGACAGGCGGGACGGCTGATGCTGGGACTGCTGCTGGGCGCACTTGGCTGTCCGGGTTGCGGCTACAACATCGGTGCGCCGTTCAGCCAGGAAGTTCGATCAGTCGCCGTCAGTATTCCCAAATCCGACTCCAACCGGCGATTCCTCGAAAACCAGATCACCGAGGCGGTCCAGAAACAGATTCAAATGCGGACCCATTTCCGCATCGCCCACGAAGACGAGGCCGACACCTCCCTCGTCCTGCATTTCAACCAATTGCAGAAGGGGGCGTTGGGACAGACCGAAAACAGCGATGCCCGCGAATTGCAGATCACCCTGCGTGTGACGGCAGACTGGGTCGATCGCCGCTCGGGTGAAGTGCTGCGGCAGGAAGGGTTCGACCTGCCCCGCATGCCCCGCCAACTCTTCGCCCAGGCCGAGTACGCCCCGGAAGTCGGGCAGTCTCTCGCCACCGCCGAGACCGAGGCGGTCAATCGCCTCGCCCGCAACATCGTCAACATGATGGAAACACCCTGGTAGTGCCATCCGGGTGCTGCGGGCGTCGCACGTCGGCTCCCGGGACGCCCCCACCAGGACGCAAATCGGCTCGACGCGCTGTGTGAAGTGGCAACCGCCAATCAGCGGCCAAGCCCCGCGTCGAGAGCCTCGCGGAATCGTTCCCACAATTCGTCGAGTGGTTCCAGTCCCACGCTCACCCGCATCAGCCAGCGCGACACCCCCACCTGTTCCACCGTCTCCAGTTCGGTGTAGTGGGCCAGGATCGTGTAGGGACAGCAGAGGGTGAACCGGGTCCCGAGGTTCGGCCCCTTGCAGATCCGCAGGTGGTCGTAGACGGTCGGGGTCACCCGTTCGGGATGCCGCAGCACCACCGAAAACAGCCCCCCCCGACCCGGTACGCCCACCGAGGGCTCGGGATAGTGCACCCGATCGACCAGGGGATGCTGCCGCAATCGCTCCACCAGGTCTGCCGTCGTCCGGTTGATCGCCAGCACTCGCTCGCGCACATCGCGGGAATTGGCTTCCAGCACGGCACAGTCGGCATCTCCCAGCAGTTCTTCGAATTCAGCCTTTAGGGAGGCACGCAACCGGCTGGCCCCCGGCAAGCCCGCGTTGAGTCGGGCGCTCCCCGCCAGCACATCTCCCCGACCACTGAAGTACTTGGTCAGGCTGGTGACACCGACATCAGCCCACGGCAAGACATTCTCGTTCACAATCGCCGACAGCGTATCGTCGACCACCAGCACGAATCCATAACGGTCGGCCAGCCGGCGCAGCGCGGGCAGGTCGGGACGGGTCAGCAGTGGATTCGTGGGGACCTCGCAAAACAGGGCACAGATGGGGGTCGAAGCGAGACGACTCGCGAGCTCGTCCACATCGGCGGCGTCTCCCCGGGGGAAGAACAGATGTCGGCCCGGAGCGAACCGCTGCTGGATCTTGAGTGTGTCGACGTACGGAAAGCCAAACTGGGCCGTGGGACGTTCGGGATCGAGCCTGCGGATCGCCCGCCAGACACCGGCGATCGCCGCCATGCCCGACGGGAAGAGCCAGACATCGCGCTCGTCGCAACCGCCGAAGCTGGCGACCCGCTGGCGAACCGTGGTGCGGGCCCCGGTTTCGGTGACCGGATCGGGTTGTCCCGCCAGGTGACTCTCGGCCCCCCGCGAACTGACAATTTCACCGGCATGCTGCCAGTACTCCCGCAGTTTCGCGAAGTCGACTGCCGCCGTGGTGACCAGTGTGATCCGGCCGTCGGCCAGGGTCCGCAGGCTGGGAAGTCCTCCACCCCGATCCTGCACATGCCGGGCCGCCCGCTCGGCCGAACGCCGGGAGGGAAAGACCAACCCCGTCTCCCCCGGGGCCAATTCGCGGTCGATCAACTGCCGGACCAGGGGATGCAGGCAGAACCGCGGGTAAGCCGCCTGCAACTGCCCGACCACTTCCGGATCGGCCTCTTCGTAGCGGATGTTGTGCTCCCAAAGCGGGAGGCAGGCCGAGACGGCATGCCGCGAATCGGGCATCGGCAGCCCCAGGTCCTGCTTTTGCCAGCACGGTTGCGCGAGCATGTCACGCGGGGTTCGCACAGCCTGTTCCAAAGCACTCATCGCAACGTCGTGAAGGGTTGAGACAACGGCTGGCGTGTCGTGAACGACACCCCCGTGCCACACGGAGAGCATCCCGTCCCCAAGGGTCGCTTCCTGCCCCAGGGAACGGTCGACGGTCGGGTCACACTCCCGCCTGCCGCGCCAGTTGCATCATGACACCTCTCGGGCGAGAAGGCAAAAGCCACGTCACAGGCTCTCCCCTTCGGAAAACGACCCTGTTCTCTCACCCGTTGCAAACCGCACACCTGGACTTTTCGACCAGGTTTCGGCCCCACCCCTGGGTCATGACCCAGGGGCCGGTCACCAGTGCAGCGGCCGTGAACGCAGCAGGTTTTCCCAGTAGGCGTCGTCCGATTCCCGGGGGACCAGGTCCTGCGTGGCGGGCAACACGGGATTCAGGCCGGCCCGTTTCAAGAAATTCGCCAGCATCTGATGCCCCCCCTGGGTCAGGATCGACTCGGGATGAAACTGGACACCAAACAGAGGCCAGTCGGCATGTTCCAGCGCCATGGGCAAACCCTCTTCATTGCGGGCCACCACCCGCAGAAACGGGGGAAGCGACTTCTCCTCCACGATGAGCGAGTGGTATCGCATCGCCCGCAGCGGATTCGGCAGCCCGGCAAACACTCCGGCCCCATGGTGACTGATCCACGACGTCCGGCCATGCACCGGCTCGGGGGCCCGGATCACCCGGCCACCGAGTGCCGCGGCGATCGCCTGGTGCCCCAGGCAGACCCCCAGGATGGGAATCGTCGCTCCCAGGTCGGCGATCACTTGGCAACTGACCCCCGCCTCGGCCGGCGTGCAGGGACCGGGAGAAATCACGATCGCCGAGGGAGCCCGCCCGGCAATCTCCCGCGTCGTCAGCACATCGTTGCGGACCACCTCGGTCTCGCATCCGAGTTCCACCAGGTAGCGCGACAGGTTGTGCACGAAACTGTCGTAGTTGTCGATCAGCAGAATCCGGCCACTCATGAGGCAAACACCCGGAGCAGGCCCGCGGCCTTGTGCAGTGTCTCGGCATACTCGCTGGCCGGGTCCGACTGCGCCACGATTCCCCCCCCCACCGGGAAGACCCCCCAGCCATGCCGGAGACACAGCGTACGGATCAGGATGTTGCAGTCCATCGTTCCCTGGGGAGTCAGGTAGAACAATCCGCCGCAGTAAGGGCCACGCACTGTCGGCTCCAGGCCGGCGATGATCTCCATCGCCCGCACCTTGGGCGCACCGGTGATCGAGCCTCCGGGAAAAGTCGCGGCCAGCAGGCTCCAGGGGTCTTCCCCGGCCGACAGTCGTCCCTGCACCACCGACACCAGGTGCTGCACCGTCTCGTAGGTCTCCACGCGGGCCAGGTCGGGTACCCGCACCGTTCCAGGCCGGCAGACCCGCGAGAGATCATTGCGCAGCAGGTCGACAATCATCACGTTTTCGGCCTGGTCCTTGCTACTTTCGCGCAGTTCGTCTTTGGTGAAGAGGTCCGCCTCCGAGACTCCGCGACGTTGCCGGGTTCCCTTGATGGGCCGCGTCTCCACCAGTCCATCGCGCACCGAGAGAAACCGCTCGGGGGAGGAACTCGCCACGGCCCAGTCGTCATGGGCCAGAAAACCGGCGAACGGAGCCGGATTGCACCGGCGCAGTGCCAGGCACGTTTCCACCGCATCCTGGGGACAGGGAATCGCCAGCCGCTGCGAGAGATTGACCTGGAAAATGTCCCCCGCGCGTATGTACTCAATCGCCCGCGACACAGCCGACAGATAACCCTCGCGGCTGAAATTGCTGGTCAACCCCGGAACAAACGGCAGGAAATGACGGTTGGCGGGCAGTTCGACCGACGGAACCAATCCCGGCCTCCGACGCGGTCCGGGCGACGTCTGCAACACCTCGCGCACCTGATGGACACGCTTGTGGGCCGCCTCCCACCGGCGTCCGGGATCGGTCTCGGGCCAACCCTGGGAAATGATCCACGCCCGCTGCTGCTGATGATCCCAGGCAAGTACCCAGTCGTAGAGCCCGGCTGCAAAATCGGGAAACTCCAGTTCGTCGGTCACGGCGCGTGGAATCCGCTCCCAGACTCCCCCCAACTCATACCCCAGCAATCCGGCCACCCCCCCCTGGAACGGCGGCAGGTCGGACGCGACATCGGGCGTACAGCCGGTGAGGGCCGCCTGCAGTTCGCCAAATGGATTCTCGCCGTACCCGGGACGCGGACGGGTGACAAACAACCGCGGATCGGCCGAAAGAAACGAGTACCGCCCCAGGTCCCCCCGCGCCAGTGCACTGTCGAACAAGACCGGGCTGGGCCAGGAGGCACAAGCCCGCAGCGCGGTGTCGATCGGCGGTGGCGGCCGCAACTCCTCGACCACCGGAAAGTCACCCACGATTCAGCTCTCCCCGTGCCGCCAGGTACTCGGCCAGGGCCGTCGTCCAGTGGGGCAATGGCTGACTCAACCGCGTGGCGATTCGCTCTCCTGCCAGCACACTCCACGCCGGCCGGCGCGCCTTCGCAGCGAACTCGGCCGACGTGATGGGGGTTACCTTCACGGGAAGCGCCGCCAGGCGGAAGATTTCCCGGGCAAAGCCACACCAGGTCGTCGCCCCGGCATTCGTGACGTGGTACAGGCCGTAGTCAACCCCCGACACCAACTCCACAATCGCCCGGGCGAGATCATCGGCCCGGGTGGGCGTACAGTGCTGGTCGTCGACGACTCGCACTTCTCCCTGCTGTCGTCCCAGCCTCAGCATGGTTGCGACAAAGTTCCCTTTGCCCGGCGACTCGGCCACTCCATACAGGCCACAGGTCCGCAACACAAAGTGGCGGGCACACAGGCTGCGGACAAATCCTTCCCCCGCCAGCTTGCTCGCCCCATAGACACTGACCGGTCCGGGCAGATCAGTCTCGCGCAGCGGTTGGCGCAGCGCACCGTCGAGACCAAACACATGGTCGGTACTGACATGGACCAGCGTCCCGCCAATGGCATCGACAGCACGCGCAAGGTGGCGGACGACCAGCGCATTTTGCAGGAATGCCAACTCCGGCTCGTCTTCGGCCCGGTCAACCAGGTTGTACGCGGCGGCGTTGATCACCACATCGGGGCGCAGTTGATCGAGCTGGGCGGCAACTCCAGCCGTTTCTGTCAGATCCAGCTGACTGCGGTCCGGGGCAATCACCTCTCCCGCAAGCCGGGCGCGCAGGGCGGTCCCCAATTGTCCCCGACCACCAATCAATAGCGTCCGCACGCGGTCACCTCAGGCAGACCAAACCGGCGTCGTTCCCCGGCAGTTCCCCGGCAGTTCCCCCTGCGGACCGGTCTGCACGGGGCAGGGGGAAGACAATCGACAGGCCCCTCGACTGTCACCCTGTGTTCGAAGTGTCCTGTGACCATCCCTCTACGATACGGCTTGCCGGGTCGAACAGCAATTCGTGAGGATCCGACCGCTCGGGCCCATCGGGGAGCACAACCAGGGCCAGATCGGCCCGACAGCCCGCCTCCAGCCTCCCCGTGACCGACTCCAGCCCAAGAGCCCGGGCCCCCCGCCGAGTCCCGAGGTCGAGCAACTGTTCTGGAGCGACGTCGGGACACACAACCCGCAGGTACTGCAACTCGCCCCACAGCGAGAGATCCGGATTGGAGGCCCGGCTGTCGGTCCCCAGGGCCACATTGACTCCGCGCCGAAGCAGATCACGCCAGGGATGCGATACGTGCCCAAACTGGGCATGTGTCCGCGGGCAATAGACCACCGACAACTGCGGACAATCTGCCAGAAACGCTCGCTCGCGCTCGGCCAGATAGTTTCCGTGCACCACCAGCCCGCGTGGCCCCCGGGCGAGTTCTTGCAGGATGTCGAAGACCTCCCACTCTCCCCGAAATGGCTCGGGATTCCAGACCCCCAGACGCTTGAGGAACTCGGCAAGCTCTCCCCCCTGGCCTGCCAGCAGTTGTCGTTCGGCCTGCGTCTCAGCCACATGCATCGCGAGGGGTACGCGCCACCGGCAGGCCAGATCCACCAGCCCCGTCAGCAATTCGGGATGCACACTGTACGGCGCATGCGGCGACAAACCGGGAATGCAACGACCGGTGTGGCCGACGACCATCGCCGGATTGGCTCTCCTCAGTTGCTGACGACTGACCGACTGCAGATACCCCTCAGCCGCAGCGAGAATGTCCGGAATCCGCCCCGGCGACAATCCCAGAAACTCCCGGAACGCCACCATCACCGGGCTCCCCTCAGGGAGATCTTCCGGTTGCCAGCCGGCATCAACGATGTCTCCCACCAGCGTGGTACCAGTCGCCCGGCACTCGTTGGCGCCGCGGTGCAGCGGGGTGGGCTCCGCACGGCCATCGACGCCGGCCGGCACGCTGCGGGTACGCCGGTGCTGCAGCAGACGCTCGATCCAGGTGGTGAACGGCTGCAGCGGGGTCAGGGGAACTGGGCAGTCGCTCAGTTCCAGGTGGGTGTGGGCATTGACCAGGCCTGGAATGAGAGCGGTGTTTCCCAGGTCTTCGCAGTCCAGATCGGGCCGTTCCGAAATGCCGGTCACGACCCCATCGCACAGCACCACCATGCCGTGCGCGACCGGAGGCCCCGACACAGGAAAGACCCAGCGGGCGCGCAATCGACGTTCGCCAGTCCGGGACATGGATTCCGCTCAGGGAGAGAACAGCCGAACTGTCATGGGCCGAAGAGCTGAGCCAAACGGGGCTGGCTTCAGCTGGGCTGCGACAGCAGCAGCCGGTAGTCCGAATGGGTCCCCAGGTGAGGATTCAGTCCCCCCGCCAGGTGCAGTGTCAACGGACCGGCACCAGCCGAGGCAGGGCGGTCTTGCCCGTTGCGCTCGATACCGTACCAGCGGAAGTTCTGCTCCCCGGTGGGATTGGCCAGGTCAAACGAGAAGTAGGCGACGGGAGACTGATCTGCCGTGTTGGTGGGATTGGCCGACTGCAACTGGGCAGCCGTCCCTCCGGGAATGTAGTACCACCCCACCAGTTCGCCACCGTTCAGCGACAGCGTCTTGGCCGTCCCGACGGTGTCTCCCTGCTGGAAGACCACGCGACGGGTGGCACTCGCCATCACCGCCTGAACGTAGCCCGCACCACCCGGGGCAATCCCGTTCACGGTTCCGCCGACATCACTGACGAAATACAGGCCGATCTCCCCATTCGCCCGGCTCTTGGCGATTCCCCCCTCTCCCGCCTGCAGGGTGACCGAAAGAGGAACCGTCTGGCCGTTGCCGCTACTGAGCCGCAAGGGCTGGCTGGCCAGCACTTGCGCGGTGCTGCCCGGCGTCACGCCAACCACCACATCGTTGTAGTCACGATCGCCCAACCCATTCAGGTCTTCCCAGGAGAGCAGCACCTGACCGGTCCGGGGATCGGCATGGGTGTGGACATGGTCCAGCTTGTCGGGATTCGCCGTGTTCACCGAGAAATAGACGTTGCCGGCCTTCGAGCCCGCCACCACCTGGTCGGCCGAAACTCCCACCGCCAGGTAGAACACCACCCGGGCTCCGCCAGTCAGGGTCTGGGTCTGGGTGGTCCCTTCGGCAGTCCCCCGGGCAAACACCACCTTACGCGAGGTGTGACCCAGCGCTGTCTGGATGTAGCTGGCAGCTCCGGGAGCAACCCCACCCACGGATCCGTCCGCCTCGGCCACAAACCAGCCGAACTCACTGCTGAGTGCCGCATTGCGATCCACGCACTGGAACGTGGTGGCCTGCTGGGTGCCCGAGTCTCCCACGACCGTGTAGACCTGCGAGTAGTCGGGGGCCAGAACGAAATCGAGGGGTGTCGAGGGATTCGATGGCTGTCCACCCGTGGTCGCGGTGGCGACCACCTGGTTGTTCCCCACCCGCACCTGGTCACGCGACAAAGTCGCCGTGAACAGTCCTGTTCCCGACCCAGTCTCGGTCATCGGAACATTGACCCGATCATTCACCCGCAAGACAACCGACGACCCGGTGGGAGCGGTCACGTTGAAAGTCGGAGTGTCATCCGAAGTGACGCGGTCAGTGCTTGAAGCTCCCGTGTCGCTGCCGGGAACCAACGTCAGACCCGTGGGGGTAACGACGCCGACCCGGATGGTGTAGGTGGCGATCGAACTGGTGTCGGCTCCGTTGTTGTCGGTGCCGCCATTGTCCTTGATCTGGTAGGTGAAGGTGTCGACTCCCTGGAAACCCGCGTTGGGCACGTAGGTCGCCGCTCCCGTCGCGGGATTGGTGATTGTCAATGTGCCATTCGAAGGACCAGTCACCTTGCTGAAGGCGAGGGTTTGCGTCTTGTCGGGATCGCCGTCGTCGCCCGGCAGGGTGAAGTTTAAACTGGTGTTCAACGGGGTGCTGGACGTTCCCCCCGGAGCGTTGGGGGCATGGTTGACCGGGTTCACCGTCAGAACAAATTTCTGCTGGTTGAAGTTGTCCTGATCGTCAACGGCAACCACCGAGCCATGCGTGGTATTGTCCCGGACTCCCATCACCAGTTGAACGGTCCCGGACAGGTCGGCATCGGGGGTCAACGTCACCGTGGCCACGGCAGGATTACCGTTTTGTGCCGCGGTCTGGGTGATCTGCACCGCCACCTTGGTGGGAGCCTGCCACCCCGAACCAGATTTCACCACGAACGTCAGCGGATCGTTCTCGTTGTCAAACCCCTGCACCTGGAACGTAACGGGACGCCCCTGGACCGCAGTCACGTCCGACACCGGCCCCAGGTAGGGCCGGTCGTTCAGCGGGTCGGCGACCACGGTCAGATCGATCGGCTGGCTGGCCGAGTTGCCGGGACCGTTGTTCGCCGTCACCGCCAGGGAGACCGGTCCACTGAAAGTCGACTTGGGAGTGATCTTCAGCACCGCCGTCTGGTTGTCGGTGATGATCTCGGCACTCTTGATCACGGGCTTGTGCTGCGGGGTCTCGGTCCCCGCTACCGTGGGGAGATTCGAGATCTTGCGGAGTGTCTCAAATCCTCCCGTGAGGATCCCGACGATCCCATACCGGAAATTCCACTGTCCCTGGAACTGGTGGATCTGTGACAGTGTTTTGTCCACCGGGGTGATGAAGAACTGGGCATCGGCCGAGTCCTGGCCCGAGTCGGCCAGGGCGAGCAATCCCTGACTGTTGTAGGTCAACCACGGGACAAATTCGGCCGAGAGAGGATTCCCCGAACCCCCAACCCCCGTGCCACTCGTCGAGCCCCCCTGGATGACGTAGCTGGGATTGATCCGATGGATCAACTTGTTGAGGTAATAGTAATTCCCGCCGCCATCGGGCGTGCTCAGTGTCTGAATCTGGTTGACGGCGTTCGGAGCGGCCGTGTCGAACAGTTGAAATGTCAGATAGTCATCAAAACCCGGCCCACCGGGGGTCGAATCCTGGATGCGGATTCTCCAGCTTTTTGTCCCCTGCAGGACCGAGACATCGACGTCTGCCGAGTTGCTGGTGACGGCATAGTTGACCGCCTGGGCCGTGTCGGCCCCGTTGACCGAGACGGCAATCAGCGTGCTTTTCCCGGCTGGGAGATTGTTGACCAGGAACGGATTGAAACTGACCGACAGCATCTGCCGCGATTCGAGGCATTCCACCGCTGCCACGGTCGACAGCCAGCGCATCCGACGACGGGGAGGGAAAAAAGCCTGACGAGCCCAGCCAGTTGCGATACGGATCACGACAAATGTCCCCGGGAGGCGTTGCGGCGCATCCCTGCACCTGCGTCAATTGTGGTCCAAGCCGTGCCGAGCCCGACACGGCGTAGCCCTCAATTGTTCGCGTGTGTCGTGTGACTATCAAGCCGCCCGCGGGCGCGATTGGGAATTCCTGGAAAACTCCGCCGATTGCATCGGGAATTCGGACCGGGCCGACGGTAGTCTCAGATGATCCAGAACTTTTTGCCCCATGCTCTGTACAGAAAAACATCCCGCCACATCCAGGGCCCCACGGGCGAGTTGAGCGTGGAGGGAATCGCTGTGCAGCAGGTTGCCCAACTGAGTGGCCAGCGACCCGCTGTCCCAGCACCGGAACCGCAACCCTCCCCGGTGCCCCCCCGCCTCGACCACCCCGGCAATTCCCCCCCGGTCCGGGACCAGCACCGGCGTCCCCTGGGCCATCGCCTCCACCGGAACCATGCCAAACGGTTCTTCGTGGATCGACGGGTACACCACGGCCCGGC
This sequence comes from Planctomycetaceae bacterium, assembly GCA_003508595.1. Lineage (GTDB taxonomy): Bacteria > Planctomycetota > Planctomycetia > Planctomycetales > Planctomycetaceae > UBA10511. Next base: position 21,247 of record DNUF01000042.1, read on the forward strand.
TCGTCCGGAACAGGGCCGAGCGCACGTCGTCGTCGACGAAGCCGGCCATCAGGGGTTCGATCCGCAGGTGTCCGGCGATCTCGCCGCACGCCTTCTGATAGGTCTCACCAAACGCGGTCGGGCCACACATCGCCAGTTGAACCGGTTGACCCCGATCGATCAGCAGCCGGATCGCATACAACAGCAGGTCGAGCCCCTTCTCGGAATCCTGTCGACCGAGGTAGGTGACGAGAGGGATGTTGCTGCGGAACTGGGGAAACTGCTGCTGTACACGTCGCTGGGCCTGGGCGAGACTCAACGGCCCATTCACCGGCACTCCCGGAGGAATCACCGACAACTCGGTGGGCAACAGCCCAACCTCCCGCTGGATCCGGTCGGAATAGGCCTGGCTCACCGCAACGGCCCGGTAGTCGGAATCGCGGACCACTTCGACCAGTCTCTGGTAGAGCGATTCTTCGAGCCCCATGCGACGCGCATGGTTCGCATACACTTCATAACCCTGGAAGGTCACCAGGTATCGTGGCCGACCGGGGACCAGTTCGCGAGCCGCCCGCACAAAGGGTGCCAGCATCTCGAGGTTGGGCAGCAGATGCGTCACCCCGGCAGCAGTGATCTCCCGTGCGAACCGGGTGATCAACCCCTGGTCCCGCTCAACACCCTCGCAAATCCGCCGCAGCACCCGACCAATCTGGCGATCCATCACGCCGGGCAGTCGCTGAGCCGCACGATTTCGCAATGACTCGGGGACGAGCCGGCACGCCAGGCGCCCCAGCTGATCGGCAGCGCCGGGGCAAAGGGGGAGCATGTGCCGCGACCAACTGAACAGCCAGTGCTGCGAAATGGAGGGATCCAGTACGATTCCCTGGGGGCGATCAAACGCCCACCAGACATGCACGGGAAATCCCCGGCGGGCCATTTCATTCGCGAGACGCAGATCACGAACCTGCGCACCGACCAAGGGCCCCCCCACCATGACGAACCCCAGGACAGGGGGCCGCTCGAGTACCGTTCCGCTGGTGTGCCGATCCTGGGCAAGCATGCGAATGACTCCGGAATGGTTCGAGTGAAATCCAACCCAAGGGCCATTCACGTGCCCGTCGGTGGCAACGCCGGCCTCACAATGGTTCAGCGCGGACGTCGAACCACCACCTGCGAACCGAATGGCAACTCGGGCCAGAGCGCTCCAACGGGTGTCACGTGCACATCGACCAGGGTGGTCCCCAGAGCACCGTTGGATCCCGTTGTGGCCGATGTCTGCGGTGGAATCTCACGCACCCGACCCCACCCGACCTTCCGGCCGGGAAAGACCAGTTCCAACTCGGTCCCCGGGGCAAAATCGGCCACCCGCTCGCTGGGAATCTGCACCAGGAGGAAGGGCCGCTCCTCGTCAAACAGCTGCACCAGCGGCTCCTGGGCGGCGACCCGCTCTCCGGGCTGCTTCAAAAACAGACCCAGTCGGCCGGCGGTCGGGGCCCGCACCGTCAGTTTCCCCTGCTCCACTTCGAGCAGCGCCAGTTCCTGCCTGGCGAAATCCAGACGGGCCTGCTCGGCATCGATGCGCATCGCCTTCCCAATCTTCTCCGGGAGCTCCTGCAGCCGCTGCTCCAGTTCGGCAATCCGCTGTTCGCACCATTGGTCCGCTGCCGAATCGGCCAGAGGACGGGGGCCGGGATTGCGTCCCAGGTCGGGCTCGATGGGAGCCGGTACTTCGTTGAACATCTGGCGAATCTGCGACCGGTCGCTGAAGTCCATCCTCCAGGGGGCGGGCTCGGGATTCCACCACGGTGTCTCTTCGCGCGGATGGGCCAGTGTGGGCCAGCGGTGATTCGCCAGCGGAGGTGCTGTCAGCGACTCGGCCCGGCGACGGAACTCGGCCGCCCGCATCCGGGTGTCGAAGATCCGGTCTTCCAGTTCCAGGACTTCTTTCTCAATCCGGCTGTCACGCACTGCCTCGAGCCGCGTCAGGTCCCGTTCCCGCGTTTCCACTTCCAGCCGCTGCTCACGCAGTCGCCGCTCGAGTCCCAGGTCGTTCAGCTGCGCGACAGGTTTCCCCACCGCGACCTCGGCACCCGCATCGACCATCAGTGTTTCCACAATGGCTTCGCGTCCCGCGACCACCAGTTGCGAGCTCGCCTGCAGGTAGCCGGGGAACACTTCAAAACGCCATTGCTCAAATCCCCAGACAGCCGTGTACCCGAGGACCAGGGCCAGGGCCGCAACCCCCCCCACACGCCAGGCGGGGACGGTCGGCAGATCTGTCGCGAATTCAGGCATCTGGTGCGGTGCCGCAGTGGCCATGCAGACCGGGTCCTTTCCAAGCACTCAACGCGGGAGGGGGTATCACGGTTTGAAATCGACCCCCAGCCCCCGGCCAAATCATCCGATCCCAACCCCCCACTACAGCCCGTACCGCCCGTAGTGTGAAATCGGACCGATTGCAGCGGTCGCGCCCGGCCCGCCTCGGTTCGATCCGTCCGAACGGCTCACCCCGGTTTTTTGCGAAAAAACAGACTCACGACCCCCAGGCAACCGGGGCCGCCCCCCCGGCAACCCTTGACCAGTTTACCCCCGCCGCAATACCGTCCCTCTCCGGCCAAATCGGTCCCGACGGGTTCCCCGCGGATTCCCGCAAGGTCTTCCGCCAGGCCCGGTCCGATTCCGGACACACGGCGTCTCAGGAGGAACACGTGAGCACTACAAAGTCCGGTTACACCGCCAAGGACATCGAAGTTCTGGAAGGCCTCGAGCCGGTGCGCAAGCGCCCCTCGATGTACATCGGTGGAGTCGACTCCCGGGGACTGCACCACCTCCTTTGGGAAATCCTCGACAACTCGGTCGACGAATACCTCGCCGGCGAGTGCGACAAGATCATCGTCACCCTCCACAAGGATGGCTGTTCGGCCAGCATCGCCGACAATGGACGCGGGATCCCGGTCGACATGCACCCCAAGCTCAAGCGGCCCGCCCTCGAGGTCATCCTCACGACCCTGCACTCCGGCGGCAAGTTTTCCAACAAGAACTACGCCCGGTCGGGTGGGTTGCACGGCGTCGGCTCGTCGGTCGTCAACGCCCTCTCCACAGAGATGACGGCCACTGTCCACCGCGATGGCTTCGAGTGGTTCCAGAAATTCCGGCAGGGAAAGCCCGTTGGCACCCTGCAGAAGGTCAAGCCGTTCCGTGGCCGGGGAACCACCATCTTCTTCCGTCCCGACGAGTCGATCTTCCGCAAGACCACCTTCGATACCGCGCAGATCAAGGAACGACTCGAAGACATCTCGTACGTGCATGGCGGCCTGGCCATCACCTACAACGACGAAGCCCACAAAGAACAGTTTCAATACAACCATCCCGACGGACTGGTGGGCTACCTCCAGAAACTGGTCAGCGAGGGGGGCAAGAAGCCTGTGGCCGACCAGGTCTTTTCAGCGACCCGCGAAGAAGCCTCGGGCAAAATCGAGGTGGTGCTCCGCTGGACCGAATCGACCGATGAAGAAATCCGCAGCTACGCCAATGGCATCCGCACCCATGCCGGGGGAACCCATGAAGCGGGCCTGCGTTCAGCCATCGTCAAGGCGGTGAAAAATTACCTCGAGATCCACAACAAGAGCCCCAAGGGAATCCAGCTGACCGCCGAGGATATCCGCGAAGGGATCGTCGGGATCCTCTCCGTCTTCCTGGCCGAGCCGATGTTCCAGGGGCAGACCAAGGAACGGCTGAACAATCCGGAGATCACGGCCCAGGTCGATGCCCTGGTCCGGCCAGCGCTTGAGAACTGGTTCAACGCGAACCCCACACTGGCCGACGCCATCATCGGCCGCATCGTGCTCGCGGCCCGGGCGCGCATGGCAAGTCGCGATGCGGCCACCGAGGTCCGCCGCAAGACCCCCACCAACCGCCGCAGCTCGCTCCCCGGAAAACTGGTCGACTGCCGGTCCACCCGCCCCGACGAATCGGAGTTGTTCATCGTCGAGGGAGACTCGGCCGGCGGAAGTGCCGTCCAGGGACGCGACAGTCGCATCCAGGCGGTCCTCCCCCTCCGCGGCAAAATCCTCAACACCGAGTCGCTCGCCACTTCCAAGGCCCTGTCCAACCAGGAACTGAAAGACCTGGTGGAAATCCTGGGAACGGGCATCGGCGATCACTTCGATCTGCGCGGGTTGCGGTATCACAAGATCATCCTGCTGATGGATGCCGACAGTGACGGCAATCACATCATGACGCTGCTGCTGGGCTTTTTCTTTCGACACATGCGCGAGTTGATCCGGGCCGGGCACGTCTTTCTCGCCCAACCCCCACTGTATCGCATCGCCGTCGGCAAGGAGATTCACTACTGCGTCACGGATGCCGACAAAGAATCGTTCCTCGCCTCGCTGCCGGCCAAGCGCACCCCCGAGATCAGCCGGTTCAAGGGGCTGGGCGAAATGCCCTCGCAGTACCTGGCCGAGACGACTCTCAACCCCCAGTCGCGAATCCTGCTGCGGGTCGACATCGAGGCGCAGCTCGAAGCCGACAAGACTTTCGACCAACTGCTCGGCAAAGACCCCGCCCAGCGGTATCAGCTGATCATGGCAGAAGCCAACCTGATCGAAGACGAAGAACTCGATATCTGAGTCTCCGGTCAGAGGCGGGAGGGCCGAAGCGCTCGACGGCCCTCCCGTCCTTGTTCCTCCCCTGCGGCTGTCGTCATTTCCTGGTCGTCCCTTTCGGGAGAACCTGATGTCAGTGCGTCAACTGCGGCCGCTGTTGTTGGCCTTGTGGCTCGGAGCTCTGGCCGTTTCGTCGGTGGGGGCCCAGCCTCCGGACGGCAACCCGCGCACGGCCTATTTCACGGTTGGCGACGCCCAGGACCTGCTGGAGTTCCCTCCCCTCGACTCCCGGGTTTCCCTCGAGGCGGCGTTCGACAGCCTGCGTGACCAGTACGCGGTCGACCGCATCTGGTGGCGCGGCGGGCAGGACGAGATCTGGGGGGAAGAATTCCTCATTCGCCCCGAGAATCGTTCCTTTGCCCGCATCTGGGAATGGTGGCGCGACCTGCAGTATCGCACCGTGAAAACCAATCGCCTTGCCGTCACCGAGGCCCATCGACGGGGTCAGACCATCTGGCTCGCCTACGGGTTGTTTGACCACGGATCGCAGGCCGGGGTCGGCTACTCGGGTTTCCCCTATGCCGTCGAAGACCGACTGCGGATCCAGCACCCCGAGTGGGCTCCGGTCAATCGCTGGGGGACGTGGCACCAGGGGGGCCCTCTGGAATTCGCCTACCCCGAAGCCCGCGAGGCACTCGCGACCACACTCGCCCGCTACGTGAAAGAGGGTGGCTATGACGGCATCGCCTTCCTCACCTATGCCGAGAATTTCTCGCAGCGGTACGAAGACGAGTTCGGCTACAGCCCGCCGATCGTCGACGAATTTCGCCGCCAGTACGGGGTCGACCTGCGTCGCGACGAGTTCGACCGCGACGCCTGGCGCCGTCTGCGCGGGACCCACGTGACCGAGTTCCTGCGGCTGCTCAAGAGAAAGCTCGGGCCGGACGGGCCGGGAATCGCCGTCTGTGTCGATGGAGCCCGTCCCGACCAGGCGATGAAGTGGACCATCGACGGTGGTGTGCGCACTGCCGGCAACTGGTCCTGGTCGATCGACGACTGGCTGCAGGGAGATGTGGTGAATGAAATCTGCCTGTTCAATCCTCCCGAAGATGCAGTCCGCCGCGACCTGCTGGCCCGGACGCGAAAGGCGGGATGCGGCGTGCAGATCTCGGCATTTCGAACCCGGGGCGATCTCGAGCCGGAGGTCCGCCGGGTCATGTTCCTCGGTCGTGAGATTGAAGCCGGTCACCCGAACGAATCCTGGATCGACTGGCCCGACGAACAACTCGGTGACGAACCGGTCAGCAGCCTCCAGAGCACCGACCGGCTCGCCCGCCGACGCTTGCTGACCCGGGCGCTCAAGGGGAAGGTGACGCTGACGGCCGACCAACTGCGACAGGCGGTGGGAGATCGCGACCTGTATGTGCGGCGACTGGCGCTGCGTACGATCGCGAAGCATCCGCAGGCCGAAACCCGTCCTGCGGTCACCGCCGCACTGCACGATCCCGAGGTGACAGTCCGCTGCCTGGCGGCCCTCGCCCTGGTCGCCATTGCCGATGACCGGACCGTCCCACTGCTGCTCGAACGGGCCTGCGATCCCGAAACGGGTTTCCAGTTCCACTCCCGGGCGGTGGTCGAAGCGCTCAAGGCCCTCAACTCGGCCCAGCGATTCACCCCGCGCGACCGCCAGGCCCTGGTCGACCAACTGCAGGCGAAGTCTTCGCACGCCCGTGAACTGGCGTTGTACTACTTCACGCTGCTCGGGGCCCCCGCCACTCCCGAGGTGCAGCAACACCTGCTGTCGATCGCCCGGGACGATGCGAACCCGTACGCCCGCGAACTCGCCTTTGTGAATCTCAAGAGCAGCTTTGGGCCGACCCGCGAGGTGCGTGAACTGCTGCACGAGCGGATGACCGCCGATCCCGACCATGCCGTCCAGTCCCGGGCGGCGGTCGCCCTCGCCCAGGCGCACGCCCGACTCCCGGCTGACGATCCCCTGCGAAAGGAAGCACTCCACTGGCTGGAGGAATTCCTGCGCGGGTATGGCGACGACAGCCAGCGGCGCGACCGCGACTGGGGCTGGCGTCCCCTGGGGAATGCCCTGCTCGACTACGGCCCCGCCGGCCGGGAACTGCTCGAACGCCTGCGGTCGCAACCCCACAACCGGGCCCTCTCCGATCTCGCCTGGCGGGTGCTCGACCTGCGACAGGGAGACCAGTTCTTCCCGGTGACCGAAGAAGAAGATCGGGCCGCCCACGCCCGGCACCCCTGGCGGCGCTGAGATGACATTGGAATTCGACCGCTGCGGCCGCGGTTCCCCCCGCCATTTCAGCCCGGTTCTCTGAGGCCTGGCCTTCAGGACGCGGTTGGTCCCGGATTACGGCGACTCCCCCGTGCCCGACTCGTCCCGACGGTGGGAGATTCGGGCTTCGCTCCGGAAACATGCTTGAAGATCACGAGGCTGCAGGCCCGCAACTGGTAGGGCTTGCCCCCCTTCCAGCGTTTTCTTCCATGCCATTCCGGGAGATAGGTGTCGCACACCACCAGCCAATGGCCGCGGGAGTCGAGTACAGGCAGGATGAAGGGGAGGTTCAACTCATGGTCGGCATTGAAGAGGACAAGCAGCGTGTCCCCGGAAATGCTCTCGCCATATTCGTTGACATCCAGGTCGCCCCCCCGCAGCAGCATCCCCAGGCACTTGGCGTAGCCCGTGTGCCAGCTTGAGTGCGACATCTGCAGTCCCGACGGTTCATACCAGTCGATCGGGCAGTCTTTCGAACCGCGAATGTCGCGCCCGTGGAAGAATCGCCGCTGCTGCAACACCGGCTGCCCCTTCCAGAACGCGAGCAGTTCCCGCGTGAAGGCGAGCAATCCCCCCTGCTCGGGATTGTGATCCCAGTTGAGCCAGCTGATCTCGCTGTCCTGGCAATAGGCGTTGTTGTTTCCCTTCTGGGACTGACCGAATTCATCCCCGGCCAGCAACATCGGAATTCCCTGCGAGATCATCAGCGTGGCGAGGAAGTTCCGCTTCTTGCGCTCCCGCAGGTGGCGGATCCGGGGATCGTCGGTCGTCCCTTCAACGCCGCAGTTCCAGCTCAGGTTGTCGGACGTGCCATCCTGGTTGAATTCCCCATTGGCCAGGTTGTGCTTTTCGTTGTAGGAGACCAGGTCGTGCAGCGTGAACCCGTCGTGACAGGTGACGAAGTTGATGCTGGCGTGTGGACGACGGCTGCTCCAGGCGTAGAGGTCGCTCGATCCACTCAGGCGGGTGGCAAATTCCGAGATGATGCCCCCCTCCCCCTTCCAGAATCGCCGGACGCAATCACGGTACTTGCCATTCCACTCCGACCACCCGACGGGGAAGTTCCCCACCTGGTAACCCCCTTCTCCCAGGTCCCAGGGTTCGGCAATCAGCTTCACCTGCGACAGCACAGGATCCTGGTGGATGATGTCGAAGAACGCACCCAGCTTGTCGACCTCGTGCAGCTCGCGGGCGAGGGTGCTCGCGAGGTCGAAGCGGAACCCGTCGACATGCATCTCCAGCACCCAGTACCGCAGGCTGTCCATGATCAGCTGCAAGACCCGGGGATTCGAGACATTCAGCGTATTGCCGCAACCGGTGTAGTCGACATAGTACCGCCGCTGCTGGGGATTGACCCGGTAATACGACGCATTGTCGATGCCGCGGAACGAGACGGTCGGCCCCAGGTGATTCCCCTCCCCCGTGTGGTTGTAGACCACGTCGAGAATCACCTCGATCCTGGCGGCATGCAGGTTCCGGACCATCGTCTTGAACTCGCGGACCGCATTGCTCACCGGACCGCGGGACTGGTACCGCACCTCGGGAGCGAAAAACGCCAGCGTGTTGTAGCCCCAGTAATTGTTCAGCCCCCGGTCGACCAACTGGCGGTCGTCGAGATGCAGGTGCACGGGCAGCAATTCGACCGCCGTCACCCCCAACTGCTCGAAGTGCCGCAGGATCGGGTCGCTCCCCAGTGCCGCGTAACTCCCGCGCAGCGCGGGTGGGACCAGGGGATGCCGCTGGGTGAATCCCTTCACATGCAGTTCATACACCACCGTCTTGTGCGCCGGCGTACGGGGAGGGCGGTCATCCCCCCAGGTGAACGCCGAATCAATCACCACCCCCAGGGGGGCCAGGGTCGAATTGTCCCGGGAGTCAAACGACAGGTCCCCCGCCGCGTCGGCCACGTCGTAGCCGAACATCTCATCCCCCCAGCGCGTCAGGGGAATCACCTCCCGCGCATAGGGATCGAGCAGGACCTTGTGGGGATTGAACCGGTGCCCGCGCTCGGGATCGTACGGACCATGCACCCGGAATCCATACAGCGCCCCCGGACGCAGGTCGGGAAAATACCCGTGCCAGACATAATCGGTCTGCTCGGGGAGAAACACCCGATGGGTTTCCGGAGCGCCTGCGGAATCGAACAGGCAGAGTTCAACCCGCGTGGCATTCTCCGAATACAGGGCAATGTTCACCCCCCGCCCATCCCAGGTGGCCCCCAGGGGATAGGGACGACCTGGCCAGACTCGCAACACGGCTCTTCCTCCCGGGATCGACGCTCAGGCATCCATCCGCACACCCACCGACAGCAGGATGTTCGCGTACCGCTGCTGATCAGCAGTCTGGATGGTTAACACATGATCGGGAGTTTCCACCGCCTTGTAGAACTCCCACTTCTCAATCGGGACCAGGTCGAGCTTCAGCCCCTGGTCCCGGATGACCTTCCGATAGTCCTCCCAGACGGGAGGGTCGGCGTCGAGCGCGTACGGGTCATCGTTGGTATACATCATTGTATTGATCGCGTCGACCGGCACTGCGGACAGAATCGCCTGCAGCACCTGGGTGCAATTGACCACTCCCGGCATCAGGTTCAGCGACACCAGCTGCGCCTGCGGCCCCTTCTTGCTCGATGCGGGATAATTCCCGTCGGCGATCAGGATTTTCGCATGATGTCCCGCACGGGCCAGGACGGCACTGATCTCGGGATGAATGAGCGTGTGCTTGAGCATGTCGGAAAGAACCCGCAAGAGTGGAGGAAGATTCGCCCCTGAGACCGCCCGCGCCTGTCACATCAGCGGAACAGCCGGCGGAACATGGTGATCGTCTGCTGCGCCGCCTGGCTGCTGTCGGGCCAGGCAAATGCCTCGGCCGAAGCATACCCGTCGTAATCGAGTCGCTTCAGTACCTGGGCAATCGGGGCGTAGTCGAGATGGCCGCAACCAGCCGGCCGGCGGTTCGAATCGACAAAGTGCACATGCCCCAGGTCACGTCCCGCCGCCGTCAGGGCTGCCGCGATGTCGACCTCTTCGATGTTCATGTGAAACAGGTCACACAAGAGCTTCACATTCTCGCCAGTGAGCTCCCGCAGCAGCGCCACTCCCTGCTCCACCGTGTTGACCAGGTTGGTCTCGTAACGGTTCAGAGGCTCATACAAGAGCGGCACCCCGTATTGGCTGGCATGCCCCCCCAGGTCATTCAAGGCCTCGATCAGGTGCTGGCGGGCCTCGGCACGGGGCACCTCTTCACTCCACCGCCCCTGCATCGAACCGATGATCGCCGGGGCCCCCAGCCCACCTGCGAAGTCGATGATCGCGCGGATGTAGTCCCGGGCCCGTTGCCGCGCCCCGGCATCGGGGAGACACAGGTGCAGCTTCTGCCGGACCCAGCCCCCGCCCGTCCCCACGGCGGCCAGTTTCAGCCCCTGGTCGTCGAGCAGCTTCCGCAACTGGGTGGGATCGACCGCATCGGGGGCGGGAGGAAAGATCTCGACCGCATCAAACCCCAGCGACCGCGCCTCGGCGATCGCCTTCGGAAGGTCGTGCCAAAAGACAAACGGCCCCCCGGCTGCTTCCGGGACCAGGCTGATCGTGACTGCCGAACGAATCATCGATTGCTCCTCTGTGGACCCATCCACCCCTGGTGACGGCCCCCCGCCCAAGACTCCTCCCGGTTCACACGCCGGGAACTACTTCCGACAACCGCCGGGGTGCCCGGCCATACAAACGCTGGTAGTCGGCCACGGTCGGCCGCAGGCGAACATTCACCTTCGCCTCATGGTTCTTGGCAATGTCCGACAGACGGTGCGCCAGGAATGGATTCGCAAACCGCTCAAACACCTGGTCGGCAAACAAGGCTCCATCCTCCACCCGATGCGCGATCGTGGGAAGAATCTCCTCGTACGCCACCCCCCGCAGCCAGGTGACGGCATTCCGGTTGCGCAGCACCTGGAGCACCGTCTCGAAGCCTGCCGGTCCAAATTTCGCCGCCATCGCGGTGTGCAGCCCGTTGAGAATCCGCACCTTGCGCAGGTAATACGGATCCACACTGTCGACCCACTGGATCGCCGGGTGCCCGAACAGGCTGACATCGGCCCGCCCCGCGGCAGGGCGTGCCAGGGCCCACAACATGTACGGCTCAGCCGTCACCAGCAGCGGATCGCTCGCCAGCAGCGGATGATCCGACGGAGCCGGCGTCACGATGCAATCGACCAGGTTCTCGACCCAGCCACAGTCGCGCATCAGCCAGTCGCGAAAGTCACCCGGCAGGTTCCACGCACCAGCCAACTGGTCCACGATCCCCTGCAGCACAACCGCATTGTGCTCGATCAGCTCGCAGGGAATGATCGTCACCCCCGGGAGTCTGGCCTGAAACCGCTCCCAGAGCACGCGGGTCAGCTTCGCCGGAAACGACGCCGGGGGCTGAGCATCCGGCGTATCCTGCGGATCAACCGCATATCCCGCCTCAGTGGCGTTGGAAACGATCAGCCGCAGATGGGGCGAACGGGCGACTTCCAGCACGTCACCCCAGCGTTCCACCGCCGGGATCGCCCGTGCAATCGAGTGGACCGGCTCAACTCGATCGACGGTCTCTCCATTTTCGAGCCCGCGCACCACGACGTGAAAGCCATCCTGGTTCGAGTTGAGTGCCTCGGCCCGGTTGCCAGGTGTCGACTGCACCACCACGACCCGCCCCCAGTCCTGCCCGGCTGCATTCGCCTGGTGCAGGAAACGGTCGGTGAACGCTCTCAGGAAACGCCCGGCCCCAAACTGCAGCACGGTCTCGGGGAGTCCGTAGCGGGAACTGGCGGCACTCATGCCCCCACCTCCACCACCGCCTTGATCACCCCGGTCTCGGGTCGGGTGAACGACGGGAAGACATCGATCAGCTCTTCAAACCCGGTCCGATGCGTGATCCATGGACCGGTATCCAGCCGCCCCTCCTCAATCAGCTGGATGATGCGGGTGAAGTCGGCCGAGAGCGCGTTCCGCGAGCAGAGCAGCGTCCCTTCCGGACGGTGGAACTGAGGGTGCTTGAACTGCACGGTGTCGGTCGTGATGCCCACGAACACCAGGCGTCCCGCGTGCGTAATCAACCCGAACGCGCTCGACATCGACTGGTTGTTCCCCGTGGCATCGATCACCACGTCGGGGAGATGACCGTCGGTCAGGTCGCGGAGTTCCTGCTCGAGCTGTGCCGAGGGCTGCAGCGTATGCTGGACCCCCATCACGCGGCGGCAGAATTCCAGTCGGCCGGGATGCATGTCGAGCACGATCGTCCTGGCCCCCGTCAACTTGACGAATTCCAGGGTCGCGAGGCCAATCGGCCCCGCCCCGATGATCAGGCACGACTCATGGGCCTGCAGTCCCGACCGGTTGACGGCATGGCAGCCGATCGCCAGGGTCTCGACCAGCGCCAGTTGCTCGAAGGAGAGCTTCCGCGAGATGTGCAGCTTGCGGGCCGGCACGAGGAACTGCGGCCGCAATCCCCCATCGCAGTGAACCCCCAGGGTCTGGTGTTTCTCGCAGCAGTTGGTGTGCCCACGCCGGCAGGCATAGCACTGCTGGCAGTTGATGTAGGGCTCCACCGCACAACGGTCACCCGGGGCGACCTGGGTGACGCCCGGCCCGACCGCCACCACCTCGACTCCCAGCTCGTGCCCGGGAATCCGCGGGTAGCTGAAAAATGGCATCTTTCCGAGGTAACCACTCAGGTCGGTCCCGCAGATCCCCACGGTGTCGACCCGCACCAGCGCCTCACCGGGCCCGGGAGCGGCCGGTGCGGGAACATCCAGGCGACGCCATTGCAGGGGAGCTTCAAGAGAGAGGGCTTTCATCGCAGGCAACTCCCGGCAGAAGGGGGGGAAGGACGTTGCAGGGGGAAATCGACGCGGGACTCAGGACCGGCCCACGGGGGCGGGCAGCGGGTCGTTGTTCTCCGCCAGTCCCTCCTGGTAGTACCAGTTGTGGATCGGGGCCAGGATCTGCTGCACCTCGGCCACCAGTGACTGGTCGAGAGGCAACTCCGACCAGCGGGCCCACTGTTCGACATTCGCCGGGTTGGCCGAACCAACCACGCAGGTGGACATCTTGGGGTTGGCGAGGGAGTACTGCACCGCCAACTGGGCGATGTCGACTCCCCGGGCCTGGCAATGCAGTGCCGCCCGACGGCAGACTTCACGCACCTGGGGCGTGGCCCGGTGCCAGGGGGGCAATTCGGCATTGGTCAGCAGGCGGGCCGAAAAAGGTGCGGCGTTCATGATCCCCACCCCCTTCGACTCCAGGTAGGGGACAAGGTCGCCGAACATGGTGTTCTGCAGCGTGTAGTGGTTGTACGACAGCACCACATCCAGCGGAGCCTGGTCGAGCACCCACCGGAAGATGTGCATCGGGTAACCGCTGATCCCCACGAACCGCACCTTCCCCGCCTGCTGGATTCGCCGCAGAGCTGGCAGGGTCTCTTCCACAATCTGCCGCATGTCGACGAATTCAATGTCGTGGCAGAGGATGATGTCGAGGTGCTCCACCCCCATCCGGTGCAGGCTCACATCGACACTCTCGGCCACGCGCTTCGCCGAGAAATCGAAATGCGACTTGTCATACCGCCCCAGCTTGGTCCCCAGCAGGTAGCTGTCCCGCGGAACGCCCCGCAGGGCAAAGCCCAGCAGGCACTCACTGGTCCCCCGGCCATAAAACGGCGAGGTGTCAATGAAGTTCATTCCCAGGTCCAGCGCCACCCGCACCGACCGCAGCGCTTCGTTCATGTCGACCGAACGAAACTCCTGCCCCAACGATGAGGCACCGTAGCTCAACACAGGAAGGGTGAGGCCCGTCTTTCCCAGGGGGCGGCGTTGCATGCAGGAGTTCCTCAGGTGAAGGGTTGACGCCGATGGCCCTGCGGAGCCCCGGCACGGCCGCACGACGCTGTTGGTCACGCTTCTGGCCCGGTTTGAACCACGAACGGTTCGACCACTGCCGGTTCGACCGATCCGGGGAACCGTCAGGTCCGTTTCACAGTTTCCGTGGGGTCAGCCGGCGGATTGGACCGCGGCGGCGATCCGGGCCAGCGATCGGTCTTTTCCGAGCAGAACCAGGCAGTCGTACACACCCGGCCCGACAGGCTGGCCCGTGGTGGCCAGGCGCAGGGCGTGGATGAGGTCCCCCGTGTTCAACCCCACCTCTTCGCAGTACGCGGGAAGCAGTTGCTCGAGGGCGGGAACGGTGAATGGCTCCAGGGAGTTCAGCCGGGCGGCGAAGGCCGTCAGATGGCCGGGGATGCCTTCCTTCTTGACCCGCTTGTCAAAGTTCTTCTGGTCGACGGGGTATTCGTCCCGGAAGAAAAAGCCCGCACCGAGAATGTCGCTGAAGACCTTGAGCCGGTCTCCCAGGGACGTCACCACCTGTCCGACAAATTCCTGCTGCTGGGCCGAAACCGGCTCTGCCAGAAGCCCCGCCTGCACCAGGTACGGCAGCACACCGGCCAGCTTCTGGTCATCGGGCAATTCTTTCATCCAGTGCCCCTGGAAGCTGTAGAGCTTGTCGGGGTCGAAACCTGCAGGGGCCTTGACCACACGATCGAGAGAGAAATTCGCCACCATCGTGTCGAGCGACATGATCTCGGTCGAGTCGTCGAGCGACCAGCCGATGCGTCCGAGGGCGTTCAGGACGGCTGCCGGCAGGTAACCGATCTTCTCGTAGTACTCGACCATCACAGGGTCCAGGGCCGCCGAACCGGTGAGCCCCAGTTGCGGAAAGACCTCGTCGGCCTTCTCGAACAGCTTCTTGAACTGGGGATTCTTGCGGTACGCCTCAATCTTCCGCTTGCTGAGCTTTTCTTTCGAACCCGGAGCGGCGACATACGGCACATGGGCGAACTGCGGCAGGGCGTTCCCGAGCGCCTCGTGCAGCAGCACCTGGATCGGAGTGTTGGAGAGATGTTCCTCAGCCCGGATGACGTGGCTGATCTGCATCTGCGAATCATCGACCACAGTGGCGAAGTTGTAGAGGGGTGTGCCGTCCCCCCGCAGAATCACCGGGTCAGGCAGCAGTGCTCCATCCCACTCGACGCGTCCGCGGATGATGTCATCCAGCACAACCTTGCGGTCGCGGGGAATGAGGAACCGCAGGACCCACGGGCGTCCGCTGGCGTCATACTCGGACTTCTGGGCGGCCGTCAGATCGAGCGAGCGGCGAACATTGAGGTAGGGCCGCTTGGCCTGATCGGCCGCCTTGCGGTCCGCCTCGACCTCTTCCCTGGTGGCGTAGTCGCGATAGGCATGACCCGAGGCCTCCAGGCGTGCCGCTGCAGCCCGGTAGAGCTCACCCCGCTGCGACTGGTAGTAGGGGGCGTAGGGACCGCCGATTTCCGGACCTTCATCCCAGTTCAATCCCAACCAGCGGAACGCCTGGAGAATCGGACGCAGTGCCGCCTCCTGGTTCCGGGCCTGATCGGTATCATCAATCCGGAGCAGAAACTGCCCGCCGTTCCGCCTGGCCCACAGCCAGTTGAAGAAGGCAGTCCGCATTCCGCCAATATGCATGTACCCCGTCGGACTGGGGGCGAATCGTGTGCGTACGGTCATCTCGGGATGATAGGGCTGGCCAAGAGACACGGTCAAGCAGCAGCATGCGAACTGCACGGGGGGCCGCCGGGACTCGCACCACCCCCCTCCTGCCGCTCAACACCTGGGGAGATTTGCAGACCGCCATGAAAAAACGGCTGGCTTCCCGTTGAAGCCAGC
Organism: Planctomycetaceae bacterium; assembly: GCA_003508595.1. Classification (GTDB taxonomy): domain Bacteria; phylum Planctomycetota; class Planctomycetia; order Planctomycetales; family Planctomycetaceae; genus UBA10511. The sequence continues at coordinate 36,872 of DNUF01000042.1, forward strand.
CGTCTGAAATCCGCGAATCCGGCCCAAGGCGTCAGGCCGCAATCAATCGGGGGGAACTACTCTCCGGCGGGGGTCACCGAAGGAGCGGTCGCCACGCTGGGGGCCTGCCGCTTCTTCTTGACCTTCTTGACGCGATCATTCACACCCACGAACTCGATCAGGGCCTGGTGGCCCGCATCACCGAGGCGGCGGGTTGCGATCCGCAGAATGCGGGTGTAACCACCGGGGCGGGTCTCAAACCGCTTGGCCAGTTCATCGAACAGAATGTCGACCGCCAGGGTGTCACGCAGCAGAGCAAACGCCCGACGACGATAGGCAACACCCGGGGCACGGGCCTGAGCCCACTCGCGCCACTGGGGAGAGTCGCGCCACGCCTTCCATTCCGGAGTGTTCCGGGCAGCATTTGAAGAGAGTGTCGCAGCCTTTGCATCGGTCACGGCGGCCTTCCGGGCCATCGTCACCAACTTCTCGACATAAGGCCGCAATTCCTTGGCCTTCTCGACGGTGGTGATGATCCGACCGGGAACCTGCGGGGCCCCGGGAGTCCCCTCTTCGGGAACCCGAACGGTCTTGATCAGGCTCGCTGCCATGTTCCGGAACATGGCGTGCCGGTGAGAGGCATTTCGGCCGAGTGTCCGGCCTGCAATTCTGTGACGCATGAGACAATCGCCTTCAACTGAAACGGGAACCGAATCCCGAGGTGAGCCGCCCGGAGTTGAACCCCGGGACGTGCCACTGTGCTATTTGTGGTGTGTGCTGCTGTTGCTGATCCAGACACGCCTCCGCACGCCTCACGGCCGGCGGAAGCGATTACTTGCGGGTCGACTGAGGCCGCTGACCCAGCTTGAGACCAATCGCTTCGAGGCGCTCACGCACCTCCTGCAGGGTGGTCTCACCAAAGTTGCGAACCTGCAGAAGTTGTTCCTCAGACCGCGACACCAGATCGCGAACCGTGTTGATCCCTTCCGACTCCAGGCAGTTCGTCGCCCGGACCGAGAGGTTCAATTCCGCGAGGCTCCGGCCCAGCTTGTCTTCCAGGTCGAGGTCGAGGGGGAAATACCCAGTCTCCTCACCCATCCGGGTCAGACCGCCACGATCGGGTGGCATCTCAGGACCGGGCTCACGATACGTGATGAACGGGTTGAGGTGCTTGCGAAGGATCTTGGCCGCTTCGACGAGGGCCATCTCGGGAGTCGTCGTCCCGTTGGTCCAGATCTCCAGCACCAGCTTGTCGTAATTCGTCCGCTGACCGACGCGAGTCTCTTCGATCTTGTAACGCACGCGAGTCACAGGGGCGAAGATCGCGTCCACCGGAATGACCCCGACCTCGGGATTCCGCTGGTAGTGCTCGGTCGCGGGGAGGAATCCACGGCCGTTCTCCACCGTGAACTCAATGTTCAGAGGGACATCCTCGGTCATCGTGGCAATCACGAAGTCCTTGTTGACGACTTCCACCTGGTCGTCAGTGATGATGTCCGCACCGGTCACCAGCCCCTTGCGATTCCGCTCAATTCGAATCTTCCGGGGCTCGACACTGTGATTCTTCACCACGAGCGACTTGATGTTCAGGACGATGTCAGTGACATCTTCCACAACACCTGGAATGGAGGTGAACTCGTGCTGCACCCCCTGGAACTTTGCCTGGGTGATCGCACTCCCCTCGAGGCTCGACAGCAGGATCCGCCGCAGGCTGTTTCCCACCGTCACTCCGAAACCACGCTCGAATGGTTCCGCTGTGAACTTGCCGTAGGTCGTCGTATTGTCGGGGCTCGCCACAGCACTGCTGGGCAACTCCAATCCACGCCATCGAATCCGCATCGCCGTGTCCCTCCTCGAAAAGACCTCTGCTCACCCCTGCCACAGTCTACGCCGTAATCACCCAGCCTGCACTGCTCCCTGCCACCGCCACAGGAATCCGGTGCCGGGACCAACAGGCATCAACGCGACAGGAACTCGATGATCAGCGCCGTCTGCACGGGAATCGACCAGTCGGTGTCACCCGGCAGCCGCAAGACCCGTCCCGCAGGATTTTCTCCCGCAGAATCGACCGACAGAAAGTCAGGAACCCGACTCTGGAAACCTTCCAGGCTCTGCTTCACAAACCGCACACTCTTGGGCCGGGATTTCACCGAGACGGTATCCCCAGCCTTCACCAGGAAGCTGGGAATTGTCACCTTGCGGCCATTCACACAGATGTGCCCGTGTGCCACCAACTGACGGGCTGTCCGGCGATTCCCGGCAAAGCCCATGCGGTGAACAATGTTGTCCAGCCGGCGTTCCAGCAGAGTCATCAGCGTGCTGCCGGTGTTTCCCTTCGAACGCCCCGCGAGGTCCATGTAACGGCGGAACTGCCGCTCGAACACGCCGTAGTACCGCTTGACCTTCTGCTTCTCACGCAGGCGCGAACCGTAGTCGCTCGTCTTGCGACGCTTCTGTGTGTGCATGCCGGGAGGCTGCTCACCCCGCTTCTCCAACGCACACTTCGGCGAGTCACACCGCAGCGTCTTCAGGAACAGCTTGACCCCTTCGCGGCGGCACAACCGGCAGACCGGACCTGTATAACGACCCATGTTTCAGCTTCAGTTTCCAGGAATTGTCCCAAGGGGACAGTGTCTGTTGAATGTCTACGTCTGTTGGCTCTGGCGAGCCTCATTCCCTACCGCGGATCGCCCGCTCCTGTCGATTCCGCACACTCATCACCCCAAGTCGAAAGGCCGCCTCCGGCTGCCACGTCGACCCGATGCTCCGGCCGCTCACCGGCCGGAACGAATCAGACGCGACGCTTCTTCGGGGGACGGCAACCGTTGTGGGGCAACGGCGTGACGTCTTCGATCGACTTGATGGACAAGCCAGCCGCCTGCAGCCCGGTGATCGCACTCTCCCGACCCGACCCAGGCCCCTTCACGCGGACTTCCAATTCCTTCACGCCAAACTTCGATGCCTTCTCGGCACACGTCTCAGCAGCCCGCTGGGCAGCGAACGGAGTGCTCTTCCGGCTCCCCTTGAATCCCGAAGTTCCCGCCGTCGCCCAGCACAGCACGTCCCCATTCACATCGGTGATCGTGACCGTCGTGTTGTTGAACGTGGCCTTGATATGGGCGACCGCCTTGGCGACATTGCGGCGAATCTTCTTCCGAACTGCCTTACTCACACCTGGACTCCCAGAAAACACGCTGCCAACCGAAGGCAAGCAAGCGTTTGTGCCTCACCACTGGCTCTACCACGGGAACCGCCCAACCGAGAATCGAGGCCGGTTCCGCACATCCCGCTCCAACTAGCGGAGTTCCTTCACACCCTTCTTGCCAGCGACCGTCTTGCGCGGCCCCTTCCGGGTCCGCGAGTTCGTCCGCGTCCGCTGTCCCCGCACCGGCAGACCGCGACGGTGCCGAAAACCACGGTAACACGCCACCTCCCGCAACCGGCTGATGTCCTGTGCCACCTTGCGGCGCAACTGCCCCTCAATCAGAAACTCCTTGTCAAGGAGGTTCGCAATCCGGGCCAGATCGTCATCCGACAAATCCCGGGCCGCCCGCTGCAGATCCAGGCCCAGTTGGCGACAGATCTGAATGGCAGTGCTGCGACCAATTCCGTAGAGGTAACCCAACGAAATGTAGGTCGGCTTGTCCGACGGAATGTCGACACCCGAAATACGAGGCATTCAGCTCTCTCCACTCTGCTGCGACAAGTCTCTGGAACTAAAACGAATCTCGGGACCGGCCTGTTCGCCGCCCCCGAGATTGGTTGCCAGTTGCTGTTGTCTCTTCAGGTCCCACTCGGCCGGGGGGCACAACTGCCACCCTCACCTCTCCGAGCCTTCGACCCGACCAACGCTCTTCTCAACGTCAATCCACTTCACCGAACAAATTCACACAACACCCAGGGCATACTCCACAGCCGAACTCCAGCCCCTGTTTCATGTGCTGAAATCCAACGTAGGCCGCTGGCTCCAACGAACTGGACGAATCGACCAGCCCGCAGGCGCTCAACTCAGCCCTGCCTCTGCTTATGACGCGGGTTCAGCGAGCAAATGACGTAAACACGCCCCTTGCGCCGAACCACCTTGCACCCTTCACAGACCCGCTTGACGCTCGCTCGAATCTTCATCTCGCCCTCAGTCGCACTGACCAAATCGCGAGGATCGCAATTTGGAAGATCGATGACTATAACCCACGCCCCGGGAACTGGCAAGCCAACGGCGTGCCAAACCGTCCCCGCGACTCTCTCCCAGCCCCCATCAGGCTGGCTTCCTGGGTCCTGTTCGCCTCTGTGGATGATCCCGGTGGTTGATCCGGGGGATGGCCCCGGGAATCACTCCCCGAGCCCACCCTGCACCATCGCTATTTTCCGTCTGTCAGGATGGTTGGTCCCGACTCCGTCATGGCCACCGTATGTTCAAAGTGAACACTTGGCTTTTTGTCCCGGGTCTCGACAGTCCAGTAGTCGTCTAGGATCCGGACTGCCTTGGTTCCCACGTTGACCATGGGCTCAATCGCCAGGACCAATCCCGGAACAATCCGGAAATCCTGACGCAGCAATTGCTTGCTCACGAAATTCGGCACTTGGGGATCCTCGTGCATCTCACGCCCGATCCCATGGCCGACAAACTGTTCCACCACACTGAAGCCGGATTCGCGAACGTGCGCCTCCATCTTCTCCGCCACCTGTGACCAGCGCTCACATCGCCCCATCTCACGAATCGCCAGTTCCAGGTTTTCCTGGCCCACTTTCATCAGCCGCTGGCATTCCTCACTCACATCGCCGACCGCATAGGTCCAGGCGGAATCCCCACACCAACCCTCCAGTCGACAGCCGGTGTCGACCTTGACAATGTCACCTGCCCGCAACTCCCGATCCCCCGGGATGCCATGCACCACCTGCTCATTCACGGAAATGCAGCAGACTGCCGGGAACGGGACTTTTCCGGGCACACCCTTGAAGAGGGGTTGTGCCCCGCGTTGTTCGAACAGGGTCTCGACAGCCCGATCAATCTCACCGGTCGTAATTCCAGGAGCGATCAGTGTCTGCACCAGCCGATGCGCCTCGGCGACCACACGGCCGGCCGCACGCATCAATTCGATTTCCTTGGGGCGTTTGAGCGAAATCACGTTTTATTCCCGCAGACCCGACGAATCCACCAGCGTGGACCCCGATCAGGATTCCAGCAGGCCTCCGTAATTTCGCATCACAAGATGGCTGTCAATCTTCTGGATCAGATCCAGGCCGACCGAGACCACAATCAACAACCCAGTCCCGCCGAAGAAACTGGCGACCACCCAATCGGTTCCCAGCATGTTCTGAACCACGGTCGGGATGACCGCCACCAGAGACAGGAAGGCAGCCCCGACGTAGGTGATGCGCGTCATGACCTTCTCAAGGTAATCGGCCGTCCGCTTGCCAGGGCGATGCCCCGGAATAAAGCTGCCGTAATCCTGCAGGTTGTTGGCAATCTCCTTCGGGTTGAAGGTGATCGCCGTCCAGAAGAAGCAGAAGAAGAAAATCAGGGCGATGTAGCACAGGTTGTAAATGTAACCCCGCTCACCACTGAACGCCCCCGCCAGCGACTGCACCCATTCATACTGACCCAACCAACTCGAGCGGAGCCAGTTCAGAATCAGGGTTGGGAACATCAGGAGACTGGACGCGAAGATGATGGGCATCACACCCGCCTGATTCACCTTCAACGGCAGGAACTGCTTCTGCCCACCGAACACACGACGGCCCCGCACATGCTTCGCACTCTGCGTCGGGATGCGCCGCTGACCCTGTGTGATGAAAATGACCCCAACCACGACGGCGACAAACAGCAGGGCCAGGATCACCAGACTCTCAATCCCCTGATCGCCCCCCAGACGGGGTCCCCCCTTCAGGTAATCGTTGTACAGCTTCACGATGGCAGCCGGGACACGGGCCAGAATCCCCGCCATGATCAGCAGCGAAATCCCGTTGCCGACCCCGTATTCATCAATCTGCTCGCCGATCCACATCAGGAAGATGCTGCCAGCGGTCATCGTGATGATGTTCACCAGGTTGGGATACACTCCCCAGTATTCGTCGTAGACCGCATTCTGGCCCATCGACTGCTTCACGAACTGGAGCCACATGATGCTCTGCAAAAAGCAGAGTGCCACTGTGAGGTACCGCGTGTACTCGTTGATCTTTTTCCGCCCGATTTCCCCCTCCTTCTGGAGTTTCTCCAGGGGGGGCCAGACGCTGGCAAGCAACTGCAGGATGATCGATGCCGAGATATACGGCATGATCCCCAATCCAAAGATCGTCGCGCTGCCAAACTCCGAAGCCGAAAACAGCTGAACCAATTGGAACGTCTGCCCCAGCGGATTATTGCTGGTCTGCATCTGCTCCATGTTCCGCTTGATCTGCGACTGGTCGATGTTCGGCAGGGTGATGTAGTACCCCAGCCGATAGACGCAGAGCAGCGCCAGGGTCAGCCAGATCTTCCGACGGAGTTCGGGAATCTTGAAGACTGTCAGGAACTTGTCGAACATCGGCTCAGCATCCAGTCTGGAAAAATCGGGGCAACCGGGACATCCGACTCGCCTTTGTCCAGGTTGGCGTTGGTTCGGGATGCCAGTGAATCAGTCAGAGGTCCAACCGGCCACGGCCACAACCCATTCCACGACATCCTATTCGGGCCTTGTCCTGCGGGGCGATCCCGCATTCACAGCCCGATCTGCAGCCCCGGTCGGCAGGCACACCCCACCCCGGGATCCCCAACTCCTAAAGCACGCGTTCCACGGTGCCACCAACGGCCGTGATCTTCGCCTCGGCACCAGCCGAGAAGTCGTTGACCTTGACCGTCAGTTTCTTGGTGAGCTCACCCTTGGCGAGAATCTTCACCGAATCCCACTCACCCTTCACGAGCCCAGCGGCGCGAAGAGCCGCCTCATCAACCACTGCGCCGCTCTCAAAACGGGCCTCGAGAGCAGACACATTCACCTCGGCCACCCGGCGGGTGAAGAAGTTGTTGCTGAACCCGAACTTGGCCACCCGGCGGAAGGCCTGCTTCTGGCCCCCTTCAAACGCGAAGCGCTTGGCGTGACCGGAATGAGCCGAGTGCCCCTTGTCGCCCCGCCCGGCCGTTTTGCCATGGCCCGAACCGATGCCACGACCAACCCGCTTGCGGCTCTTGTTTTTCTGGATCCCGCGATGGACATCGTTGATCTGCATCAGACATTCACTCCCCGCAGGCGAGCCACCTGGTCCCGCGTGCGCAGCTGGCTGAGGGCGTTCATCGTCGCCCGCACCAGGTTCATTGGATTGGATGATCCCCGACACTTGGTCAGGACATCCTGGATCCCGGCCGATTCCAAAACCGCCCGGACTGTATTGCCCGCGATGACGCCGGTCCCGGGCATGGCCGGAATCAACACCACTCGGGCCGCCCCAAAACGACCTTCCACAAGGTGCGGAATGGTCGTCTGCACCAGGGGAACACTGATTGAGGCGCGATTGGTCTGGCGAACCGCCTTCTCGACCGCCTGCGGAACCTCAGTCCCCTTGCCGTAACCCCAACCCACCTTCCCCTTGTGATCACCCAGGACCACCAGAGCGGTGAACGTAAAGCGACGACCACCCTTCACGACGCACGCGCATCGGCGGATCTGGACGACTTTTTCCTGCCCCTGCTGGGACTCTTTTTCCGAAGCCACTGCTGAATCCCTCTGCCTTTAGAAATTGAGTCCACCTTCGCGGGCGGCGTCAGCCAGGGCGGCCACCCGCCCATGGTACCGATACGCACCCCGGTCAAACGCGACGTCCTTGATTCCAGCCTTCAGCGCCCGCTCGGCCAATGCCTTGCCAACCGCCACGGCTGCATCCTTGTTGCCGCCATTCCCCCCCGAGGGGAGAAGTGCCTTCTCAGCAGTGCTGGCGGCACAGAGCGAGCGACCACACTCGTCGTCGATGATCTGCGCGTAAATGTTCTTGTTGCTGCGGAACACGGTCAAACGTGGCCGACTCTCGGTGCCACGCACCCGCTTCCGCACCCGCCACGCCCGGACCTGCTTCTGTCGGGCTCTGCGCTTCACCAAACTCATGTCGACACCATTCCTGAACTCGTGATCCGCCTGGAAAACCCCACTCAGGTCCTCCGCCGGTCCACGACACTAGCCACTGGCCTGAGACTTGCCCGCCTTGCGCCGCACATTCTCTCCCTCGTAGCGGATCCCCTTCCCCTTGTAGGGCTCGGGGGGACGCACCCGGCGAATGACCGCAGCAAACTGCCCGACCGCCTGGCGATCACAGCTTGTGAGGGTGATGTGCGTCGGGTCAGGCACCACGCAGGTGACACCCGCGGGGATCGGCAACTTGATCACATTCGCGAACCCGACCGACAGGTTCAGCGACTTGCCACCCACCAACTGGGCCTGGTAACCGACCCCCTGAATCTCAAGCTTCTTGGTGAACGGATTCACCACGCCATTGACCATATTGCTCAACAGAGCGCGAGTCAGCCCATGCAGCGCCCGGTTTTCCGCCTCGTCGTCGTGACGGCTGACCAGCAACTGCTTGCCATCCTCAATCTTGACGGCAATGTTGGGATGCACAGACAGGTGCAACTCACCCTTGGGCCCCTTGATCGAGACCTTTTGCCCATCGATCTTGGCCGTGACTCCGGCCGGCAGATCCACCGGCTTTTTTCCAATCCGCGACATCGTGTATCCAACCCAAACTGGAGTTGCGCTCTCAGGCCCGCCAGACCACACCTGGCAGCACTGTCACTTGTGTTCCGCAGCGTGTCCCAGGCCTCGCGAACTGCCGCAAGAGCCGTTTTCACACCCGCTGCTCCCGTCACAGCAACGCCGTGACCGGTCGCCTTCACCCCGAGCCCCTCAGGCTCAGCAGATCGAGCAGAGAACCTCGCCACCCACCTTCTGTTCCTTCGCCTCACGGTTGCTGAGGATGCCCCGACTCGTCGTCAGGATACTGATCCCCAATCCCTGGAGGACTTCACCGATCTGATCGGCCCGCTGGTAAACGCGCCGGCCAGGCTTGCTCACCCGCTGAATCTCCTGAATGACCCGCTCCCCGTTGGGACCGTACTTCAGGTTGACCCGCAGAGTCTTGCAGGGGGCTCCCTCCACCTCGATCAATTCGAAGTCCCAGACATAGCCCTCACGCTGGAGCGCTCCCGCGATCCCCACCTTCAGCTTGGACTCAGGAATGTCCACAAACGGCCGCTCGATGGCAACCGCATTCCGAATCCGGGTCAGCATGTCGGCAATCGGATCTGTCATCATGGTATCACCAACTCGCCTTCTTGACCCCGGGGATCAATCCGTCCAGAGCCATGTTCCGGAAACACAACCGACACAGCTTGAATTTGCGATAAACAGCGCTGGGGCGTCCACACAACGCACACCGACGCTCCAACCGCGAGCTGAACTTCGGCTTCCGCTTCGCCTTCTCAATCTTGGCCTTGCTTGCCATGTCTCTCTCTCCGCCTGTTCTACCGCGACTCTTCAGCCGCGAATGGCATCCCCATTTCCTTCAACAACAACCGGGCGTCGGCGTCGGTCTCCGCTGTGGTCACCAGCGTAATGTGCATCCCCTGGGTGAAGGTCACCTTGTCGGCGTCCACCTCGGGAAACACCAGTTGCTCGGTCAAACCCAGGCTGTAGTTTCCGTGGCCATCAAAGGCCTTGGGATTCAGCCCCCGGAAATCGCGCACTCGGGGGAGGGCCAGAGAAATCAACCGGTCCAGGAATTCGTACATCCGCTGGCCGCGAAGGGTGACCTTGCACCCGATTTCCATTCCCTGACGCAGCCGAAATGACGAAATCGCCTTTTTGGCCTTCGTGATCAGAGGACGCTGGCCAGTGATCGTCGCCAGGTTGTTGGCCGCTTCTTCCAGCCGTTTCCGGTCCTGGGTCGTCGACCCCACCCCCATGTTGACGACCACCTTGGTGATCCGGGGAATGGCATGCGGGTTGGTCTTCCCCAACGCCTTGCCCAGGCTGGGAGCCACCTGCGTCTTGTATTTTTCCGCCAATCGAGCCATCGAAATCCACGTCTTTCCAGAACGACGATGAGAACCGCCGTTCCCCAGGGAACTACAAGAGGGTTCCACTCCCGGAACGCCTCAGGCGGCTGCCTTCACCACTCTTGCCGCAGCCAGATGCCAAGCCGTTGTCAGGTGCTGCCAACACAACAATCTGCAGACACCAACCGTACCCGGACATCGGGTTCCGAGAGTTCCACCAAACCCGCAGAACCTTGACAACTGTTGCACTACTTCCGAGTCCGTCAGAACCCAGAGAACAGTAGTCTAACACATCCTCAAACTTTATTCATCCCTGCCAGTTCGGGAGCCACCTCCGTACACTGGCAATCGCAACTCACTTCTTCGCGTACTTCGCACGGGCCACACCAATCGCCCCGAGATCGGCCTGACATTTCCGGCAGTGACGATACTTCGTACCGTCAGCACGGTATTTGAACCCGACCCGAACACCCTTGCCGCAGGCAGTACAATAGTACAGGACATTCGACGCGTCGATCGGCATCTCGAGCGACAATCGGCCTCCCTGAGGGCTCTTCGGGTGGCCACGCTTGACGTGCTTCCAGACCCGATTGACCCCCTCGACAACAAGACGCTTGCCGCCGTCGAGAACCTTCACCACCTTGCGTGGTTCCTTGCCGGCGTCATCGCCACTCAAGACCACAACTTCGTCACCAGCCTTGATCCGCATGTTCACACCACCTCTTCTGCCAGGCTGACAATCCGCATGAAACCAGCATCCCGCAACTCTTTCGCTACGGCGCCGAAAATGCGGGTTCCCCGGGGATTCTTATCGTTGTCGATCAACACCACCGCGTTGTTGTCAAAACGGACATAGCTGCCGTCGTCCCGACGGGTCTCCTTGCTGGTCCGCACCACAACCGCCCTGGCCACGTCGCCGGCCTTGACCTTCTCACCGGGGATCGCCTTCTTGATGCTCACCACAATGATGTCGCCCAAACGGGCGTATCGACGCTGGGTCCCACCCAGCACCTTCACGCAATACGCGATCTTCGCACCGGAATTGTCGGCCACGTCCATCCGCGTCTGCATCTGAATCATGATCTTCTCTCCTCGACCCTGCTCTCGCAGTCTGTCGACCGATCCGCGAAGGGTCACCGGTACAACCGGTCCCCTCGCTCCATCCAAACCGTCCCACGACCAGAGCCCGATGTTCCAGTCGAGTCATCCTCCGCAATCTCACTTCGACTGCTGCCTTTTCGGCACTGCTGGCTCAGCAAACCAAGCTTCGCGGTAGCAGGCGATGGGCGACAGATTGCTCCGCCCCAGTCGCTGCTCTTCAGGAAGCGGGAGCAGCCTCGGCCTTCACCTGCGGCATCGTGTTGGCTTTGACCACCTTCACCAGCGACCAACGCTTCAGACGCGACATCGGTCGACACTCGACGATCTCGACCAGATCGCCCTTCTTCGAGACGTTGTCTTCGTCATGGGCGTAGCAGACCGTGCGGGTCCGCAGAATCTTCCCATACTTCGGATGACGGTACGACCGTTCCACCTCGACCCGCCGGGTCTTCAGGTTCTGGTCACGGGTTACAACACCAATCACACGTCTGCGCATGGTCTCAACTCGAATGTCAGGCTGATCAATTAGCAGGCTGATCAAATCCAGGCTCTACAAGATCGATCCCCAAGCCCAGTTCCCGGGGCTGCTCACTCCCAGGAACCGTCGGGGCCTATTTTCCAGCCGCAAGGGCCCTCTCCCGCAACACCGTCTTGATCCGGGCGATCTCCCGCCGGGTCTTCTGGATATTGCTGGGAACATCCAGCTTCTCGGTCGTTGACTGCACCCGCAGCCGGAACCACTGGTCCTGCGCTTCTATCAGCGAGAATTCCAGTTGTTCGTCACTCATTTCGCGAAGTTCAGTTGCCTTGGTCATCACTCATTCTCCAGGTCGACGACCGACCATCCGGACCCGCAACGGCAGCTTGTAGGCCATGCGTGCGAGAACCTCCCGAGCCGCCTCGCGGGGCAACCCGGCCACTTCAAACAACACTGTTCCGGGCTTGATCACCGCCACCCAGTGAGCCGGTTCCCCCTTCCCCTTACCCATTCGGGTTTCCAGGGGACGAGCCGTCATGGGCTTGTGCGGAAAAATGCGGATGAACAGCTTTCCATCACCGCGGATGTACTGCATCGCGGCAATGCGGCACGCCTCGATGGTCGTTGCCTTCACATAGCCACCCTGTGTCGACTGCAGGCCAAAGTCCCCCAGCGACACACGATTGCCACGTGTGGCATTACCTCTTATGCGCCCTCTTTGACTTTTGCGGTACTTGACCCGCTTTGGCATGAGCGGCATCGTTGGCCTCCTCGTCAGCGTATGTGCCGAGCGCGATCCAAACCTTCACACCGATCACTCCGACGGTGGTCATGGCCTGGGCGAACCCGTAGTCAATGTGTTCCTGCAGCGTCGAGAGGGGGATCGAGCCGCGCGCTGCCTTCTCGCAACGCGACATCTCCGCTCCACCCAGACGTCCCGACAGCTGAACCTTCACTCCCTGGACTCCCGCCTCCATCACCTGCTCCAGCGAACGCTTGATGGTTCGCCGGAAACTGGCACGCTTCTCCAACTGCTGCGCCATGTCCTCGGCAACCAGTTGGGCATTCCGATTCGGATTGTTGATCTCGACGATCTTCAAATCCATCCGACGACCGGTCAGGTCCTCCAGTTCGGACTTCAACCGATCGACTTCCTGTCCCTTGCGCCCGATGATGATCCCGGGACGGGCACAGTGCAGGTGGACAATCACCTGATCCCGAGTGCGTTCGATCACAATCCGGGGAATCCCGGCGAAGAGATACTTCTTCTTGATGAACGTCCGGATCTTGTTGTCCTCCACCAGCAGGTCGCCAAACTCCTTCTTGGAGGCGTACCACCGGCTTCGCCAATCCTCGGTGATCCCGATGCGAAATCCGGTCGGACGTGTTTTCTGACCCATGCTCTGTTCCTCGACTCGCGTGCTCTCTGCTGGCTCTGGTCTCGGATCCGCCGTTGCCGGTGGATCCCCACGCTGTTCTCTTGCGGGGACCTGACATCCCCTCGCAGACTTCAACTGTCTCCAGCGAAATCCGTGTTTGCTCTCACTACTTGGTCTCGATCGCCACTTGAATGTGGGCGAACCGGCGGCGAATCATGTAGGCCATTCCGCGGGCACGCGGAAGAACCCGCTTGAACATCGGGCCACCATCGACTCGGGCATCGATCACCGTCATCCGATCGACATTACGGGCACCGCGATCCTCGGCATTCGCCACGGCACTGCTCAGAACCTTCTCCAGAAACCGCGCCCCACGGTTCGGCTCGTACTTCAGCAGCAGAATCGCCTCGTCGACCCGACGACCACGAATGAGGTCCGCGAACGGGCGAACCTTCGACGCCGAAATCCGGGCAAACCGGTGTGTTGCGTTAAATGCCATGTGCCATGCTCCTCAGACAACCCGTGAACCCAGTCATCCGCATCGACGATCCCGAACTCAGACCGCCTCGCTCCAGGGGGCTCCCCGGGACTGTGCCAAACCCTAGTCTTTCTTCGCCTTGCCGCCGTGGCCCCGGAACACACGCGTGGGAGCAAACTCTCCCAGCTTGTGACCGACCATCTCTTCAGTGATGTACACGTTGATGTGCGCCTTCCCGTTGTGCACCAGGAAGGTGAACCCAATGAAGTCGGGAGGAATCGTACAACGCCGGGACCAAGTCTTGATCGGCTCCTTCGAGCTCGCCTTGTTCCGGGCAGTGACCTTCTTCATCAACTTCGGATCCACATAAGGACCCTTTTTCAGTGATCGACCCATCGCTTCACCTCAACGCCCGACGTTCCAAACCCTGGCGAAACCGTTCATGCCGGTCTTCTCAACCAGAACGCGACTCTCTGTTCCAAATCCTACTTCAACTGGCCATAGCGACGAGACCGACGCCGCCGAACAATCGCCGACGACGAGGGCTTGCGACGCTTGCGTGTGCGACCTCCCTTGGCCAGCTTGCCGGAGGGGCTACAGGGGTGACGTCCGCCACCGCTGCGACCCTCGCCACCACCCAACGGGTGAGCGACCGGGTTCATCGCGACGCCGCGAACATGGGGCCGATGCCCCATCCACCGACGCCGACCCGCCTTGCCGTAGGTAATCGCACTGTGATCACTGTTTCCCACGGCACCGACAGTAGCACGACACTTCGACGAGATCCGGCGGACTTCACCCGAAGGCAGAGTAATCTGTGCCCAGTCGCCATCACGGGCGTTGACCACAGCCGAGACCCCGGCGCTCCGACACAACTGCCCACCCTTGCCGGGCTGCATCTCCACGTTGTGGACGGCAGTACCGGGAGGAATCGACCCGAGCGGCAGAGAATTTCCGAGATTGGGCTCAACGCCCGGACCACTCTCCACCTTGTTCCCCGCAGTCAATCCGTCCGGAGCCAGGATGTACGCCTTTTCTCCGTCCGGATATTGCAGCAGGGCAATGCGACAGGTGCGGTTGGGATCGTACTCGATCGCAACGACAGTTGCCACCGCTCCGTCTTTCTTCCGCTTGAAGTCGATCATGCGGTACTGGCGACGCGCTCCACCACCACGATGGCGGGCCGTGATCTTCCCTTGGAAGTTACGGCCATTCGAAGTTGGGAGACGAACAAGCAACGACTTTTCGGGCTTCTTCTTACGATCGGTGATCTCAGAAAAATCACTGACCGAAGCGCCTCGGCGGCCCGGACTGGTCGGTTTGTAGAAACGCAGTGCCATGATGGGTCATCCCCAAGTATCTGACGGCCACTATGGCCGATGTCTGTTTGGCTCCGGACTAATGCCGGAATCCGACTCAAAGTCGTGTGGTCTCACTCCGGGTACCGACTCGGCTGCCCGAAACGAGGCCTGAATTAGAACAGGTTGATGCGATCGTCTTCGTGGAGCGTGACAATCGCCTTCTTCCACGAGGGCGACTGCACATAGACAGCACGCGAACGACGAGGCTTGCCAACGCGATTCTGCGTCCGAACAGCCTCGACACGGACCTTCCACAAGGCTTCCACCGCCTGACGGATGTCAATCTTCGTTGCCTGAGGATGGACCTCGAAAGCGTACGCATTCCGCCGACTCGACAGGTGCGTCCCCTTCTCGGTGACCAGCGGCCGCAGGATGATCTGATGGGGCTGCAGCTCAACCCCTGACTTCGACACGACAGCCATCGCTCACTCCACTCGTTCGAGAGACTCACTCGAGTCCCCCACCTGTTTTTCAAGATCAGGCGAACCGTTGAGGATTCGCCGCCTCTGTCCTGGTTGTTCTTTGTTCTCTCGCCGCCACACTGCAGCACCCACTCTCTGGTGCTGACAATTCTTTGGCTCTCTGGCAACTAGGCCGACTCTGCCTGGCGGATCCGATTTCGGATCGCGTCGAGAGCCCCCCGGGTCAACACCAGCTGCTTCTTGTGCAGAACTTCGTAGGCGTTCAGCTCGGCTGCCGGCGAAACTGCGACACGCGGAATGTTGCGTGCAGACTTCCAGACATTGCTGTCAGGACCCGCCAACGCCAGCAGGCACGAGGTGTCGTCCAGCTTGAGAGCCTTCAGAGTCTGGGCGATCTCTTTCGTCTTCGGAACGCTGACCTGGAGATCTTCCAAGAGCGTGACCTGATTGTCCTCAAACTTGCTCAGGATGGCCATTCGAGTGGCGAGCTGAACAGCCTTGCGAGGAAGCCGATATGTGTGATCAACAGGCAGTTTCGCGAACGTCACACCGCCACCACGCCGAATGGGAGTTCGCTTGTTACCCATGCGGGCGCGACCAGTCCCCTTCTGCTTGTACATCTTCTTCTTGCTCCCCTTCACATCGGCCCGACCCTTCGTGGCGACGGTGCCGAGGCGACGGTTCGACTCGTACATGACGATGACGTCGTGGAGCAACTGCTTGTTGACCTGGGGAGCCAACTCGGTCAGGTCGAACTCGTAGGTTCCGACCTGCTGTCCCGAGCGGTTTTGAACTGGAATGGCAGCCATTGTCGACTCTCCCCTGCGGGGATTCTCTTGTGTCAGACTGAGACCGGAAAAACCGGCACACAACACGGGATTACTTCAGCCAGATGCGGACACCAAATCGTCATGCAACTGGAGACCCTGAACTTGACCAAAGGTGCACTCGTCGAGTGACCGGCAGCCAAGACAGGCTTCTACTTCTTCTTCTTCGTCGTCGTCTTCTCGGCAACAGGCCGAATCTTCTTGGTCGTGTGCTTCAGGGTCACAAAAGCCCCATTGGGGCCAGGAACCGAGCCCGCAACCAGGATCAGGTTGTTCTCGATGTCAACACGCACAATCCGGAGATAGCGAACGGTCGAGCGCTCATTGCCCCACCGACCCGACATCCGCTTCCCCTTCTTGATGCGCCCGCTCCAACCGCGGTTGGTGGCGTGGGCTGCAATCGATCCACCAGCACGATGATGACGCTGCACGCCATGGCTGGCACGCAGACCATGAAAGTTGTGCTGCTTCATCACGCCGGCGAAGCCACGCCCCTTGTTGTTGCCCACCACATCGATCCGCTGGGCATTCGCCATGGACTCGACGGACAACTTGGCACCAACCTCCGGAGCCGCCTCCCCGACTGCTAGCCGAAATTCGCGAATGTATCGGACCGGCTCGCATTGTGGCCGCGGCAGTTCCGCAATTCCACTCTCCTGGCGAGCCTTCGAGCGCTTCCCCCCCAGGTCGCTCAAGCGACCACGCTCGGCCCGACTGGCCAGACGCCGCGGCTTCTCTCCGTACCCGAGCTGAACAGCCGTGTAGCCGTCCTTCTCGGGAGTCTTGACCTGCAGCACCACGCAGGGGCCCGCTTCGATGACCGTAACGGCAACCGAAGTCCCTTCCTCGTAGACCTGTGTCATTCCGACCTTGCGGCCCAACAATCCAACTGGCATTACTGCACCTGCGGCAACCCGAGAAGCAACTCGACCTTGATTCCACACCCAGAACTCGTCAAGCCGTCACGCCGGCAAACTCCTGCCGGTCAACCCGCACTCAACAAGTCCAACTCCAGCAACTCCATCACCTGAGCAGACCAAAAACGATCCACTCGCCATTGACTCACTATCCCAACTGACGAACCACCCCGCCCAATCCTGCCCCTCGGACAGGATCATTCAACTTGGCAGGGCCTCAACACCCCGCCACGCCAAGCCGTCCTCAAACCCACCACATCCCACAACAGAGTTCCGCGACACCTCGACTGCAAACTGAGAACCCGAACCACCTCCTCGGGCTGCCTGCCGCAGTCCGTCAGGGAGATTCGGGTCTCTGCCATTCCACCCGAGTTGTCGAGTCAGATCTTGCGAAACTTCAGATCTCTCGGGAACTGAGTTCATCCTTCGAAACTGCTGTTTGCGAACTGCGATGGGCCCGGATAAATCCAGACCAATCACCCCAAACTCGAATCGAGACGATTCCCGCCGAACCGGGACAACTTCGCTGAAATTTCACCCACTCCCTGGAGAAATCCCAACACTCGCCTGCAATCACTCCCCCGACTCAGTCTTTACCCACAGTCCAGTCGACCGGAACATTCCGAACAGACCTGGCCCGGGACGACGCGCCGCACTTTCAAGCACGGCCTGAACCAGACACTCAGCCGGCCCCGGGGACCAACTTGATCTTGATGTCAACACCTGCAGGCAACGACAATTTGTTCAGTGCGTCGATTGTCTTGCCAGGGGGCTGCAGAATGTCGATCAGACGCTTGTGCGTCCGGATTTCAAACTGCTCGCGAGACTTCTTGTCAATGTGCGGACTGCGCAACACTGTGTAGCGCTCAATCCGTGTCGGAAGAGGAATCGGGCCATGCACAATCGCACCCGTCCGCTTCGCCGTATCGACAATCTCGGCGGCCGACTGATCGAGCACCGAGTGATCGTATGCCTCCATCCTGATGCGAATGCGTTCTTGCTTCTTACCGGCCACCCGGTCACCCTTTCCGACGTCGAAAACGCGCTTTGAACTCGACCTGAAACGCTTTCCCTGAGACCCTTCGCCACATCGCGGAGGGGGGGAAAGTCCGCCAGTTTAAGTCCGGCTGGTTGATGTGTCAACTCTGTGAGAGGCGTTTTCCGGAGCGATTGGCTCACCCGCGGATTATCCCAACATCTCCCGCAACACTTCCGCCGGTGCTTCTGCGTACCGGCTGGGCTCCATCGAATACGACGCCCGCCCCTGAGACAGGCTGCGGACATGCGTCGAATACCCAAACATCGTCGCCAGGGGAGTTTCCGCATGAATGACCTGCAATTCCCCCCGCTGCTCGGTCCCAGTAATCAACGCCCGCCGACTCATGAGATCTGAATGAATGTTCCCCATGAATTCGTCAGGGGTGGTCACTTCCAGCCGCATGATCGGCTCCAGCAAAACGAGGTTGTCTTCACTCACCCCCTGGTGAACTCCATCCAACGTCGCCGCCTGAAACGCCGCCTCCGGGTTCTCCAGTTCAGTCATGGAAACGTCGCGGATGGTGAACCGCACCTGAATCAGCGGGTATCCCAGCAGTCCCGCCCCCTGTGCTCCATCCCGAATCGCCTGCTCGATCACCTGCTGCAATGCAGGAGACAAATCCGACGGACTCAGACGATTGACCACCGCAATCGGCTCATCCCCCTGATAGGGCTCGAGTTCGAGCTCGACCCGAGCTGACTGCATGACCCCAGCCACTTGCCGAGAAAACTCCCCCTTTACCTTGCGGGGATTGCGGATCGTCTCACGGTAGCTGACCCTGGGCTTGTGCACCCGGACATTCAGTTTGAAATCACGAGTCATTCGATTGCGGATGATCTCGAGATGCAACTCTCCCATCCCACTGATGATCGTCTGCCCGGTCTCCTCATTGACCACGGCCCGGAAGGTGGGGTCCTGCCGGGAGAGCAGCGTCAGTGTTTCGGCCAGCTTCCGACGGTCCGCTGATGACTCTGGCTCGACGGCCATCGAGATCACCGGTTCGGGGAACGTAATGCTCTCCAGGGCAATCGGATGATTTCCCTCGCACAAGGTGTCGCCGGTCACCGTGTCTTTCAGACCGGCAATCCCGACGATGTCTCCCGCCTCCACCGATTCCGCCGGAATCTTTTCACGCCGGTCGGCATGAATGTGCCACAACTGGTTGACCAGTTCCTTCTTTCCGATCCGCGGATTGAGCACACGGGCCCTTGATTTCAGGACCCCCGAGTAGACTCTCACGAAACAGAGATCGCCGTGGGCGTCGGCCTGAATCTTGAAGATCAGTCCGCAGAATGGTTCGTCGGCGGAAGGCTTTCGCGTCTCAACGGTCTCTTTCTTGGCTCCGGGTCGCATCCCGGTCACCGCGGGGCGGTCCGCAGGACTTGGCAAATATGCCCCCACACCATCCAGCACAGGCTGCACGCCGATGTAATTCAACGACGATCCACAAAAGACCGGTTGCAATTGCCGCTGCAGCGTCCCCTGCCGAAGAAGCCGACGCAGTTCGGCAGGCTCAATCGGTTGCTCCTCGAGGTATTTCTCCAGCAGCGCGTCATCCAGCAAGGCGAGTTGCTCTATCAGACGGCCCCGCCACAGTTGGGCGAGTTCGCGGTAGTCCTCGGGAATCTCCACGGCATCGATCCGCGAACCCTGAGTCGCGGAATCGAACAGGAGAGCCTTCATCTCGACGAGATCAATGATCCCCCGGAACGGATCGGGCTCGCTTGGAGCACCTTCCCCGAGGGGTATCACAACGGGAACCGGGTTCCCCTGCAGTCGGTCGCGGATCTGGTCGAGGGTGCGCTCGAAATTCGCACCGATCCGGTCCATCTTGTTGATGTAGCAGATCCGGGGGACGCCGTACTTGTTCGCCTGCCTCCAGACAGTCTCGCTCTGCGCCTCGACCCCTTCTCGAGCCGAAAACACGACAACACCACCGTCGAGGACACGCAGACTGCGCTCCACCTCGGCGGTGAAGTCGACATGCCCGGGGGTGTCGATCAGGTTGATGTGCCAGTCTTTCCACCGGCAGGTGATCGCAGCGGAATAAATCGTAATGCCGCGCTGCTGCTCTTCGGGGTCGAAATCGGTGACGGTAGTCCCATCGTCGACATCACCCATCCGGTGAGAGGCACCGGCATAGAACAGGATCCGTTCGGTCGTGGTCGTCTTGCCCGCATCAATATGGGCAATAATGCCGATATTGCGGATCCACTCCAACTTGGCGGGCATGCTCCACGACCAGGATCAGGGGGACTACCAGGCGAAGTGGGCAAACGCCTTGTTGGCATCGGCCATGCGGTGCACGTTGTCGCGCTTGGTGACGGCCGCCCCTTCGCGCTTGTAAGCCGCGAGCAACTCATCCGCCAGACGAACGTGCATCGGGCGACCCTTCTTCTCCCGGCAGACTTCCAGCAGCCAACGGATCGCAAGTGCCTGCTGACGCTTCGAATTCACAGGCGTGGGGACCTGATAGTTCGCACCACCAACACGGCGGGATCGAACCTCAATGCCAGGCTTCACATTCTCCACCGCCTGGGTGAAGACCTCGATCGCCGGCTGGTCGGTCACCTTCTGGGCAATGACATCCAGGGCTCCATAGAAGACCCCCTGAGCCACGCTCTTCTTGCCGTCGTGCATCAGGCAGTTGATGAACTTCGAAGCCAGGACCGAGTGGTACTTGGCATCGGGCTTGAGCTGCTTGGCACTTGCCGTGAATTTCTGAGCCATCTTCCTTCCAACCTCACACGAAACGCATCACCATTCGCATGCCACCCCCCGCTTCCACCAAGCGGGGGACCAAACCGGAAACACCTCCCGGTTGCCCGACCCCAAACCCCCGGCACCCCGGGCAGCTGGAGCCCGATTACTTCTTCTTCGCACCCTTGGCAGGAGCCGCCCCGGCCTTGGCCACCTTCGCACCGTAGCGACTGCGGGCCTGCTTCCGATTGGCCACACCCTGCGTATCCAACACACCGCGAATGATCTTGTACCGCACACCAGGCAAGTCACGCACGCGACCGCCACGCACGAGCACAATCGAGTGCTCCTGCAGGTTGTGCCCTTCACCAGGGATATAAGCGGTGACTTCCTTTTTGTTCGACAGCCGCACGCGGGCCACCTTCCGCAAAGCCGAGTTCGGCTTCTTGGGGGTCACGGTCTTGACCTGCAAGCAGACGCCCCGCTTCTGCGGGCAGCCGTTCAGAACCGGGGTTTTCGAGCGAGACCGCTGGGGAACCCGCGGCTTGCGAACCAACTGATTGATCGTGGGCATACGGAACCAGAGAAGACCTTGCGAGTCGAGAGACGACTGTGCCCTGATGACACAGCACGAAACCCAACCGCGACACACCCTCAAACCAGACAACCAGCCCGGAAGAATCCTGCTGGAACAAACTCAAGCATCCGACCCGAGCACATCCCGAGTCGAGAAACGACGCTCAGGCGAGCAGGCGAATCCAGCAGGACTGCAGCCCTCACTGAAGCAGATGCTCCCGCTGAGGAAAAGCAAATCCGGCGAACCAACCTGACCCAATCCCTGGCTTCCCAAATCGGTGAGCCAATCAGCTGCTGGCGTTTCGCGCAACGCCCATCTCGCCGTGAGATGGAATTCAGCAGGGTATACGACTCGCGCCACAGCGTCAAGCATCAGGACAGACAGTGTCCGGACGTTCACGCATCGATCGACTATCGACTCACTCTTCCTTGTTGACGTACGGAAGCAGGCCCATAAAACGGGCCCGCAGGACCGCGTCACGCACCGCCCGCTGGAACTTGGCACAGTTGCCGGTCCGCCGCCGGGCCTGCATGTGACCATTGCGGGTGATCATTACCTTGAGCGTCTTCACATCTTTGTAGTCGACATACACCGGACGGGGGCAGCCGTCCCGGGTGCAAAACCGACACTTCAAAATCCGCTTGGCCTTGGTGGCCTTTTTCTTCAAAGGCCCTTTCGTGGGCCGCTTCGGCTTGAAAACCGCCATGAAATCAACTCTCTGCAGCGTGTGAATTTGGACAAGGAGCTCTGAAATTTCCCACCGAAACGGGACCCAAAGCCCATTCACTGCCCTGGGAATCACATCGTCAGCCCGGGGCGAATGGGTGATGATATCAGACCGCAGAGGCTTTTCACAACGGCAGCAGCTCAAAAATTCACGCCACTCCCTGCTTGAGAATGCCCCCCGAATGATACACCCCTGCGTTCCACCTCTCCCAGGGAGAGTCCCCCAACTGCTGCCACCGCCCTTCAATCCAGATCGTTCCAAACCGTTCGGAATCCTTGTACACCGGAGTGTACAGCAACATTTATACACCACACCAGAAGCCGAACAACCGATCAGATTTGTCCAATATGATGATTCATAGAAACCAGAAGTCTACTTGGCGGATTGACTGACAGTTTCCTAATACTCTCAGATGGCTGTGCTTCTTTGATTCCGCTGTTTGTGCTTGGGGGACTTGTGAAAACTCGTGTTCAATCGATGCTGATTTCCGTGGTGGCTGGTTTGTTGGCTCCGTTTGCCGTGTGGGCTGCACCGCCAGCCGACGGTGGCAATGTCCGGGTGATCATTCGCTTCGCCGAAGCTCCGGGCAAGGCACAACGCGATCTCGTTCGCGAACTGGGGGGCACAGTCCACCACTCCTTCCAGATTGTTCCGGCGATTGCCGCAACGTTGCCAGAGCAAGCCCTGGCGGCCCTCGCCGCCAATCCTGCCATCGACGAGATCGAGCCCGATGTTGAAGTGCAGGCTCACGCCACCGAGTACGATTCCGTCTGGGGCGTGACCAAGATCGGATGCATTCCTGCCCATGCGGGCACCTACAGCGGTGCGACCAGTCCCATCCTCGGGGCTGGAATCAAGGTGGCGGTCTGCGATACCGGGGTCGACCACACCCATCCCGATCTCGCGAGTCGCTACAAAGGTGGTTACGACTACCAGAACAGTGATTCCGATCCTCGTGACGACAACGGTCACGGGACCCATGTCGCAGGGAGCATCGCGGCAGCGAATGACAGTCTGGGAATCATCGGCGTTGCCCCCCAGGTCGACCTGTATGCGGTCAAGGTTCTCGGAGCCACTGGTAGTGGTTCGTTCAGTACGATCATCGCGGCCCTCGACTGGTGTACCGCCAACGGCATCCAGGTTGCCAACTTCAGCCTCGGAAGCTCCACTGACCCCGGAACAACCGTCAAGTCGGCTTTCGACAATGCGGCCGCGAAGGGACTGATTATTGTCTGTTCGGCCGGGAATTCGGGGTCGGGAGCCGATACCGTTGGCTATCCCGGGAAATACCCCTCGGTGATCGCCGTTGCCGCCACAACCAGCAGCGATGGTTGGGCGACCTACTCCAGTACCGGGCCCGCCGTCGATATCGCGGCTCCCGGCTCTTCGATTTACTCCTGCAAGATGGGTGGTGGTTACACCACCATGAGTGGCACCTCGATGGCCTCCCCCCACGCCGCTGGAGCGGTCGCCCTGCTCCTGTCGGCCGGCATCGCCGACTCCAACGGCAATGGACTTCGCGATGAAGTGCAGACCCTGCTGCAGGCGACCGCTGTCGACCTCGGAACCACCGGTTTCGACAACTCCTTTGGCTACGGTCGCATCAGTGTCGAAGCTGCCCTGACCAGGATCGCGGGCGGAACAGTGCCGACACCCGTCCGATTCGATCCTCCCTCGAACCTCACGGGGACGGTCGCGGGGACCACGGTCACCCTGAAATGGAACGACAATTCGAACAATGAAACCGGGTTCGAAGTTCAGTATGGTGTCCCCAACAAGCGGGGCGTGATCTCCTGGTCGGTCTGGACCACCACGGCTGCCAATGCGACTTCCTTTACAGGATCCCGCCCCTCGGGAAATTATCAGTTCCGCGTCCGGGCCAAGACCGGCACCAGCACTGTGAGCTATACCGCCTACTCCAACACCGTCCAGCTCAAGTTCTAGGGTTCGGGGAACCTCCCCCTTCTCAACCTGGCGGAAAGCTGAACCGGGTGAACGTGATCTCCACGTTCACCCGGTTTTTTTGTTCCCCGATTTCAGAAACTCACTCCGCCAGTGGTCACTCCCCGACCGCCCGCACGGTGGTCAATGACTTGACGAGGCTGTGATCGGCATAGGTCCAGACCACTCGTTTGTCGCGGGTGACTTCAAAAGCGTGGGCTCCCTTCCCCTCCTGACCCCGCAGGAAATTCCCAATCAGCAGGTTTCCGTTCTTGAGCTGCTGGATGCTCGACGCCCAGGTGAAATTCACCTCCGGTGCATCCTGCGCTCCAAATTCCCAGGCGACCTTTCCCGCCGGTGTCACTTCAATCACCCGCTTCTGCGTTCCGCACGAGATCAGGGTGTTCCCGTTCGCGAGCCGCTGAGCGTCCCCCGCATTCTCAACCCCGGTCTGTTCCCAGACCACCTTCCCCTGCGGATCCACCTCGCGCACCGCCCCCTCCCCCTCGTGGGCCGCCAGGATGTTCCCATTCGCCAACCGGTGCACATTCCGCACCTGCAGGTGATAGTTTTCGATAGTGGTCTGGAGTGGCGTCACCCGAACCACTTTTCCCTGCGGATCGACCTCGACCGCCCGACAGGGCCCCTGCTCGGCCACCAGCGTATTGCCATTTTTGAGCCGCTCACACCCGAGGACCTGCGGGCACTCACTCACATAGTTCCAAATCTCTTTTCCCTCGCGGGTCACCTCGCGCACGCCCGTTGGCTTCCCCCCGTAGGCGTAGAGCACATGGCCGTTCTCAAGAATCTGGAAAATCACCGCGATGCTGGGAGGAACATGCTCCCACAGCACCTTCCCGTCCCCTCCCACCTCCAGCAGCCGATTCGGCCCCTTGCCGTATTCAAAAAACATCAGCCGTCGCCCCGACTCGGCCCCCACCACACCCCGTGCCACGACACTCCCCGCTGCGAGGGCCAGCCCGGCCAACCACTCGCGCCGCCGCATCGTTCGCTGCCAGTTCATGACTCTGTTCTCCCTCAATTCGGGTTTGGATTCGGGGCGGGGTGATCGCATCGGACGCCCCCACACGACGGTTGACCACATCTCACCCGGCCACCACGGGCCAAACCGTGGAGCGACGTTCCGCCAGCCGGTCTGCGGTAGCCTACCGCACAGACTCCCGCCGGGAAATTCCACCATCCCATTTGTGGGGAACCGGTGTCGTCGCCGTTCAGCCGTGCCCCGGCCAGGTCAGTTCCCGCAGGTTCGCGGACACCACCGGCTGCGGACAGCTCCAGACGAGGAAGAACAAAGCCTCCCGCGCCAGGCGGCCGGCCCGGTGACTGGCAACGAATCCCGCCCCTTTTGTCGCAGCCAGCAAGACCTGCGTGGCTCGCAAGACCAGTGAATTGGCCCGGATCCGCAGTCGTTCGTTCACATTCCCCGGCCCACTGCACCCCTCGGGCTGCGCTGCCGCCAACAATTCGCCGCGCAGATCGTCTGCCTCAGACTGCAGGGCCCCGGCAAACTCCGCCAACTCCGGGCGTGATGTGGACTCTTCCGCCAGATCCTCGAGCGCCCCCAGGGCATGCCCAATCGCGAGTGCCGACGTCGACAGCGAACCCGCCGTCAGGTTGGCCCCCTGCTTCAGCACCTGGAATGTCGGCTCATGCACCAAGTCTTCTTGCACCACCCGCACACGGTTCAGATGCACAGGACCGGTCGACGATCCACTCAGCGCCAGCAGTTCGACCGCCGGGGCCACCTCGACTCCCGGACGACCGGTCTCGATCGCGGCCAGCAACTGTTCCCCTCCCGGCAAGGTTCCGCCGGTGATCAACAGGTCGGCCCGAGCTCCTCCCGTGACCCAGGGAATCTCCCCTTCGAGCACAAATCCCCCCTCGCACGGCAGTGCAGTCACGGCAGGGGCCCCAAGATGCTGGCGAGAGGTGGTGAGGTGCGAAATCCCCACAGTCGCAAACAGCTCGTCCTGCGCCAGCCTCGGCAACAGTCGCTGCCGCAGTCGTTCGTTGGGGGAAGCGGCCAGTCGCTGGCACGCCGCATTCCGCTGGGTCAGCACAAAGGTGGTCGTCAGATCGGCCCGGGCCAAATCCAGGTAGCCAGCCAGCATCCCCGGCTGAGAGACTTCCACCCCCCCGAAGCTGGCAGGAATCCCGCAACGCAGCAGGCCCGACGCACGCAGCAGAAGCCACGCCTCGTCGGGCCTGTTGGAATCGCAAGCGGCCGAGTTCGATCGTCCCGCTGCCGTATTTTTGGTTGGAATCGAGTCCAGCCGTGCCGAATCCCGGTCGATGGCCCGCAACTGACGCAGCAGTTCGGGAGGAACAACCGGGGGTTCACCCATCACGCAGCTCACTCATCCGACAGGTTGTCTTTCACGAACTTGGACATCACCGTCCCCAGGAACCGCAGCAGGCCGCTGTCGACCTTGGTGTCGAGGCGAATCTTGCCTTCCACCTCGGTCAGCGCCACCGAGACTGTGTCATCGGTTCCCTGGAAGGCATCGGTCGCCAGCTTCTGCAAGTCCATGTCCCCCATGAGGGCCTGCAGGTTTTCGAGCGGCGACTTCGATGTGTCGCGCTGGGCGTTGGGCAGACTCGGACGCTTCGCCCCCCCGTCGCCTCCAGCCTTCGCAGCGGGCTTGGCGGCAGGGGCCGTCTTGGGTCGCTCGGGAAGCGGATTCCGCTTGGTGTAGCTGTTCACAAACTCGGTCAGCGGTCCAACCCGAACCGACATCGCCAGCGGGGCCGACGGCTCACCCACCGCCCCCCGACTCTCGGTGATCGCCGCTTTCAGACGGGGCAGCACCCCATCTCCCGCCGCGTACCACAGCTCATTCGCCGCCAGACCAATGTAGATCGCCCCGTCGGCACCAATAATCTCGGCAAACTGCCTGGCCGCTCCCGGGGAGACAATCTTGTGAATCTCGACGTCGTCCTGCTTGTCAGCCGACATTGCGACACTGATCGGTCCCCCGGCATCCTGCAGTCCCTTCAACAAAGCCGAGTACGGCTCGGTCGCGGCGACTTTCAACACCCCAACGGTGTCCAGCTTGCCCCCACCCGTCGACCAGGAACGCAGGGCACCAGTCAACTCCCCCTGGGTGGCCACATCCCGGATGGCTGTGAACAGAATGCCCAAGGCACTCTTGTCGGCGGTTTTCTCGGGTTCGGGCTTGGCCTTGTCGGAATCGATCAGGTGCTCGACATGTTTCTGGATGACCGAGTGCAGCTCGCCCGCGTGCTTCTTCCGCAACGGATCCAGCGGCAGATGGCCCGTGAAGACCACTGCGGCATCCCTGGTCGAGATGAGGGCGTACTTCGAGGGCGCGGGCTTGACCAGTTTGGCACTCTCTTCAAGTTCCGTCCCGGGAAGAGCCGTCAGGGCCAGGGTGGCCGAAGAATTCTTCTTTTCGCCATCGACGGTCAGCAGCATCTGGATCTCGCCACTTTCGGCATAGAACCGCTGCAATTCGTCCACCAACTGCCGCAGGCCCGCTTCCCGCAGGGCGAAGGCACTCTCGGCCTCGTCGGCCTTCTTCTTAACCGCCCCCAGCATCTCGGAACGGAGCTTGGCAAACGCCTTGAGCCGATTCTCGGGCTTCTGGGCCTTGCCATCGAGCATGACGGCGAGATCGGTCCCGGCGGGGAAATCCCAGGCGACCAATCCCTTCAGGCTCCGAACCTCGGGGAGTTCGGTGGCAATGTGCACCGCCGTGGCATCGCGCCCCATGTAGCCGTCACGTCCGCCGAACATCAACCGCTCACCGGTCCCCAGCTTGAGGCCCGGAAGCTTCGTCCGGATCGGTGTGGGAATCTGTCGGATGTAGGCCGGGTCTGGAGGGGGAGCCGTCTTGAGATCAAGGTCCCACAGGTTGTCGCGAAGCTTTTTGAAATTCGGGTCACTCTTGGGATCGCCAATCACCCCCTTGGGAGGCAGCAGCACGGGAATCGACAGCGCCGGATGCAGCGTGTCCCCTCCCGAAATCACCCGGACCCCCACCGGCTTGTCACGCTCGATGCCGACGAGGAACACTTCCAGGGTGTCGACCAGCGTGTCGTACCCCTTTTTGTCCTGGGCCAGGTCGAACGGAACCTTCATATCGTCGAACAGGTTCTTCAGACTCGGCAACACCAGGGTAATCGTGGGGGCCACGGCCGGGCCGGCAGCGGTCTGCTGGGCATTGGCCAGGGCGGGCAGACTGCACCACAGCCCCAAGGCAAGGACGATGAATCGTCTCACGTATCTCGACTCCTTCGAACAAATCTGCGGGCGCATCAGCAGGGCGTACCCTCCATCCAGCCGAGGGCATTCTAACGCGATGTCGAAAAATGGAAAAGCGGGATCTCACCCCTGTTTTCCCGGGGTCTCTCCACAACCACTCCTCACCAAACCTCCGCGCCCCACCCAGTCACCGTAAACCTCCAGCACAGTGGCGCAGCACCAGACATGACTTATTGCCCGGGTTCCCTGATACCCGACCTGAGCCGCAGTCACACGCCCCCCCGAGGCAGCTTGCCAGGTCTCCCAATCGACCGATTTGGAACGCGTCACTTCGCTGTTTTTCAACACGTCACTTCGCGGCTTGTGCCCGCGTCACTTCGCGACTTTTGCCCGCGTCACTTCGCGACGACGCAGATTTCCTGGCGGTTGTGGTGCAATTGCCGGGCCCGCACCTGCTTGAAGCCCCACGATTGCACCCGCTTGAGGTACTCCGGAATCGACTCCGCCAGCTTCCAGTCGACCAGCTTGAGATTCATGATCACCCCCTTCAGCCGCACCCCCGGAGCCTTCACGATCGCCTCCACCGTGTCGAGCGTGTAATTCGGCGGCAAATTGATGTCGCACGTCAGCCAGTCAGCCCGCTGGAACTCCCGCCGGGGCACATCCTTCGACCGCTTGCGCACATGCCGAAATCCGTTGTCGGCCAGCACCATCGGGTCCATCTCGGCGGGATCAATCCCCACCACCAGCAGCCCTTTTTCCAGCAAGGCCTGCGACGCTCCTCCCGGTGCACTTCCCAACTCCACCACCGTCTGACCGGGCAACATCTTGAAGCCCGACCACAGCAGGGATTCCTGCATCTTGAGGTACACCCGCGAGACCGCCGTGGGAGGAAGTTCCAGCGGCAACAGTCCCCCCGGCCAGGCCGAAACCGGCCGCCGGGCCCGATGACAGCCAATCCACCACTCATCCGGCTCCACCAGCACGACGTCGGCCACGAGCGGGCCCGTCTTGGGATCGGGGGGCGGGGGCGGCACCCGGTCGGCCAAGGCCCGCGGTGCCTCGGCAGCACTCCGCAACAGCGTTTCGACCGCGCGCGATTCGTCGGTTAACCCCGGCTCGTAGTCCCGAAACCCCGGCTCGAACTTGTCCCGCGGAAAGACATGCAGATCGGCAATCGGCCGATCGGCCAGCATCTGCCACACCGCCCGGGCCCGCTCTTCGGGCGTTCCCTGCGTCACCTTCCCCAGCGAAACCCCGGTCGACCGGGCAAAGACCGAATGGGTGTGAAACTCGTCCGAAAACTCCGCCCCGGTCGAATGCTTGAACGTCACAAACCCCGGCCGCGAATAGGCGAACCGCAATCCCGGCCAGTCACGGGCCATCTCGGCCTTCAACACCGGCTCGGCCCCCACCTGGCACGTCATGAACACAAACCGGGCCAATTCCGCCATCGTCAACCACCCCCAAACAGTCCACACATCATCCAACCCGACCAGTCGCACACACACCCGCAACGGCACCACCCCGCGCCTCTCACCCGAATCGGGAATGCCCGTTGCGTGGATCGCGGCGCACGAGAAGCCCCACATCCCTCCGCACCCGCCAACCGCCCCAGGGGCGATTACCACCACGGTGACCACGGACCCGATGCGTCGAAGCGGTTTGCAACGAAGCCGGTTGCGTCGAATGGGGGAGCCTTGAAGCCAGCCGCGTCCAACGGGTGCGCTGCCCCACCCGCCGGCACATGGGGGAAAACACCTTTCGCAGGTTCTCCCGCGCCATGGGCATCATACGCTGCCACGCCAAGTTTTGCATTTCCAGCTCGGAAACACCCTCCCCCCAAGCCCCAGGATGGCAGATTCCCGCCAGACCCACTCCCACCGAGAACCAGGCGCATCCCACCCGCTCCCCTCGGCGACCGGAGGTGCATCCGCACTCATCACGAACGCCAGCCTTGAGGTCCTGCCCGGAAATCCTGCCGCAACCAAACCGATTGCCTGGGATGACACCCGAACCGAAACCATTACTCTGACAATTGCTCGACGTAGTCCTTCGCTTCCTTCAGCCCGGCGCCAGTCCTTTCGCGGTACAGCTTGATCGCCCCGAGCTTGTCTCCCGACTTCATCAGCTCGCGGATCCGGTCATTCACTCCCTCATTCATTCCAATTTGCAGATGATTCAGGAGCAGATCGAGCTTGCGCTCGAGGCGGCTGTCGTCGCGAACCACCGGCGATCTCCGCATCAACGAGAGCAAGCTGACAATCAAGGTTGCGAGACACACCCAAAACACAGGTTCCGTCAACATGAGCAACTCCAGTTCCAGATTGAATGCCTGAAGCGGGAGTCTATCCCAATTCCTCCCCGTCCCGCCATCATTTTTTCCCCCGGATCGTGCACATCACAACGGGATCGGTGGGCTTGGGGAGCCGCGCGCAGACCTGGCCCCCCCTTTCCCTTTGTGGATTGGAAGCCACGCAGACCGACCACATTTGCCTCCCCCGTCACTTCCCGAGAGCCCGAAAATTGCTTTTTGCACGATCCACACCCTACGATCGCCGTCATGACCTCTCGCAAATCTTCGCCCGGATCCCGGCACCAGTCCGCGTCCCCCCGCCAGCCCGCCCCTGCCCCGCAGGTGGGGCCCTCACTCCTCACCCCCCGCCCCTTTCTCCCCGGGACTGCCGGCGAGATCCCCGTTGTCCAACTCCGCTCGGTCCGCCGGCACCCCAGCCTGTTCCGCAAGCTGGTCGGCGAGGTCGATCGTGCTGCCCGCCCCGGAGACTTCGTTCGCCTGCTGGCCCCCCAGGGGGAGACCCTCGGCTATGGTTTCTACAACCCCATGGCCGAGATCGCCGTGCGCGTCTGGTCGTGGGGTCCCCAGCTCCCCGATCCCGAGACGGTTGGTCAACGCCTCGACCGGGCCCTGGCACTCCGCCGTGATCTGCTGCAACTCGACAGCCAGACCACCGCGCAGCGTCTCATCCATGCCGAGTCGGATGGTTTCCCCGGCCTCGTCGTTGACCGGTATGGCGACGTCCTCTCAGCCGAGACCTTCAGCCTCGCCATGTACCAGCGGGTCGATGCCGTGCTCGACCTGCTGGAAGCCCGACTGGGGACCCGGCACCGTGTCGTTCAGGCTCCCGCCAAGACACATGGACAGGAAGGCTTCACCGCCCCCGCCCGCCTTTCGGAAGGGTGCCCGACCAGCGTGATTGTCGAGGAATTCGGCACCAGATTTCGGGTCGATTTCGAAGCGGGACACAAGACCGGTTTCTTCTGCGACCAGCGTGAGAATCGTCGTCAACTCGCCCACTGGACCAAGGGACGCACCGTCCTCGATCTCTGCTGCTACACGGGGGGATTTGCCCTGCAGGCTGCGGTGCTGGGGGAGGCTGCCAGCGTCACCGCAGTCGATCTCGATGAAGGGGCCCTCGCCACTGCACGTGCCAACGCCAGGCTCAACCGGGCGAACATCCGCTTTGTCCAGGACGACGCCTTCCAGCACATGCGCAATCTCATCAGCGAGGGGAAAACCTACGAGGTGGTCATCCTCGACCCTCCCAAGCTGATCCGCAATCGGGCCGAGCTGGAAACCGGCGAGCGCAAGCATCTCGACCTCAACCGGCTGGCCCTGCAGATTGTCGCCCCGGGCGGCCTGCTGCTGACCTGCACCTGCTCGGGGCTGCTGGGCGAACCCGAGTTCCTCCGGCTGCTGCAGACTGCCGCCCGCCAGGCGGGGACGGGGCGAACCATCCAGTTCCTGCAGCGCACCGGCGCGGCGGCCGACCACCCCGTGCTGGGGGATGTCCCCGAAACCGAATACCTGCACGCCGCCTGGCTGCGGGTCCTGGAGTAACCCCCCCCATGCCCATCCCCCCGCTCGACCAGATCCGCGTGATCGTGGCGACCGACTGCGGCAGCACGACCACCAAGGCGATTCTCATCCAGGTGGTCGATGGGGAATATCGGCAGACCCATCGCGGCGAAGCCCCCACCACCGTCGAAGAACCACTTGCCGACGTCACCATCGGCGTTGTCAATGCCCTCACCGAGCTCCAGGAACTCGCCGGCCTACGGCTCATCGACGACCACGGACAGATCATTCGCCCCGCTCAGGGAAACGACGGTTGCGACATCTACATCTCGACCTCAAGTGCCGGGGGGGGGCTGCAGATGCTGGTCGCCGGGGTCGTGCGCGAGATGACCGCGGCGAGTGCGAAGCGGGCCGCCCTCGGGGCGGGGGCGATCGTGCTCGAAACGCTCGCCGCCAACGACCGCCGGCCTCCCCACGAGCAGATCCAGCAGATCCGCGAACTCCGTCCCGACATGATCCTGCTGGCCGGGGGGACCGACGGCGGCAACATCCGGCAGGTGGTGCAGATCGCAGAGCGCATCGCCCCGGCAAAGCCCCAGCCCCGCTTCGGGGGAGAGTACCGCATGCCGGTGATCTTCGCCGGCAACCGGGACGCCGCCCCGCTGATTCGTGAGACCTTTCACAGTGATGTCGATTTGACAATTGTCGACAACCTCCGTCCCGTGCTCGAGCGGGAGCATCTCGAACCGGCCCGGGATGCGATTCACGACCTGTTCCTCGAACATGTCATGGCGCATGCCCCCGGGTACGGCCGGCTCATGGGGTGGGCCGACGCCCCGATCATGCCAACCCCGGGAGCCGTGGGGAATATCCTGCAGTCGATCGCGAAGAAGGAGGGGATCAACGTGGTGGGGGTCGACATCGGCGGTGCGACCACCGATGTCTTCAGCGTGTTCGACGGCATCTTCAACCGCACGGTCAGCGCCAACCTGGGGATGAGCTACTCGATCTCGAACGTGTGTGCCGAGGCGACCCTGCCGCGAATCCTGCGGTGGGTGCATGTCGCGATGGACGAGCGCGAGCTGCGAAACCGGGTGAAGAACAAGATGATTCGCCCGACCACCATTCCGCAGACACTGGAGGCGCTGGTGTTTGAGCAGGCGGTCGCCCGCGAGGCGCTGCGGCTGGCCTACGCCCAGCACAAGGAATTCGCCACGACCCTGCAGGGAGTGCAGCAGCAGCGGGGAATTGGTGACATGTTCCGACAGTCGGCCGGACCGCGGACGATTGTCAACGACCTCCGGCTCGATCTCCTGGTCGCCTCGGGAGGCGTTCTGTCGCATGCTCCGCGGATGGTGCAGACGGCAGCCATGCTCATTGACGCGTTCGAACCAGCGGGAATCACGCTGTTGGCGAAGGACAGCATCTTCATGATGCCCCACCTGGGAGTGCTGGCCGAGGTCCACCCCGAGGCGGCCCTGGCGGTCTTCGAGCGCGATTGTCTCATTCGCTTGGGGACCTGCATCGCCCCGGTGGGGCGTGGCCAGCACGGCCAGCCCTGCTTCGATTATTCGATTCCGCTCGATGGCCAGACTCTGACTGGCACCCTGAACTGTGGCGAAGTCCGGCGTCTGCCGCTGTCCCCGGGTGCCACGAGCGAGGCCCGCCTCACCCCCCGACGGGGCTTCAACCTCGGAGCTGGCCCGGGCCAGCCGGTCGAAAAACGGCTCCACGGAGGCACAGTCGGGCTCATTCTCGATGCCCGCGGCCGCCCGCTGGAACTGCCGGAAGAAAGAACCGAGTGCCGACGGTCGGTGACAGAGTGGGTCAACCGCCTGGAGCTGTACGCGGAGGGTGGAGAGTAATTCCCGCGCCAATTCGTCTCGGTGTCCCCCTGTGGACCGGACGGGCCAGTGGGGCGTAGTGAGTGGGCCGGACGGATTCACGCGTCGAGCGGGGGCAGGAGGGGATTCGGCGAGGTTCGGGATGAAGACACTCTCCTCAGCCCCTCAAACTGGCGAGGAATGAGGCCCCCGATCCCCTTGCATTGACGCAACGCGCACGGTCCAACCCAGGCGAATCAGCATTCGTTGGGCCAGACCCTGCGACATCGACTTGAAGAGTCGCTCGACGGGGCAGCGTCGTTTTATTGGCGAGCTTCGGATCGCATTTGATCCGCCTGTGTTTGTGCTTCGTCCGGTCGCTGTCGGCCCTGGGGTCGCTGCGGACCTTGCGGACCACCTCGGGCAGGCCCCCGTCGGCCGGGACCACCCCCCTGTCCGCCACCGCCGCCACCACCGGCGTCCCGGCCCGCTCCACGACCACCCCGCCCGCCGCGGCCTCCCTGTCGGGCCTGGGCCGGGTCGTACTTTGGGTTCGGTTCCGAGGGACGTGGGGCCTCGACACGATCCTGCCAATCCCGCAGCACCCGGGCGAGAGCCCGGGTTTGGTCCGGATTGTCACTCGCGAGGTTCCGCCGCTCCCCCGGATCGGTCAGCAGGTTGTACAGTTCGAACGACTGATCCTCAAAATCTTCGATCAGCTTCCAGTCGCCGTTGCGGAGCGCACTGCTCGGCCGGCCCCGGCCCACGTAACACGGGAAGTGCCAGAAGAGATTCTCCCGCGCCGGCAACTCGTTCCCCTGCAGGGCCGGGACGAGGCTGATGCCATCCAGCGGTTGCCGGGGTCCCCGGTCCACTCCCGCCAGTTCCACCAGCGTCGGAAAGAAATCAATCGACTGGATCGGCTGCCCGCACACCCGCCCGCCGTCACGCACCCCCGCCCCCCAGGCCATCGCCGGGACCCGCAGCCCCCCCTCATAGAGCGTCCCCTTCCCCCCCTGCAGCGGGGCCACACTGGCCGAGTCTCCCCCATTGTCGCTGGTGAAGACCACGAGT
>DNUF01000085.1:0-2533 GCA_003508595.1 Planctomycetaceae bacterium
CGGGGATTCGATCAGTGACCTGAATAACGGAGGACCCGAAACGGTGAACTGAGGCGGGCCGCTGGAAGTCTGTGCGTGACGGAGTCGTACGACGGTTCTTTCACGCACAGACGATAAGTCTCTGTTATGGTGGATTGAAACCTGTGCTCAACCGGGGCAGTACTGACTTGGAGTGGAATGAGGCCCCGATGTTCAGTCAGCCTCCGGACGGCAAGGCCTGAGCCGGGAGGCTGGCTGATGGGGCGAACAGTTTTGACGTACAGACTGAAAGTCTATGCCACGATAAGTCTGTGCCACGGCGGGGTAGACCTTGGTTTGAGGTTTCAGATTTGGTCATTCTCTATAAATACGATAAATAGATAAAGAAGTCTTGTATTGGGTTTGGGGGTTCGATAGCATGGGGGCCGTGCGGAGAAATTGGCCGCTGCGCTGTGTGGTTGGCCGGAGCGAAACACCGCTGTTTTCCGCCCGATTCGTGATCACTCTCCCGGAGCTCGCCCAATGTTTTGCAATCAGTGTGAACAAACTGCTCATGGTCAGGGGTGCACCACCGTGGGGGTCTGCGGCAAAGATCCCGATGTCCAGTCCCTGCAGGAGACACTGCTGTTCGGCGTCAAGGGAATGGCCGCCTACGCCCATCATGCCCGCCGGCTGGGCAAGTCCGATCCGGCCGTCAGCGCGTTCATCGAAGAAGCCCTCTTCGCCACGATGACCAATGTCAACTTCGACCTCGACAGCCTGTTCGAGATGGTCCTCGAGTGCGGACGCCAGAACTTGCGGGTGATGCAGTTGCTCGATGAAGGGCACACCGAGACCTTTGGCATTCCTTCCCCCACCACCGTCTATGAAGGGACCCGGAGCGGGCCTGGAATTCTCGTCACAGGGCATGATCTCGTCGACCTCCACCACATTCTGGAGCAGTCGCAGGGAACCGGGGTCAATGTCTATACCCATGGCGAGATGCTCCCCGCGCACAGTTATCCGAAGTTGCGGGCCTATCCTCACCTGGCTGGGCACTACGGCGGTCCCTGGCAGAACCAGCAATTTGAATTTCCACTGTTCCCGGGACCCATCGTGGCCACCACGAACTGCGTCCTGATTCCCTGGGACAGCTACAAAAACCGGCTCTACACAACGGGGGTGACCGCTGTCCCCGGCGGTCAAAGGGTCCCGGGGACCGACTTTTCGGCGGTCATCGCCCAGGCCCGGCAGTGCCGTAGTCTTCCCGAAAAGAAAGTCCGGGAAACGACCATCGGATTCCACCACAACGTGATTCTCGGCATTGCCGACCAGGTCCTGGCCGCCGTCAAGTCGGGAGCGGTCAAGCACTTCTACCTGATCGGCGGCTGCGATGGAGCCGAAGTGGGACGCAACTATTACACCAGGGCGGCCCAGGCGACCCCGGCTGAGTCGATCATCCTGACACTGGGATGTGGCAAGTACCGGATCCGCAACCACGACTACGGTACTGTCGCCGGATTGCCCCGGTTGCTCGACATGGGGCAGTGCAATGACGCCTATGGTGCGATCCAGGTGGCGGTCGGCCTGGCCCAGGCCCTGGGCTGTGGGGTGAATGACCTGCCATTGACGATCTTGTTGTCGTGGTTCGAACAGAAGGCCGTCGCGGTGCTGTTGACCCTGCTGGCCCTGGGGGTCAAGGGGATTCGCGTGGGGCCCGTTCCTCCCGCGTTTGTCTCTCCCAGGATCTTCCAGGCCCTGCAGGAAAAATTCGATCTCAAGCTGACCGAGGCAGAGCCTCCGCGGGAATTGTTCCAGTTGGCGACCTGAGACTGGCCCCGGGAAAACCGGCCTCCTCCGACGGCGGAATCGCGATTGCCTGCGGAGGAGGTGTTCGGGGGATGGACGCTGTGTCTTCTGCTCTCTGGCCGGGCATCACATGGAAACAATTGACGAAACGCGACTCGAAAGTGACCTGGAGTATCGGTACCAGTACCTGTGCCGGTTTGTCGGCTTTGGTCCCGATGACATCGTGGCGATCCAGGAGATTGCTCCGCACCTGGGGCCATCGATTCCCGCTCTGGTCGAGCAGACCTACACGCGGCTCCTCGCATTCGACGCCACCGCACGTCATTTTCTCCCCCGGCCGTCGGGATTCACGGGGACAGCCGCGGCCAGCCTGTCAGCCATGAGCCTCGCGGACCCGCAGATCCAGTTTCGTCGCGAGCACCTGATGCGGTACCTGATGCACCTCCTGGGGCATGCGTCGGATGCGAAGCTCTTCCAGTATTTCGACATGGTCGGGAAGATCCACACGCCGGCGGCCGGGAATCGCGAGGTCTCGGTGCCGTTGGTGCAGATGAATGCCCTGATGGGGCTCCTCTCGGACCTGTTGCTGGGGGCGATTGCCGATCTCCCCCTCGAGCCTGGCGATCGCCTGCGTGCCAGCCGGGCCTTTCTCAAGCTGCTCTGGATTCAGAATGACTTCGTCATGCGGCAGTATTGATCTCGGTGCTGCGATCGCACGAATGGTGAAGTTTGGCAAGTGGTTCGCAGCGGATCGGTTCGCCGCTGC
>DNUF01000085.1:2925-4001 GCA_003508595.1 Planctomycetaceae bacterium
GAGTGGCAGATCAGCACCGTGGCCGGGACCGGGGAGGATGCCGACAATGGCGTGAAGGGGAGTGCCGACCGGATGAATGTCGCCCAGCCATTCGGCGTGGAGATCGGTCCCGATCAGGCGCTCTATCTCACCGAGGTGGGGCATCATCGGATCTGGAAACTCAATCGTGAGACCCGGGAGATGACGGTGGTGGCCGGGACGGGACAGAAGGGGTACAGCGGTGATGGTGGGCCTGCGACCGGGGCGGCGATGAACGAGCCCTATGAGATTCGATTTGATCGCGACGGACACATGTATGTGGTCGAGATGCAAAACCACCTTGTGCGTCGGATCGATGCCCGATCGGGACGGATCGAGACGATTGCCGGGATGGGGGAACCGGGATTCTCGGGAGATGACGGGCCGGCGACCAAAGCCCGGCTGAAAGTTCCCCATGGGATCGTGCTGGATGGAAAGGGGGGGCTGTACATTGCCGACATTGGCAATCACCGGATTCGCCGGGTCGACCTGGCGACCGGAGTGATCCGGACGGTGGCCGGGACCGGGGAGACCACAGCGGTTCGGAGCGATGTGCCGTCCTGGGAAAGCCCGCTCCCTGGCCCGCGCGCCCTCGCCTGCGACGGAAAGTCGTTGTGGGTGGTCTTGCGCGAAGGGCATGCCGTGTGGCGGATGGATCTGGAGACCAACCGACTGGATCACATCGGAGGAACTGGCAAAGCGGGTTACACCGGGGACGGTGGACCGGCCCGCCAGGCGACGTTTCATGGGCCCAAGGGACTGGCCGTCGATTCCCAGGGGCGATTGTTCATCGTTGATTCCGAGAATGACGCTGTCCGCCTGCTGGATCCCCGTTCGGGAATGGTCGAAACGATCGCGGGGCGGGGCAAATCGCGGAAGTTTTCCGGAGATGGCGGTCCGGCTCGCGCGGCGGAACTGTCTCAGCCCCACGGCATTTGTCTCCACCGTGACGGCAACGTGTACATCGGCGACACGGGCAATCACCGTGTCCGGAAGATTTCTCCGGGACGCTGACCGTCCCGGTCTGTGTGGTATGTCGAAGCCGGTCGAAGTGTTCC
>DNUF01000051.1 GCA_003508595.1 Planctomycetaceae bacterium
GCCTGCGCCCCGGGGAGAGATGCTCCCGGAGCAAAGCCGGGCAACTTGTGGTGCCAATCTTCCAGATGTCACAGTCTCCAACCGGCGTAAAAACAGTGGCCGGTGCAACGTCGCCTCGATCGCCACGCAACGTGGGGGCCGACAGACCTTCCGGCTGGTCGCGACGGCGTGGGAGATACAATCCGAAATGACGGTCCCCGGGCAGGGGCCGAAAGCGAAAAACGGTGCGGCCACCCTTGCCGTGCCTGAATCGCCTCCCGAAGATGGTTCCTCCCAATGCCGCACCGGTTTCACCCACCGAAGTCGCGGCGTTGTGGTCGAAACCCTTCGTTTCCTCTTTGTCTGACTGTGGCTGAGACTGTCACTCATGGCGCTGCACCTGGCTCCGCGACCGGAAGGTCGCTTTCTGCTTCCTTCGGAAATTGTCGAACGGCTCAAGGGGCGTTTCCCCTGGTGTGAGGCGGACCCGGTCAAGGGACCGCATGATGCCCGCGCGTACCATACGCATCTCAAGCACATGCACGCCGACGAAGAACTTTGCCAGAGCGTTCTCGAGGCGATCCCGCAGGCCCTGCGGGTGACCATCTCCGATGCCTCGATCGGCCCCGAAGCCCTCCAGTTGCTGGTGATCCCCGATCTCCCGATCCGGGTCCAGAATGAAACGCTGGAAAATGAACTCATGATGAGGCCCCTCATCGAGCGCAGTGCCCGCACGCTGGAATACATCATCTGCTGAGACACCACCGAGTCGGGCCAACGCGAGTCGGCAGCGACACACCCCTCTGGCGGCCTGCGCCGGATGTTGTGAGACTGGGTTCTGCTGGACGGAGTCGACGGGATTGGCCCGCTCCGCATGTCTCCTGCTGGTGAGATCAACGCCCGATGCCCACCCTGCTCGACCTGGCTCATCCGATCCACACCGGCACTTCCCCGTGGCCGGGAACCCCCTCGGTGGAGACCCGCTTTCTCGACCGGGCGGCAGCGACCCGGCCCGACGAACGGCACTCGAATTCGACCCGGTTCGCGATGAACATCCATTGCGGCACCCACCTCGACGCTCCGTTCCACTTCTTCGACACCGGCCGGACGGTCGACCAGATTCCACTGTCGCAAACCTATGGCCCCGCCACGCTGGTCCGCCTGCCGCAGTGCGGTGCGGGGGACACCGTGACGGTGGATGACCTGCGTCCCCACGAGGCCAGCCTGAAAAAGACCCGCAAGCTGATCCTCCAGACCGGCTGGAGTGCCCGCTGGCTGCAGCATGATTTCTTCGAGGCCTTTCCCGACATCTCGGTTGAGGCGGCCCGCTTCTGCGTCGCATGCGGGATCGAGCTGCTGGGGACCGAAACCCCCTCGGTCGACCATCTGCCGCACGAAACGCATCTCGAACTGCTGGGCAACAACGTGGTCATCGTCGAATGTCTGCGGGGGTTGGAACAGATCCCGCAGGCGGAATTTCTGTTCGCCGCGATTCCCCTCAACCTCGCCGGCCGCGACGGGTCCCCCGTCCGGGCGGTCGCCATCGTGGACTGAACCGATGCCCGCGATTTTCGAACACCCGCTGGTGGTCACTCCCGACGACATCGACCCGCTGGGACATGTCAACAACATCCAGTATCTCAAGTGGATGCAGTCGGCCGCCCTGGCCCACTCGGCCGTGCAAGGCTGGCCACACGACGAATACGTTCGCCTCGGGGCGGGATGGGTTGTACGGTCCCACACCATTGAATACCTGCAGCCCGCCTATGAGGGGGACCAGGTCGTGGTGGTCACCTGGGTGGCCGACATGAAAAAGGTGACCTCGCTGCGCCGGTACCACATCGAGCGACACCGGCCGAAGGACGATGGCAGCGGACTCGCCGTCTCGCTGCTGGCCCGCGCCGCAACCGACTGGGCCTTTGTGGATTACACCAGCAAGCTCCCCCGCCGGATCGCCCCCGAGGTGAGCCGCAGCTTTGAAATCGTCCCCCTCGACGCTCCCCCGGCCCTCCGTTGACGCAGTCCCCGGCGGTGTCCCGGCCCGGGGCGGGAGGACATCAGCACCTGAGGCCGCGCGAGTCGCAACGACGGCCGAACCGATCGCGGCAGCCCCGATCATGTCAGACCCGATTGTGGCGGTCCTGCGCCTCGGTGGCGTCGGGCTCCCGTCCCGCCAACTGACGACCGCAGCGGGAATCGCTATACTCCGGTTTTGACCACTTCACCCTCACACCGCACCAGCATGGCAACCAACCGCAAGGCCGAAGTCGACGCCAAGATCAAGGACATCGATTTCTCGAAGAACACCTACCAGATCGAACTCGACACCTCGATGGGGAAGGTGCTGCTCGACCTGTATCCCGACGTGGCCCCCGGCCACTGCAAGAACATGATCGCCCTGTCGCAGATTGGCTTCTACGACAACAAGATCTTCCACCGGATCATCAAGGACTTCATGATCCAGGGGGGCTGCCCCGACGGCAACGGCATGGGGGGCCCCGGCTACTCCATCGCTGCCGAGTTCAACAAGACCCCCCACGTGCAGGGGGTGCTCTCGATGGCCCGCTCGCAGAACCCGAATTCGGCCGGCTCGCAGTTCTTCATCTGCACCGGCAACCCGCGGTTCCTCGACAATCAGTACACCGCCTTCGGCAAGACCGCCGACCAGGCGAGCCTCGACAACGTTCTCAAGATGGGGGTCGTCCCCACCGATGGCAACGACCGTCCCAAGACGCCGGTCACCATCAAGACCGCCACCGTACTGATCACCCCCAAGTGATCGACCACGACTGGGGACGCCCCCAGTCGCGGCTGGTCTGGTTCCCCTCTCGAACCAATCCTGCGCTGCAGGACAGGATCGTGGGGAACTGATGTTTTCCACCGGCGACCGTGGACCCCAACCGGTCTGCGGTCGCTGGCTCACTTCTTTCGCCTTCGAGTCTGACATGTCGGTGCAACCAGTTCTGATCAATGGCACGTGGCGTCCCTCGCAGGGAACGCAGACCTTCCAGGCGGTGAATCCCGCCACCCAACAACTGTTGCCCGAGCAGTATCCGGTCAGCCCGTGGGGCGAGATTGAAGAGGCGATCGTCGCGGCTCAACGGGCCTTCGCCGCGACCAGCACCTGGCCTGGCGAGCGTTTCGCCGCGTTCCTTGACCGGTATGCCGACCGCATCGACGCGAAGGCGGCCGAGCTGGTGGCTCTCGCGAATGCCGAGACTGCCCTGCCGGTCGAACCGCGCCTCGCCAAGGCGGAGTTGCCCCGCACAACCAACCAGTTGCGGCAGGCGGCCGCCGCGGCCCGCGACGGCAGTTGGCTGCGCCCGATCATCGATTCGAAAGCCAACATCCGCTCGATCTTCGGCCCCATCGGCCCGGTTGTGGTGTTTGGCCCCAACAACTTTCCCTTCGCCTTCAATGGCATCTCGGGAGGCGACTTCGCCGCCGCCGTCGCCGCGGGTTGCCCGGTGATCGCCAAGGGGCATTCGTCGCACCCGGGCACCACCCGACTGTTCGCCGTGGAAGCGCACGAGGCGGCCCGTGAGACCGGCATGCCGGCCGGGTTTGTGCAGTTGATCTACCGAACGGCACATGCCGATGGCGCAAAACTCGTCTCGCACCCGGCGATGGGGGCCACGGGTTACACGGGAGCCCGCACGACCGGTCTCGTCCTGAAGGAAGCGGCCGACCGGGCCGGGAAGCCGATTTACCTCGAGCTCTCCAGCATCAACCCGGTGGTTGTCCTCCCCGGTGCGATTGCCGAGCGGTCGGCGGCGATTGCCGACGAGTTCACGGGGAGTTGCCTGATGGGGACCGGGCAGTTCTGTACCAACCCGGGGCTGGTGCTGGCGATCGCCGGCCCGGCCACCGACGCCCTGCTCGAATCGGTCGGACAGAAATTCGCCGGTGCACCGGTGGGGACGCTGCTGGGTGAGGGGGTCCTCAAGCATCTCGAAGCGGGCATCGCCACGCTGCGCAGTGCCGGGGCCGAGGTCGTCGCCGGTGGTGCGACGGGCGGCGGGAAGGGTTACAGCTACCGCAACACCCTGCTGAAGGTCGCCGCCAGCCGGTTCCTCAAGAACCCCGCGGCCCTGCAGACCGAGGCGTTCGGCAACAGTTCGCTGTGGGTGTTGGCCGAGAACCTCGAAGAACTTGTCCAGGTGCTGGAGACTCTCGAAGGGAACCTCACCGGCACGATTTACAGTGCCAACGACGGCAGCGATGACCCCCATTACGACCGGGTGGCCCCCGTGCTGCGGCGTTGTGTCGGGCGGTTGCTGAACGACAAGATGCCCACCGGGGTCGCGGTCTCAGCGGCGATGAATCACGGTGGCCCCTTCCCCGCCACCGGGCACCCTGGCTTCACCGCCGTCGGGATCCCGATGTCGATCCAGCGGTTCGCGATGCTGCACAGCTACGATGGGGTCCGGTCGCATCGGCTGCCGCCCGCCCTGCAGAACAAGAATCCGAGCGGTCACCTGTGGCGGCTGATCGACGGGACGTGGTCCACGGGGGATGTCACGACCTGATGGGCAAATCGGGCCCGTCCTGACCGAATGTCCTGGAGTGGCCAGGCTGGTCTCCCGCCCGGGCACGGTCTCGCCTGCAGAGCACCTCTTTTCGGATCGGCGAGAAGCACACTTCCCCCCACTCGCGGCACCACGGTTCGCGGCCGGGTGTCCGCATCCGTGGGACAGATTTCCAATCTGTCACCGCTGGACTCCCTCCGAAAATCACCGCCGTCTGGGCCGAAAACGATCGTCGGGGCGGGCGGGACTCCGTCCGAGCCCCGCCGGGTCCCCATTCGCTCCCACAAGCCCCGTCGGGCCACGCACCACCGCCGGCCGAACCGTCTCCGGCCGGACTGATTCGGGGGACGCCGTTGATAGCGAGCGAAGCAGGTCGCGTTCAGAATCCGGAAGGCGGAGTTCGATGCACAGGGGCGAATTCGCTGGCCCGAACGACCTCACCTGATTTCATAGCTGCACTGTGTTGATACGTGCAGACCTGGAGGTCTGCACCACGTTTTTTAAACCCTACTTTTCCGGCGAGTCGAG
>DNUF01000186.1:0-2646 GCA_003508595.1 Planctomycetaceae bacterium
CCGCCGACAAGAAACGGAGCTACGAAGAGTGGGCGGGAGACAAGGTGAAAGCGGTCGTCCCCCTGGGACGCTGGCAGACCCCCGACGACATCGCCGACATGGTGGTCTTCCTCTCCTCCGACCGCGCCCGCCAGGTCACCGGCCAGACGATCAACGTCGATGGCGGGTTCGTAATGCACTGGTAGGAGATTGCCACGTCCCGACGCTCCCTGGTTGCCATCTCACTTCTGCGGCAACGCAGAACTCGGGGTCAATCGCCCACCCGGCGGTCCAGGGAACCGGGTGACTGAGATGGGCCTGATTGCTGTCGGTTGTTGGACGCGACGACAGCGACGGTCAAAAGTGGGCTCGATCCTGAGCGCTGAATTCTCTCCCGCCTGCGACGTGGATGAGCCCACTGAAGCCCGACCGGTCAGCCGAGCCAGAACGCATCACGCGGGACGCATTCGCAACCCAGTTCGGCCGATACTTCCAGCGTGCGGCCCAGGCCGGCCTTCGCAATCCCCATCGAGGCGCGTGATTTCCCCCCATGCACAGTGGTGGCTGTCGCCAACGCGTGATGACATCGCGCTGTCCCGGGGCATGATCTGTGCACGATGCACAACTCTCAACCCGTGGTTTCCAACGGAAGAGCCATGGTCCCAGCCGCTGACCCCACGTAACGATGTTCGCGGAGTTCTTCGCCAGAGGCATTGAAGTAGAACGACACTCGGCAATCGGTCTCCATGGCAGGCGTCGGCACTTTGGCCGAGAATTCTTGCTGCAACACAGGGGACAGCAAACTCCAGAGTTTCGGGTTGGCCTGGATGTCGGAGTACCACGCGAGGGGAATTGAGGGGACCGACGTCGGGACTGCGACGGGGGCCTCGACCTGCGTCACGTTCTGATTCAACGCCCCGAGCAATTCCGGGTGGGCACGAATCGCAGTCGACCAGGAGAACGGAACCGCCTGAGCGACCACTTCGCCGGTGTCGTGCACCGTGGAGGTCTTTCCCTCACCGTTCGATTTCTTCAACGCCCGCCGCACTTCATTCACATTTGTGACGAACAATTCCGAAACGTGCGGCAGCAGTTGGGCGAGGCCAGCGGCGGTCGGCAGTGGATGCCGATGGCGATTGAACGGGGTCAGAATGGCCATGGGAGGCCGCCCATCAACCGGGAGTTGCTCGACAAGTTGCGGATGAATTCCAGTCACGGATCCGTGGTGCGAGACCTTGAACAACTGGCAACCGACGCTGGGACCAGAGTCGGGTGGCGCCGCCTGCCGCTTCATGACGTGATCCCAGGCGTCGAGTTCCATGTCGCCCCCCAACAGAATTTTGGTTCGCCCATAGGTCAGAAGCAACGAGGCACTGACCAGGTTGTGATTGATACTGCCCGGATTCCACTGC
This sequence comes from Planctomycetaceae bacterium, assembly GCA_003508595.1. Lineage (GTDB taxonomy): Bacteria > Planctomycetota > Planctomycetia > Planctomycetales > Planctomycetaceae > UBA10511. The sequence goes on from DNUF01000186.1 coordinate 1,392, forward strand.
GGATCGACCCCCAGCCCAGATGCATCAATCGCGTTCGCAAGACTGTCGATGAGATGAGCTTCGTAGAGCATCGACAGGACATCGCTGGGTCCCAGGAAAGTACAACTCACCGGTTCATTCGGAAGATAAAACGAATCGTTTGCCGAAAAGTCCCGGAAGCAGTCCGGATCCGATTTGTTGGTGTGACAATGTTGGCGGACCTGATCCCGGACCTTCACCAATTCAAAGGCGAATGTTCCGGGTCGTTCATTCAGGAGTTCCTCGACCGGGAGTCGCCGTGATGACAATCGCATCGCGCGCAACAGTCGGGTCAGGGCGTCGGATTGAAACGCCCGGAACATCCAGATCTGACCAATTCGCCCCGCATATTCGCTCAGCACATGACTGAGTCCACGTGCATGGTCTTCGTGCGGATGTGTGAGGCCCACGAATGCCAGTGATTCGGCCCGCAGGGTGTCGGCCAGAAAACGCAGCACCGGATTGTGGGTGGATGGCGATGCCCCCCCGGGAATCGCCAGTTGCGGACTGCAGCAGTCGATCAGTCCGACACTGCCATTCGGAAATTCAAGAACAATGGTCTCACCGAAGCCACGCCCCAACACATGGATGCCGAGCGCCCCCTGCATGATCGCATGTCTTATTTCTGGTCCGAATTGTCGGCGTGTGCCCGTCCGCGCCAGTCTTCAAATTGGCGACACATCGTTTCAAATGCCCCATCGAGCGAAGTGTCTCGTTGCAGTGGTGCGAAACGGACCTCCCGATGGGTCATGTCCACTTCGATGGTGAATTCCATCTCCGGAAACAGCGGAATTCCCGCGAGTTTCTCCAACGGCACCTCGGTCTTCACTCGACGGCCTGGTGCGACTTCGAGCCAACAGATCGCTGTTTGCGGCAGGACCTCGATGATCTGACCCAGGGGTGAGGTGATCGGTTGAACCGCAGTAACGGGGCCAGCCTGCGCCGTGTGCGATGAATCCGTTTGCGATGGTTCATGGGACTGCTCTTCGTCGTCCCACAATGGCAACCCCGGGAGGTGTTTTGGTGCCGGGTCCGGGGATGGTACCGGCAGTGCCAGTTCACTGACACTCGCGCAGTCCAGTTCGACCGTATTCGAATCGGGCGGGACGGCTTTGGCCATGGGAACTCGTCGATGAGGGTGGACTTGGCACACAGGGGCAATTCTCAACACTCGCCACGTCGATTGTTCCCGGCTTTCTGCGCAATAGCAACATCTTTTTGAAAATGCAGAACCAGT
>DNUF01000186.1:2863-5694 GCA_003508595.1 Planctomycetaceae bacterium
CCAGTCACTGCCCGGTCGCTGACCAGACGCATCAATCCCGATGCCGTACACGCCAACAACGATTTCGGCCAGTCGTGTGCCGGTTCCACACCGCCAAAGCGATGGTCCCCATTTCGAGAAAGGCATCCCGGCGGATCGCATCGTGATTGAACCGATCCCAGCCTTCACCGTCCGAAATCTGTCCTTTTGGCACGATTCGTACGGGGTCTTCCCGAACCGTGTCTCGTCCCCGCCGCAACAACCCCTCACCCGCGCACAAACCACCACGCCAGCCAGCACAAGGCCGGCAACAGCAGGAAGATCAGGGCGAAGGTGGTGAGGGTCGAGCGGGTGTCGTCGGGCCAGCGGGCCATGGCGGGTTCAGCCGATGATCTCGGGATCGGTCTCGGGAACGGCCGGGCTCGACGGATCGAACCACTCGTGCTTGAACTCGATCCGCTTCTTGTGCTTCATCGCCAGGTTCGAGGTGATCGCCATGATCGCGTCGGCCATCGCCCGCTCGCCCGGGCAACGCAGCCCCCCCTTCTCGCGGGGCGTTCCCAACGGCACGTTGTTCCGGATGTTCCAGGCAAAGTGCTCCATCTCTTCGGTGTAACCCCGGCTCACCTTCTCTTCGCTCGCCGGGCCCGACGCCGCGGCTGCCGCCGGTGCCAGGCTGGGACTGGTCGAGACCACCGGGCCTCCACCCGACTCACGCTGCACCACCCGCAGCCGCTGCCCGGGACCACCCCCGCCCGTGTCTCCCCCCTCTTCCTTGTACAGCATCACCTTCTGTTCCAGCTCGGTGATCAGCGTCCCCCGGCTGCCGTAGATCGTCTCACCGTACGGCTCCAGCCGGTTCGTGTTGATCGACGAGTAGGTCACGATCGCGATGTCATTGTGGTCTTCCTCATAGTTCCGCCCGGGGAACTCCAGCGTCACGTAGACCTGATCGTCAATCTCGCGGGGATCCTTCTGCTTGTCTTCCGAGCCGACCCCCTTCACGCCGTAGAAGTTCTTCCCGCCATATCCCTGCACCGCGACCGGGTGCACTTCCGACCGCCCCTGCGACAGGAAAATACTGCAGGCGTCGAGCTGGTGACTCCCCAGCTCGGCCATCAGTCCGCCACCGGTCTTCCGGAAGAGCCGCCAGTTGATGAGCTGGTCGAGCGAGTCGAAACCCCACTTCTGCACGTCGGCCAACTGCGAGTCTTCCTGCGGCACCTTCTTCGACCAGCTGTCCGAATTGGGGAAGCTGTTGTTGCGGTGCCAGCTCGCGCGGATGAACTTGATGTCACCCAGCAGCCCCTGCGACACCAGGTCGTTCGCGTTGGCGTAGAGAATGCTGTAGTGCCGCTGGTGTCCGACCGCCAGCACCCGGTTGGTCTCTTTCGAGACGCGAATCATCTCCTTGCACTCGGCAATGCTGTGGGCCATCAGCTTCTCGCACAGCACATGCTTGCCAGCCTTCATCGCGTCGATGGCGATCTTGCTGTGCGTGTTGAGCGGGGTGGCAATCACCACCGCCTCAATCTGCGGATCGGCCAGCAACTGCTCGTGGTTGTCGTACACCTTGATCTTGCTGGCGGTCGCGTGCCCCAGCTTCTTGTTGAGCCCCACGCGGTGCTCGTTGTTGTCCCCCGTGAAGGCCCGCTTCTGATTCGACGGACGCAGGTCGGCAATCGCCACGATGTCGAAGTACTCGGGGGGATGCTGCGTCAGCAACACCGAGCCCTCGTCCCCCGTCCCGATGAACCCCACCTTCAGCGGGGTGCCATGCAGCTTCTCGTAGCCAAAGTAAAACGCCCCCAGGGCCGAGGTCGCCCCGGCCGCCTTCAAAAACGCCCGGCGGGAGACCCCCGCCTGGTCGACGGCATCCTGAAAGTTCTGAACGCCAATCTCGCGCTGTTCCGCGGTCAGTTGCATGACAGGTCCTTCGAACGGTTCGACAACAAAAAGAGTCAGGAAAATGCGACAGGGACCGACAGCCAGGCCACGCCGGAGAAACCCCGTTCCCCCGCGCGACACGCTGCTCTCAACAACTACGTCCCGGTTGACGGCGTCCGCGAGAACAACTTGGCGACCAGGGCATCAAGCCCCAGCCACTTGCCCGTCGGCAGCGAGGCAATCGCCAGCAGCGCCAGTGCCTCGATCAGGTTCTTGTTCACAAACAGCGAATGCTCGGGGCCGGGCGCTTCGGGAACCCCCGGCCAGGGAGGCATCGGCAGGTAAAAAAGCACCATCAGGGCCGCCCCGGCCAGGGCCGCCAACCGCGAAAACAGCCCGACAATCAGCAGGATTCCCAGGATCGTCAGCAGCCACATCGTGGTCAGGTCGACCTGCCGCAACTGTGTCATCCGGGGCGGCAGCGGCCCCTTCTGGTTCTGCTTCACATCGAGCAGGGCGTAGGCCTTGGTCTCGAACTCCTTGACCGCTCCGTCAATGGGTCCCAGCACCTCTGCCTTTTTCTCCATCAGTTTCGAGTACCGCTTGTCCTGGTGCTCGAACTGGTAGTCGGTGCGGGCGGTGGCCCATTCGGTGTTGTAGCGGTCGAGCATCTGGCGATAGACCTCGACTTCGCCAATCCGCTCCTTGCGGCCATTTACTTCCTGCCCGAGTCGGGCCAGGTCTTCCTTCAGCCAGACCTGCAGCCGCTCTTTCAGCCCGAGTTTGCCGCTCTCTTCGTACAGCCGGTCCACCGCCTTCCCCCATGCCGCGAGTTGGGCGGGAGTCAGCGTGCTCCCTTCGGCCGGGGGGGCGCCGTCGGCTGCCGGCTCGGTCGCGGGAGTCCCCGCCAGGGCCAGCAACGCCTCCTTCTCTTCGCCCACCAGGCGAAAGTTCGACGTCAGCAG
>DNUF01000145.1 GCA_003508595.1 Planctomycetaceae bacterium
AAAAAATGCGTTTTCTTCTGAATTCCAAATCACTGTTCTCCCCCGCCGAGGGGTTTGTCACCCGCAGACAGAACAGCTGACGGGTGGCAGAATCCGCTGGGACAAATTCATCGCGTGCAGTCGGGATTTTCGCCGTGGTCCGCACGCATCACACGGACAGAATCGATCGAGGTCCCAGGTATCGACGGTCACAATTCCCCGCTTCCTCGCGAGTGCCTCCTCGAAAACCGATTCCAGTTGCCCAATCTGGGGCTCGCGGAAGACTCCCTGCATTTCCCATTGCCGCACTGCGGGGGTGGTCGCCCGTGTCGGAATCACGGCAACCATCCTGGCTCCACTCTCCCAGGCGAACTCGACCGTCTCGAGGGCCGATGCGACCGATTCGTCCGGTGCCACAAATGGAGGCTGCAACATCACAAAGGCCCTCACCGAAATTCCTTCCCGAACCATCTGTCGGGAAGCGCGTTGAAAATCGGTCGGCGTCATCTGCTTGTTCAATCGACTGCAGGAGTCGGGATGCACGGTCTCCAGCCCCATGGCAATCTCCAGGATCCCGTCCTCCGGAAGGCCCGTTTGCCGTTTGCGGCGTTCCGCCAGCAACAAGTCGCGAAACTCCACACATCGCGAACCACACAGACGTGGATGATTCTCGACAATCACACGTTCAAACCCGGCACACAGGCGGGCGATCGTGGCATGGTCCTCGGGGACAATCGCCCGGGGATCAAAAAAATTCCCACTGTTGTAGAGCTTGATTTCGCGGGCGGGAGACATCTGCGACAGGGCGGTCTCAATCTGTCGAGGAACGGCTCCGACGGGGACCGTGTCGGGGGTGGTGTGTCGCCACAGGTCGCAGTACACGCATTCGAACGGACATTCGCGATTGACCAGAAACAGCGTCGCAACCGTGGTCACCTGACCGGGAGCGGCCGGTTCCTCCTCCACAAAAAAAGCCGTGGGGCGATCCACCTGCAACGTCTCCCGAACCGGTCGACTACTCCGCTTGTCCTCCCACACGTCGTCCGCCATCAATCTCGTCCCTGTCACACGACACAGTCCGCCGAACTTGCTTCCCGTCACTGGCCCCATCGACTAGACTGTACAGTTGGATCGTCGATCCTTCCATCGTGTCTGCCGCCGCGGAAAGCCACCATGTTGCGACCACAGCACCCACTCCTTTCCGGCCGATCCTCCGCCTCTCCGAAAATCGGGTTGACCTGCTTCTTGTGGATGCTGGGCCTGTGGATGGGAGCAGGTCCGGTGACCGCCTGGTCGCAGGGACCGCAGCCTGCGAATGCGGAGGCAAAACCGCCTTTTGACTGGAAGCGTGTTCTGCCGCACTTTCGGGAGGCCGATCGCCCGTTGGTCGCCGTTCGTGCCGAGACCGGAAAGATTCCCGAAGCAGCCGACCAGCGGAAACTGCTGGTCGGGCTCGAAACGGTCAGCCTTCCCGTGGTGTACGGTGGCCCGAACCAGAACCAGCGATTCCTGGCACTGCGGGTGACCCTCATCAACCTCACCGGCGAGGTGTTGAACATCGCACGCAAGGACGTGGAACTGCTCGTGGATGGCCAGGCTCAACCCCCCCAGGAGGCCCCCCAGCAGTTTCAGAACCAGGCCTTCCAGGCGGGCCAGCAGGGGATCGCGTTCCGCGACGCCCAGATGCCCCCCGAAGTGATGGTTCCTGCCGGTGAAGCGGTCCAGACCTGGATGCTGTTTTGCGAGCTGCCGACAGGAGGCCAGATCCCGCCACTGCAATTGAAAATCCAGGCCGGCGGGAAGACCGAGACCCTGAATCTGCAAGACCTGGCACGCGAGCGAATGGGACTTTCGGTTCAACGACTGGGACCCCGCAAAGCCTTGGGCCGTATTGTCGTGAAGGGAGATTTCGATTCGCTGGGGGCGGGTGTTCTGGCCGATGAACTCGACAAGCTCACTGCCGAGAAGGTGGTGCGGGTGGTGTTGGTGTTCCAACCTCCGTCCCGCATCAATGACTATCAACTGTTCAATTGGCTGCAGGAGTCCGCCAATCCCGGGGGCAGGAATCCCGGACAGGAGAGCCTGTTCCCTCCGATTCCAACCATTTTGCGGGAGTTTCACATGGTGAATCTCCCGTCGCCCGGACAGGCTCCCCCAGATCCCAACCAGCCTCCACCGCAGATTCCTGCCGAGATTTCGGCCAACATCCTGTTCAACACCCGGGGAGCATCACCCCGACTGCATGGCCGTGAGGTGGATGCGGTCGTCTCTGCCCTGAGAAGTGCCTATGACCTGCTCCCCCGCCCGGAACTGGTCCGCTCCATGCAGTCGGAAGACCGTCTCGAGAAAATTGCCGCACTGGCGACCGGCGGGGCCCGCCTGCCAGCCGACCAACTTCCCCTGCTGCTGACTGCGTCGCGGAGTGACGATGTCGCCATCCAGCAGTCCGCACTGGCCTCTCTTGGTCAATTGGGGACACCTGAGGCGATCGACCGGCTGGTGGAAGTCGTCCGGACAGGACCCGACGCCCCCCGCTCCACTGCGGTTTCCAGCCTGGCTTCATCGCGGTACTCCGCGGCCCACGAAGCGCTGTTGAAACTGCTGCAAAATGAACCAACCGACATCCGCCGGGTGATTGTGAAGGGACTGGCACAGTTCCCCCGCCCATTGTGGTCCCAGGCCATTTACGATTTTGTCCAGCAGGGACCAGAGGGGATGAATATCGAGGCAGTCAACGCCCTCGTGCAGGTGGGTCACCCCCGCCTGGTCGAGGTGCTGACCCGGTCCCTGCGCGAACCGAACCCCGAATTGCAGATGGAGGCATTGCGAGTCCTCATCCGGCGACCGGACCGCGAGAGTGAAGGAATTGCACTGGATTTCACCCTGCAGTACATCCACGACAAAGATCCGCAGGGCCCCATGCTGGAATTGCTGAACCGGGTGAAGGACCCCCGGTCGCTCCCCCTGCTCAAGGCGCGATTCGACGCCTCCCAGCAGAAATCGCCATTGATCCAGAGCCTGACCCTGCTGGGAGATGATTCCACCGCGCAATTCCTGCGCGAAAAATACGATTCGCTTCAACCACACGAGAAGGGGGAAGTACTGCGTGCCCTGACCCGCCTGGCCCCCCCCCTGTTCCGGGAACTGGCCCAGGCGGCCCTGACCTCAACTGACCCCAGCATGATCAGCCAGGCCCTCCAGGGACTCAATGAAGATGGCAGTCCCGAGGCGGTCGATCTCATGCTGGGTGCCCTCGAGAAGGCCGAGCAACCGAATTCCTGGCAGCAATTGATGTATGCCCTGGCCAACACCGGTTCCCCCCGGGCCCGCTCCGCCCTTCTGAAGCAACGTGCATCCACGGACGAGAACCGCCGCAATGTGGCGAACAACGCCCTGCAGAACATGCGGTACCGGTCCCCCGGATTCCAGTACTACAACATGGCCCAGTCACTGGTCCGAGAAAAGAAATACAAGGAGGCGGTCGAGCAATTTGGCCTCTGTCTGAATCTCGATCCCTCGTTCTCCGACGCTCTCGCCGAGCGGGGTCTCGCGCTCATGCATCTCGAGAAGTTTGCCGAGGCGGGTGCCGATTTCCGCAAGTGCCTGGAAGTGGACCCTGCCAATCACCTGGCCTTCACCGGTGACTGCCTGACGATGATCCTGGCGGACGGCAAGTACGACGACGCAGTCCAGAAACTCGAAAGCAGCCGGGCTCAGTACGCGACCAATCCGGTCTTCCAATACAACGCCGCCTGCGTCTATGGTCGGGCGCTCGAACGACTCTCCAAAGAGCCTGCCGCTCCGCCGCGCGATGAGAAGATCGCCAAGTACCGCCAACAGGGACTCGCTGATCTCAAGAAATCGTTCGAACTGGGGTTCCGGGATGTCGAACTGCTGAAGTCGGATCCCGATCTGAATTCCTTCCACGGCACTCCCGAGTGGGAGGAACTGCTCAAGACCTCTCCCCCCACTCCCAACCCGGGTCCCCGGGCCCAGGGACTGCGGCGGATTCCGGTTCAAAGACAGCTCTAGGCTCCGCAACACCACCAACGCTTCCAGGACGCAAGAAAGACAGACTTCGGATGGTCTACCTCAACCGGATTTACACCAAGACTGGCGATGATGGCACGACGGGCCTGGGAGATGGTTCGCGTGTTCCCAAGACCCACCCCCGGATCGTCGCCTACGGGGGGGTCGATGAACTCAATTCCTCCCTCGGCCTGATCCTTGCCGAAGACCCCCAGGGTGAGTTCGCCCCCTGGCTGCGTCAGATCCAGAACGACCTGTTCGATGTCGGGGCGGATCTGTGTGTTCCAGAGTCCGAGCCGGAATCGGCCGCCGACGATGACAGCGACTCCAACGCGGAGGCAGCCTCCGGGGTGGAACCGTCACGGGCTCCGCTGCGGGTGATCTCCAGCCAGGTCGAACGACTGGAACAGTGGATTGATCAGGCCAATGCCCGCCTGGCACCACTGACAAGTTTCGTCCTGCCCGGAGGGACGGCGACCTCGGCCCGGTTGCATGTCTCCCGCACCATCTGCCGGCGGGTCGAGATCGGCGTGTTGAATCTCGCCGAGTTCGAGGTCGTCAATCCCCTGGTGCACTGGTACCTGAATCGACTTTCGGACCTGCTTTTCGTACTGGCCCGCTGTGCCAACCACGACGGTCCCGGCGATGTTCTCTGGCAACCGGGACAGGGACGCTGACAGAGCGATTCCGACGGGCAGGTCCGAGTCCCGCTTCCGCGGCTCGCGGACCTGCCGACGTCTCTCCCAATGAGGCCCCGCCACCCGGTTTTGAAACACCGGTCTGCGCCTCTCTCGTCACGCAATTCCGAGCAGGGCCCGAATTCTCCGCCACGGATCGATGTAGGTTTCGAAATCGAGCCCGTCGACCGTTGCTGTGGGTTGACGGGTCACTCCATCCACGGCAGGGCCGGCTGACACCATGTGCCTCAGCACGTCGTGCTGCGACTCGACCGTGTGTCTCCGCAACAGGTCGATCACGCCACGGTCTTGGGCAAACCCCGCCGCCAGCGCATATCCGCCCCAATTTGAGACACCGCACACCACTGTCCAGGTACAGCCCACCCGGCAGGGGACGCGTCCCGCATGTTCTCCCGACAGTCGGCGTACGAGGTCGGTCCACGGAAGTCGCCCCATGCCGATCTCGTTCGCTCCATCCCCCACACCAATGGTCTGCAGCCCCCCCACTCGTTCGGGCCACCGTTCGAAGAGCCGGTGCAACGGAGCTGTGAACTCGTCAATCGCCACCCCCCGCATGTTGTGGCAATGTCCCGCTTGGTTCGCTGTGACCCGACTCGAAAAATCGAGGGCGACGCGGTCCTGTCCCCCGGACTGGAGCCAGGCGCTCTCACGCGTGTGTGACGGCCCGACCCGCTCGATGGCCACCAGGTGACTGATCCCGCGACGCTGAGCATCGACCAGAAAATCGGCCTCCCACTCGTGCATGGCAGAGACCGTCTCTCCCGGTCTTGGGGGAAAGGGACACACCTGGACCAGGTCGACCGGAACTCCGGTCGCCTCGGCCGCCGCCCTCACGGCGGGGGCACACCACCGATCCGTCACAAGATCCACCGAGACACCGGCACGCAGGAGGACATCGGCCAGCAAAGCAGTTCCCAACGGACCGTCCGTCTCGGCGGCGGGGGGAGTGCCGAGAGGAATATAAAACCCGGTCACCAGCACGACATGCCTGGCTCGGCGTGCCAGGTCGCGACAGGCGGGGGCCAATTCTCCCCCCGCGAGAGCACCAAAACGGGCTTCGCTCGAGATGAGTCCGCGCTCAGCCGGGTCGATTCGGATCAGTTTTTCCAGTTGTTCCAGCACGAGTTATCCATCCAGGCGGGAGGAGGGGGGTGTCGGTGATTCTGTCGGTCTCCCCTCCCCAATCGCAAGCCGCAGGGTTTGGGGAATCTCGATTTCGACTCGAATGCATGTGACTCTTGTCGATCGGGTTGTCACAATGCTGGCCAGTCATTTCCAGTCCCGATTACCAAGAGCACGGCCGACCTGCCATGGGTGCCCTGATCACCTCGCTGCTGCGGCCGCTGGTGCGCATCCTGGTGGGACTCATTGCCATTCCGCTGTTTCGGCTGTTCGCGCGGCGTTTTACCCGCTGGGAGCGTTTCAATGCCGAATTGACCAAAGACATCGAGCAGTGGGTTCGGGGTTCGTTGCTGCTCTTGCTGGCGACAGCCAATGTCGAGACGGCACTGGTGGATTCGGTCCGGGGATGGTTGCCGACCCCGACGCCGGCGGAGCAGTTTGATGTCAACGAGTTGATCGATCCTTCCCCCGCAGGAAGGGCCACTGGGAGCACACCGGAAACTTCAGACAATCCGCTGCCGTTGACGGGACAGCCCCACTCCCCACCGCGTCCACGAAGCCGCTGGGGGTGGATCAGCCTTGCCTTGCGTCTGCTCCTGGCCGTGGGGGTGATCGAAGCGATGCCCGATCAGGCGCTGTTCTCGATCATTCACCCCGGGCCGGGAAAACTGCTGCTGCCGCCCGGGCAGAGGTTCCGTGCCGCCCGTGAACAGTTCTGGCCCTATCTGAAGGGGCTTCTCTGCCGACATCTCGACCGCTCTTCGTCGGTACTGGCGATTTTGTCTGTCATCATTGGTGGCCGCAGCTATGTGGAAGCGGGTTGGATCTGCTACTTCCTGGCAATCGCCCAATTCCTCGTGATTGGCCTCGTGTCTTCCCGGGACAAGGCGATCGACGTCCTCAGCCGATTCGATGAAGCGGTGGAACAGCACCGCAATCAACTGCAACTGGAAGAACACCGCCAGTTCGACTGAGCGGACGACGATTGCCGAACGCAAGTCAAGACGCGGGATGAGTCGCACCGGCAGCAGGCGGAAGGCGTTCGACAGGGTCCTGGTCGGGAATTTCCGGGGATGGCCGCGATGTTCCATCGGACCACACTCCCAGACAGACCAAGCCGGCGGTTCCGAGCACCAACCAGACATCGGCCAGGTTGAAGAGGGGCCATTCAAACTCCGGAACCAGGATCGGCCACGTCCCTCCGCGCCACCGCAACCCGGGAATCGAGCAGTCGATGAAATCACGCACGGCAAAGATTCGCCGTCCGGCCTGATCGGTGCAGCCATGCAAACCCAGGCGGTCATAGAGATTTCCCAGCGCTCCCGCCGCGATCAGGGACATCCAGAATGTCACCCACGGACTGCGGGCTTCCCCCCGGACGAACAGCCAGTAAATGATTCCCGCCAGGGCAAGCAGGCTCAGTGTGGCAAACCACCCGGTCCAGCCCTGCCCCATCCCGAACAGAGCCCCCCGGTTGAAACTGGTCTGAAAAGTGATCGAAAACCGGCCCCAGAAGAACCCGGTGCTCCAGGACCAGTCACTGTGGCGGTATTCGTACCCCAGCGACTTGAACGCCCAACTCTTGGTCGCCAGATCTGTCCAAAGCAATCCCCCCACCAATGCGCCAAACAGGCCATATCGGGACCGGGGGACTTTGGTCATGGACCATAGTCCTCGCGCTTCCGCGCACAATTCACACAGGTGCGGGCATAGGGAATCGCCTTAAGCCGGGCCTTCGGAATCGCAGACTGGGTTGCCGACTTCCCCTCCTTGAGACAGACCTCGCACTGCCCATAGACGCCGTCCTTGATCTTCTGCAGTGCCACGGCAATCTCCGCCAACGTCTCCTGTTCATTGGCGACCAGAGACAGGGCAAATTCCTGCTCGAAGGCATCACTCCCCAATTCTGCCATGTGGGTGGGACTCTTGGATTCGCCTCCGACATCCTGTCGGTCTTTCCCCAGGGCCTCGTCCGTCAATTGACGGACGTCGCCTCGCAGACGGGCCTGGAGCGCTTCCAGCAACTCCTTGAACTCGGCCATCTCCGTCTTTTTCATGACTTGTCAGCCCACAGGGATCCAGAGGGAAACGCAGCGCAACGGCCCAAGATTCTGCCGATGAAACCGCGGTTTTTCAAGGATTCCAACACCCACGCAGTGCACACCCGAACACACTCCCGAGCCAGTCTCGCCAGCCATCACAGTGAGCCCCAGTGGAACTTTCCAAAGTCTCAGGGGAGATTTGCGTCACAAAACGTTCCCAGGAGGTCTTAGAGACCCAGGCAGTCCATTTTCAGAGAATCAGACCTGTTACCGGGTCTTCATGCCGGTTCGCACCTCCCCCCCAGGATCCTGTTACAATACGTTCTGCCGCTGGACCGTGCCCCCCCCTGCGCCCGAATCCACAGTCTGATGCCGCAACCTCCCCCCCCCTCAACCAACCCCAGCCTGATCTTTCGGCTGACCTCGGCTCCCCAGGATGACGAGACCTGGCAGCAGTTTGTCTTGCTGTACGGTGCGTCATTGCTGGCCTGGTGCCGACAGCACGGGTTGCAGGAGGCCGACGCCCACGATGTCAGCCAGGAGGTTCTGTTGCAGATTTCGCGGCAGATCCAGCGACTCTCCTACGACCCGAGCCAGAGTTTCCGCGGTTGGTTGCGGGCGGTTGTGCATGGTGCCTGGTGTGACTGGGTGGAGCACCAGCACTCCCAGAAACGGCGGATGTTTGGCCGCAGCAACAGCCCTGACAGTCTCAATCTCGTTTCCGCCCGGGATGACCTTCTCGCCCGGCTCGAAGCGCAATACGATCAGGAACTGTACGAAATCGCCGCCAGCAAGGTCCGTCGCCAGGTGGATCCAAAGACCTGGCAGGCTTTTGAATGGTTGGCAATCGACCAGCTTTCCGCAGCCGACGTCGGAGAGCGACTTGGAATCAAGCCCGCGTCGGCGCTGACTTCACGCTACCGGGTCACCACCCTCCTGCGGGAGGAGATCCTGCGACTTGAGAAACCGGACTGAGATCCCAGCATGGCTCCAACTTTTGCGGGCTCTCTGCCTCCCGAATCGATTCCCGAGTTCGACCGCGGATGCCCCGGCAGAGAACAGTGGCAGCAATTTCTGCAGGGTTTGATGTCCGAGTCCGATCGCCTGGCAGCCGAGACACACCACGAACAATGCCCGGCTTGCCAACGCCTGCTCGATCAACTTTCGCAGTCGTCGGTCCCACTCCCGGTGACTCCCTCGCGGAATTCCCAACGGGCTTTCGCCGATTCCGGTGCGCTCCTCTCGTTTGCCATCCAGTACTCGCCATTTGAACCCTCCGCCGATTCGACGGAGCCAGCCCCCCCTGCTCCACCCCCGGCACTGCCAGGTTTCAGTGATCTTCATTTGATCGGCCGAGGGGGCTCCGGGACTGTTTATCGGGCGTTTCAAACCTCGCTGAACAGGCCGGTCGCCGTCAAGATCCTGTCGGCCGAGGCGGTGTCCCGCGGGAGGGAACGTGTGCGGCGCGAAGCCGACGCACTCGCCCGCCTGAAACACCCGCATATTGTGCGGATCTACGAATCGGGATTTGTTGACCAGACGGCATACCTTGTGATGGAGTGGATCGAGGGGGGGACGCTGCAGGATCGAATTGATCAGGGGCCGCTTGCCATTCCCGATGCTGCGCGCCTGATCTGTCAATTGGCTCACGCCGTCGAGGCGGTCCATGCCCTGGGAATCGTCCACCGCGATCTCAAGCCGGCGAATGTGCTGCTCGAAGCCACCATGGGGTCACCGGAGCCCCAGGCAAGATTGACCGATTTCGGACTGGCGCACGATTTGTCACAGGGCCAGCGACTGACCATCTCGGGGACGATCCTCGGGACTCCGGCCTACATGGCCCCCGAACAGACCGGACTGGTCAACTCGCTTCAGGCCGTCGGCAACGCCTGTGACATCTATGGACTGGGGGCGGTCGCCTTTGCGGCCCTCACCGGTCAGCCTCCCCATCGGGGACGCTCCACCCTCGACACCCTGATTCAGGTCGCCTGGAATGAACCTTCCTGGATTCCACGCCTGCGTCCTGAAGTCCCCGTCGATCTGGCAACGATCGTGGCCAAGTGCCTGCGTCAGCGGCCGGGAGACCGCTACCGGACGGCCGGGGAACTGGCGGACGACCTGGAGAGTTTTCTGGCTGGCCGACCCATTTCGGCCCGTCTCTATTCCTGGCACGAACGGGCCTGGAAATGGGTTGTCCGGCGTCCCGCGCAGGCGACCGCGACAGGGCTGCTGTTCCTGCTCTTCCTGGCCGGCATCGGAGGTGGGCTGTTTCATTTCTGGCGCCAGCACCAGACGCTGATGGCACTCGAATCCCAAAAGCAAAAGACCGAAGTCGCCCTGCTGAAAATGACGGCGGCCATGGCCGCGGAAAAAGAGGCCCAACGGCAAACGTTTCAACAATTGTTGAGCACCACCGAGGCCAGTCTGAACATGATTGGGACCAAGCCTCCCGAAGCGGCGGAGCGGCTCAAACTGTTCACGCAGGTCCGAACTCTCTACCACCAGCGGCGGGACAATCTCGACAACCTCGATCAGGCGACGGCAGAGGGGCTGGCCCGGGGATTGTCCGCGATCAGCAACATTGGATCCTCGGGATACGGCCTGGCTGAAGAATCACTGGCAGATATTGATCTGGCGATGGCGATTGTCGATCGGTTTCCCCAATCACAAAAGCTACGGAACCTCCGGGCCCAATTGCTGATTGAGCGTTGGAATTTGTTCACACGTCTTGGTCGTTCCGCCGAGGCGGAGCAGGCCATGAATGCGATTGTACAACTGTGCGATCAACAACAGACAATACCGACTCGTGTCATCCAGGGTGGCCCCTCGATGCTGGTGATCTCAACGCTCTACGCCACGGGTCGCCTCTCGACCGCCAAGGTCCTGTTGCAAGTGGCCGTCCCCCAACAAGAGGATGCGGTTCGGGCCAAGCCGGGCGACCCCGAGAAATGGAGCACACTGCTGTCGTTGCTCGCCATCCAGTCGCAAATCGAGCACGAACTCGGGGACTTCGCTGCTTCCGACACCACACTCGATCGTTGGAACGCATTCTCGGAAGAATCGGCTCGGCAACATCCCGAAAATTCCCAGCGGATCAGGCAGGTTCGAATCAGTCACGCCGGTCTGAGACTTCAAAACTCGCTGAGAAGTGGATCACCCGGCCGTGTTTCCGTCATTCTGCAAGAGGTCGAGAAGCGGTTGGAAACGCTGGAAACCGAACAGGCACCCAACATCGAGCCGTACCAGGATCGACTCAGGCTGGTCCAGCGCATCATCCCCTGGGCGACTGCTGCAGACGCGCCCCGGCCCCTGGCCGAATTTGTTGCAAAATCACTCAGACTGGCCCAAGCCGCGGTGCGGGAACAACCGCAATTCACCGCGCTCAAAGCCACGATGGATTCCCTGCAGACCCAGTGGGACTGCCAACACCCCATGGATCCACCCACGCCCCCCCGGGAGGACACTCCGCAGAATGGTACCGGCAGTCCTCCGGAGACCACACCACCCACCTGAGATTTCGTGCGATTGCCACAGAGACCCAAACCCCCGGGAGGGGAGGGCAGCCTGTCTCAACATCTGCAGGGCAATCCACCCGCCGTCAAATGACACAGAATCTTCCATCCCCAAAGAAAGCGATTGGGGGAGTGGATGTACCCACTCCCCCAATCAGACAAGGTGACCGATAGACCTGAGTTGGGCAGCTCAGGTTCATCACTCTTGACTTGTCGAAGTGTTGTTGCGAAACCGCGAAGCCAACCTCCTGATTCCATTCGCGAAGCCCGTTCGACGCGAGTTGGGCGCTTGCGTCAGTTGCCAGTGAATGAACTCAAAGTTGGTTCGTAGATCTGCAAACACCTTTTGGGTGCTGTGATTCCGAATCTGCACAAGCAATTCGACCAGATCCCCCCACTTTCCCAAAAACGAGAGTCAAAGTCAGGCTCATTTGCGACGGTGAAAGAGAAGCCGTTGAAAAACGAAGTCGCCAGCACTGCTACCCCCGATTGATTCACAATTTGCCGTTCACAAACT
>DNUF01000039.1:0-14842 GCA_003508595.1 Planctomycetaceae bacterium
GGTGCCGGGCCAGCAATGGAGCCAGCGTGCTCTTGCCGCAGCCACGGTACCCGATCAGGGTGACCCTCATCAGGTCACCTTGACGACCGAGATCGCCTTCTTGAGGGTGGCTCGCATCACCTCGATGGGGGCCGATTTCCCGGTGAAGTACTCGTACTGCCGGGCCGCCTGCCGCACGAACATCTCGACGCCGGTCACCACCCGGCAACCGCGCTCACGGGCCTGGGCGATCAGCAGTGTGCGCTCGGGCGTGTACACGGTGTCGAAGACGATCATCCCCTCGTCCAGCCAGTGTTGCTGGAAGGGGCTCTCGTCGACCTTCGGATGCATGCCGACCGAGGTGCAGTTGACAAGCACGTCGCAACCGACGGCTCCCCGGTTTTCCCAACCGGCGATCATGCAACCGAGCGACTGGACCAGTTCGGCCGCCTTGGCTTTCGTCCGGTTGGTGATGGTCACTGCCGCACCCGCCTTGATCAGACCGGTGGCGATGGCCCGCGCCGCCCCGCCGGCCCCCAGGATCAAGACCCGCTTCCCCGCGAGTGGGTCGGTGGCCGGATGCAGCGGGTCCCCCTCGGGATCCAGCGCCAGACGCAGGCTGGCCAGTGCCGCGTCACAATCGGTGTTTGCTCCGCACCATTCGCCCCCCTGGCCTCGGAAAAGTGTATTGAGCGCCCCGATCTCCGCGACCGGTTCGATCTTCGTCTGGGCCAGTTCCAGGGCCGCCACCTTGTGGGGAATGGTCACGCTGTAACCGCGTACGTCCAGGGCTTCCAGCACATGCAGCGAATGCGTGAAGTGCTCGCGCGGGATGCGGAAGGGGAGGTAGACGGCGTTCAGTCCCTGGGCCTGGTACGCCGCGTTGTGGATCAGCGGGCTGAGGCTGTGTGCAACCGGGTCCGCCACCACCCCGAAAACCTGTGTGTCGCGGTTGATCTGGTCGAAGTGAAAGATGTCGCGGGTCTCTTCAAACGTCAGCTGCCCCGGGGCCATCGTCCGCTGGGCCGAAAATGTCGCGTAGGTGAAGGGAGAGCCATACTTCCGGCAGAGAATGCGGCTCCACACCCCCAGGTCACCCATGCAGAACCCGACGGTGGGAACCTTCGCGTTCTTCACCACTTCCAGCAGGCGGACGTTGTCTTCCGGGGTCTTGGCAGTGGTGACCAGCTTGACGATGTCGGGATCGCGGCTCGCCAGCCGGGCGTGAATCTCTTCGAGATTGGCCGGGGTCTCGTCGAAGTTGTGATAGCTGACGATGCGCTTCGTCGATCCGAACCGCCGGATGCTGCCCGCGATATCCTCCTCAAGATCGACATAATCGACCCCGGCCACAATGGCCGAACGCAACAGCGTCTGCCGCTGGTCCTCCCCGAATTTCCAGAGCCCCTTGTCCTGAGCACGCCGGCAGGTGATGACGACCGGTGTCGGCTTGTCTTTCAGCAGTCGCCCCAGGTCGGGAGGGGTGCCCAGCCAGTCGAGCCGCAGTTCGACCAGTTGCGCCCCTTTCTCGGCCAGCACCTTGTGCTCGGCGATCATCATCTTGTGGCGAGTGCGGCCGAGGCTGACGCAGATCATGGAGGCGAAGCGGAGTGAACAGGAAATTGGCCGGCAGTGCCGGGGAGAGCTCTCTTGGCCAACACCCCGGGGGCTGGGTGATTGTGATCAGTCGACCGAAGGGGGGGAAGGGAGTGACGCCGACTGTTCCTTTGTCGATGCTTGGGTTAGGATGACGGCATTGTCACCGAACCGGGAGCAAACCATGTCTTGTACGTTGTGGATGCGGGATTTGTTGATCGTGTTGGCGCTGGTGGCGGGACCGGTGCTGACGGCCGCAGTCCACGCGGCACCCGGGTGGGCGGACAGCCTTGAAGCGGGAGTGCGCCAGGCACAGACGTCGGGCAAGCCGTTGATGGTGGTCTTCCGCTGCGTCCGTTGACCCGAGTGCTGGATTTGGGATGGGCAGGTTGCTCATCAGGACCCCGAGATTGCCACTCTCCGTGCGCAGTTTGAGTGCGTGCGGATCACCCAGATGAATGGGGTGGACCTGGCACGGTTTGAGTTTGATTACGACAACACCTGGCAGGCCTTCTTTCTCGATGCCGATCTGAATGTCTACGCCCGCTACGGCGGGCGCGATGCCGCCTCTCCCGAATCGCGTCTGTCGAAAGAGTCCCTCCTGACGACCATGCGAGAGGTCCTCGATGCCCATGATCTGAGGCAGCGCGACCCGGCCAGTCCCGCCGCCCGCCAGGCCATCCACCCCACCCCCGAAAAACCGCTCCACCCGAACGACTTCCCACTGCTCCGCAAGCATCACAATGGCTGCCTGCACTGCCATCAGGTGCAGGAGTACCGGCTCTTGCAGTCGTTTGCCGACGGTGCCTTCGACCGCAAACTGCTGTTCCCGTTCCCCCTTCCCGAGAACCTGGGAATCTCTTTTCTGCGATCCCATGGGCATCAGGTGGAGGAGGTGGCGGCTGATTCTCCGGCAGCGAAGTCGGGGATCGTGCCCGGGGAGAGAGTGCTTCGTGCCGGGAAAGTTCCTATCCGTTCGGAAGAAGATTTTCGCTGGGTCCTGCATCGGCACCGGGGGGCTTCGGAACTGGTGCTGGAACTACAGTCTGGGGAGACTGCAGGGGCAGAAAACGCAGGGCGCAAAGTTGTGATTGCTCTGCCCGAGGGGTGGTGGCAGGGGGACGTCAGTTGGCGGAAATCGCTGCGGAGCTACCCGGTGGTGTGGGGATTCCTGGGCTATTCCGTTGGAAGTGAAGAGCGGAAAGAAGCGCGGCTGGAGGCCGATTCCCTGGCGATCAAGGTGGTCTCACTGCGGGGACAATCGGGAGGGCTGGCCAAGTCGTTGGGCTTGGCGAAGGGGGATTTGATTGTCAGCCTCGCGGGGACGTCTCCCCTGTTGACGCTGGAGCAATTCAAGTCGGAGGTGCTGCGCCGATACGCACCCGGTGACGAGGTGTGCGTCGAGATTTTGAGGATGGGACAGCGGTTGGAGTTGCGGGGATCCTTTCCCGACTGGTGGACCTCAGACCGCTCGGTCCCCTGAAACACTTGACGGTTTCCACCGCCCGAACTAGCATCGCGTCGCCTCCGGAAACATTGCCGGGAGTTGTGTTTAGAGCGACAAGAGCATGACAGCCACCCCACCTTCCAGTCCTGACGAACCGTTCGACCTGAGCAAGCTGCGCGAGCTCGTTTCCATGATGGAGAAGCACGGCCTGAGCGAGGTCGATCTCCGCAGTGGATCCGAGCGTTGGCGCCTGCGGCGAGGCCCAGGTGACAGCCCCTCCCTCCCAATGCCGGCGGGGTATCCGGGCCCGATGCCGACCCCGGGCTACCCGATGATGCCCTTCCCGCCGGGCATGCCCCCGACACCCGCCGCCCCGCCCCCGGCGGCCGCTTCGGCTGCACCGGCTCCCCCCGCCGCGGCGGAATTGCCGGCGATCAAGAGTCCGACCGTGGGGACTTTCTACTCGTCAGCGGCTCCCGGCGAGGCAGCCTTTGTTCAGGTTGGCTCGAAGGTGAACACCGACACGGTGATCTGCATCATCGAGGCGATGAAGGTGTTCAACCAGATTACTTCGGACGTCACCGGCACGATTGCCGAGGTCCTGGTGAAGAATGGTGATCCGGTGGAGTACGGGCAGCCGCTGTTCCGGGTCCGGTTGGGCTGACGCATATGTTCCAGCGAATTCTGATTGCCAATCGGGGAGAGATTGCGCTCCGCGTGATCCGTGCCTGCAAGGAACTGGGGATCGAAACGGTCGCCGTGTTCAGCGAGGCCGATCGGGGGGCCCATTACCTCGAACTGGCAGACGAAGCGTACTGCATCGGGGGCCGCCCCTCCTCTGAAAGCTACCTGATGATCAACCGGATCATCAGCGCTGCCGAGATTGGAAATGTGCAGGCCATTCATCCGGGCTACGGCTTTCTGGCCGAGAACGCCCACTTTGCCGAGGTCTGCAAAAGCTGTGACATCACGTTCATTGGCCCCACTCACGAGGCGATGAACAAGCTGGGCGACAAGGTCTCGGCGAAGCTGATCGCCAAGGCGGCCAAGGTCCCCCTGGTGCCGGGCAGCGAGGGGTTGATCACCTCCGAAGAAGAGGCATTGCGGGTGGCCGAGGAAATCGGTTACCCGGTACTGATCAAGGCGACGGCTGGCGGTGGTGGCAAGGGGATGCGGGTCGCCATGAATGCCATCTCGCTGCAGGCGGGGCTCAAGGCGGCCGCCGTCGAGGCCGAGAAGGCGTTCAAGAACGCGGGGGTGTATCTCGAGAAGTACATTGACCGTCCCCGGCACGTGGAAGTCCAGGTGATCGCCGACCATCACGGGGCGGTCCGTCACCTGTGGGAGCGGGATTGCACGCTGCAGCGGCGTCACCAGAAACTCGTCGAGGAGGCCCCCGCCCCCACGTTGCCCAAGGAAGTGCGGAAAGAACTGTGCGAGGCGGCGGTCCGACTGGTGAAATCGGCCGGGTATACCAATGCCGGCACGGTCGAGTTCATTGTCGACCAGAGCACCAACAAGTTTTATTTCATCGAGGTCAACGCCCGCATTCAGGTTGAGCACCCGGTCAGTGAACTGATTTCGGGAATCGACCTGATCAAGAGCCAGATCCGGGTCGCGGCAGGTGAGCCCCTTGGTTTCACCCAGGCCCAGGTCCCGTGCAACGGATGTGCGATGGAGGCCCGGATCAATGCCGAGGACCCGGAAAACGGGTTCCGGGGTTCGCCGGGAACGATCACCAAGTTGCGGGTCCCCGGGGGGTTGGGAGTGCGATGGGATTCGCACGTGTACCAGGGGTACACCATCCCGCCGAATTACGATTCGATGATTGGCAAGCTGATCGTCCACAAGCCAACGCGTGATGAGGCGATTGCCTGCATGCGGCGGGCGCTGGATGAATTCGTGGTTGAAGGGGTGAAGACCACGATCCCATTGTTGCGGGATCTGTTCGCCGACAAGGCGTTTCAGACCAGCCAGATCGACACCACCTACATTGAGCGGACCTGGACGCCTTCCAAGGCGGCCGGTCAGTAGTTTCCAGGAAGAGAGTCACAGGTCATGAAGGTCGCCATGCTGACCGGCGGGGGAGACTGCCCCGCGTTGAACGCCGTCATCCGCGGTGTCGTCCGCACCGTCTCCAACCGGGGGGGTGAGTGCTTTGGGTTGCTGGAGGGTTGGCGCGGCGCCATCCAGGGGAATGCCATTCCTCTCAAGCCCCGCGAAACCGATGAAATCCTCGACAAGGGGGGGACCATCCTCGGTTCGTCCCGCACCAATCCGTACAAGAAGGCCGAGTCGGTCCAGCAGTTGCGCGAGAGCTTCGCCCGCCTCGGGTTCGACGCTCTCGTCGCCATTGGGGGAGATGACACCCTGGGGGTGGCGAAACGGCTGTATGAAGATTTCAAGTTCCCGGTCATCGGCGTTCCCAAGACGATCGACAACGACCTGGACTGCACCGATTACACCTTCGGGTTTGACACTTCCATCAACATCGTGATGGAGGCGGTCGACCGCCTGCGGACCACCGCCGAATCGCACCGCCGTGTGATGGTGGTTGAGACCATGGGACGACATGCCGGGTGGATCGCCTGTTTCGCCGGGATCGCCACCGCGGCCGACTATGTCCTCATCCCGGAAGAAGAGGTCAACGTCGAGGAAATGTGCCGGGTTCTCAAGGAACGCCGCCAGGCCGGAAAGACCTATGGCATGGTCATCGCCAGCGAAGGGGCCAAACTCCCCCAGGAAGGCCTGGTGACCGACACCGCCGAGGTGGATGACTTCGGCCACGTTCGCCTGGGTGGGATTGGCAAGACAGTGGCCGATATCATCGAACGCAGGACCGGAATCGAGACCCGCTATGTCACGCTCGGCCACCTCCAGCGAGGCGGTCCCCCCAGTGCCTTCGACCGCGTGCTGGGGACGCGCCTCGGGATTCACGCCGGCCGACTGGTGCTGGAAAAGAATTTCGGCATGATGGTCGCCCTGCGGGGACTCAAGATCGTCAGCGACACCCTGGCCAATGCCGTCGGTCGGAATCGCGAACTCGACCTCGACTTCATGCGCGAGGCCGAAGAGTTCTACAAGCACGTCTGACACTCACGGGGCCAGTCCCCGCAGAATCAACGGAATTTCAATGACGAGAGCCGGTCTTCCGAGACCGGCTCTCGTTGTTTTGAGCGTTCCCCCTGCGGACGATTCCCGGCCAAGATGCCCCCGGCCAAGATGCTCCCGATCGCCGCGTCACAGCCGTGGTCCAGGCAATGTCGTGGAATACAGTCAGGTTTTGGCGGGGACACTGTGTCTTGTTGAGAACGCCTGGCTCGGGACGGGCCAGATTCAGTCCACATTGTCCGCCTGCAGGTAGACCCATGCCCGGTGGGTTGCGGTTCCCGATTCGACAGTCACCACCCGGCGTGCGTACCACGCCCCTTCCAGCGCGCCCGGAGGAATTTCTTCCAGTCGGTCGCACCGCTCCAGAGTCTCGGAATATCGAACGGGATCGAGGAAGAACAACTCCCCCTCCACCTGTTCTCCCGCCGCGGGGACCACGACGAAATACCCATGGTGGCCGACCCGGCGGACATGCTGCGTGAGGCAGGCGGTAACGACCCGCAAGAATCGTCCCCCGAGGTGCCAGTCATGGTTCGACTCCCCCTGTCGCAGTGTACCGTAGACAAACAGGGGGAGTTGTTCCTCGGGGGACGGCATGGCTGGCCTCTCAGGCACCGAGAGCGCTCAGAACCGCATCTCCCATGGCGACGGTGCCGATGCTGGGCCCCCCTGCGGCAATGTCCTTTGTGCGGTGTCCGGCTGCCAGGACGGCATCAACCGCCTGTTCGATTGCGGCGGCCTCGGTCTCCAGGTTCAGCGAGTGGCGCAGCAACAGGGCAGCCGCGAGAATCGTGGCCAGGGGATTGGCAATCCCCTTCCCGGCGATGTCGGGAGCCGAGCCGTGGATCGGTTCGTAAAGCCCCGGGCCTGGAGTTCCCAGTGAGGCCGAGGGAAGCAGGCCCATCGACCCGGTGATCATCGAGCCTTCATCGGTGAGGATGTCGCCGAACATGTTCTCGGTGACGACGACGTCGAAATCGCGGGGGCGGGAGATGAGATGCATGGCCATCGAGTCGACCAGCACGACGTCGTAGGCGATATCGGGGAACTCGGTCGCCATCAGCCGGGCCGAGACCGAACGCCACAGTCGGGATGCTTCCAGCACATTGGCCTTGTCGACCATGGTGAGCCGTTTGCGGCGTTTGCGGGCCGCCTCGGCGGACAGGCGGACCACCCGCTCGATCTCGCCGGTCGAATAGGTCATGGTGCTGAAGGCTTCCTCGCCCGAGGGATGGGGGCGCCGTCCCGAAGCGCCGAAATACAGCCCACCCGTCAGTTCGCGGACGAACAGGATGTCGGTCCCGGAGACGATTTCGGGCTTCAGGGGTGAGGCGGCCAGAAGGTGGCGTGAGGGGGCAATCGGGCGCAGGTTGGCGAACAGGCCGAGTTCCTTGCGGATTTTCAGCAGGCCCGCTTCCGGGCGGGTCTTGGCGTTGGGATCGTCCCACTTGGGCCCTCCCACCGCACCGAGCAGGATGGCGTCGGAGGCCCGACAGGCGGCCAGGGTTTCGTCGGGCAGGGGAGTGCCGTGACTGTCGATGGCATTCCCCCCCATCGGCAGCGATTGAAAGGAAAACTGGTGACCGTATTTGCGGGCGATGGCGGTCAGCACGCGCTCTCCCTGGGCGGTGACTTCAGGGCCGATGCCATCACCGGGCAGCAGGGCAATCTGGGCTTTCACGGAGACTCTCGCAGCAAGGGGGGGAAGAGACGCACAAGCGCGCCCGAAACACGGCGCTGGTGGCCGGACTTTATCGAGCGATTCTCCCCTTGGCCAGTCTCTGCAGGGGCCGCGCGAGGCGATGCAACGGACCGTGTGTGTCGATCAGAGCGGGAGTGTCGGCCGTGGCCAGAAATCCGGTGTCATTCAATACAACGGTTGTGAGAACGACTGAAGAAATCTTGCGAATCGGGGGCGAGGTGTGTCGATCACCAGACGACAGCGTGGTTTCGTGGCCGCCGGTCTGGCCCCGCGCAACCACCCTGGTTCCTCTCTTGCCCTGATGCTCGCCATGATTCGTTCTCTGTTTCTGTCAGTGGGTTTGATCGTTGGACTGCTGGGAGTCAGTTGCCTGGCCATTGAACGGGTCGTCTTGAAGACCCCGGCTGATCGCCGTGCGATTCCAGGTCTGCGGAACCTGGTCACAGGAGTCAGCAACGACCGCAAGCAGATGATCGAGCCTCCAGATTGGCTGGCCTACGCCCTGATGTCCGTGGGATCGGTGATGACCCTGTACACGGTTGCACTCCCCGGCAAGGGAGGTGGAAAGAAGTCGGCGAAGAAAAAGGATGATTGAGAGGCAATCTCTAGAAGCCAGTCCCGGTTTCAACTTCCGGGACACCGAAGTTTCGCGAGTGATGGTTTCCCCGTAGTCGGCGGTCATCGTCGGCAGTTGGCGACTGTATCGCTTTTCAAATCCAAGGCAATCCGTGCGATTTTGAGGGGATTTCGGGAAGAATTCCGGCACGTTCGCCGATGGCCCCATTGGCCCTCTCCTCTGGATGGGGAGACAAACCAGGTTCGATCACCAGTGATGGATCTCACGACATTTCGAACCGCTTATGAGAGAATGTAAAAAAATTGCACCTATTGGTTTTTTAGCAGATGCGATTAGACCGCTAAAATGCCTACAAATTATGAAAAAATGGCATGTGTGTCTGAGCCTGAAGGCGAAGGGGAGGAAAAAATAGTTTCCGGTGCCATTGATTGTCTCTCTCGAAGCGTTAGAATCCAAACGTGGAAAACCTTGCTGCAGGAGCCGAGTCAACACGGGTGTCCTGAGTGATTCGGAGAGTTCATTCGCACCAGTGCTCAACAGTTCGACGATCAAGAACTCTGTTGAGCCGTGTGGTGCACGGCTGTCATTTGCGGCTGTTGTTTCGGATTGATGGTTGCTGACCTGAAGTTTTGGGCCACCGGTTTTGAGTTGCAACTCATGAGTGTTCCTCCCGTTTCGAACAGCCATTCCCAATCTGCGCCTTCCGCCAGAGCCGAGAATCTTGAATTTCGGCGAACGGGGGTCCTGCCTCCGCGGCAGACTTCCCAGGAGCGCTACGAGCAGCGTGTTTTTCTCAATATTTTCCTTGGAATTCTGGGGATTTTTTTGCTCGCCCTGGCATTCATCTTCGTCCTCCGGACTTGAATCGCGGCGTTGAGGCGGGACGCGACTGCTCTGGGATTCGGAGAGGGGTTGTTGTCGTTCGCCTGGCGATTGTCCTGTGGATCTCACAACGGGTGGCCCGTTCTTGCCCGATGGTTCGGGTCGGCGAAAGACCAGACGCCAGACTGGCTCTCTCCCCGTCTCTGCGGGGGTGTTTTCCAGATTTCTCCAACGTTCGGGAATGCTGGGACCATCCCGTTGGCACTGAGTTTGCCGATCGTCTGAACGACATTCCCGACTGTGAAGTTGTGGGACCCAAGAGTCAGGAATGACGCCGAATGATTTCCTGACAGTCCCAAAGAGAGCGACGGCAGCCCGACAACCCCAGCGGAAACTCCCAAACAGCCCCGGGGCCAAAAGCCTGTTGCAAAGAGGTTGACGGAGTCGGGTTGTGGAACCGTTCCACCGTTGGTTTGCGAGCGCCCAGGCGACCCGGCACAAACATCATGATCCGGAGCGGTGCTTCCCGGAAACGAACAGCCTCTCAACGAAATGATTCCGTCAGCATTCACTCGAAATCGACTGAGACGTACCCAGAGGCTCCAGAGTCATTTCATCGGGCGCCGCTGCTAGCCGGTTGCAAAAACCGCGTCCCCAAGCATTCCATTTTCAGTCATTTTGACTTCAGTCGTTTTGTCTTCAGTGCCGAGGGTGGGAGTCGAACCCACACGCCTTTGAGGGCGCCGGATTTTGAATCCGGTGCGTCTGCCATTCCGCCACCCCGGCTGGAGTGTCTCCAGAACGTGGGAGGGACGAGTTCTCCCTGCTCACGCTGTGAAGGGAAGTTTACTCCAACACAATGTCAAATGCCACCATTTCGCTGCTCTGGAGCATGAGATTGTTCGGTCTCGGTCGCGGCCCTTCCCTTGGGGGAACGTCCAAGAATTGTTCGCCCAAGCAGGTCAAAAGGTCTGCGGCCATTCTCCCGAAAAGACTTCTTCGGCCGGGCCCGTCAGGAAGACCGGACCTTCCGGGCTCCATTCCAGTTCGAGGTCGCCCCCCGGGAGGTGCCCCACCACCCGGCGCTCGAGCAGGCCGTTGAGGACTCCCGCCACCGCCACGGCACACGCCCCGGTCCCGCAGGCCAGGGTCTCCCCCGAACCCCGCTCCCACACCCGCATCTGGAATTCCCGGGGGGACAGGATCTTGATGAACTCGGCATTCACCCGCCGGGGAAACGCCGGGTGCCGTTCCACCTCCGGCCCAATCCGCAGGACCCAGTCGTCGTTCACCTCATCCACGAAGGTGACGCAGTGGGGATTCCCCATCGAAACACAGGTGACCTCAAAGTCGCGACCGCCAGCCGTCAGTTTCTGGCGGATGGGGGGATTCCCCTCCAGAAGTGTGGGAATCTTCGCCCCCTCGAGGATGGGGGCTCCCATGTTGACTCGAACCCGGCGGGCTTTTCCCCCTTGGACTTCCAATTGCAGCGTCAGCACGCCGCGCCCTGTTTCGATCTTCAGTTCATCCTTCCGGGCGATGCCGTGGTCATACACGTACTTGGCTACGCAGCGGACTCCATTTCCACACATTTCCGACTCGCTGCCGTCGGCATTGAACATCCGCATGCGGGCGTCGGCCACATCGGACTGGCCGATCAGGATCAGCCCGTCCGAACCGATGCCCGTATGGCGATCGCTGACCGCAATCGCCAGGGGCGCCACGTTGGCGGGCAGTCTTTCCTCGAAGGCATTGACGTACACATAGTCATTGCCAGCACCGTGCATCTTGGTGAAACGCATGCGAACTGAACGTCAGAGGTAGAGTGAAAGGCGGGACCGGGAGCGCCGCCACGACCCCCGGGCGGCAGTTCTCCAAAACGGACCGCTACTCTATCGATCCCAGAGAGACCTCGAAAAGTCCGCCCGGGTTCGAGGCTTGTCGACAGCCCTGGAATGGGCCCGCCACTGGCTCTCTTGCCGGCTGAACTTCTCGCAGGACGGGTGTTGATTTCCCGGGGGCATTGTTATAATTTTCACTGCCGCAATTGTGTTTAACCATGCGGTGCCGAGAACAACCCATCCCGGGCGGAGTCCGCCCCGGACAGATCAGGAGTGAGTGCCATGCCGATTACCTTGACCGAGAAGGCTGCGAAAGAAGTGCAGCGCGTGATGTCCGAGAAGTCGCTCTCCAACATGGTGCTGCGGATTGGCGTCGTGGGGGGTGGCTGTAGTGGTTTTCAGTACAGCCTGGGTTTCGATGAGGCATCGGATCCCAAGCAAGACGTTGTGGAAGAGCATCATGGAGTGCGGGTGGCGGTCGACAAGAAGAGTGAGCTCTTCCTCGACGGCACCGTCCTCGACTTTTATGACGGACTGGAGAAGCGCGGCTTCACCTTCAACAACCCCAATGCTGTGAAGAGTTGTGGTTGCGGCAGCAGCTTCTCTGCCTGAACCATTGGTTCCCAATGGCAGATTGACCAGGGGCGATGTCAGGCTGAGTCGCTGACCATCTGCAGGACCTCATCCCTTGGGTGGGCGGGCTGTGTGCTGATTTGAATTCAAGACCCGGCAGGAATCTTCCTGCCGGGTTTTTTTCATGGACTGGCGACTGTTGGGTTCGGGGGGCCTGCAGGGGTGTCGGCAAGAGGGGGGCGGGGAGAGTCGATCTATGACTCGGGGCTCGATTAGAGTTTCCCACCGCCCTTGATCCGTATACACTTGTGACAAGCGACCACTGGTGAAGGCGATGGGTGCCGTGGCGTTGGCAGTGGCCGATGCCCCCCCATGCCAATCGAGTGAAAGGGATTCATAGATGAGTGCTGCCTCGATTCCCGGAACGACGCGGACCAAGGGCTCGACTCCCTCAACCGGAAGCAGCAGCCCAGTGGTGGATGCTCCCGCGGCAACCAACTGGGTCCCCGCCTGGTTGTCCCTTCACGACCTTCCCGGATGGGCCATCAGCCTGTCGATTCATGCGGTCGCCCTCGTCGCCCTCATGCTCTTCCGCTACCACCTCGAGAGTGAGCAGGATCCCACGATCCTCAGTGCTCTCGAAGAGTTGCAGCAGGAGATCCACTTTGACAACACGATCCAGGACCAGGTCGGAACGACAGCCGAGGTGAATTCGCTGCTGGGGGCCGGCAACATTGTGGCCGCCACCGCCGAATCGGTGCAGCAGAATGCCGAGAAGGGAATCGAACGCACGGCTGAAGCGGTTGATCCCGATGTGAAACTGGCGGCCGAAGGCCCCATGTTGCCCAAGGAGGGGGACTTCAGTGGAACCGTCGAGACGACGGGCGGAACTGTCGAGAACACCGCCCAGGGGGGGGGCGGGGTGGAAGGGGCCATCGATCGCCTGACTTGGGAAATCCAGCAGTCGCTGCATGACCGCAAGACAACGGTGGTCTGGCTCTTCGACCAGTCGCTGTCACTCAAGGAACGCCGCAACCTGATCGCCGACCGCTTCGAGAACGTCTACCGGCAACTCGAGTCACTGGGGGAAGGGGGAGCCGATTCCCTCCAGACCGTGGTCGCCACCTACGGTGAAAAGTTCGCCATTCTCAACGACAAGCCAACCTCCGATATCAACTCGCTGATTCCGAAGGTCCGCAGTATCGCGAATGATCCGTCGGGCAAAGAAAACGTCTTCATGGCGGTGACCGAACTTGCGAAGAAGTTCCTGCGGGAACGGAGCCGCGGGCGGAATGTGCGCCTGTTCGTCATCACCGACGAAAAGGGGGACGATGCCGAGCGTTACCTCGAAGAGGCCTTGGTCCTCTGCCGACGAGGTGGCATCCGCGTGTACGTCGTGGGGAATGTGGCTCCGTTTGGCCGCGAGAAGTCTTACATGGACTGGAAGTTTGAGGATGGCGAATCGGTGCGCCTCTCCTACGATGCCGGCCCCGAGACGGTCGAGCCCGAGTCACTCAACGTCGGCCTGTGGGGGAATCGCGGGGTCGATCTCGACCAGATGTCGTCGGGATACGGTCCTTACGGCCTGACCCGCCTTTGCAAGGAGACCGGCGGGCTTTACTTCGTGGCCCAGGAAGATTCGCAACTCAAGTTCAGTCCCGCGGTGATGCGGAGCTACACACCCGACTATCGGCCCATCGTCGAGTACCAGAAGGGCTTGAAGATGAACAAGGCGAAATTCGCGCTGGTCGCAACCGCCAAGGCGTCGAAGATCGACAACATTCCGCTTCCCCGGCTGGAATTTCCCGCCTACAACGACAACGTGCTGCGTGAGACGGTCAGCGAGGCGCAGAAGCCCGCCGCCGAACTGATCTACAAGATCAACCGCCTGGCGGAAGGGTTGTCGCAGGGTGAAAAAGACCGCGACAAGGTCGTCGAGCCCCGCTGGCGGGCCGCGTACGACCTGGCGATGGGGCGGGCGCTCGCGATGCGCGTGCGGGCCGACGGCTATAACCAAATGCTCGCTGAGATGAAGGGCAACCCCCGGGTGTTCTCGAACAAAGAGAGCAACGAATGGCGGATCATGCCCTCCAAGATCATCAACAGCGGGGCGGCGATCAAGAAGGAAGAAAAGCGGGCCTCGATGTACCTCAAGCGGGTCATGGATGAGCACCCCGGAACCCCGTGGGCCCACATCGCCGAACTGGAACTCTCGACCCCCATGGGTTGGGAGTGGCAGGAACACAAGAACCCGGCGATCTTCGCAGCGAATACCAGCCAGGCCGATGCCCAGCGGCAGATCATGCTGGCTGAAGAAAGGGCCCGGGAAGAGGCGAAAAAACGTCCTGCACCCGCCAAGCCACGCGATTTGCCGAAGCTTTGACGTCGGGCAGTCCGGATCCCTCAACCCGACTGCAGGATGTGCGTGTAAGCGTGGTTGAGACGTCTCCCTGGTCCCCCTGAAACACTCGTCCGGAACGGGTCCCCATGCCTGCGACCTTTCGCCTGAAACGCTCGGAACTCTCGGCGTTGCTGCTCTCGGCAGGCGTCCATGTGGCCGTTTTGCTGTCGCTGCTGTTTGTGACCTACCGGGTGCAGTTCGACGATGTGAAAATCGCCATCGAATCGCTGTTCACCGAAGAACGGACCCCGGAAGAGTTCACCCGCGAGTTGACGCAGGAAACTGAAATCTCCGAGACGATGAACATTGTCTCGGGGGGAGCGAATGTCGGTGCTGTCGCATCCGGTACGGGCGGTCCAGCCGTCTCGCAGACCAAGATTGAGAGTTCCGAATCGTTTTCCGATCCGCAGGTGGCGGTGAACATCGGAGATGTCACCCTGCCCGGCCTCGACATGCTGGGGACCGATCTGGGAGAGGGGGAGATCAGTGGGGAACCGCAGGCGGTGGCCGAGGGGTATGGCACCGCCCTGAGTCGGATCACCCAGGAACTGATCCGCATGATGAGGGAAGACCGCCTGCTGGTGGCCTGGTTGTTCGACGAATCGGAGTCGATGAAGGACGATCAGAAAGAGATCCGCGAGCAGTTCCACAAGGTCTACGAAGAACTCGGGATCGTGATGGAGCGGGACAAGCAGCTCAAGTCGAACAAGGAGATCCTGCTGACCTCGATCAGCAGTTTCGGGAAAGATCTGCATCCCCTGACCGCCAAGCCCACGGCTGACCTTGCCGAGAT
>DNUF01000039.1:15162-16340 GCA_003508595.1 Planctomycetaceae bacterium
AATCGCAAACTCTGCCTGATCATCGTGACGGACGAGTCGGGGGATGACGGTGAAGGAGACCTGCTCGAAGAGGCGGTCAAACGCTGCAAGACAGCGCGGTCTCCCGTCTACATCCTCGGACGCGAGTCGCTGTTTGGCTACAAGTACGGCCGGATGCGCTGGCAGGACCCGAAGTACGGACTCGACCACTGGCTGACGATCCATCGGGGCCCCGAGACCCCCTTTGCCGAGGCACTGCAGTACGACGGTCTGCATGACCGGTGGGACTCGCACCCCAGCGGGTTTGCTCCCTACGAGATGGCTCGTCTGGCCAAGGAATCGGGAGGCATCTACTTCCTGTTGCCGCACGAAGAACAGAACCTGGTCGGCCAGGCCGCTGCCGAACAGCGGAAGTTCGCGTTTCTCGACATGAAGGAATACATCCCCGATCTGTCGTCGCGACGGCGGTATGCCGAGGTCCGGCAGAAGAGCAAATTCCGACTCGCGGTGGCCGAGGCTGTGCGGTTGCTCGACCCCCGGGTTGATCCCCAATTGCAGATCCAGGAGATCTGGTACTCGACCGATCCGGCCGCCTTCCGGTCTGCCGGTCAGGAGAATTTCCAGCGGGCGATCCGGGCGATGGGGCTGTTGAATCAGGCGATTGCCGTGCTGCAGAAAGTCGAGCCGCTGCGGGATGCCGAGGAATCGACCCGCTGGCGGGCCAACTTCGATCTGGCGTATGCCCAGGTGCTGGCTTACCGGGTGCGTCTGTTCCAGTTCCTGCTGGCGATGGACAGCCATCTCACCAACTTTCCCGAGCCGAAGAACAAGCAGAACAATACCTGGAATATTGGGCGTGTGCAGGAAATGCTCGTGCCGACGGAACGCCAGATCAAGCTGACCAAGGTCGACACCGATCAGTTGAATTCACAACTTGCGCTTGCGAGGCAGAAGTTTGAATTTGTGAAGAAGACCCATCCCAACACCCCCTGGTCGAACCGGGCTCAATTTGAGCTCAACCAGGGTTTTGGCATGAAGTTCTTCGAGGGCTTCCGCGATCCCCGCTATGACAAGATCACCAGCGAGATCAAGTTTCCGACGTTGTAGATCCAACTTCTGGCGGAAGGGTTTTCCCAAGGGCAGTGAGGGATCAGAGCCCTGGTGTTTGACGCACAGGCTGAAAGCCCATGCCACGCAGG
>DNUF01000226.1:0-65855 GCA_003508595.1 Planctomycetaceae bacterium
TCGGACGGCTGTCAGATGCGGCGGAGCAGCAGCCAGCCGGTGAGCGCCATTCCCGCGTTCGCCACCCACATCCCGAGGGCCGGGTCGAAGACATTGTCTTTGCCCAGGTTCATCATCACGAGAACGATCGGGTAGTAGAAGATCAGGATGGGGGTGAAGCAGAGGGCGAAGCTGGTGAGGAATTGCCGTCGTCCCTGCAGCACGGCAAACGGACTGCCGACGAGCGCGAAGAAGAAACAGCTGCAGGCGAGCGCGAGTCGCGAGTGCACCTCGGTGTAAAGCTTGTGGTAGCGCTCGGTCAGGTTGTCGATGTCACGCTGCTGCATCTGTTGCGGGTGATGGGTGAGATACCCGAATTCGCCATGCGACAGGTAGAACGTCGTCGTGATGACCCGCCGTCGTTCGAGGGCGTCCCGCTGCTGACGGCACTGCCGCATTTCTGTGCGGAGCGCCTCGATGGTGAGATCGCGCGGGGGGCTCTGCTTGGAGCCAAGGGGAAGCGGGAAGGGGTATTCCTCATCGGCGACCGTGGCCTGGTCGCCCCCGGGAAGCACCATCTGCCCCTCGACGAGGCTCAGCAGTACCTGCTGCCCCTCGAGATCGAAGCTCATGGTGGCCTCGCGCGCGGTGATGTTGACCGTCTGCGGGCCACCGGGAAGTTGGTAGCGGAAGTGCGGTTCGATCAGGCGCTTCCCCTCGACTCCCCGGACCGAGATGGCAATGCCCCGGCTGGGATCGGAGTAGTGGTTCTTGTCGCGGAGGATCCCCAGGAAGATGTCCTCCATCGCGGTCAGCACCACCTGCTCAACATTGGATCGGGCCCAGGGAATCACCTGGTCGGTCAGAAAGAACGTCGCCAGGCTCAACAGGGCGGCCGTGACCAAGCCGGGGGTCAGCATGGTCATGGCGTTGATCCCGGCGGCTTTGACGGCAATGACTTCGTTGTCACCGGCGAGTCGCCCATACACCACGCAGACCGTCAGCAGGTAGGTGGCCGGGATGGTGAAGGGGAGCAGGCTGGGGACGACGAAGGGGAGAATGTCGCGAATCTGCTGGGGGCCGAGCCCATTCTTGGTCGCCTCGCCAATCACCCCGACGATCACCAGCATGCCCGTCAGCGACAGGAGGGTCAGCAGGAACACCCCCAGCAATTGGCGCAACACATATCGCTGGAGGATGCTCATCGACGTCACGGAGGGGAGAGAGGGGGGATCCGGTATCCCGGAAGCCTGACCGCGCAGTCGTATACGACCTTCCAGCCCCGGGGGTCAAGATGAAGTGGTCTGTGCACCGGGGCTCCGGGGAGGGGCTGGAGGGAGTTGGACAAGGTTTTTCCGGAGCTGGCTCGGCGTTTCCTGCCGACTCAAAACCCCCAATTG
Source organism: Planctomycetaceae bacterium (assembly GCA_003508595.1). Taxonomy (GTDB): domain Bacteria; phylum Planctomycetota; class Planctomycetia; order Planctomycetales; family Planctomycetaceae; genus UBA10511. The sequence goes on from DNUF01000226.1 coordinate 1,380, forward strand.
ACACCCCGGCGGCAAATGACTAATTTTTGCGGCGGAAAGGATTCCAGAACGATGATTCGCACTCTGCTTTCGTGTTTTCTCGCTGTTGCCGCCTGGACGACACCCGCGTTCGCGCAGCTGTCGCCCCCCGCGCCTGGCGGAGACATTCCGGTCGTGGTGGGGCCCGGGGGGCCCGTCCCCACCGTGGCGGGGCCGGTCGTGGTGCAACAGGGTTTCGACCCCCAGTGGGCCGAGAAGATGTTTCCCAAGCTCGACCACGACTTTGGGACGGTCGCCCGCGGGTCAGAAGCGAAGTACCGCCTGAAGCTGACCAACGTCTTCAAGGAGACGGTCCACATCCGCTCGGCGGGAACCACCTGCAAGTGTTTCCAGGTGAAGATCCCCAAGGACACCCTGGCAAGTCTCGAATCCACCGAGGTGGAAATCACAGTCGACACCCTCAAGTTTGAGGGCGAACGCAAGTCGACGATGATGATCACCTTCGACCGCCCGGCGTATGCCGAAATCCCCATCCCGCTGCATGCCTACATCCGCAAGGATGTCGGGTTGACCCCCGGTGGAGCGCAGTTCGGGAATGTCCCCAAGGGACAGCCGGTCGATCGCAAGATCCAGGTCAACCACGTCGGCCGACCCGACTGGAAGATCACCGAGTTGATCTGCAAGAACGATCACATTGAGGCAAAGGCGACCGAGCTGGCGCGTCAGCCGAACGGCTCGACCACCTACGAACTGGTCGTCAGCCTCAAGCCGTCGGCCCCGGCCGGAGAATTCCGCGAGCAGCTCACCATCGTCACCGATGATGCGGGGGGGCCGCAGATTCCCGTCGTCGTCGAGGGACGGGTGGAACCCGACTTCTATGCGACCCCGGAACTGCTCGACTTTGGTGTGGTGGCCCCGGGCGCCGAGGTGACCCGCAACCTGGTGATTCGCGGCCGTCGTGCGTTCAAGGTGACGGGAATAGAGAGTGAAATGACCGCCGGCACGTTTGAGGCCCGACTCCCCAAGGAGGGGAAGGCGACGCAAATCGTGCCGATCACCTTCGTCGCCCCGATGACCCCGGGGGTCATCACCGATGAGTTCAGTGTGCTGCTCGACCAGTCGCCTGAACCGATCCGGTTCAAGGCGTTCGGGAAGGTCGATCCCAACAAGCCGCGCCGCTAGACGCGGGATCGCCGCAGCCTGTCATGGCCGGGCACTAGCCGGGACGCCGGCCGGCATTGGTTCCCGCGGGAACTGCGGAGGGGGCGGGGCCTGAGGGCGGGGCTCGCCAGTCACAGCATGGGTCTTTAAGCTGGTGCGAGTGGCTCGCGATGTCCGCGAGCCCTCCTGCCGGAGTCTTGCCCGATGCTCTCCCGTCGTGATCTGCTCTGTTCGCTGGCTGCCCTTCCGACCACGGCGATGCTGCCCGGCATGGGGGCGGCGGCCGAGCCTTTGATCCGCGTGCTCGTCTGGGACGAGCAGCAGCCGGCCCAAAAACAGGCGTACGAGAATTTCCTCGGCAACGCCATTGCCACCCACCTGGAAAAGCAGCCCGGGTTGCGGGTGATCTCGGCGAACCTGCAGCAGCCCGAGCAGGGTTTGCCCCGCGATCTGCTCGACAACACCGATGTGCTCATCTGGTGGGGACACGTGCGGCACCAGGAGATTCCCCTCGAGAAGGCCCAGGCGATCGTTGAGCGCATCGAGGCGGGCCAGCTCTCGCTGGTCGCCCTGCATTCGGCCCATTGGGCCCGGCCCTTTGTCGAGGCGATGAACGCGCGGACGAGAGCCGATGCCCGGCGACGGTTTCCCGATCCTCCCAACGGCCCGCCGGTCAAGTTCGAATACATCCCGTATGCCGGTGGATTCGTCCCGACCAGGGAATCGCTGCTGACCCCGGCGTACTACGCGATGCGGTCCTTCAATGGCCAACTGACGGTGCGTGTCGACCTGCCGAATTGTGTATTTCCTGCCTACCGGGGGGATGGCCAGCCGAGCCAGACCCGGGTGCTGCTTCCCGAGCATCCCCTGGCGAAGAACATTCCCCGCGAGTTCACGATTCCCCAGACCGAGATGTACGACGAACCATTTCATGTCCCCGAGCCGGATGAAGTGGTGTTTGAGGAAACCTGGAAGGCGGGAGAACGCTTCCGCAGTGGCTGTGTCTGGAAGCTGGGAGCCGGTCGGGTCTTCTACTATCGACCCGGGCATGAGACCTACCCCGTTTATCGGCAGGAGATTCCCCTGCAGATCCTGACCAATGCCGTGAACTGGCTGGGAAGCCAACTCCCCCGTCCCCAGTGATCGTGTGACCGGTGGGATCATCCCCCGCCCCCGCCATTCGGGGGTGTTGGTCATCCATCGCGGGGAGGGCAGCCACGGGGACTCTCGGCGTCAGGGGCCGGCGTCACCGGGGAGGCAGGGCTCGTTCCAGCAGTTCATAGGCGCTTCGTCGGGCGTCCCGGGGAAAGCTGTGCGGAGCCACGGGGTGGAGGGCCTGCAGGTTTTCGTCGGCATTGTCCACGTGGTAGACCCGCATGGCAGCCCCGATGGAATGACGGACTCCCTCGACGTCGAAGTCCTGGTCTTCTGTGGGGGCGACCGCCAGGAAGAACCGGGGGGCGATGGCTGCGACGAGTTCGGGGAAATCGAACGGGACCTTCCGGACGTCATTGTCAAACTCGGTTGCGATGCGGGGCATGTACCGGGGGCCGGTCCAGCTGGGGAGATCATCGCGTGTGAAGGAGGTGAATCCGCAACTGGAGACCACGGCCCTGATGCGGGGTTCGAACAGCGCGGTGAAGATGGCGTTGTGCCCGCCGAGCGAATGGCCGATGACGGCGATGCGCTGGGGATCGACTTCCGGAACCTGTTGCAGCAGGTCCATCGCGCGGACGTTGTCCCAGATGGCCTTCATGGTGCCGCTGGCGTATTCGGGATGAGCGGCGAAATCCCAGGCATGCTCGCCAAAGGAAGGGTAATCGGGGGACAGGGTCACCCATCCGCGCCGGGTCAACTCAAGGGCGTAGTGCAGCTCGGGGTCTCCCCCCAAACCGGCCGGTTCATCCTTCCCGACACTGTTCGTCTGGTGGAGACAGAGGGCGGCGGGCCGGAGCGGCTGGTCGTCACCCTCGGGAATCAGCAACCAGGCCGAGACGTGGCTGGAGTGGTCGGTCCGATAGCGCAGCTTGCGGCGAACGACTCCCCCCTCACGGGTCTCTTCCAGGGTCTCGACCTCCAGGGGGACCCTGCGCGCCGGGCCGGGAAACTCTCCCGCCACACGCTCAAAATTCCAGATGATCTGTCGTCGGCGTTCTTCCCAGTCGGCTGGGGTGCGCAGCGGCAGTCGTTCGCCGTTGCCTGTCAACCGATACCCCGGATCGAGATGGTCGGGATCATCGCGAGGGGGCGGGTCGGCGAAAAATCGTCCCTCGGGCCAGCCCTGGCGATACGAAACGACCCATTCCCCCCGGGACGTCCGGTAACGGACCTTGTCGTCCCGTCGTTCAAAGTCGGTGGGACCGGTCCGCACCAGTGCCTGGGGGTGACCCGGCTCGAGTCCCGTTCCCCCGACCTTCAGAACGATTTCCGTACGGTCACCCAGGGCGTGCCCGGTCGACGTGAACACCTTCCCGTCCAGCCGTTTGTCATCGACGATCACCGGAACGACGGGGAGACGTGACGTCTCGAAGTTGGCGATCATCTCGCGGGCGTCGGCAATCGGGCAGACATCGTCGTTCGCACCGTGAATGACATGGATGCGGGCCTGGTGCCCGAGTTCCTTCTGACGGGCCAGGTGGTGGGGATGCCCCACGAAATGCAGTTCCTGCCGATCGCGCGAGAGGAAGTTGGGGCTCGTGGGATCTCGGCTGTAACGGGCATTCAGGGAGGAGCCCCCGGGGAAGTCAAAGGCGATGTCGTCACTGAGCTTGGCCATGCCACAGAGATCGAATACGGCTGCGAAGGTGCGCGGGGCCAGCTTGTTGGCCATGAGCGAGACATTGCCCCCTCCCGAACCGCCGGTCACATACAGGCGGCGATCGTCGAAGGGAATTCCCTGCTGACGCAGCCCCTGCCAGACCCAGTGGAGGGCACGCAGGGCATCGAGCGCCTGGAGCCAGCCGAAGTCGTACGGCTCGGGTCCTTCGATCGAGTCTCGCGGACCGCTCTGGAGATAGTTGACACAGAGGGCGACGCACTTGCACCGGGCCGCCAGCGTCGCCGGATTGGCGGTCCCGACGCAGTCGGTGCCTCCCCAGTTGTGCAGCGTGAGGAAGAGACCGGTTTCCGGCCGTACGGCATCGAGCCGCCCCTGGGGATAGTGCACCAGCACCCGTACGGTGCGCGGACCGGGGCGCATCGGCCATTCCTGCACGGGGATTTCCACCGCCGCATCGGTCGCGGGGAGGGCCGGCAAGATCTCTTGTCCGTACAGTGTGCCCGGGAGCAGCCGAGTGAAGAAAACCAGCGCCACCGCAACGAGAACCACAGGGCCCGCCGCCACGCACCTGCGGGGGACCGGCCGTCGCCGACTGTTATTCTTGCGAATGTCGTCCCCCAACAGGCTGTCCCCCGGGAGATCGTCCCGGACGTGGGAGATTGATTCGTGCGGAGGACGACTGCGAGCCATCGGGCTGACGGTTGGTGTCTCGTGTTCCCACCGAAGAAAAACCGGGGGGGATGATTGCCCGTTCAGACATGGTCTCTTCATAATCGGCACCGTCCGTTCCTCTTGCAGACCCCAACTCCATGAAGATTGACCGCGTCGAGGCGATTCACCTGCGCTATGAATACCCGAACCAGCATGGTTTCGAAAGTTCGGGGGGCATCACCAGCGCCCGGCTGACGAGCCTCGTGCTGGTCCACACGGATCAGGGAGAAGTGGGGGTGGGTTCGGTCTACTCGCATCCGGCCCTGGTCGATGTCGTCATCCGGCAGTTGGATCCGCTGCTGAGGGGGCGCGATCCCCGCAACGTCGAGGAACTCTGGGAGCAGATGTATGGCTGGACCCGCTGGTATGGCCGCAAGGGGGCGGCGATGTCGGCCCTGGGGGGAGTCGATGTCGCCCTGTGGGATCTGCGTGGGAAGGGGGCTGGGAAACCGGTGTGGCGGCTGCTGGGGGGGAAGACTCCGTCGTGTCCCGCCTACGCCAGCGCCCTGCTGTGGAACACGGTCGAGGGACTGAAGGCCGAGGCGCAGCGCCATCTGTCCCGCGGTTTCCGCCGGATGAAGATGCGCCTGGGTCGGAATCTCGACTACGACATCAATGCCCCGCGCGCGGTCAAGCGGGAAATCGGTCCCCGCTGCGACCTGATGTGCGATGCCTCGATGCGGTACACGGTCGACATTGCGCGGCGGGTGGGGCAGGAACTGGCGCAGATCGGCATCTTCTGGTTTGAAGAGCCGTTCGCTCCGGAGGATCTGGACTCATTCTCGGCGTTGCGCGGGACGGTCGGGGTCCCGCTCGCAGCGGGCGAGAATGAGTTCGGGCTGCAGGGCTTCACCGAGCTGGTGCATCGCCAGGCGGTCGACATCGTCCAGGCCGACGCCAGCCGTTGTGGAGGAATCACCGAGGTGTTGCGGGTGGCCCGCCTCGCCGATCAGGCCGCTCTCAAGCTGGCCCCGCACTCGTGGAGTGATGCCGTTGCCGTGCTGGCGAACGCCCAGGTTGTCGCGGCGACACCGCACGCATTGACGGTCGAGGTCGATCAGACGGGCAATCCCTTCATCGAAGAGCTGCTGGTCGAGCCGTTGTCGATTGTCGAGGGACGCCTGCAGTTGAGTGAGCGTCCCGGATTGGGACTGGAGCTCAACCGTGCTGTGGTCGACCGCCTGCGACTGGCAGATCCGTACCAGATCCCCAACGGTTGGTACTCGGACATGCTGTTCGGGGCCGACTGGAACAAACCGGCTCCTCCGTACGAGGGCTGATCTCCCGCGCATAAAAAGCCGGGATCGCGCCGGCCCTCGACTTGCGCTTCACCGGTCCCTGAGTTGCGCTTTGCTGATCCCCCGGGGGAGGCTTTCATGCCGCGACTGGCTGTCGGTTCCATCTTCACCGAGTGCAATCACCTGGGAGGGACGCCGCTCGAACTGGGCGATTTCGAGCGGGGCGAGTTGACCCGGGGCAACGCACTGCTGGCGACCACCCACGGAACCCTGGGGGGCGCACTGGCCACCTTCCGTGAGGCCGGTGCCACCGTACTCCCCACGCTGGCGGCGAGCACCTGCCCTGGCGGGCCCCTGACCGCCGCGTGTTATGCGGCTCTCAAGGGGGAACTGCTGGCCCGGCTGGTCGACGCCTTCCCGGTCGATGGCGTGCTGCTCGCACTGCATGGCTCGGCCACCGCTGAGAATGCCCCCGACCTCGAGGGGGACCTGCTGACGGCTGTCCGCCAACTGGTCGGGCCGAGAATCCCCGTGGTGGCCACACTCGATCTGCATGCCCATGTCACGGCCGAGATGGTGTCGCAGGCGACGGCACTGGTCGCGTGGGAGACGTATCCCCACCGGGACGCATTTGGCACCGGGAGCCGCGGCGCACGTTTGCTGCTCGAGACGGTCGCCGGAAAATGTCGCCCGACGATGGCCCTCGCGAAGGTGCCAGTCATCACGGCGGCACTCCATGGCGGGACCGACGGACCGGGGCCGTTTGCCGACGTCATGCGATATGCCAAGTGGCACGAATCGTTGCCGGGAGTGCTCTCCACCAGCGTGTTCCTTGTGCACCCGTATCTCGATCTGCCTGGCCTGGGGAGCGGGGGGCTGGTGGTGACCGACCATGATGCGGTGCTGGCCCGACAACTGGCCGGTCAAATCGCCCGCCTCTACTGGGCCCGTCGGACCGACCTCGAGCCCGTGGTTCACCGCCCTGATGAAGCGGTCGCGCTCGGAAAGCAGATCGACGGTGGACCGGTGCTGCTGGTGGAGACGGCCGACTGCTGTGGCGGCGGTGCGGCGGGTGACAGCGTCGCATCGCTCAAGGCGCTTTTGGCAGCCGGGGGAGACGAGCGGGCGATTGTCCCTGTCGTTGATTCCGAGGCGGCCAGCCTGTGTCATGCCGCGGGAGAGCGGGGCCAGGTCACGGTGCAACTTGGTCACCAGGTCGATCCCCGGTGGGGGACTCCGCTGCGTGTCACCGGAGTGGTGAATCACCTGTGCGACGGACGGTTCCAGTATGCCGGGGGGATCTTCGACGGCCAGCTGGGCGACATGGGGCCCACCGCCGTACTGCGGGTCGGGGCCATCGACATCCTGGTGGCCTCGCGCGGGACTTACGACTGGAATGGCGAGCAGTTGCAGCGGGTGGGGCTCGACCCCCGGAGCGTGAAATTCCTCGTGGTGAAGAACCCGATGAATTTCAACATGGCCTTTCGGCCGTTCGCGACGGGTGTGTTCATCCTCGATACGCCGGGGCCGACTCCCGCCTCGGTACGGAACGTTGATTTCCAGCAACTGGAGCGGGCGTGGTACCCGGGCGATGTCACCCTGGCGTGGAGTGAGCCGACCGTGTTTGAGTCGGCGTGGGGGGGCTGAGCGCTCCGGCATTCACCGGGCTCTCCCCCGGATCGACGTAACAGGCCCTTGGTGCCGCACGATCATCCGCCGGAACCGGTCCACGGGGGCGCGGACCGGTTCCGGAGGCAGGGATCGGCGATGAAACTGGTGCCGTTTTATTCGCGATCGAACGACTCGTCCGCGCCACCTTCTTCGGGTGGGGGGGCTTCACCCGGCTCAATTTTTGCGAAGCCGGGAATAATGCGATGCGCGTGGGAGAGATCCTCGGCATACCAGCTCTTGCGGGGCATGGGGCGGATATGGATGCCGATCGGGATCTTGTTGCCATTCGAGTCGACATGGTTCCCCCCGGTCGAATCGAGCACCAGGGGAGTGCCATCGGGCGAGACGCCGACTTCTCCCAACCACATGATGACATGTCCGACCCGGCCTTGGCGGTTCTTGATGTAGAGCAGATCACCCGGCAGCAGTTCCTTGAGCATCTCGTCGTAACTGCGTGGCTGAACCACCTGGATTCTCAGTTGGCCACGACCACCTGGACCACGCACCACGGTCCGTTCCGCCTGCTGGTGGATGCCGGTGTCCAGCTTCACCCCGAGGCCGTAGTTGTAATAGAACGAGCTGAAGTTGCTGCAATCGACCCCCTTGGAATTCTTGCCGTAGGCGACCTTCTGCCAGGGCCAATGGGCGGGAGGATCCCAGTCGGGAATGTGATGGTGCTGGTAGGGGGTGCCGATCCAGCGGGAGGCGGTGTAGATCACACGGTCCTGGAGCCACGTCGTGTTGCGTCGTTCCAGGCCGGCGGGGGCGGGGTACTGTCGCGCGACGGGGCCCCAGCTGCCGAGTTTTTTCTCGGCTTCGCGATCGTACCACTTGGCGTGGGGCAGTTCCGACTCGTCATGGGGCGTGTTCCAGGGAGGCAGGTTGAATCCGGCGGCGAGCTCCTGGACGGGATGTCGGAATTTGAGCTTGTAGGGGGAGACGTACTTGTCTTTCTCCTGGGCCCGCAGGGGACTGGCCAGAGAGGATGCCAACACCCAACCAAAAATCGCGAGGCACTTCCAGCCAGGATTGAGCCAATGCGTGTTCATGAAACTCTTGTCACTCCGGAAAAAGGAACCACTCTATGGACGCGATTATTTCCAGATGCATCGGGACGGGTCAACCACCCGTGGTCGGATGGGAGGAACACCGCTGCCGGCTGGCCGGGCAGAGCCCTTCCCACCCGTTGTGTGACGATCCGCCGGCCGACGCTGGGTGGGGATTGCCATCCGAGAGAGTCAGCGGCGGTCTCTCGTCGCGACACTGCTGTCGGACGGTGAGTCAAGGACGCAGGTGGCGGACCGAGTCTGGCGGGTGGGTGGCCCGGTTCCAGGGGCCAACCCGCGGCCAACGGCTTGTGGGGGCCGGTTGCTGCGAAGGCGAACGCTCGACCAGGAGAGTAATGCCGGCCGGGCGGATATCCGCTTCACTCGAAGTCGGCGAGTTCCAGTTCGATTGTGCGTGGCTGTTCGCGGCGGATCACTTCGAGGGCGACCTTGGTCCCCGGGGCCAGTTCGCGGGTGATCTCGACGAGGCGTTCGAAGCCGTCGATTTTTTCGCCGTTGTAGTGCGTGATGACATCGCCCGGCTTGAGACCGGCCCGTTCGGCGGGGGAGCCTTCTTCAACACCGGAAATCAGGCATTCATCTTCACCCGTTCCCGCCTGGATGCCGACCATGGCATCTCCCCGGGGCTGGATCTGGAACCGGCGGTTGGGCTGGGCCGTGGTGATTGTCCGGCGGAGTTTCTCAAGAGCCTCGGCTGAAACGGGCGCGCTGCGGGTGACATAGACCGTTTCGAGATTGGCGATGCGGGTGAGCAGCACGAGGTCTTCGTCGGTGCCGTGCCACTTCCGGTTGAGCACTGCCTGGGCTCCGGGGCGAAAGTCGATGCCATTGGCGATCGCGGCCTGGGTGGCCGCGGTGTTGCGGGCTTTCTTCATCCGCCCTCCCAGTCCCTCGAACCGCTCGATGGCATGTCGGGTTCGGACGTCGCCGAGGCTCTCGAGTTCGAACTGCGCCCGCCGGGCGACCGGGCGTGACTTGGACCGGGAGAGGTTCTCGAGGGCATCCTGGACCCGCTCGAATGTCTGGATGTCTCCGGAGGCGGCGATTTGGCCCAACGCCCGCAACGAACGGGAGGTCTGTTCGAGGCTCCCCCGCTCGGCTCCCTTGAGCAGTGGTGTGACCGCCTCTCTTCCCGACTGGACCAGCCTGGCCTGAGCCTGCTCACGCTGAAGGTATTGCTGGCTGTCGAGTTCGGTGATCCACCGCTGAATGTCGGCCGGATTGACCGGTACCGCAGGCGGGGCCACTGGTGGGTCTTCGGCAGCTTCGGGTGCTGGCGGACGGTCTTCTGCAGCGGGGGAGGGGCATTCACCAGCCAACAGCGTCGGTGCCGGGCTCGCTGCGAAACAGGTGGCGCTGCCCAGGCACAGCACCAGTCCTAAACCCAGGGACCAGCGTGGCGACCGAGTCGAGATCGTGAGGGATGAGGGGATTGAGCGGGGCATCACGCAATCATACCGGGCGCGATGGATGGGGACAAATTGACTTTGACAGGGGAGAGTCGCGGCGGTCGTTGAACGAGAGAGTGTGTTCGATTGGGAACCGATTGGGGGATTGCCACGACTTTTCAGGAGTGGGGCGCCCGTGGAATGTCATCGGTTGATCGCGGGGGAGACTCGTGTCACGGTTGGGGGGAGGAAGAGTTCTCCCGAGCCTGCCGGAGGCGGGCTTGCGCGTCATCATGCTCGGGACTGCCGGGGGGAATCCAATCGAGCACCTGCGTCGCGGCGGTGAGATTGTGTTCCTGAAGGTGTAACAGCACCAGTTCCCGTGCGATGGCTGGCTTCCGAAAAGTTTCCGCCAGCCGATAGGCCGATTCGAGGTTCAAACGTCTTTCGAGGACGCGCGGGGTTGAGCGCAGGGCTTCCGAGATGAGGAAATGAGCCTCGGCGACCAAGGTGGGGAGGTCCGGAAAAGGGAGGGGACGCCGGCTCAATGGGGTCAGCAGGTCGAGGACTTCCCGGGCCCGGTTTTCTGCCTCTTGAGCCTCGTCATGGGCCAGGTGGTATTGGGCCATGTGCAGGAGGGTCCACGACAGGACGGCAACGATACCATGCTCGCGGGGATGGTGCTGGAGGTGATTTCGCGCCAGGTCCAGGCTCTGCAAGCATTCCGCCAGCTCTTGCTGTGTCAAACGGTCCTGCTTCGACAGTCGCAGCAGCAGTTGCGAAAACTCGAGGGTGTGCATGATTCCTGCTGAAGAATCGGGCGCGAGTTGCCGGATCTCCGCCAGGGTTGCCCGGCCATTCTGCAACAGTGAGCGTGCCAGCGAAATGTCTTCGATGGAAATGGCACCTTGGCAGGCGTGCTCCCAGATCTTCTGGAGACCGAGAGAGGCCTCCAGCGTTGGCTCATGGGGAGCCTGCTGCAGTTGCTGCAGTGATGCCTTCCAATCGGCATGGGGGTCGGCGGAGTTGCTGCCATCCGCCACAGCCTGGGCCAGTTTTCCCCGCCGAAACTGAATATCCAGCAGCATGCCCCAGCGGTGCGGATCGGTGGGGTTTTGCGAGAGGTGCTTGCCGGCAAGCTGAAGGGCCTTGTCGAGCGTGAGCACCGCCTGCGTCGACTGGTTGTGTTCGGACTCCCAGGTCGCCTGGTTGCGCAGAGACTGCAGCAGGGCCCCCACTTCATTCGGTTCCAGATCACCCAAAGACGTCAGTGCGGTCAGGGATTGCGCCGCCTCTGCCAATTGCTGTTGCTGCAGTTGGAGACGGTGTTGTTCCACGAGGCACAAGGCGGCACAGCGGCGCAGCGGCAGCGAGTCGGGAAACCTGCGGGCCATTGCCACAATCCGTTCCGTGTCCTGCTGGTGCAGATCCAGCATGGCCTCGCGCATCTCAACGATCGTCAGGTTGAACAGGGAGCCCCCGAGCAGCTCCGCCTGTTCGACGGAGAGGGTTTCCAGGTCCACACCATTCAATTGATTCTCGCGAAGTTCCTGCACCATGCGCTGTCGGACCGCGGGCGTGAGCGTTTCTCCTTCCAGCAGGACCCCCGAGGCAAACAGTGCCTGCCGGGAGGCCTGTTGGGCCTTCCCTTCGGCCTCCTGCTTCTGACGGGCCAACTGCTGCAACAGTGTCTGGGTGCTGCGGAGATGAAACAGGATGCCGACCAGGCCCGACAGCAACAGCAGTCCCAGCATGGCCAGAGCCGTGCCGGCCACAGGACGTTGGCGGAACCAGCGTACCAGCCGTTCTCCCCAGGTGTATGGACGGGCCGAGATGGGGCGCCCCGCCAGGTACAGCCGCAGATCTTCGGCCAGTTCACCCGCAGTGCGGTACCGGTCGGCAGGATTCTTGCGCAGGCACTTCACAACAATCGTCTCGAGATCGAGGGGGATCTCGGTTCGCAGCTTGCTTGGTGGCACGGGGTCGGCACTGGCGACCTGCGACAAGGTGGCGAATGAAGTGTCGCCCGAATGAGGCGGTTGGCCGGTCAGGCAGTCATAGAGCAATGCTCCCACGCCATAGATGTCGCTCGCGGGGCCCACCACCCCGGGGAACTGCGACAGCCCGGTCTGCTCGGGGGCCATGTACTGTGGCGTTCCGACGACCATGCCGGTGCTGGTGAACTGCTCGTTGGCTTCCCTGTCCCAGGCAATGCCAAAGTCGGTCAGTTTGGCTGTCGGGGAGTCGCCCGCAGCGACTGGCAGGCTCAGCAAGACGTTGGCCGGCTTGAGGTCGCGGTGGACGATTCCCAAGGCATGAACCGCTTCCAGGGCGGAGGCCACCTCTTTCGCGAACTGCACGGCTTCGCCGATGGGGAGTGGCCCTTGGATCAGGCGCGCACGCAGAGAACCTCCCGTCATCCATTCCATGACCAGGCAGGGCTGCCCGTCATACTCTCCGGTTTCATGAATCGCCACAACATGCGGGTGATTCAACCGGCCCAGGATGCGGGCCTCGCGCAGAAGTCGCGTTGCCCGGCCGAGGGAGCGTTCGGGATTGAGGAGTTTCAGAGCCACCCAGCGGCTGTGTGCCGTTTGCCATGCGCGATAGACGTTTCCCGACCCTCCCTGGCCCACCAGTTGCAACCGTTCGAATCCTGGAATCTTCGGCGGTGTGGCGGCGCCATGGCCCTGGCCGTCGTCGTGGAGGGGCAGTGTCGAAGGGCAGGGAATGGTCTGGATCAGGTGGGCAATCAACGCGTCAGACTCGGCCCCCTCGAGGCGGGATTCCCCGGGCGGTGCCAGGGGAAGTTCATGCTCGCTGGAGATGTCGGCCAGCACCTTCAGGCAATCGGGACAGGTTTCGAGGTGCCCCGCGATCTCTGTGGCATCCTGCGTGTCCGTGTCGGATTCGAGATACCGACGCAGTCGGGAGACACTGGGGCAGGAGTTCACAGAGAGATGTCCCGGCTACAAGTTGTGAGGGAACTGCCAGCGCCCGCCGGATGGTGTCTCGCGTGGCAGGATCGAAAGCCATCCGGTCCCCGAACATCCGGAAAGAGGTCGTTCAGCCGGAATGGTTCAGCTCGCGGAAACCAAGTCACAGCGACCGCAGGTGTGATTTCTCGAAGGACGGCACGATCCGGCACCGCTTGGCCCGATGATCCCCACGGCACGTTGAATTGAGTCTCTTGAGGATAGTCGAGCCCGGGTGGAATTGCAAAAAAAAATGCCGCGGCTTGACTTCCAGTGCCGAGATCAATGTCTCGCCATCTCACACCGTGCGAAGGACGGGAGTTGGCTGATCAGAGTGCCCGGAAAACGCCGGCACAGCGATCTCCGAGGGGCCTCGCACTCAGGAGTCGCTCAGTCGCGTGCTCTCGAGTTGCGGTTCCGCCACCTGCCCCGTCGTCAGTTCTGGGGCGAGGGGATAGAGCACCTGATCAATCAGGGAATCGGGCATCGAGCTGGAGATTCCGTAATCGGTGGGAAATTCGGCCGGCAGGTGCAGTGTGCCGAACAGCAGGTCGAGCCCGGGCAGCGTCGATGAAAAATTGCGATCGTGCGGGCCACTGCGCGTGTGATGCCAATGATGAAAGGCGGGTGTCGAGACCAGCCACTCGAGGGGGCCGAAGCGCCAGTTGAGATTGGCGTGGACGAAAAAGCCCCAGGCGGTTGCCAGTATCGAGAGCACGACGGGGACAAGGCCCCCCTCCAGGTGCACCGGGGTCCCCAGCCCCAGGGCATAGAGTGGTGTCAGGGCACACAATCGGGAGAACACCATGTCGAGCGGGTGGGCTCGGCTATTGACGAGGTAATCCAGGCTGGAAGCACTGTGATGGATGGCATGAAACCGCCACAGCCAGGGGATCTGATGACTGAGTCGATGCCCCCAGTAGTACCCCGTCTCGGAGACGATCAGTCCCGCGATCAGGCGCAACCACAAGGGCCAGTCCGCCACCACTGCCAGCCACCGGGCCGGAAGCAGGTCGTGCAGCGTCACTGTCAGCACGCTGAGCGGCATCGCCACCAGGGTGGCCGCGATGAGACTGTTGAGAAAGTAATAGGCCAGATTTACGGCCCATTGCCGCCCCCGGGGTGCCGGGGGATGTGCGGCAAACAGAATTTCCAGCGGGACAAACACCGCCGTCAGACCGACCAGCCAGACCAACAATGGCAGGGCGCGGTTCCACAACGGAACGAGCAGGGCGTCCCACAGAGGTTCCATGCTGTATCAAAAAAGAAAGGGTGAAAAAACGGGGAAGCAATCAAAACCGGCATTTGTGTCGAGACGTCAATCGCCGGGAGAGGAGCCACCCGGTGGTGGAACCTTCCCGGCGATCCACGTCGGATGATGACGCACCCGTTTGCTCACTCTCGATCACAATCGAGACCAGGAGGCAGCAACGGGACGTCGTCATCTCATCCCTCTGGAAGGGATCCTGCCAACACTACTTCTGGCGGGCCTTCAGGCGGCGGTAACGACCGAAGACGGCACACGCTCCCAGGGCGGCGAGGCTCAACGACGCAGGCTCGGGAACTCCGGGGGGAGGAGGGGGAGTCGTCGCCGCTTCCAGCACGACATTGTCGAGCAGGGCGAACGGAGGGAGACCGTAGGGGCCGATCGCAAGGAACGACAGCGTTTGGCTGTTTAGGCTCGCCGTAAACGTGTAGCTGTAGGTCGACCAGCCGCTAAAACCTTTGCCCGGCAAATTGTACGACGGCGTTGACGTTTGCTGGCTGCCAAAGTTGACCTGGATGCTTTGGGTGGTCGCACCGACTTGATCGGTGAATTGCGAGAAGGCGTACTCGAAGGAGAGAGTGTAATCGTCCCCCTGGGTCAAGCCATTGATGGTTTGCGACACGGCTGCTGTCGCGTAACCACCATCCATCCCCATGAAATATCCCCCATTCGGGCTGCTGGTGAACCCATTGCTGGAGGGCCCCCCCTTTGTGCCGGGAGTATTCGGACCCCACACGTAGATGTTGGTCCCCATGGAGGCCGAGTTGACCGATGGGAAGCCGAGGCTGTCGGCGTTGCCATTCACAATGAAATTGAACGCGTAGGTTGCGTCGGTGGGGGTCCCGGAGGTCCAGCCGGCGGCAGAGCTGATGCCGCCGCTGATCTGACCCAGACCACCATTCGTTTCAAAGTCGCCGTTGGAGACGAGATTGGCCGACCAGGCCAGCGACCCCGAAGCCGCCAGCAGCAGGCAGAGCCAGCGCACGCAGGAGAGATTAAAACGGACCATGCAAGACACCTTTTCACGAGTTGCAAAACCGGATGGAACACATCGCCCATGCTCGCGGGAACGTCACCCGCGGCAATCGCTGACCGCAATCAGCACTGCCTGGAGTTGGGCCGGAGGAACCAGCCAGGTTCCCCCGATGGTACTTCGGGAAAAATCCTGAAACCTATCACCCCACAAAACGAAAAAAGCCGAATTCCCGTCCGCGGGAAAAAGGTCGGGCAGTGTCAGGTTTCCGGCCAGGTCTTCACGGGATGGATGGCACTTTCTGTGCGATGCGAACAGTGAGCGATGGTCCGCAGGGATGATGCGGGATCCCTCTGCGAACGCAGAGCCAGACTGGCGGAATGTTGTGGGAAGTCGGGCACGGCACCGCTGTTGCCGAATCACTCGGCACGTGGCGGCGCCGCAGTTGGCCCCTGTGCCGTCTCCGATCGTCCCAGCATCTGGAGTGCGGCCTGCCGTTGCGGCCCATTCCCGGCGATCCATCCCAGGTATTGTTCGGCACGCCCACGGTCTGACAGTTCCAGGTTCGTTCGGACCAGTTCCACGGCGATGGTGTCGCGGTTTCCTGCGACACTGAGCATATAGGCGCGTTCGAGTTCGTCCCGGCAATGCGACAACTGGCCTTCGGAGCGATGGACTTCGGACGCGATATAATGAGCATCCGCCAGGAGGGCCCGACTCCCCGGCAGTGATTCTGTGGCACCAACCAGCGGTGACAGTGCCAGTGACGCCAGGCGTGCCGACTCCAGTGCGACCTGGGGATTGCGGGCGTCGAATTGCTGACGGGCATTCTGTACCAGGATCCAGCCGAGGTCCCAGCGGGACTGGAAGTCATCGGTCTGACCACCAATTGCGAGGGACGCTCGTCGCAATGCCAGGAACCACGCGGCCGTCGTTGGTGGCTCAATGGTTCCCCCCGAGTTGGCGGCGCGGAACTGGAGGGCCAGCAGGTACACCCGCATCACGGCCAGTTCGTTCTCCAGAGGCGTGGCATCGAGACTGTCCACTTCCTGCTGCCAGAGGGCAAACAGTGTTTCCGCCAAAGCCGGGGAGAGTTGCAGAACCTGTTCCACCCATCGTTGCAGCAGCTTGGCCCGTTCGTGACGGTCAGTGGGAGTTGACTGGGGGAGTCTCTCGAGGCAATCCCGCAGAGTCTGCCCCCAAGATTCCAGATCATCTCTTGAGACACCTGTGCCCGGCATCTGGGCATGCATCTGGAGCTGATGGAAATGCATTGTCAGGCGCATTTTCCAGAACATCGGGTTGAGAGGTTCCCGACAAGTGTCGGCGACCAGGCGGTCGATGCCCCGCTGCCTCAGCTGACCGGCGGAATCGTGAGCCTGTGATCGATACAGAGCCTCGGCCTGTTGATCCACAGCCAGCAGCACTGCGCTCACCAGGTCCGTGGAAGCATTCTGTGGCAGGTTGTCCAGCAGGATTTCCGTCAGTTCAGTTGCCTCGGTGAGCCGGTCCAGACCGACCAAGGCCCTCCTGCGCCGGGCCTCAATTCGTGCTTGCAAGATCTGCAGGGGAGGGGACTCGGGGAACCGGGAGGCCAGTGGTTCGTTGAGTTGGCCGTCAGCCAGCAGCAGTTCCCAAAGCTGTTCCTGTTCTTCCAGATCCGTCAAACGGTCAAGGCCCCCCGCGACCTCGGTCCGTATGGACCCGTCCACGTTTGGAAGGTTGGAAAGAAAATCCCGATAGCGATCGCTGAGGGTGTTCACCAGCAATCGGCGTTGATCAGGCTCTTCGCGGGATCGTTCGAATTGAATGGCTGAATTCTGCGTGAGTTGCTGAAGTGCCTGCCACTGGGCGAGCCAGGCCTGGTTGGTCTGGACTTCCAGCTCCCCCGTCAGCTGCTGGATCTGGCGCTGGTGGTCGTGGCGTCCTGCCAGCCACGCCGTGGTCAATGGGACGGCCAGGGCCAGGATTACAGCCACCACCGGCTTTCGGCGCACCCATTGCCACACCCGTTCATGGAGTGGATACGGTCGGGCCAGGATTGGGCGTCCGTCGAGAAAACGGTCCAGGTCATCTGCAAATTCACTGACCGACGCATATCGCAGTGCGGGATTGCCGCGCAGGCACTTGAGGACGATCGTTTCCAGATCGGTCGGAATCGCGGGGCACAATTCACGCGGCGGACGTGGCTCCTCGGTGGCGACCCGCTGCAGGGTGGCGAGCGTACTCTCACCTGTGTGGGGCGACTGGCCGGTGAGGCAGGCGTACAAGACCGCTCCCACCCCATACAGATCCGTGGCGGGCCCCACGTCTCCCAGGTGGGGCGCGAGTCCGGTCTGTTCGGGCGCCATGTAATGGGGGGTGCCCATGATCAGCCCCGTCATTGTCAACCGGTTGGCCGACTCGGTGTCGAATGCAATGCTGAAATCGGTGAGCATTGCGGTGTCTGCGGTCGTCTGATCCGCCGAATCCGCGGCGGGTTGCAACAGCACATTCGCCGGTTTCAGGTCGCGATGGATGATGCCCAGGAGGTGGACAGCCTCCAGGGCCGAGGCAATCTGCCGCACCACCCGGACCGCCTCCCGGATCGACAGGGGACCCTGCCGCAGTCGGTCCTCCAGTGAACCCCCCTGGATCCACTCCATGACCAGGTAGGGCTGCCCGTGATGCTCACCCGTGTCGTGAATGCGGACAATGTGCGGATGCTGCAACCGCCCCAGGATTCTTGCCTCGCGCTGGACGCGTGGTCCCATGGCCTCGCCCCATCCTGGACGCAGGGTTTTCAGGGCCACCCAACGACTGAGCTCGGGCTGCCAGGCCCGATAGACTTCACCCATTCCCCCGCGCCCCACCAGTTCCCATTGGAAAAATCCGGGAATCTCGGGCGGTTGGGGCGGGACCGCAGTTTCGAAGGTCGGAGGGGGTGGACAGGGAATGCGACTGGCGAGGCGAACAAAAAAGTCTCCCGTGGGCTCAGGAAACGAGGGAGCGGGCTGGCGGCGTGGCAGGGGAAGTGCATTCTCGGCCGCCAGAACTTCCAGAACGCGAGAACACGCCGCGCAGCGTTGGATGTGGTCTTCCACCCCCGCATCGATCTCTCCATCCAGAATCCGCCGCAGGACTGTTGGCGTCGGGCAGGAAGAGATGGCCGCGGAATTCATGGCTGCTCGTCCGGGCTGCCACCCAGCAGATCCAATTCGGCCCGCAACAGCCGCTGGACTCGGCTGCGCACGGCAAACGCCGAAGCCACCTTGACTCCGGTCTGGCGTGAGACTTCAACTCCCGGGAGATTCTCAATCGCCAGCAATTCAAAGACCCGCCAGGTCAATGGCTCCACCCGACGGCGGACACGCTGCACGGCAATCTGCAGCAACTCGGCGTCGTACTGCCGCTGGAAACGGTCGGCCAGATCATCGCGGGCGGGTATTTTCTGCAATGCGGCCAAGACCGAACTGGACCCTGATCCCCAGGACCGGGCGCTGGACGTCTCGACCCAGTCGCACCAGGACCTGTGAACAATCGTGCGGATCCAGCCTCGAAACCGACGGCTTTCATCATATTGAAACTTGGGCAGTTGCCTGGCGATCCGCAACAGCACCTCCTGGGCGACATCACGGGCATCGGCCTCCTGTAATCGATATCCCCGACACCACTGCAGAATATGAGGTCCATAAACGATCACGAATCGCTGCCAGTCGTGAGGTGCTACGCTGGATCCCGTCATCCGAAACACCAGTGAGTGACTGGTGGGAGGGGCGTCAATCAGGAGATCTGGCTTCATGGGGGATCGGAGAATGAAAAAAGTCCCGAGACAGCGGGTGTCACTCATCGCCGAAACCAAAGCATTTTGCAAAGTTCCGGTCCGTTACAGACCTCAAAATCAAAGAACTCCCGCTGTTCAGTCTTCGCAATTGGCAAAATCAGAACAATCGCTACCTACTCTTGTTCGAGCGGGTTGATTCAGGCCCTCGATCTTGACTGGCGGCTCTGGTTGGTCAGGAGGCAATGCGGGCATGGTCGTGCCGTTGGACACTGGTCCCGAAAGGGGACGTCGTTGCTGCACTTGCCATTTTGGCAGAAATTGGCGAATTGGATTTCTGCCGCAAAAGACACGGGTTGTGTTGTGTATAACCCGTTGTGGGGATTGCGGTTATGGTCTGTTTCCGGGGTGGGACAGGGAGAAAATCGAGCGTGGCGGAACAGACTTGCGGGCGGTACAGGTTTTGCAGCTCAGAAGGTCACTGGTGTCGCAAACGACCACTTTTCCAAACGGTGGTTGTCTGTTCGCGGATTCCAAACCGGGCGTCTGGTCCGGCAGGGTGGAACGGTCCACAACCGCTTCCGCAGACAACCTGGAACGCTGCTGGCCGAAACTGTTACGGGGACTTTGACCGATGCCTGTCTTCCGCTGGGGGGACTCCTGGGACGCGTTTCGGGATCTCGAGCGGCAGGTCGACCGCCTGCTGTCGGGACTGACCCTGCCGATTCCCGTGTTGCGCGTGGAACGGCAATATCCTCCCATCAACATCTACGAACTCCCCGACGAATACCTGCTCACCTCGGAATTGCCCGGCGTGGAGCCGACGGACCTGGACCTGACCGTCGCCAATGGCGTGCTGACACTGCGCGGCGAGCGGCGTGGTCCGGTGGGGGTGAATGACGATCAGTTTCGCCGTCATGAGCGGATCTGGGGGCGTTGGGAACGGGCGATCCCAATCCCCGAGCGCATTCGCGACGACGAGGTGCGGGCTGATTTCCAGGATGGGGTCTTGCAGGTGCATCTTCCCAAGGCCCCCGAAACCAGGCCGCGCCAGATCCAGGTGCTCCCTGGAGCTCCCTCCTCCAGCGGCCGTGGCCAGGGAACCTGACGTCATGAGCACCAATCTTCCCCCCGACGGTCCCGAGGTAACAACTCCTCCCACGTCCCGGGTGGCCCCGGATACTGTGGTCTCGGTGCCGATTCCGTCCGGCCCCGAAACGGGGTTGGCGGTGTCGGTTCCCGTGACGACGGCTCCTCCGCCGGAACGTCTGTTGTTCACTCCTCCCGTCGATATTTACGACTCGCAGGCCGGACTGGTCCTGCTGGCCGACCTGCCGGGAGTGAACCCCAAGAGTCTCGAACTGCAGATTCAGGACAACAAGCTGTCGTTGCTGGGCCGGTGCCAGTCGACGGTTCCCCCCCACGCCAAGCTGGTGCATCGCGAATACGAAGAGGGGGATTTTGTGCGGTCGTTCATCCTCAGTGAGGATGTCGATCACGAGCACATCTCGGCCCGCCTGACGAACGGCGTCTTGGAGGTGGTGTTGCCGCGGGTCCCCCGCGCTGCCCCCCGCAAGATCAACGTTCGGAGTGAATAAACTCGTCGCTGCGGCGAATGACCCGTCAGCCGGACCCGGCCGCTGGTGCTCCCGGAGTTCCGTCCTGCGCACCGCGTTCCCTTTCGCCAGGAGTCATCCATGTCGCACGAACATTCCCACCACGGCCATCGGCCTCCTCCCCCTCCGCCGCCACCCCCTCCTCCCCCTCCTCCGGGAGGCAATCCGCTCGAAAAGATCTTCAATGTGGTTGCCAACCTCATTGAGACCGCCGCCCAGGAGGGTGAGCGGGTCTTCAAGACGGGCGCCCCTGGCAACCCGCCGGGACCGTCGGCAGGTCGCACCGTCGTTCCCCCGGTGGATGTGATCGAGACCCCCGATGAAGTCCTGGTGCTGGTTGATCTCCCGGGGGTCGACGCGCAGGCGATCGAGGTGACCCTCGTGGGGAACATGCTGACGATCCAGGGTTCTTGCCCGGCGAATCTGGTGCCTCCCGGGCAGACCGTCCATCGCAGCGAACGCCCCGCCGGTCGCTTCGAACGCTCGCTCCCGTTGCCTTGCCCGGTCGATGGGGGACAGGTCTCGGCCCATTCCCATCATGGGGTCCTGACAATTCGTCTCGCTCGCCAACGCCCGGAACCCCCCCGGCCCATCCAGGTGAAGGTGCAGCCCGTCGGGCAGCCAATCGGCTGACCAGGAATTGGGCTGAACGGGAGCGATTGAGGAGTTTGACAGCGACGCCCCCGTCGTGGCAGTTGTGGCCCGGTGTGTGACTTGAGTTGCGCACCGGGCCATTTTTTTGAGGCAGCAGAGTTGCTGCGAGGGCCGCATGGATTCGAAGGAATCGTCGGGGGCCGATCGCCCGACCGTCGGCATGGCGGCACTCCGGAATCAGGCTCTCCAGAATGCATGGGCGGGCTTCGAATGGCTCGCTGATTCCGTCCCAACGATGGGACGTGTCCGCCGAGTCGTTCTGCCAGGGGGGCGTCGGTGGAGTGCCCGCACCCTCGACTGCAGAAAGACATATCAAAGCTCAGGCTCGGTCTTTAAGGTATGGGCATGACTCCTTCCAAAGTGCCTGGAGTCGGAAAGTGCGTCCTGTTGGCGATCCGTTCTCCCCCTGTTCTTCCCTGGAGTGAAGCTTCTGATGCATGCGGGTTTTTTGAGGCTGGCGGCAACGATGTTGGTCTGCGGAACCGTGGTGAGCCATTCGGGTCGAGCGGACGCCGCCTCACAGAGTCCGATCGATATTCGTGCCGAAGAGACGATTTATGATCCGACCCTCCCCTCACTGATCTTCAACTACGACGTCAACACGACACTCGATCTGTGCAACACCGGTTCGCCCGATCTCGAAGCGACCATCAAGGTCAATCTGCTGCCCGGGGCAGGCCGGGTGACCGTCAGTGGAACGACATACGAACTGTTGCAGTTTCACTTCCATTCCGAAGCCGAGCACCTGATCAACGGGGCTCGGGGAGATATGGAATTGCATCTGGTCCATCAGTCGGCGGCGGGAGAACTGCTGGTGGTCGGTCAGATCCTGCATCTGGGGGGAACGAATGCCAATCTGGCACCGATTTTTTCCAACCTCCCGCAGAATCCCGGAGAGCATTTCTCCGTCAGCAGTTTCAACCTGGCCGCACTTCTCCCCTCGTCTCTGACAACGTTTCGGTACGACGGTTCGCTGACCACGGCGCCCTATTCGGAGGGAGTCAAGTGGAATATGTTGACCACGGCGGCCACCTTGAGCCAGGCCCAGATTGACGCCTTCCGGCTGCTGTTTCCCGACGGCGACTCCCGTGAGGAGCAATCCCTTGATGGTCGCGTGATTCGTACAGACCTCCAGGGATTTGTCCCCGAACCGGGCACTGCCTTGCTGGTTCTCTGGGGCGCGATTCCCCTGCTGATCACGAACCGGTTTCGAAAGACGAAAGCCACCGTCTGACCGCAACTGCGTCCGGCCTCAAAACCAGGGGCTGGAATATGCCTGCCGTCTCCGGCAGTGCTACAATCTGAAGGGCTGGGATGGTCTGACCATTGGCAATTGGCCGTCACCCGCCCGGTGAGAATGGACAACGTGGTTGGTGACACAGGTCGAGGATCCCCCCGCTCGGGCAGCCGGCTCTGGAGGCTTGCCGGATCGGGAGGATCTGCCAGAGGATCCTTGAGGATCCCAGAGGATCAGGGTGCGATGAACGGCAAGGCTTGGCGGTGGTTGGTGGTGTGTGTCGGACTGTGGTCGAACCTCGTGTGCGCCCAGGAGCCCCCCTCGGCCGTCGGTCCCCTGCTGAAACTGTACCGCAGCGGCAAGTTGCCGGCCGAACGCCAGCCGGCGGTAATCGAGATGATCTGCACCCGCGGCAACGAGCATGACCTGCGGGTCGTGCTCGACAAGCTGCTGGAACCGATGGGCATGGCTCCCGCCGCCCGTGTCAAAGCGATGATCGGGCTGACCGACGCGGCAGCAACCCGCAAGATCAAACCGGCGGGGGACCTGACCCCCCTGGCGAAGCTGCTCGAAGAGCAGGATCCCGCCACCCGCCTGGCCGCCGTCCGACTTGCTGCCGCCTGTGGTGTCACCAGTGCCGGGCCCACCCTGCGCGAACTCGCCCAGGCAGCCAATGCCACTCCCGAAATCCACAAGGCTGCCCTGCAGGGACTGGTGACCCTGGGGGGAGATGACAACCGGCAGGCACTGCAGGCCCTGTGTGCCGCCGAGCGCCCCCTCACCACCCGACTGCTGGCGGCCGCCGGTCTCACCGCCTTCGACGTCCCCCTCGCTGCCCGCGAAGGGGCCCGGGCGCTCGCCGCCGCGACCGCTCAGGATGACCCTGCGCCCCTGCTCGAAGCGTTCTTCGATCGCAAGCAGGGAAGCGAGGAACTGGCCAGAGCGCTGGGCGGGGTGACACTCTCGGTCGATGTCGCCAAGCGGGCCCTGCGATCGATGTACTCGGTCGGCCGCAGCGATGCCGACCTGTCGTCGGTGCTCAGCCACGCGGCCGGAATCGCGACCGACGCTCCCCCCCCCACCCCCGAGGAAGTCGCCCAGATCGTCCAGGACGTTTCGACCAAGGGAGACCCGATCCGGGGCGAGGCAATCTTCCGGCGGGTCGATCTCAGCTGCATGCGGTGTCACAGTGTGAGTCGTGCGGGAGGACAGGTCGGGCCCGAGCTGAGTGCCGTCGGTGGCTCGTCCCCCGTCGATTACATCGCCAACTCAATTCTCAATCCCAATCTCGCCGTCAAAGAACAATATGTGACGCGGGTCTTCGAACTCGACAGCGGCAAGGTTCTCTCGGGCGTGGTGCTCGACCGGGATGAAACCCGGGTGCGCATCCGCGATGCCCAGGGAAAGACGCTGGTGATCCCGACCGCCGAGATCGAGGAAGAATCGGAAGGGGCCTCGATGATGCCGATGGGGCTGACGAAGTTCCTCACGCGGGACGAACTTCTCGACCTGATCCGGTTTGTCTCCGAGTTGGGGAAAGCCGGGCCGTTTGCCGTGCAGACCGCCCCCCGCCTGCAGCGGTGGCAACTGCTGTCGAATCCGCCGTCCGAACTGATTGCCGAGGTTCCGCACCTGGAACACATTCGCCAGCACGTTGTCGGCAGCAACCCCGACGCCTGGAGCGGCGTGTACGCCAGGGTGGGTGGCACTTATCCACTGTCGGATCTCCGCAAGCAGCCGGGTGCCCAGGTGGTGATCCTGCGGGGTGAAGTGCAGGTGAATGAGCCCGGCCCCCTCGCCTTTGACATCGACACTGCCGTGCCGTTCCAGGCCTGGGTCGATGGTCAACCGGCGACCCCGGGCAGGGTGGTCGAGGCCACACTCGAGCCCGGGAGGCACGCCTTGATCCTGCGGCTGGAGATTCCTGCCGGGGGAGAACCCGAACTGCGTGTCGACATTCGCCGCCCCGAGGGGTCGACAGTGCAGTTCGAGGTGGTTGGCGGATCATAAACCGCTGAGGGAGTGGCCCCTGCGGTGAGGGCCCCTGCGGTGAGGGCCCCTGCGGTGAGGGTAGGGTGCGGCATCCGGTCAACGGCGGTCGCCTCCCACAGGGCACCAACTCTTTTCCGAGTGGGCGAGTCCAGGCAGGAATTCGGCATGTCGGATGATCAGAGTCCGGGGGAGCCATCGCCGGTTGCCGAGGCCCCGCTGCCGTCCCTGCGCGAAGAACCTCCGCCGCGGGGATGGCGTCGATGGGGACTCTGGCGGGTCATTCCCCGATCGATGCTGCTGGTGTTGAGCCTGCTGGTCTTGCCGACTGCGGTGGTGGAATTTGGCCTGGCCTGGCGCTGGTCTTCGCTCCACGCGGCGGTCCATCGCATCGAACGCTGGGGCAACAGTGTGACGCCCGACTCGGGTGTGGCGGTTGACGTGGTGCGGCAGCCCCGGCCCTGGCTCGGCCCGATTTCCAGACTCGCTCCCCTGCGGGACGCCCTGGAACAGTTCTGTCCCTCGCTGTTGTACACGCCGCACATCGTCGCGATCTCCCTGGTGGGATCCCAGTACGATGACGCGGCGCTGCAGTTCGCCGCCAGTCGGTTACCCGATGTGTCCCAACTGCGACTGGAAGGCTGTTCGGTCACCAGTGCCGGACTGCGGTCCATTGGCCAGTGGCGGCAGTTGTCTGTTGCCCAGTTGGTGAGACTTGAATTGGACGGTCCCGCCCTGGCGGCCCTCGGCGCTCTGACCGAATTGAAGACCCTGGAGGTGGAGTGCTCGGCAATTGACGAAGCTGCTCTCCGGCAGTTTCCGGCACTCCCGAACCTGCGGGTGCTGAACCTGCAGAAGACCGGAGTCCGGGGAACGGGTCTGCGGGGACTGGCAAATCTTCCGCAGTTGCAGAACCTGCATCTGCAGGACGAGCAATTGACCGACGAGGCGCTCGTGGAACTTCCCGTGTTGCCCGAGTTGAAGCTCCTCAGCGTGCGGTCATCCCGCCTGACCGGGCGATTCCTGCCACGACTGCGGGACCTGCCGACACTCACGGTTCTGGAGGTCGATGGCAGCCCGATTGATGACGAGGGACTGCGGTGTCTGCCCGAGCATCCCGCCCTGCGCGGTCTGTTTCTGGTCGGTTCGAGGGTTTCCGGCCCGGGGCTCGCGGCGCTCGACCGGCTTCCCGCCCTGGATGATCTGAGTCTCGCCGTGGCCCCCGTGACCGATGCCGGTCTCCAGTTCCTGCCCGAACTCCCGAAGCTGCTGGCGTTCAACCTGAGTGGAACGAAGATCACTCCCGATTCCTTCCCCACGTTGCAGGGCCGCTGCCCGGCCTTGAAGACGATCCTGGTCACCGTCTCGGAGCAAATGCCCCAGCAGGCAGTCGACGACTGCGAGTCGAGGCATCCCCAGTGGGCCTCCTTCTCGACGTGGTGGACGCGAGAGCGGCCGCTGCACGAGTACTGGCTCGAGTTGAATTGCAGCCAGAGTTCCCGCGAGTCACCGCCGGACCCGCAGCCGGCCTCACCGGTGCGGGGTCATTGACGCTGCAGCACCAGGAACTGCCCATTGGTGTGGTCGGGCAGCAGTTTCCAGGCCGGGGGAGATTGCCGCAGCTCTTTGACATCCTGCGGGCCGCGAATCTGGCTCCCCGGGGCATGCACATCGATCACGATGTACTCGCAGTCATCGGGGACGATGGGGCGGTACGAGCTGTAATCGTACGACCGCTCGTGATGCGTGAATCGGGGATGAATGAGGTCGGTCGACGCGACCCGTGCCGTGGTGGGGATCAGCGCGAGCACCTGCTCCAGTTGCCGGCTGCGTTCGCCGGGCACATACAGGTCACGCCAATATCCGGAACTGTGCCGATCCCAAAACGCGAGGCTCTGGGGTGAGACTCCAATCCAGAATCCCGAGGTGAGGGCCGCGAGCAGGGCCCAGGCGGCAGTCGGGACGAGACAGAAACGCCGGGCGTCGGCGGGGCTGGTCCCGGGGGAGAGCCAGCGCCGGGCCGCCGGGGCTGTCCACCGGCCGGCGTTCGCCAGGCCATGGGCGGCGCTCCAGAACAGGATCGGCAGCAGGGGGGCGTGGAAGTGGTGCAGGGGGGAATCGGTGATGTCACTCAGGCACAGGACGCCAAACAGCGGTACGGCCACCAGCAGCCGACCGGGTGAGAGGCATGGCAGGCCTCCCAGGGGAGCCAGCAGCCCGATCGCAAACAGGGCCGATTCCGGACGCCACCACCGTTGCCAGACCGCGCCGGGATGCTTCAGCACGGTCGTCACGATCGAGTCGGTGCTGTCCCCGAGATCGCTGAAGTACTGGGCAAAGTGCACGTCGGCCCCCCCCCGGAACCACGGCAGGATGACCTTGACGACCAGCACGAGCCACGCCGTCGCCCCCAGCATCAGCGTGACGCCTCCCCGCCGGACCTGGCGGTCGGCTGTCACATCGCCCGCGTCCGCCCCGGCCGGCCAGCGGAGGGCGATCCAGAGCCCGAGGGGGGCCAGCACGGGAGACGCATCCTCCTGGCAGAGCAGCGTCAGCAGCAGCCAGACACCGCAGGCCCGAAACCGGCGTGATTCGAGGGCATCGAGAGCCAGCAGCAGAAACGGAATCTCGAACGCGTTGGGACGAAACGTCTTGAAGTCGATCGCAATGTCGAGGAACTGCACCGGAAACGCGAGCAGGTAGGCCAGCGCCAGCAGGGTGGCCGCAGTGGCGTTGCCCGTCGCCCGCCGCGTGATGCGAAACACGGGAATCGCCCCGGCCGCGAGTGCCGCCGATTGCACCAGTTCGAGCAACAGGTGCGATGGCCAGAACAGGTAAACCGGCACCAGCAGAACATGGATCACCTGGACGTGCTCTCCCAGGAAGAGCCGGCCGTTGTCGAGATAACTGCGAAACCCCTTCCCGTGCAGCAGGTTCCAGAGGTGTTCCTCATACATGGCCGAGTCACCGTGCGGCAGCCGCAATGCGTGATACAACTGCCAGTTGAGCCCGGTGAAGACAACGGTGTAGACGGCCATGCCCAGCCAGACCACCCAGGGGATGCCCCATGGACCGACGGTGGAGGCATCACCGGGGCGTCTTGCAGGTTCACCAGGGGGGAGATCGGTCGACGACTCGCCCGACTGCGACAGTGATTGGGACAGTGATTGGGACAGTGATTGGGACAGCGATTGGGACAGCGTGTGAGACAGGGCCATCCAGGTCGAGCCCCAGCCGGCGACCGAGGCACTCAGCCAGAATGGCAGGGTGCCATAGAGCAGTGGGGCTCCCTCGCCGGCCGGCCAACCCATTTCGAGGCCGACATTGAGCAGGGCGAACCCGGCCGGCAACAGCCACCAGGGGGTTCCCCACCGGCCGAGTTCGGCCAGCGACCACCCCCACCCCCGACCGGTGCACCAGGCCAGCGCCAGGCTGCCGAGCAGCCAGGTCCCCAGGACCCACATTGTCGCAGCGAGCAGCAGCGGGACGAACGGGACTTCGCCCAGGCTGAGATTGCCGCGGTAGCGCACTTGGCCGCCGCAGCGGTTCACGAGGTCGCTCCAGAGCCCCGGGCTGACCAGTGTCTGGGCCAGTGTGCTGCGGGCGAGGATTTCCCCGAGGACCCAGGCGAGGGCGAGCACAGCCACCCCGGCCAGCACGAGAGGGGTGGTCAGCGAGGCAGAACGGGACGAGCCCGACAGCGGGCGCGACACAGGACCGGCGGAAATGACGACACTCCTCGGGGGAGGGAATCAGGCGTGGACAGTCAGACGGCGATTCTACTATGAAGCGGAAGTGCGGGGGACCATGCCAGCCCGGTTCGGCCGAACCCCCGTGCGCTCTCACGCAACCCCGGCCCACCTGTCGCTCGCCACACCTTCGGCTGTCTCCCCAATGACCGACCGCCTCAACGCTCCGACCGTCTGCAAGCTGGGGGGCAGCCTGCTGGACTGGAGCGGATTGCCCGGGGCCCTGGAGTGGATCGCGCAGCAGTGGCAGGGACGCCCGCTGGTGCTGGTGGTGGGAGGGGGGGAGACGGCAGACCTGGTTCGACGGTGGGATCGGCTGTATGGGCTGGGGGAAGAACGGGCCCACTGGCTCGCGCTCGAATCGCTGGCGCTGAATGAAAGCCTGGTGACGGAACTGTGGCCCGCTCTACGGCTGGTCCGCAGCCGGTCTCAGGCCGAGGCGGCCCTGCGCGAGGGGGTGCCCGCCCTCGTCTGTTCGCGCTGCTTCGTTCGCTGGGGAGAGACCCAGCCGGTCGCGCCGTTGCCGCATACCTGGCAGGTCACCACCGACTCCATCGCTGCCTGGGTGGCCGGGATTCTCAAGGCGGGCGAACTGGTGCTGGCGAAATCGGTCGATCTCCCCGTCGGCTGCGATGTGGCCGATGCCGCCGCACAGGGACTGGTCGATGCCCACTTCCCCCAACTCGCCCCGGAACTCCCGCAGATCTCGTGGGTCAACCTGCGGCACCATTCTCCGGTGCTGATCTCCTGGCAAACCGGCGCGACGGCAGGCTGAGCCGAGAGAGTCGTTGGAACGGTCTGGTTGTGCCAGGTTGTGACGCCTGATTGTCCCCCCCGAGCCGTGCATCCGATGCAGGGCTCGGTTTGCCTTCGTCGATGGGGGGGATTCGGACGGCGCGCGTCACGAACGGAAGCCGGGATCGCGCGGTACGGCGGAGCGTCACCGATCGACCCGGCCTCCAGCCCGGTGGGACCGCTACGCTTCGACGATGTCGCCGCGGGTGCTCTCGATGAAGTTCAGCACATCCTGCTGCTCGGCAGCCGGCACCTGCAGGTCATTGAGGGTGTCGCGCAGATGCCCGAGGAAGAGATCCCAGTCGGACGACGAGATGCGCATTCCACGATGGGTGGTGACCATGTCCCGGCCGCGGTAGTAGAGCGGACCCCCTGCACTCTGGCAGAGGAAGTCGATCAGCAGTTGCTGTTCACGCAGGATCCCGTCGGCACCCCGGTGGGCCCAGAACCGGCCCAGTTGCGGGTCTCCCTGCAGGCGGGGGAGCAGGTTGCGGGCGGTGGCCGAGATGGCGTCATAGCCCCCCAGCCGTTCGTAGAGGGAGGCCCGTTGCGGAGCGAGTGCCTGGGGCTTGACCATGGAGGGGTTCCTTCGGGAAAGAGATTCGTGAAAGAAGATCCGAGTCGCCGGTGCCGGCGGCAGCGCGCGATCTGGCGGGGAGGCTGGTATCCGCTTCCCTCAGCCGCCTGGCTGAAAGTTGCGTCCGAGCAAATCAATGTCGTCCGGCTGGGGGACATCGGGGGTGACGATTTTCCAGGTGTCCCCCATTTCGCGCATCGCCCGGAAGTCGATCGGCGCGTAGGCGATCTCCAGGTCGGGAGTCGCCAGTCGCTGGCCATCCCGACGGGCCCGCAACACCGCTTCCAGTACCCCGGTCGCCAGCAGGGTTCTTTCCACCGGGTAGGGAGCGCGGGCGTTCCGGCAGAATTCCTGGATCGCGTGCGACAGCGCCTTGAACAGGTTCCGGTTTTGCCAGGGGCCGACGTAATAGGCGGTCGCCCGGGGCGTGGTCTCGCCAGCCAGTTGGACGGCGATGTTCCAGCGTGTGGCACTGCGTCCCACGCGCACCACCAGTCCCTGCAGCCCATCCTTGTAGTGCAGCCGGAGGGCATGCGGCGGATCGGCATTGTCTTCCCCCACCTCGCTGAGTTTCTCGGGCGTCTTCCCCAGCTCGGCAGTCAGGGCGGCCTCCACCAGCGGGCGCCAGCCTTCCTCGGTCAGCAGCGTGTCGAGTGCCTCGCCGGTGAAGAACTCGACCGCCGTCACCCCGGTCTCGCCTCCGTCCCGCGCCTCGACAATCGACTGCAGCAGTTCGATCCCGTGGAAGTCGTAGGACTCGAGGGGACCACCATGCACGGCCACCGCCCTGGTGAGCTTCGCACGCGCGGGGAGTTCGAAGGGGGGGCGGCGGGTCGCCAGGGGGACCGAGCTTCCCGCCATCAAGGGAATCTTCATCTGACGGGCGGTGTTGTACATCTCGCGCGCCCAATCCCACCGGTACGAGAGGTGCTTGTCGTTGAAGAACGGAACGACCCGCCCCGATTGCCGCATCACGGCGACTGACTCATCGAAAAACCGCTTGCGGGGATATTCCTGCTGTCCCAGTTCGTTGATGGGGTAGCGTCCCTGCTCGGCAATCGACAGGACGGCATCGACGGCGAGTTTCTGGCCACCCCGGCAGAGTGCCTGGCCAATGGAGTCGTAAATCGGAATCCGATAGCGGGCCGAGATCCCACGACCCATTTCCTTCTCGGGAAACTGGTCTCCATACAGCGCCACCACGTCACAACCGGGATCGGTCTTCTTTCCGTTGAAGAGGTAGGGCTCGAGGAAGTTCTCGAGAATCACATGGGCGTGCGAACGGTAGGTGAACTCGGTGAAGAGCACCGCCACCTGGGGACGACGGTTGTCGTTGGCCAGCAGGGGCCAGGGGGTGGCGGCGAGAGTGGCCGCCGTCTGCAGAAACTGCCGCCGGGTGGTGTTCAGGGGGAACATGGCAGGGCTCGCGGAGGAGGGAGGATGCGGTGGGAGGGAACTGACCGGCGAACGGACGCGGCGGGACTGGCCGGTGCCCGACGAACTGCGGGAATCAGCCCCCGGCGGGAGACCAGCCCCGCTGGGGGGTGGCCGAGACGACAGTCGTCCCCGGCTGCAGGCTGGCGATCTGCTTCTGGGCAGTGGCGACCCCGGCCGAGGTCGAGTGAATCTCAAACTCCAGGTGGAAGACTCGCGATTCCCCCGGGGCGAGTCGCACCACGCGCCCCTGCGTTCGCTCGAACGCCTTTGGATTGGGGAAGTTGGTGGCGGGTTCAAGCCCGGTGCAGTAACCGTCGGCTGCGGCCTGGGTGTTCTTCCACAGGGCAAAGCAGGGGAGTTCCTGGGGTCGGTACCGGAGGCTGACGCCACATGAGCCGGCGGCATTCCGCAGCAGGGCGTGGGTCTGGCCCTGTGCGTCGGCGACCGGCTGGAAGTAGTAGACCTGTTCGGCATACCCCGCGGTGGGGCCGAGAAAGGTCTTCCAGTTCGCGGCCCCTTCGGCCGCGCGGGGGTCACGCGGGACGACCTGGCCGGCGGGGAGGTCGAGCTGCGAACCGTCCTCAAGAAAGGGGGGCCCGAACTGGGTGTGATAGAGCAGTTGCAGGTCGGCCTCGTGACCGGCGAGGTTGGTGACCTCATCGCGGATCGAGAAGCTGGGGGAGCCGAGCGTGGTGGTCAGCGTGCTGGTCAGCCGCAGGCGGGGACCGAACATGATCGCCTCATCGACCACTCCCTGGACCTCGATGGTGCCCGGGCCGTCGGTGTCGACCGAAACACGCACATGGTGGGCGGGGATGTTGGCGATCCGTCCGTGGAGCGTGATGCCATCGCCCGGGGGGCCGTTGGCGTCGAGTCCGCACCGGCAGAGCCATTCATTGAAACCGGTCAGCCAGCCGATGCCTCCGCGGTCATGCACATCGACAAACGCGGGGTGGACGGGGTGTTCGACGGGAGACTGCCAGCCGAGGGGAAGACCGTCGCACGTCCCTCTCCAGAGCCCCATGCCCCGCGTCGGCAGGAGGGCGAGGGCGAGACGACCATTGTGCACCGCGACCACATCGACCCCCTCGGAGACTCCTCCCCGGAGGGTGTATTTCTCGACTCGCCCCGCATCGGGGCTGGTCCCGGCGACGGCGATCGAAAACTCATCGATCCAGGTGCGGGAAGAGACGTCGGTGAGGATCCAGGAATGCTTGGGCATGGGGGCGAACGAAGGGGAGAAACTCGGGTGGGCCAAGGAGGCGGAAACGGAGTATAAGACCCCCCGCCCGATTTCGAAAATCCGCCGCCCGGTGGGAAGGTGGGTTTCCCGAACGAACGTTGTGGTGGCCGGAGAAGCGGGGTGGACCGCTGTCCGGCAGGCCAGACACGCGGGCCACACGCTGGAGAGTGCCGTCATGACCTGG
Organism: Planctomycetaceae bacterium; assembly: GCA_003508595.1. Lineage (GTDB taxonomy): Bacteria > Planctomycetota > Planctomycetia > Planctomycetales > Planctomycetaceae > UBA10511. The sequence continues at coordinate 33,830 of DNUF01000226.1, forward strand.
TTGCGGAGTTACTTTCACTGCAAATTCGTCGCCCTGCTGGGGGTGCTGGTGCTGGTCTTCCTGCTTCGCGTGGCCCATCGTCGGTTCGATTGGCCCGCGAACATTGTGGAATCCACGGGGGTGCTGGTGTTGTTGCCGGCGATCCTGTCGTTGCTCGACGACCGCCGACTGCGGTTGGTCGCCCTGGCGACTGGCATTCCTGTGCTGGTCGTGGTCTTGGCCTCTAACCTCGTTCCGATGGAGGGGCTGCACCTGCCGCGGATCATCGCCCGGATCCTCTCGGCCGCCTACATGGTGCTGGTGGTCTTCGCCATTCTCCGGCGATTGGTGACGACGGTCGAGGTCACCGTGGATGACCTGGTGGGGGCCTTTGTGGGCTATCTGATGGTGGGAGTTTTGTTTGCCGAGCTCTACTGCGTGGCCCTGATGATTGAACCCCAGGCGATTTCCGCTCCGGCCGACCAGACGGTGCCTCAAGTCTCAAACGTGCTGGAATCTCTGGACACAGTCAATGACCGACACGCCGCGATCCAGCGCTGGGACCTGGCGCAGTACTTCAGTTTTGTGACTCTCACCACGGTCGGCTATGGAGATCTGCATCCCCGGACATCGCTCAGCCGGTTGTTGGCAGTGTCCGAGGCGATCACCGGGCAGTTCTACCTGGCCGTGATGGTGGCCGGGCTGGTGGGGGTGGCTGCCAGCCAGCACCAGGTGCGGCGACAGCACGACTTTGCCCGGAGGACGGGAGGCCACGCCTCCCCCAATCCGACCGGTCAGCCTCCCGCCTGAGATCGATGGGGAGGTCCCGCTTGCGGACTGCACGGCAGAACGGGACGTGGCGTTGGGCCCCTGGCCCGCTGGCAATCGACCCATTGGCGCGGGGGCAACTGGCGAGGTGGGCAACTGGCCAGGGGGGCAACTGGCGAGGGGCCAACTCAGGACAGCCCCTCGATGGTGCCGTCGTCCAGGACCCGGATGCGGTTGGCCGCCGGATGGGGGGGCAGCCCGGGGAGGGTGCTGATGTCTCCCGCCAGGGCATAGACAAATCCCGCTCCTGCCGCGAGGCGGACTTCCCGAATCGGCAGCACAAAGCCCTGAGGTCGGCCAAGCCGGCGGGGATCGTGAGACAGCGAATACTGGGTCTTGGCGATGCAGACGGGCAGCAGGCCCTGTCCCGCGCTGGTGAACTGATCCAATTGCTTTCGTGCGACCGGGTCGAGCTGGATTCCGTCGGCTCCATAGAGCCGGGTAGCCACCCGGCGCAATTTCTCGTCGAGCGGGACCGAGGGCTCGTAGAGGGGCTGGAACCGGGACGGAGTGTCGGCCAAGGCGACCACCTGGCGCGCGAGTTCGAGCCCACCGGCTCCACCGTTGGCGAAGACGGAAACGGGGGCGGCCCCCTCGGCACCACATTCGCGGGCGAGCCGTAACAGCAGCTCGATTTCGGCCGGTGTGTCTTCGGGAAACTGGTTGACCGCAACAATCACCGGCAGTTGGAAGGCGTGCAGCAGGTCGAGGTGGGCCTGGAGGTTGGCGAGCCCCGCCCGCAGGGCCGCTTCGTTCGGTTGCAGCAGGCCCGGTGGCAGGGGTTGGCCCGGGCGGACATCGAACTGACCACTGTGCAGCTTCAGTGCCCGCAGGGTGCAGACCAGGACTTCCACTCTCGGGACGAGTCCGCTGGCGGGGCATTTGATGTGCAGCAGTTTCTCGGCTCCGCAGTCGGCCCCGAAGCCGCTTTCGGTGACGACAAAGTCGGCCAGCCGACTGGCGGCGAGATCGGCCACGACCGATGAATTTCCGTGTGCGATGTTGGCGAATGGACCGGCATGCACCAGGGCGGGTGTTCCCTCGCAGGTCTGGACGAGATTGGGACGCAGGGCATCTTTGAGCAGGGCCAGCAGGGCGTCGGTCACCCCCAGGTCGGCAGGAGTCACCGGGCGCCGGTCGGGGGTTTGTCCGACGACGATGCGGGCGAGACGGGACCGGCAGTCGGCGAGGTCGCGGGAGAGTGCCAGGATCGCCATGACCTCGGAGGCCGCTGTCAGGTCAAAGCCGGTTTCACGCACAGTCGCCTGGGGCCAGTGGCCGAGTCCCGTCACCACCTGTGCCAGTCCCTTGTCGCTGCAGTCGATGACCCGCCGCCACGTGATGGCCTCGGGGGCGAGCGGGGGGGCGTGGCCCCGGCGCGAGTGGTTCTCGACGAGGGCTGCCAGGAGATTGTGCGCCGCCGCGACAGCGTGCAGGTCTCCCGTGAAATGCAGGTTGATGTCGGTGGAGGGTTCGAGGGTCGACCGGCCACCCCCGGCACCTCCCCCCTTGATGCCGAATACGGGGGCCAGCGAAGGTTGCCGCAACGTGGCGATGGCCCGCTGTCCAAGGCGATTGAGGGCCATCGACAGGCCGATGGTGACGACGGTCTTGCCTTCCCCGAGCGGTGTCGGATTGATGGCGGTGACGCCGATGAGGCGTCCCTGCGGGTGGTGTTGCCACCGGCTCGCACTGTCGAGGGGGAGCTTGGCCTGGTACCAGCCCCGGGGTTCCCAGTCAGCGGGGGCCAGGCCGAGCTGGCTGGCCAGTTGGTCGATTTTCAGCAGGGGAGGCATGGCAATCAGCCGGTGGAGCGCTGGGCTGAAGGGGACAGTCGTAGGCCGCGGCGGGAGGCACGGGTGGGCCGGAAGGGGCGAAAATACCAGATTTCGGTCCGGGAGGGTGCCGATTGGGAAGACTGATCGGGGTTGTGCGGGCGCACACAGGGCCCGCCTGGCGGTGAATCGCCATCGAAATCGGGGGGAACACGGGACAATCCCCGTTTCGAACGCTAAGATTTGAAGAAGGGTTTACGCCGGAGCAATGTGGCGTGAAGAGTCATTTTTGGGGTTGGAAGCGTGGGGATGACGAGCGAACTTCCGGAACCACTGCACGTCCTGGCTGTCGGGGCACATCCTGATGACGTCGAGATTGCGATTGGAGGAACGCTGGCCCGGCTGGTGCGGCAGGGCTACCGGGTGGGAATGGTTGATCTGACCGATGGCGAGCCGACCCCCGGCAGTCCTGGCCCCGAGGTCCGACTGCAGGAGGCGGCGACGGCGGCACGCATCCTGGGGGTGCAGGTCCGCGAGACACTGGACCTTCCCAATCGCCGGTTGTTTGACACTCACGAAGCCCGGCTTGCCCTGGGCAGGGTGATCCGGCGGCATCGGCCCCGGATTGTCATCGGCCTGGCGACCAAGACCCCCCTGGCGTCTCCCGATCATCAGCAGGCGGTCCAGCTGACCGATGCGGCGATTTTTTATTCCCGGTTGAGCAAGTGGGACGAACAGTTCGACGGGCTGCCGGTCCACATGGTCCAGAAACAGTTGTGGTACCCGCTGGGGTTTGCCTCGCTGGAATTGCCCCCCTGTGCCGGTCATTTCGTGGTCGACATCGGGGAGACGTTCGAAACCAAGCTGCAGGCGATTCGGGCGTACGCGACGCAGTTTCCCCCGACCAAGGACCGGTTGTTCCGCACGCTCGAAGCGCAGAACCGGTTTTACGGCGGAAGCGCGGGGTTTGAGGTGGGAGAACTGTTTCTCTCCACCCATACGCTGGGAACCCGCGACCTTGTCGCACAGGTGTGCCCATGAGTCCGCCACCTGCGGGACGGGGTTGGGGAGCCGGTTTCTTCGACCGGCGGGGGGCGTCGCGGAAGAAAGCCGACCTCGACCTCTCCTGGGGGGGCGTGAGCGTCGTGGGAAACGTCCGTGCGAACAACGAAGACCGCTTCTTCATTGATCCCGTGGGGCGGTTCTTTCTCGTGGCGGATGGCATGGGAGGACAATCGGCCGGGGAAAAGGCCAGTGCCCTGGCCGCCGAACTGGTCCCCCGCCAGCTCGAACGGGTGATGGACTTCACCAGGGACGATCTGACGCAGGTGCAGGCTGCGCTCAATTCCGCGGTTGCCCATGCCAACACCGAGATCATGGCACAGAGCTCGCTGAATCCCGAATATCACAACATGGGGACGACCCTCGCGTTGCTGGTGCGGGCCGGTGGCTCGTTCCATGCCCTGGGGGTGGGGGACAGTCCAATCTACCTGTGTCGCGGCGGGAAGCTCGAGAAGCTGACCAGCGATCATTCGTTGACGCAGGCCTTGCTCGATGCCGGCACCATCACCCCCACCGAGGCCCTCACGCACCGCTACCGCAATGTGCTGTATCGCTACCTCGGCACCAAGGAGGGGGGAGCCTCCAATGATGTGCGGTCGGTGGACCTGCAGTCCGGTGACCGCTTTGCGATCTGTTCCGATGGCGCGCTCGACGGGCTGAATGAATCGGGGTTGAGAGAAGTGCTGCTGCGGGCGAGCGAGCCCCAGAAGGCGGCGGAAGAAATCGTATCCGGAGCCCTCGCCGGGGGCTCGCGCGACAACGTGACTGCCGTCGTGGTCTTCGTCGGTTCAACTGAACCCGAGTGAAACTCATCCCGAGTTGGACTCAGTCAGAGATGAAACTCTTCCGGGGCCGGGGAGTTCGCTGGAGGCATCCGTCTTCCCCCCCCAGTCGGCTTCCCTGCCACCCCTTCAGAAAGCGTTGTCATGCCTGTGAACCGTCGTGATTTTCTGGCGTCCGCAACCCTTGCCAGCCTGGCGCTGGGGGGCGATCGGGTCTCGGCCGATGAGGCAGCGACTGCCGGTGTCGATCCGCGGAACCTGGGGAAGACTCCCCACACGAAGTTTGCCGTCAACGTCGAGATGTGGTTCCGCAAGCTCCCCTTTCTCGACCGCATCCGGGCGGCGGCCGACATGGGCTTCCCCGCGGTCGAGTTCTGGCCGCACGAAGGGAAGGACATCCCCGCAATTGCCAAGCTCTGTACCGAGCGCAAGATTGCCATCGCCCAGTTCACCGCCTGGGGTTTCAAGCCGGGCCTGAACGAACCGAAGAACCACGACGCCTTCGTCCAGGCGATCGAAAAGGGGTGCCAGGTCGCCAAAGAACTGAACTGCCCGCTGATGACGGTGGTGGCTGGTGATGATGTTCCCGGGATGACCCAGGAGCAGATGCACCAGAACACGATTGCCGGGCTGAAACGCGGGGCACCGATTGCCGAGAAACACGGGATCACGCTGATCCTCGAGCCGATGAACATCCGGGTCGATCACAAGGGGCATTGCCTGTATGGCAGCGCTCCCACGATGAAAATCATCGCCGCGGTCAATTCTCCGGCGGTGAAGATCAACTGGGACCTGTATCACATGCACATCACCGAGGGAGATCTCTGCGGGCATCTGCGGGAGGGATTCCAGGCGGGGCACATCGGCTACCTGCAACTCGCCGACCATCCCGGCCGCAACGAACCGGGGACGGGCGAGATTCACTACAACCGCGTACTCAAGGAGGCCCATGACCTCGGGTACCGGGGCTATGTCGGGCTCGAATTGAATCCCAAGAGCACCGAACTGGCGGCTGCCATCGGCTGTGCCAGGGCCGACGTCTGGTAGTCGGCGTTCGCTGGTCGTCGGTGTTCCCCCACCATCACCGGGACCGCTGGGCGACGTGTCGCCACGGCGGGGAGCTTTCAAGCCGTCCCGGTTCCATCAGCAGGAACTCACCCCGAGGTGTGTGATGCTGACAAGTCCTGGAACTGCCTGGCAGCAGTGCGACCGGGTCAACCGACGGGCGGCCTTGATGATCGGTGGGTTGGCGGCGGGCGGCCTGACGCTTCCCCAGTTGCTGCGGGCCGAGGAGCGGGCGGGCCTCGGCCACTCGCACAAGGCGATCATCATGATCTACCTGACGGGAGGAACGCCCCATCAAGACATGGTCGATCTCAAGCCCGAGGCGCCCCGCGAGATCCGCGGCGAGTTCGACCCGATCGACACCCAGGTCCCGGGCGTGCAGATCTCGGAACACCGCGGTCGGCGTGTGTGAACGCGTTGGCGATGGAATTCCGCGCGGGCGAATGGCCAACCGATCGAGGTGGCAATGCGCTCCCCTGCGGATGGGAGTTCGCGGAGGGACACCCAGCGGCCGGACACGGAGGTCCGGGCTCCCGTGAATTCGTTTTGTACCGACATGGCGGTGACAACGCGCCGACACCGGTAGGGGTCACAGAAATCAGCCGGGGGTCGAGCGAGGCGAACACCCCCGGTTGCCGGCCACCCAACAGCGACCTGCACCCCGTGAGGGGTGCGTGAACGCGCTGCCGATGGAATTTCGCGCGGTCGAATGGTTGGCCCATCCAAGATTCCACGCGCTGCCTGGAGGGTGGGTGTTGTCGCAGGGGCATCCAGCGGTCGGACACTGAATGTGCCGTAGACCATTTCCACAGAATGCCAATCGTCTTACCGTCGGGAATGAACAACACCCATGGAGATTCTCTCGAGACCACCATAGGATCAGGCTTGTTCCCGACTTGGAGGAGACCAATGTCGCTTGCCGTTCTCGCTAAACAGTTTTACGACTCCGAATTGAAGGCCCGGTTGGAGCCGAGTCATACCGGACAATTTGTGGCGATTGTTCCACAACTTCGCGCCTTCTTCGTCGATTGTTCCTTTGTCGCGGCTGCTTTGGCGGCCCGAGCGGCCCACCCCGATCAAACGCCGTTTGTCATCCGGGTGGGATACGACGCGGCCTTCCACATCGGATCGGCGATGCGATGACCGGGCTTGTGGAGGAAGACGGGAGGGCGCTGATCTCGGTTCCGATGACCAACTCTCGCGGAGCCCCCCTCACGGAGATCATCGCGTGGATCGACACCGCTTTTGATGGCCACTTGGTGTTGCCTCTGGCCACGATTCGGGAACTTGAACTCGATTCACTTGCCGAGGCGGAAGGAATCCTGGCCGACGGCTCGCGGGTGACTCTGAAAACTTACTTCTGCTATGTCGAGTGGTTCGGCGAGCGGATTCCACTTCAGGTCATCGCGAACGACGGTCGGTTTCCCCTGCTGGAAACCGAGATGCTCAAGAACCGCGTTTTGGTCATTGATTATCCGCGGCGGCAATTCTCGCTCGATTAACTGGGCACCGGGGCGGGGCCACCTTTTGTTAGGCAAGCCCGCCAAGCTCGCTGCAAGTCGTTTTTGGGATGCGGCTTATGGCTTCCTGGATACCGCGGTACCGGCCGCCGCGAAGTCAGTTTTGGACAATCGCTGGCCCCGGTCGGGGGGGACGGGCGGGCCTTGGCCGTTCGTCAAATGTCATGGATTCCCGGTTGGGGCCCTTCCCGTCGAGTGAAGTCCCGCGAAAGGTGGCTGGTCGCGGCGTTGGCGACTTCGGAGGCACGCTCGGCTGCACGCGTTTGGTTTGCTGCTGGGCGAGAACGCGTCCTCTGACCGGCTGTTGGTGTCGCTGGACGATCAGATCCCGTTTGCTTTCAAGGGCACCCGGGGAAAGATTACCGTGGAATTGACGAACCGGTCGCCTGGAGAGGCGATTTGCGGTGGGAAAGGGGCCCCACCTTGGTTTGGCTGACCCCAGACGGGAGATCTTTCGATGCGAGTGAGATTGTTGTTGGCAGTCGGGATTGTTGCGTTCGGTTGCAGCTGGGTCCTGGCGGACGGCCTTGAGCAGGGGGCTCTCTCCACGCCGGCCAACCGGGTGGACCGGACAGTCCTGCCGCCAGCCCCGCCGGCCTTCCGGGGCCGGATTGGGACGAACTATAAGAACTCCACCCCCGACTTCGCCCCCGCACTGCCGGTGACGGCCCCCGACGGTGCCCCCAATGTCTTGATCGTCGTTTTGGACGATGTCGGGTATGGGCATCTGGGGTGTTATGGAGGACCGATCGAAACCCCAAACATCGACCGGTTGGCGGCCAGCGGGCTGCGGTACAACAATTTCCACACCACCGCTCTCTGTTCCCCCTCGCGGGCTGCCCTGCTGACCGGTCGCAACCACCATGCGGTGGCGATGGCCGCAATCACCGAAGCCGCCACCGGGTACCCCGGCAACTACGGGGCCATCCCCAAGAGTGCCGCCACCATCGCGGAAACGCTCAAGCAAAACGGCTACAACACGATGGCCTTCGGAAAATGGCATCTCGCTCCGTACACGGCGTACACCGCGGCAGGACCGTTCGACCGGTGGCCCCTCGGCCTGGGCTTCGAGAAATACTATGGCTTTCTCGGGGGGGAAACCGATCAATGGGCACCGCTGCTGGTGCAGGACAACCACTTCATCGACACCCCCACGCGTCCCGGCTACCACCTGACCGAAGATCTCTGCGACCGCGCCATCGCCGAGATCCGCGACCAACAGCAGGCCAACACGGGGCGGCCGTTTTTCACGTATCTCGCGCTGGGCGCGGCACACGCCCCGCTGCACGCCCCGAAGGAATTCATCAAGAAGTACCGCGGGCGGTTCGACCAGGGGTGGGATCAGGTTCGCGCTGAGACGTTCGAGCGGCAGAAGCAGTTGGGCATCATTCCGAAAGACACGGTGTTGCCCCCGGCCAATCCCGGTGTTCCTGCGTGGGCCGAGCTGACTGCGGAGCAGAAGCAGGTCTACTGCCGGCTGCAGGAGGTGTTCGCCGGGTTTCTGGATCATGCCGACCACCACCTGGGCCGGGTGTTCACGGCGCTCGACGAGTTGGGAGTGCGCGACAACACGCTGATTGTGCTGGTTTCCGACAACGGGGCTTCGCAGGAGGGGCTGCAGAATGGCACCCTCAACACGGACCGCTTCCGGAACTACTTCCCCGACACGGTCGAGGAAATGCTGCATCAGCTGGATGAGGCGGGCGGTCCCTCCACCGACCCCCACTACCCGATGGGCTGGGCGATGGCGGGCAACTCGCCGCTGAAACGCTGGAAGCAAGACACCCACGCCGGCGGCAATACCGACCCGTTCATCATCAGTTGGCCCGCCAAGATCAAAGACGGGGGCGCGATCCGCAGCCAGTACCACCACGTCACCGATGTGGTGCCCACCATTCTCGAAGTTTGTGGGCTGACGGCACCCACATCGGTGAACGGGGTCCGTCAAATGCCCATGCATGGGACCAGCCTGGCCTACTCATTCACCGATGCGCAGGCCAGGAGCCGCAAGCCGGTGCAATATTATGAGATGCTGGGTAGTCGGGCGATCTGGGCCGACGGTTGGACGGCTGTCGCGTGGCACAAGAAAGACACTCCCTGGGAGGAGGACCGGTGGGAGCTCTACCACACCGAGGTGGACTTCACGCAGGCCAACGACCTGGCCGCGACACAACCGGCGAAGTTGCAGGAGTTGATTGCCCTGTGGGAGAGCGAGGCCGGGAAGTACAACGTGTTCCCGCTCGACGACCGCCGGTACGAACGGGTCGCCGATCCCACCCGCCCGGTCGCGGCGCTCACGAGGAAACAGTACACCTACTCTCCGGGCACCTCGATCCTGCATCCCCTGGCGGCTCCGCAGATTCTGGGAGTCGAGCACACCATCACCGCCCACGTCACAATCCCGGTGGGAGGCGCCGAGGGGGTCCTGGCCTGCAGTGGCGGGGAGTTCGGCGGATGGACCCTGTTTCTGAAAAATGGCCGATTGCACTACGTCCACAACTATCTCAAGTTGGACCACTTCAGGGTGTCGTCCGAGGAGATTCCGCCGGGCCAGCACACGCTCAGTCTGCATGTCACGCCCACTGAGAAGCATCTGAAGCCGGACTACTCCCTGGCCAACGTCACCTTGTCGGTGGATGGCAAGACCCAGGGGGAATTGCAGGGCATCAAGGTGGCCGGACAGTACAGCGCGGTGACCGGATACGGTCTGCTGATCGGCCGCAACACCGGCACCCCGGTGAGCCCCGAGTACAAGGCTCCGTTCGCGTTTACGGGCAAACTGGACAAGGTCACAATCGACTTGAAGTGAGAGGGCCAGCAGCGAGACGCCGGTTGTGGCGTCCCCTGAAGACCGCGCTTTCTCGCAGGTCCCTCCTCGTCTCCTGAACATGAATCGCTGCATTCTGCATGTCGGTATGCCGAAGACGGGAACCTCGTCGATCCAGGAATCGCTGTTTTTCGGACTGGACGATCCACGGTTCGAATACGTGACTGCGGGGCAGTACAGTTCTCTCCGACTCCTGCAACTGCTGGGATCCGAAGAGGGCATCCCCGATTATCTGGAGGGTGCGCAGGGACGCGACCCCGCGTATTTGGCCAAACACCGCCAGCTCACCCGACGCCAATTCGAACACCGTCTGGCGCCTGCGCGGCGGTCCGGACGGCAGTTGATCCTCTCGGGGGAGTGTTGCTGGCGCATGTCCCGCAGCGAGCTGTCCCGGCTGAAAACTATCCTGGAACAGGGAGGGTATTCAGTGCAGGTCATGGCCTATCTCCGGCCCTGAAAAGATTGGCTGGAGAGTGTCTTCGCGCAGCGCTGCCAGGCGGAGTGCATCTATGGCGGTCAACCCTGGCGGGTCAGCTTCAAACCGAGCAAGATGGTCTTCATCGACTACGCGGAGCGCATCGCCACGTTCGACGGGGTGTTTGGACGGGAGAATGTTCTGTTTCGCAAATATGATCCCGCCACGTTCACGGAGGGCTGTGTCACGCGGGACTTCTGCGAGTTGGCGGGCGTGACACTCGCCCCCAACCAGATCCGCCGGGCCAATCCGTCGGTCCGGCGGGATGGCGTGCGGTTCCTGTTCGCCTATGGCCGATACGGCAACCGCGAAGCCCCCTCCGGTCGCTGGAGCAGATGGCAGCATGGCTCGCTGATTCAACGACTGCTCGCCCTGGGGGGACCCTCGCTACGGTTCCACTCATCGGTCGTTGAGCCAATTCTCAATCCGCTATTGCCGCAATTGGCGAAGGTCGAGGAGCGGATCGGCGCGCCCCTGCGCGAGGACTGGAGGCAACACGACGCCACCGACTGCGTGCGGACGGAAGCGGACCTGTTCCGGTTCTCTCCCGAGAGCCTCGAATGGTTGGCGGAACAGACCAGACAGGCATTTTCCGCCGGGATGACGGACGTGGCCCTGGCACAGGAGGTGGCGGACCGCATCCACCGCTTGCGCCATCAGTTTCCCGGGGTGCGCCATCTCTTCCAGTCGGCCCAGCTGGCGGCCGAGCGCCACTGGACCGCGTGGCGCAAACGACGCTGACAGAGGCGGCTCGCCGCACGAACGCCACCCAGGGCCAAGTCCCCCGGGGACACGCCGTGTCGGATGACCCCCGCAGCCCCTTACCGGGCGGTCGGCGGCCCCGAGCCCCGGGGATGTCCAACAAATCTGTTGGACAACAATTTTGTTGGTGATGGGCGATCGCGAGGTTTGCCAAGCAGGCATCCGCCGTTGCGGAGCCTGGGGGTCGGATGTGTTGGCCACCCGCCTACGACCAGCCGACCTGCGGCCACCGGGTGTTTGGTGGGCCTCAAAAATACGCTGCAAGCTGTTGTTGCCTGCGTCTTATGTCGACGTGCCTGATTCCGTTCCGATCGGTGTCCGGCCGGGTTCTGACGATGGATGGCCTCGACCTGCGTTTTCTGAAGGTTCCTCTTGAGGGGCACCGCCGGGCCCGTCCCCGGCAGAAGCGGGAGGAGCGAATCGCAGGTCCACCCGTTCCAGATCCTTCGGGGACAGTTGGCACATGCGGATGACGCGCCGCAGCATTGCCAAGACGTGTTGGGTCAACTGTTCCTCGGTCCCCTGCCCATCGCACCCGATCAGCACTTGGAAGTACGAATCGTTGTTCTCAACCAACTCAAGTTCGTCCGGACCCATGTCATCGGTCACGTCAAACAATAGTGCCTCGTAGCCGGGGACCACGAGGTTCAAGGCATCGAATTCGTCGATGACCGGTTGCAGCTTCGCGCACACCCGCCGGAACCTCTTTGAGAATCCGCGATCGCGAGCCGCGTAACTCAGACTGAGCCGCATGTCTGTACTCCCTGGCGCCGGCGCGATCTGTCTCGAGTGCCAATTCCGCAGAATTCGGGCTCGGCAATCCGGTCAAGAAAAAGTAATACCGAAAAAGGTTCCCCTGTCACTCCCGCTTCTTCCCGCGCTTCTTCGCCTCCGCCAACACCCCCTCCGGGTCATCCACAAACGCTTCCCGGCAGCCGGTGCAGCAGACCCAGTAGCTTTGGCCTTTGTGTTCGAGCTGGATGGTTCCCTGGCCGCCGGTGACGACGCACTCGCGGCCGGTGACCCCTTTCTCGGCCAGCCGGGTGCCGGCGCGGGTGTAGCCCACCTCGGCCACGCGGGTGAACTGCGTCGCGCGCGGGGCTCGGGTCTGATACAGCAGCAGGGTGCGCTTGTCGTTGAGCAGCTTGAGCGTCACTTGATGGACGGTCTGATCCTCGGCCCGCGATTCCAGCAGCAGCCGGTTCCCCGTCCGGACGCCCGTCAACGTTCGGACTGTGTCGTCGGCCAGCTTCCCCTCGAGAACATACTCCTTTTTCTGGGGATTGAAGCCGAGGCGGGCGGAGTGCAACAGCTTCCTCCTGGCAAACTCCACGCAGAGAGCCGGGCCATTGTCTCCCTTCTACGGGTGGCGGGGCCACCCTTTGTTTGGCAGGCCGGTCAAGATCGCTGCCAATCGTTTTCTGGATGTGGCTTATGGCGTCCTGAATGACAACATTCGGCGTACCCGTTGTCCAAATCGACGTACGGACCTTGGTCGAGTCCTTGCACGGTGAAGGGTTTCGGTCATGCGGAATCGAGCCGACGCCGACTTCCCCTCACGCCGCCAGGGGCGGGCGTTCGGTATCGCTCCCGCGGACGTCCCGGATGAACTTGCAGATGCCACGCTTGGACGAGCGGACGAAGTCGTGCAGTTCCCGCACACAATCGGTCATGGGGCCTTCGCCGATCAGTTCCAGGGCGCGGGAGATGCTTAGGCCCCGGCGATAGATCAGGTCAAACGCCGCCTTGATCGCCTGCCGTTCTTCCGAAGGAATTCCCGCCCGCCGCAACCCGATCACGTTCAGCCCGATGACAGTGTTGACCATGAGGCTGCGGGTGATGCAGAAGGGGGGGACATCCATTTGGGCGGCGGAACCCCCCGCCATCATCGCGAGCCGACCGACCCGTGTGAACTGGTGGATCAGGCAGTTGCCGCTGACGAAGGCCCGGTCTCCCACCTCGGAGTAGCCGGCCAGCAGGGCACCATTGGCCAGGATCACTCCGTTCCCCAGGCGGGCGTTGTGCCCCACGTGGCTGTGAGCCATCAGCAGACATTCCGACCCAATTTCGGTGGTGGTGCCCGGTGCTGTCCCGCGGTTGACCGTCACCCCCTCCCGAAGGATGCAGTCGGCGCCGATTCGCACCCAGCTCTCCCCCCCCCGGAAGTTGAGATCCTGCGGCAGATCTCCCAACACGACATTCGCGTGCAACCGGCATCGGGGCCCCAGATCGGTCCCCGGAAACAGGGTAACCCGGGGGCCGATTTCGCACCCATCCCCGATCGTCACCCCCTCTTCAATGAGAGAGAACGGGCCCACCACGACCCCCCGGCCCAGACAGGCCCCGGGGGCCACCAGGGCCGTCGGGTGAATTCGCGGTTCCAGCGAATGCAGTTCCATCGTGGAGAGTTCGAGGCCCCCCGGGGCCGTTGGGCCACGGAGCAGAAAATGGAGAACAGGGAGTGCCGAGAGGCCTTCGGAAAAATGTTCGACCAGATCCCGAAGTCGGCAGGAGTTTTCCCTGACTGGCCCGGCGGTTATTCTCGGACCGCCGGTTTTCTTTTGCCGGGCTTTCCCAGCCCGCAAGGTCAACCGCCGTTGCCAATCGACAGATGGTGACGATGACGGGAATTGCGAGGTTTGTGCGGGTCTGGGCGAGCCTCATTCCCAACGGCCCGACTTCAGACTCGGAGAAATGGCGATGCGCGGATGCCGATGGACTGGTTTGGTCTGGGTGCTGCTGTCCCTGGTGGGGGCGGTCGCTGAGGCCGAGGTGACCAGTGTGCAGATCGACCGGCGGGAGCCCTTTGCCGACGGACAGGAATTTGGCACCTGCGGGAAGTACGAGGTGGTGTCGGGTCGGGTCTACCTGACGGCTGATCCCGAAGACCGCCACAACGTCGAGATCACCGACCTCACCCTGGCCCCCCGGAATCGTGCGGGGCTGGTCGAGTACTGGACCGACTTCGTACTGCTGAAGCCAGTCGATCCCGCTCGGGGCAATCGCCGATTGCTGTATGACGTCAACAACCGCGGCAATCCCCTGGCCCTGGGATCATTCAACCAGGGGGGAGGGACAAACCGCATCGCGCAGGCCAGGCCGGGGAATGGATTCCTGATGCGCCAGGGCTACAGCGTGCTCTGGAGCGGTTGGAATGGCGACGTGTTGCCGGGCGATCACCGGCTGCAGATTGGCCTCCCCATCGCCACCCACGGCGAACAGCCGGTGACCGGACGCGTGCACTGTGAAATCTGCGTGGAGACCCGCAGCGACAGCCAGCCCCTGAGCTGGGGAAACTCGCGACCGGCCCCCCCGGCGACCCGCGGAGCCCCGGAGGCGGTCTTGACCGTGCGCGACAGCCGGGGAAGTGCTCCCCGGGTCCTCCCCCGAACTGGCTGGCGACTGGGCCGGCTGGCCGGCGATCGCTTCCACGAAGATCCGCGCTTTCTCACGGTGGAGGGGGGCTTTGTGCCAGGACAGATCTATGAGCTGGTCTACACCGCCCGCGATCCCCGGGTCACAGGCCTGGGGCTGGCCGGGGTGCGCGACCTCGTGTCGTTCCTCCGGCACGACGCCGGGGAGCGGTTCGGCTGCCCGAATCCGCTGGCGGGGGAGATTGACCGGGCCTATGGATTTGGGGTCTCGCAATCGGGTCGGTTTCTGAATCATTTCGTCTGGCAGGGGTTCAACCAGGACCTGCGCGACACGGCGGTGTTTGACGGGCTGATCCTGCATGTCTCGGGCCCCGGGAAGGGATGGTTCAATCATCGGTTCGCCCAGACCACCCGCCATGCGAGCCCGCACGAAGACCTGTTGAGTCCTTCGGAAGAGTTTCCCTTCACCACCACCCCCAGTCGGGATCCGGTGACTGGTGCCGAGGGGGACATCCTGGCGCGGGCCCGGGTGGCGGGGGTCGTTCCGAGACTGTTCTACGTGCTGACCTCGACCGAGTACTGGTGTCGGGCCGGCTCGCTGCTGCACACCGATGTGGCGGGTGAACGCGATGTGGCGGTCGACCCCAGTGCCCGCATCTACTTTGTCTGCGGAGCGCAGCACGGGGTGCCGGGGAATCAGGATCGGGGCAACCAGACACATCCCCCGAGTCCGCTCGACCCCCGCGGAGTGTTGCGGGGGCTGTTGGTGGCCCTCGACGACTGGGTCTCGCGGGATGTTCTTCCACCCGAGAGCCGATTTCCCCGGATTGCCGACGGCACCCTCTGGACGATGGCGACATGGCAGGCCCGGTTTCCTCCCGGGACCGGCTGGAGGCTTCCGGTGGGGCCTCTCACCCCTCTGAGGCTCGACTGGGGGCCCCGCTGGCAGACCGAACACGTGGCCGATGTCGTCCCGCCGCAGGTCACGGGGACCTTCACCACCCTGGTCCCGGCCGTGGATGCCGACGGGAATGAATTGGGAGGAATCCGGCTTCCCGAGGTGAGTGTGCCGCTGGCGATCTATGCGGGCTGGAATCCCCGACGGGCGGAAACCGGAGGAGAGCAGGTCCTGTCGCGGCTGACTGGTTCATCGGCCCCCCTGGCCTGGTCTGCAGCGACCCGGGATCCGGCCGACACGCGGCCTTCTGTCCTCGAGCGGTATTCCTCACGGAATGACTTCGTGGCACGACGGGTCGAGGCGGCACGCGAACTGGTGCGCAACCGTCTCTGGCTCGACGAAGAATTGGGCGAGATCGAATCGCGTGCCGGTCGAGATTGGGATCGAGCCCTTCCCGCACGCTGAACGGGGGCGGGGTAGGCTCTCGGTGCCGTTGATCGGCCGGAAAGACCGAACTTCCCCTTCCGGCACTGCACCACAGCACGATCGAAAAAAAACGTTCCGCAGTCCGGAGGGACTGCGGAACGTAGAAAACAGTCAGTTGTTCGAGACGGGAGTCGCCGGTCTGAACGCCGGAATCAATCCACCGGTTCTGGAGTGTGTTTGACACCCGGAACTCAGAGACCACCCTGTCTCCACTCGCAGTTTGCGGGGTGTCCAGACAGGGGACCGAATCGGGGACGGGTTCTCAGGCGAAGACCAGCCGAAGACGACTAGTACTCGTCGTCTTCTTCTTCCTCTTCGTCTTCATCCTCGTCCTCATCGTCGTCGTCGTCGAGGTCGTCTTCGTCATCGAAGTCTTCATCGTCGAAGTCTTCGTCCTCGAAGTCGTCTTCGTCGTCGAAGTCATCTTCGTCTTCGAACTCTTCATCGTCGAGTTCTTCGATGTCATCGACGTCTTCATCGAGTTCGTCGAGGTCTTCATCGTCCTCGTCGTCGTCCTCGTCGTCTTCGTCGTCGCCGTCTTCTTCGAGATCTTCCTCGTCTTCATCGGCCCGACGACGGGCTCCACGCGGAGCGTCGATCAGGTCGCAGCCCGCGGAAGTGAAGAGAGCTTCACCCGGCAGACCTGCAAAGACAGGTTTCAGCAAATCAGTCCAGCTGGCGGTGGTCATCGTCGTAGTCCTCTGGAACGTCGCCGTTCCCTGTCATGGCCAGCCCTGTGCCGGCAACGAGTCTTTCTAGAATCCCGGTCAACCCCACCAAGGGGTGGCCCGGGAATGGCAGAAGGAATATTACACAGTTGTGCCGATTGTCAAGCGGGGTGATTGGCGCAAATCCGAAAGACCGGGCAGGTTTCCTGCGGGAGGCCTCCCGGCGTTTCCCCTACCGGGATCGGGTTGGCATCCAGGCGATCTCCACCTTTTTGACACTCACATCGGTCTTCTTGGGCTTCACTTCGATCTTTTCCAGCTCGACATGCTCGGCCGAAGTCCGTTCATCGATCTTGGCCATTTCCTCGGCAATCATCAGGTCCAGTTGCGCCATTTCGGCCTGGATCGATTCGAGGGACTCTTTCGATTGTTCCACCGCCTGCTGCTGGGTTCCCAGCTTGCTCCAGTTCCGGGCGGTGGTGGCGGCCTTCCCGATATTGGTGGCACTGCCCAGCTTGCGGCCAAAAACCGCGCCGAAAATCGTCGCTCCGGCCGAGAGAACCGAGTTCAGTTTCTGGTTCTTGGCGGCTGTTTCCTGCCGTTCGAGCTTCTGCCGGGCTCGTTCTTCCCGATCCCGCAGCATCTTGAACTTGGGGGCGAGTTTGGCCCGCAGCTTTTCCACCTGCAGGTCGCGCTGCTCGTGGAACGACTGGGTCAGCCGGGTCCGGAATTGACCTTCCGTCTCCCCGGGCTGTGAGGTCAGCTTGACCGCCGCCGCCTGGTACAGCGTGATTGAATAGGTGCGGAACAGGTACTCCTTGGCATCGTTCACCAGCCCGGCAAACTGCTTGGCCCGCATCACATCGGACGGCAACGGAGCGAACCCCGCCTCGGCCGACGCGGGAGTCTTTTCCACGTCAGGCTCGTCTCCCTGGTGGTACAGCTCGGCTTTTTCCCACGTGACCGGTTCCTCGGCCGAAATGGGCTTCACCAGGGTCAGTTCGTCCCATTCATCCACCCCCATCCGGGCATTGGTGATGTGCACCCGCGCCCGGGCCATCAGCAACGGCTCGTAGACCAGTTTCCCTTCCCGCGAGACACCCCTCTCGGTGATGAAAACTTCTCCAATCTCGGGAGGCAGGACGGGGCGGGCCCCGGCACTGCTGCCGAGCGAATGCCGGCTCGCGAGCGAACCGGCCCCCTTCGACCCGACAACCGCCGCCACCTTGCGGGCCGCCATCAGCATGGCGATCTGCTTGGTTGTCAGCGGGCCACGCAGGTACGACAGCACGTACCGCGACTGGAACACCACCGGGTGGTCGTCGTGGACGTTGTTCATCAGGAAGACCCGGTTCCCCAGGCCCGAGATGGTCTTTTCGAGGCTGGAACGGTCAAACGCCGCGCCGGCCGCTGCCGAGGCCCCTTCCAGCCCATCAAGCACCCGCTGCTTGTCCCGGTCGGTCTGCAGCCGGCCGATGAACCACGTCCCGGCATTCGACAGCCCCTTGTAGTCGAGGTCGACCGGGTTCTGCGTCGCCAGCACGACCCCCAGCCCAAACGCCCGCGCCTGCTTCAGCAGGGTCAGCATCGGGGTCTTCGACGGCGGGTTGGCCGTGGGGGGGAAGTAACCGAAGACTTCATCCATGTAGAGAATCGCCCGCAGGCTCGATGTCCCCGCCTGGGACCGCATCCACGAAATCACCTCGTTCAGCAGGATGGTCACGAAGAACATCCGCTCGGCATCGTTCAGGTGGGCAATCGACAGGATCGAGATCCGGGGCTTGCCGCTGTCAGTGTGCAGCAGGCTCGCAACATCCAGCGGTTCCCCTTCCAGCCAGGCCGAGAACCCGGGGGAGGCCAGCAGGTTGTTCAGGCTCATCGAGAGCCCGAAGCGGTCGGCTGCCGGGAAGATGCTTTCCAGGTCCATCACCCCGATCGTGGTGAACGGAGGCTTCTGGATCTCGCGGATCAACTGGGGCAGATCCAGGCTGCGGCCCGATTTCCACGCCCGTTCGAGAATGGTCGACAGCAGAATGTGCTCGCGGCTGCGCAGCGGATCCCCCTGGACCCCCAGCAGCGCCAGCAATCCCGAAACGGCCCCGGTAATCCGCTCCCGCAGGGCATCGCTGTCTTCGAGAATCGCGTCATCGGGAATCGCAAATGAGCGGACCACCGTCAACGGCAGTCCCGCATTGCTCCCCGGGGTGTAGATGGCAATGTCGGCCGAATCGCGGAACTTGGCAATGCGATCGGGGGTCTGATCCCAGTCGGCCAGCCCCTTCCGCCAGTCCTGGGCATTCTTCTTCGCCAGCTCCTCGACCGTCATCCCCTTGCGCGTGGCCTCGGCAGGATCAACCCACGGTGCGAAATCCTCCGGTTCGAGGTCGGGAAACGTCAGCAGCAGGTTTCCCAGGTCCCCCTTCGGGTCGATCACGATGGCCGGGATCTGGTCGATCGCCGCCTCTTCCAGCAGCGTCAGGCACAACCCCGTCTTGCCCGAGCCGGTCATGCCGACGCACACGGCGTGGGTTGTCAGATCCTTCGAGCTGTACAGCAGCGATTTCGATTCCGCCCGCTTCTCCTCGAGGTTCCAGGGACGTCCCAGGTAAAAACTGCCGAGCTTTTCGTAATCGAATTCAGCCATGGTCAACGCAGCGAGAGTTGAAATGGGGAGTAGGCGACGAACGACAGCCCCGGCAGCCGGTCGTCATTGTACCGGTCCGTCACAGGAAGCCTGACGAACAGACCTGCCCAATAGTGTAGCGATGTTCCCCCGGCAGGTCAGTCGGAACCGGGCCGACCGACCCGCAGACAGAACGTCGCCGTCGTCATCCCATCGGGCCGACAGCCGCGATGAGGTCCGCACCCCATTCCTTCCTCCAGGATTCCCACTTCCGGGAGTCTCGCGGGGACGGGACTTCTACGATATA
Organism: Planctomycetaceae bacterium; assembly: GCA_003508595.1. Classification (GTDB taxonomy): domain Bacteria; phylum Planctomycetota; class Planctomycetia; order Planctomycetales; family Planctomycetaceae; genus UBA10511. Next base: position 53,261 of record DNUF01000226.1, read on the forward strand.
GACAGTCGCGGCATTCTCTGGCCCTCCCCGGTCTGTTTCTCATGGCTTCCCTGCGGAACATCGTTGATGACCTTGCCCGAGCCGGGCACCTCGTCCGTCTGGACGATCCGATCGACCCCTGCCTGGAGGCCGCCGAGATCCAACGACGGGTTTATCTCTCCGGGGGGCCGGCGGTCCTCTTCTCCAACGTCACTGGCTGCCGGTTCCCCATGGTGTCCAACCTGTTTGGAACCATCGAGCGGGCCCGGTACATCTTTCGGCACACCTACGAGCCGGTTCGCCGGGCGATTGAACTGAAGGTCGACCCGAAACGGGGCCTCAAGCAGCCGTTCCGCTACCTCTCGGCCCCCCTCACCGCCTGGCGGATGCGTCCCAGGCGGGTCCGTTCGGGACCAGCGCTCGATCAGTCGATCCGGCTGTCAGATCTTCCCCGTCTCAAGTCGTGGCCCGACGACGGCGGTCCGTTCGTCACGCTGCCACAGGTCTATTCCGAAGATCCCTGCGCACCCGGGCTGGGGGCGTCCAACCTGGGGATGTATCGCGTGCAACTGGCTGGCAACCAGTATGCCGTCGATCGCGAGGTGGGGCTGCATTACCAGCTGCACCGGGGAATTGGCGTGCATCACACGGCTGCCCTGCGCTCGGGAAAGCCTCTGAAGGTCAGCATCTTTGTCGGCGGGCACCCTGCAATGTCGGTCGCCGCCGTCATGCCCCTCCCCGAAGGGATGAGCGAACTGACGTTTGCCGGGGCCCTCGCCGGAGAACGGATCCGAATGATCCCCCGTACCGGCGGCGGGGCCATCTACGCCGATGCCGACTTCTGCATTGCCGGCACCATCGACCTCCAGCGGCGGTTGCCCGAGGGCCCGTTTGGCGACCACCTCGGCTATTACAGCCTGACCCATGAGTTTCCGGTACTGAACGTCGAGCAGGTGACCTGCCGGTCCGACGCGATCTGGCCCTTCACGGTGGTGGGCCGGCCCCCACAGGAAGACACCACCTTTGGCCAGTTGATCCACGAGCTGACCGGTCCGGTTATCCCCACCGTCCTGCCGGGGGTGCGTGAGGTGCACGCGGTGGACGCGGCTGGAGTGCATCCGCTGTTGCTGGCGATCGGCAGCGAACGCTACATGCCCTTCCATCGCGACGACCGTCCCCGCGAGATCCTCACGCAGGCGAACGCGATCCTGGGGCAGGGGCAGATGTCGCTCGCCAAATACCTGGTGATTGCCAACGCCTTCGATGACGAATCGCTCGACCTGCACGACCCGGCCCGGTTCTTCACCCACATCCTCGAGCGGGTCGACTGGCGGCGGGACCTGCATTTCCAGACCTGCACCACGATCGATACCCTCGACTACAGTGGCGAGGGATTCAACGCCGGTTCGAAGGTGGTGATCGCCGCGACGGGGCAGCCGATTCGGTCCCTCGCCCGCGAACTGCCGGCCGAGTTGTCGCTTCCCCCCGGCTGGCAGGAACCCCGACTCGCTCTGCCCGGTGTGATGACTGTGCAGGCCAGCCCCGCACTGGCCGGTGCCCCCGCCCGGCAGTTGGCCCAGGCCCTCGAATCGGCCGGCTCGGGCCACTGGCCGAACCTGCCGCTGGTGGTGGTCGTCGACGATAGTCCCTTCTCGGCCAAGACCCTCAACAACTGGTTGTGGGTCACCTTCACCCGCAGCAACCCGTCGATCGATCTTGATGGGGTGGGGGCGTTCACTCTCAACAAGCACTGGGGCTGCACCGGGCCGGTGGTGATCGATGCGCGGGTGAAGCCGCACCATGCCCCCCCGCTGCGCGAAGACCCCGAGATCACCCGCCGGGTCGATGCCCTGGCGGCTCGTGGCGGAGTGCTGTCGAAATGGTTGTGAGTGACGGATCATCCCCGAGGGGGCGGGTCACACCCATGCTGTGGATGACGGGGCCAGCCCCCGAAGAATTGCGGATGACCGCCTACCACGAGGCGGGGCATGCCGTCCTGGCGCTGCTGCATGGTCGCCCGGTCGAACAGGTGACGATCCGCGGGACGAGATTCTTCCTGGGGAAGTGCGAGATGGACCGGGGGCGGTTCGGTCCCCGGCAGGATGAACTCGAGGCGGCGATGCTGATCCTGCTGGGAGGGATGGCGGCCGAAGCCCGCCTGCGCGGGGTTTATGAGCTGAATGGGGCCGCCCAGGATCTGCGCGAGCTGCGCAAGTTGTCGCTCCGCCGGGCGGCGAACGAACGTCAGGCCGAACGGCTTGAACGCCGGCTGCTCAACAAGGTGGAAGACCTGCTCGACGACGTGGCCGTCTGGCAGGCGGTCGAAAAAATCGCCGCCGAACTGCTCGCCCGCGAAACGATCAGCGGCCGCGCGGCACGACACCTGTTCGAGGAATGCCACCGGAATGTGGACTGACTCCCCCGGTGGGACGGCGCAGTGTCCCCCCGGCCCAAGCCGTGCTCACCCGCGGCTGCTCTGCGTCCCCGGTCAGGCCAGCACACCCTCGATGGGGCGGCCTTCGTCGAGAATGGGAATCGGGCGTCCCGAGTGGTCGGGGAAGGCGAGGGACGGGTCGATTTCGAGAAACCGGTAGACCGTCGCCAGGATGTCGGCCGGCTTGAGAGGCATGTCGATCGGGTGCTCGGCCCGGGCGTTGGTCGCACCAATCACCTGGCCCCCACGCACCCCCCCCGCCAGCAGCACCGAGATCGCATTTCCCCAGTGGTCGCGCCCCGGGATGGGAATGCCCGGCTGGCCGGTGTTGATCTTCGGCGTCCGCCCGAATTCCCCCATCACGATCACCAGCACGTCGTTGATCATCCCGCGCAGCGAAAGGTCTTCGAGCAGGGCGGCCACCGCCATGTCGACCGGCGGCAGCTTGTAGCCGTGCCCCTCCTTGATGTTGGAGTGGTCATCCCAGTGCGGCATGTCGACCGTCACGAAGCTGACCCCCGCCTCGACCAGACGGCGGGCCATCAGCGTGTAGTGTCCCCAGGGCCCCCGGCCGTACCGGTCGGCCAGGCGGGGGTCTTCCCGGCTCGTGTCGAACGCCGTGCGGGCCCGGCCTCCAAGGATCATCGAGACCGCCTCCTGCTGGTAGCGGTCAATCGCATCGAGACGGCCGGTCTGGTCGACCTTCCGGTCAAGCTGGTCGAGCTGCGTCAGCAGGCTGACCCGCGACGTCGTCTGCTCGGGTGCGCTGTTCGCGAAGTTGTCGAGACACTTCGGAGGGGTGATCGCGGCGGTGTAGTTCGCCGGCAGGTAGGCCTGCTCGCGGTTCACATCAAACGGGTTGTACGCCCCGCCCAGATAGGCGGCCCCCTGGTAGCCGGGGTAGAGGTAAACGCTCTGGGCCGCCGGCAGTCCCACATACGCCGGGATCCCCGGCTGGTTCGCCCCCCGCACCTTTGCGACGTACGAACCGACCGAGGGGAACTTCTGCGGCAGGTTCACCGACGTTGAGCCGAACTTCCCGGTGAGCATCCAGTGTGCCCCGGCGAAGTGGTCGCCGTTGTCATGGTGGACCGACCGGACGAAGACCATCTTGTCGGCATGCTGGGCGTGCATAGGCAGGATTTCGGAGACGAACATCCCCGGCACATTGGTGGCGATCGCATCCCAGGGACCGCGATAGTCCGAGGGGGCCTCGGGCTTGGGATCGTACGTCTCGAGCTGGCTGGGTCCCCCATCGAGCCAGAGCAGGATGACCGAGCGGTTGGTCTTGGGGACAGCCCCCTGGGCCTGCAGCCGCAGCAGGTCGCCCAGCCCCAGTCCCGAGAGTCCCAGGAAGCCAGCCTTGAGCGCCGTGCGCCGGCTGTGCCCCTGGCAATTCACCCCACCTGGCCCGTGTTGGATCGTCAGCATGTCCGCACCTCTCTCGAAACCAGACTTCAGGCCGAAACCAGATTGGCAGGCAGCCCACCCCACTCGCCGCCGCCTCCCGGACCCACGTCTTCCCCCCCCAACGCAGCATCACACTCCCCTTATATATCAGACAGGAGGCCCGTGGGGGATGAGATCTCGGGGGAAATTGAGGGCACACCGCCCGGGAATGTGTGCTGGAGAACAGTGTCGCCAAATCTCCGGCTCAGGCTGGAATGAGGAGCAGAAAGTCACCCCGCACTGGCCGAAGGGGCGTTTTCGAAGTCTGCGGCCAGCGGGACTGTCCACTCCCGCAGCGACATGGGGACTCGCCCACCACAGCGCCAGCCGCCACGGTCCCCTTCCGACGTCGGACAGAGCGGCATCGCCAACTCGCCGGCAGAACCGAAGTGCGTCAAAGGTGTTGCGGGTGCTGTCGGAAGAAAGATGCGACGGTGTGGTATTATAATGCCACACCGGGTCGGCCGGTGGTGTTTGGCCTGACGAATGCCGGTCGGCACCTGATGGTCGTGTTCGAAATTGTGGATGACAGCACCGTCTACCCCATCACCGCCTATGAAGTGTCTCAGAGACAGTCACCATGAAACGGATCACCCGCGAACGTCGGCTCACCTCCGAAGAGGCGTCGCGCTACGCAACCATCCGACAGCAGGTCGCTGAAGAGCTTCCCCGTCTGATCGAACGCCACGAACAACGAGTGGCCAGCGGCGCGCCATTGGAGCAGTTGGTGGCTCAACTGAAAGCCGCGCGCGAAGCCAAAGGCCTGAGCCTCGCCGACCTGACAGCCCTGACAGGCATAGACCGCTCGGCCCTCTCCAAACTCGAGACCGGCCAACGGGCCAACCCAACCCTGGAAACCCTCATGCGTTATGCCCAAGCCGTCGGCAAACGATTGGTGGTCTCCCTGGCCGAACCTTGAGATGCCTCTGCCATGCGAGTCAGGACCGGTCATCTCGACGGGGTGAATGTTGGGGGGAGTTTGACTGCTTGGGCATTCCGCATGGGGGACGTGGGACCGGTTGAAATCGAATGCGTACGAGTTTCCACCGCCTGCTGGACGGGTGGAATGGCGTCGCGGATACTTTGGAAGAGCGTAGACTTGGGGTTGAACGATGTCCCTCCCGACGGGAGGGAGGGCCAGACGCATCGAGCCGAGAACACTTGCGGAGCGACCAACCCATGCAGACCGAGCGGGAGGATGCAGATGCGTCGCAGGAGATCCGCGCGTGGCAGCGGGCGATCGATGAATCGATCCTCCGTCGGGCGGCACGACTCACGATGGCCCAGAAACTGCTGATGGGGGCAAGCCTCTACGACGAGCAGATCCGTTGGCTGATTCAAATCCTGAAAGCCGAGCATCCGGAATGGACTGACGTGGAGGTCCGGGCCGAGATTGCCCGTCGCAAGGCCATCCAGCGGCAGGTGGAAGAAGCCGGATTATTCCGCGTGATCACCGAGGACGAAGAGCGTGCATCCCTCGAGCGCTGAGGCCTTGGCCGAGGTCATTGGAGTGCTCCACAAGAAAGAGATTCCGTACATCCTCGCAGGGGTGTTTTCCAGCAATGTTTATGGCAATCCCCGGTCGGCCAATGCTGCCGAATTTGTCATTGACCACCACCCCGGTGTTCTGAAAGTGCTCGGGGAATCGCTGGGCAATGACTTCACCCTCGATTCCCAGATCAGCATGGAACTGCAGACCGGGACCCTGCGGAACATCCTGACGTACAACCCCACGCAGTTTGACATTGAGCTGTTTCGATTGGGTCTGGATCCACATGACCGGGAGAGATTCGCCCGCCGGCGCCATCTGCGACTTCCCGACCTGTCGATCGACGCGGTCCTGCCGACTGCCGAAGATGTGGTCATCCAGAAGCTGCGCTGGGGACGTGACAAAGATCTTGCAGACGCCCGCGTTGTGATCGCCGTTCAGGCCCCCCAACTCGATTGGGGCTATCTGCGCTCCTGGACCGATCGCCACGGCACCACCGCCGTGCTCGACCGACTGCTGAGCGAATTGAAGATCTCCGGATGAAGGCTGGGCCAATCCGTGGCACCGTCTTTCTGCTTGGGGGGGCTTGCCGTGGTTGTTCGCGGTGCCGCAACCGGTTATGACCTCGGCGGAAGTTTCGCACTCAAGGTGAAATCGCGAGGGACGTGCCGTGTCGAATGCCGCGAGTCAGGCCTGGCAGCAACATCTGCAGTGGAGCCGACGCTTCTTCCTGGGACTGGGAGCGGCTGGGGTCGCCGCGCTGCACAATGGCCTGACCCACGGTGCCGGGGATGGGCCTGAGACCCGCCCGCCCGATCCCCGCCTGCAGGAAGCGATCGGGAAACTCGAACGGTGGCTCACCCCCGCCGGAGAGTTCCGCGATGTCTCCCGCGGTTCGCCCATTCCCCACTCGCTGGCTCCCGAACAACTGGCCGAGGCGGGGCTGACACGCGACACCTGGAAACTCGAGATCCTGCCCGATCCCGACCATCCGGCCAAGCTGCGCCGCCCCTTCAGTCTCGAAGCAAACACCTCCCTCGACTTCGCCGGGTTGCTGGAACTGGGAAAGACCGAGGCGGTCCGCATTCCCAAGGTGATGACCTGCCTCAACATCGGCTGCCCGTTGGGGATGGGGGTCTGGGAAGGGGTCCCCCTGCGGTCCCTTGTCTGGAAGACCGAACCGCGCGAAAACCTCCGCCGGGTGATCTACTGGGGCTTCCACAACAAGGTCCCCGAGCAGCGGTTTCAAAGTTCGCTGCCGATCGATCGCGTGCTGGAAGATCCCCCCGGGCTGCCGCCGGTGATTCTCGCCTACAAGCTCAATGGCGACTGGCTTTCGCCCCAGCGGGGGGGGCCGGTGCGCATGATCGTGCCCGAAGCATACGGGTTCAAATCGATCAAGTGGCTGAACACGATCCTGTTGTCGAACCTGTTTCACGCCAACGACACCTACGCCCAGGGGAACAACGATGTCGACAGCACGCTGAAGACGTTCGCCGCGACCCTGAACGTCCCCAGCGAGCCCGCGGCCAACACACCGCTGGCGATCACCGGGTACGCCCAGGTCGGCACATCGGGACTGTCGAAGGTGCAGGTCTGGATGCAGCCCGCCGAGGCCGACTGGCCCGCCGAAGACCGCTACTTCCAGACCGCCCCCTGGCGCGATGCCGTGATCTTGCCCCTCGCCACCACCCTGGCCGACGAGTCGCGCGGTCAGCTGGCGTCGGCCCACGGTTTTTCTCCCGGGGGAGAGCCAGGTCGTTGGCCCCTCCCCCTGACCAAGGTCCACTGGGCGATCCTCTGGGACGGGCTCCCCCCCGGCAAGTACACTCTGCGCTCCCGCACCATCGACCCCCAGGGTCACGCCCAACCCCTGCCCCGTCCGTTCCAGAAATCGGGGCATGCCGCGATCGAGGAAGTCACGGTCACCATCCGGCCGTGAGCGCGGCGGGCGACCAGCGCACCACCTCTTCCTGTCTCATGCCTTCCGATGTCCTGTCTCCCCGTTGCCAGACGAGTGTGATGTCCACGAACACCAGACGTTCCGATTCCATGCCCACCTCGCCTCTGCCGCCCCCGGTTGCGACCCCCGCCGCACGACGACGCGGGCCCCTCTGGCGGGTGATGGCGGTGTGGGGTGTGGCGTTTCTCTTCGCGGCTGTGACCCGGGCGGCAGAGCCGGGACTGGTCTTCCCCGGCGGCAAAGGGCTGGGCCAGGGGCAGCACATCGTGTTTGTGACCGGCGAAGAGTACTACCGGTCCGAGGAGGGGATGACCCAGTTCGCGAAGATCCTCTCGCACCGTCACGGCTATCGCTGCACCGTGCTGTTCGCCATCGATCCCGAGACCGGGTTCATCAATCCGAACCGCAACCAGAGCCTGCCCGGCCTGGAGGCGCTGAAGTCCGCCGACCTGATGGTGGTCTTCCTCCGGCTGCGGGAACTGCCCGATGCCGACATGCAGCACATCGTCGACCATGTGAATGCCGGCAAGCCCGTCCTGGGAATCCGCAACGCCACGCACGCCTTCCGCTACTCTCCCGAGAGCACCAGCCGGTTCAAGAGCTGGGACTGGCACAGCACCGAGTGGCCGGGGGGCTTCGGTCAGCAGATCCTGGGAGACACCTGGATCGCCCATTACGGAAAGTTCCAGCACGAGGCGACGCGGGCCCATGTGAATCCCGCCGAACGCCGGCATCCCGTGCTGCGGGGAGTGGGGGACACCATTTTCTGCCCGACCGATGTGAACTCGGTCGAACGGCTGACGCCCCACGACAAGGTGCTGTTCCACGGCGAGGTGTTGTCGGGCTTGAATCCGACCGATCCCCCGGTCACCGATGAGCGGAAGGGGGTCCGCATGCCCTTCGCCTGGTTCCGCACCTACACCGCCCCTTCGGGAAAGCAGGGGCGGTCCTTCACCACGACCGCCGGGGCGAGCCTCGACTGGCAGAGCGAAGACCTGCGCCGCCTGATGGTCAATGCGATGCTTTCGCTGACCGGCCACGAAGAGCAGATTCCCGAGAAGACCAATGTCGACCATGTGGGCGAGTATCGTCCCACTCCAACGGGAGCGCTCACCGATGCGATGTGGAATGAACGCAAGCTGACTCCCGCCAGTTTTGGCCCCTCAAGCCCCACGAAGTGACCCATGCCCACCCTCCGCGTTCAAACAGCCCGCCGGCCTGAAACGGTCGTGCGAATGATTTTCTCGCGAAATCTGTTCGGCACGCTGCTGTCGCTGGTGTGGATCCTGGCGCAGACCAGCGCCACCGCGCACGCCGCACCGCCGCGGGTCGTGCGGGTGTTTGTGCTGGCGGGACAGTCGAACATGGAAGGTCAGGGGTTCATCCAGGCCGATCCCCAACGCAATGGGGGGCAGGGGACGCTGGAATTTCTTGTGAAGCAGCCGGCCACCGCCCCGAAGTTCGCCCACCTCGTCGACGGGGCGGGTGCGTGGCGCACACGCGATGATGTCTGGATTTCGTACCTCGATCGACAGGGCCCTTTGACCGTCGGCTACGGCGCCAAGCCCGACCGCATCGGTCCCGAGTTGGGCTTCGGCTGGGTGATGGGGGACGCCCTCGAAGAGCCGGTGCTGCTGGTGAAATGCGCCTGGGGGGGCAAGAGCCTCGCGATCGATTTCCGCCCCCCGAGTGCCGGGAAGTTGCCCTATTCGCTGGGCGAAAAGGGAGATGCCGCCCTGGCCGAGAATCCCGGGCAGCTCGGCCACTACTACCGCGAGACCGTGCGGCTGGTGAAAACCGCGCTGGCCCAGGTGGACGAGTTGATTCCCGGCGGGCCGGGTCAGGCCCAGCTCGCCGGCTTCGGCTGGCACCAGGGCTGGAATGACCGCATCAGCGACCAGTTCAATGCCGAGTATGCCGAAAACCTGTCGCACTTCATCCGCGACATCCGGCGCGACCTGGAGGCCCCCGGGTTGCCCTTTGTGATTGCCGAGACCGGAATGACGGGCGAGACCGAGAAGCATCCCCGCGCCCTCAGCCTGATGAAGGCTCAGGCGTCGGTAGCCGAGCGGGACGAGTTCCGCGGCAACGTCGCCTTTGTGGGGACGAAAGCGTTCTGGCGCGACGCGAGCGTCTCACCCAGCGGGCAGGGGTACCACTGGAACACCAATGCCGAAACGTACTACCTCATCGGCGAGGCGATGGGGCGGGCGATGGTGAAGTTGGTGGAGCAGAGGACGAAGAATTCCGAATAGGAATTCGGCCCGGCCGATACGGGCGGACATTGAGGCCGGCGCGCACGACTTTCCCGGTCACGGACACACGACGGCCGGCTGGGCGGGTGTTTTGTAGAAGAAGACGTCATCGCCACCCATCACAAAGAAACCCTCCTGACGACCACACGGATCGCTCGCGACACCAAAACGGTTCAGGAACGCGAGCGCCGATCTCGCGAGTGGACTGGTGGTTCCCAGCACCTTGACATGAAACGGGTCAAACCAGCGCTCCTGGCCGGGACGCATGATGCGCAGCACTTCGCCATAGGCGACGCCGAAATTGCCATCGTGGATCTGTTCGGAGCACAGGTAGAGGTACCATTCGGCACTGACCTCGTCCCTCTTCCAGAACGCGGCCGCGACCGGAATCGCCTTGTGGAATTCCCGCAAGAGTCTCTCACCCGCTTCGATCGTCTCGTTCACCAGTATTGTCTGATCCATCTCAGCACCCCGTGATCAATGTCTTGGATCGCGTTGACGAGTTCTTGAGCCTCTCGCAGGTGATGCGTCTCGTACCTGCTCGATTCACTCCAGTCTTTCACGATACTCCAGTTCTGGCCAAAGTGCACATCGTGACGGAACTCGGCGTCTCGCAGAGATGTCAGATCCGCACATTCAAAGAGCTTGTTCAGATCATGGGTGTGACACTTCAGAACAAAATCCTTGCGGGGCCATTCTCCCTGGCCAAATTTTTTGGCAATGCAGGCCTTGAGTGCGCACTCAACGGAATAGCCCGCCAGGTAAAAAGCTCCATTTGGCAGCGGCGTCGTCAACTCCAACAGGGCGGCTGCCTCTTGGATTCGTGAATCTGCCAATCGCTGAAAGTCCGTGTGGTACATTTCTGTCATCCTGTCCACGTGTGGTCATATAAGTATAATATACATAGTGTCACATTTTTGCAAGCCAGGCATTCGAAAATCAGCTGTTTCTCATTTGAAACCTACCTTCGACGTGTGCATGTGGCTTATCAATCGAGGACTCTGGACATCTGATTTTTCCCTTTCTAAGAGAGTCTGATGACTTTGTTTCTCTTGTTCTGTACAGCGTTTCCCCCAATTGCACACCACCCGCCGCTGTGCGATAACGGCCGAGTCGCACCCGGAGTAACCGTCGTGGCGAGAGGGGCCGCCAAGCCTTTTCGCGGCGGGGGCCGGAGTGTTCAACTTGGCTCTCTGCGCCCCGATCGGGCTGGTGTGCTTGTGATGCAACTTGGATTTGTCAGTGCGATTCTCCCGGAACTCTCCCTGGCCGAGGTCGCCCGCTTCGCCGCCACGACCGGGTACGACTGTGTCGAGCTGATGTGCTGGCCCGTGTCGAAGGCCGAACGGCGGTATGCCGGGGTGACCCATGTCGACGTCGTCAACCTGACCCCGGCCCGGGCGGCCGAAATCCTCGACACCGTCCGGCAGGCCGGGGTCGAGATCAGCGGGCTCGGGTATTATCCGAATCCGCTCGATCCCAATCCCGCGGTCTCCGGGCCCGCCATCGAGCACCTGCACCGGCTCATTGAGGCCGCTCCCCTCTTGGGAGTGACCCGGGTGAACACGTTCGTCGGTCGCGACTGGACTTGTTCCGTCGACGACAACTGGCCCCGCTTCCTCGAGGTGTGGAAGCCCCTCGTCGCCCAGGCCGAGTCACGCGGCGTGCGCATCGGCATTGAGAACTGCCCGATGCTCTTCACCCGCGACGAATGGCCCGGCGGGAAGAACCTCGCCACCACCCCGGCCATCTGGCGGCGGATGTATGCCGACATTCCCAGCCTCGCCTTCGGGCTCAACTTCGACCCCTCGCACTTCATCTGGCAGCAGATGGACTACCTGCCGGCCATGCGCGAATTCCGCGACCGCCTGGTGCATGTCCACGCCAAAGACGTCCGCCTCGACCGCGACCGCCTCAACCAGGTCGGCATCATGGCCCACCCCAACGAGTACCACACCCCGAAGCTTCCCGGCATGGGGGATGTCGACTGGGGGAAATTCTTCTCGGTGTTGACCGACGTCGGCTATCGCGGTCCGGTCTGTGTCGAGGTCGAAGACCGCGCGTATGAGCACTCGCTGGAAGCCCGCCAGGCCTCGTTGCGCCAGAGTGCCACCTACCTGCGGAACTTCCTGCCGCACGCGACTGCCCCCCGCTGATCCCCACCCATCAACCCTCCCTGGCCGACTCGTTCCGGTGCGGGGCTCCCTGTTTCGCGCTCACCCCTGGAGAGTCTGTTCGATGCTGCTGTCCCGACGTTGGAGCTGGTTGCCGGTGTGTCTCTGCCTGCTGTTGTCCCTGCCGACGGCCGGGGCCCAGGAAGCAGGCGCACCTCCCAAGGGAGAAATCCTGAAGCGGTCGTTCAGCGACAGCCAGGTTTTCCCGGGGACCTACCGCGATTATTGGATCTACGTCCCCCGGCAGTACGACCCGGCGAAGCCCGCCTGCGTCTACGTCAACCAGGATGGCATCCAGTACAACGCCCCACAGGTGTTCGACCAGCTCATCGCCAGCGGCGACATGCCGGTGACGATCGGGGTCTTCGTCATGCACGGCCGGGTGAAGGCCGACAATCCCGAACAGGCGCTCGACCGCTTCAACCGCAGCTACGAGTATGACGGGCTGGGGGATGCCTACGCCCGGTTCCTGCTGGAAGAACTGCTGCCCGAGGTCGAGAAGCAGCAGACCGAAGATGGCCGGGCGATCAAGCTGTCGCAGCGCGGAACCGACCGGGCCATCGGCGGGGCCAGCAGTGGCGCGATCTGCGCCTTCACCGCCGCCTGGGAACGTCCCGACGCCTTCCAGCGGGTCTTCAGCAGCATTGGCACCTATGTGGGCCTGCGCGGGGGGAATGTCTATCCGACCCTGATCCGCAAGTACGAGCCCCGGCCGATCCGGGTCTTCCTCGAAGATGGCAGCAACGACCAGAACATCTACGGCGGCGACTGGTGGATGGCCAACCTCGAGATGGAGCGGGCCCTCAAGTTCGCCGGCTACGAGGTCGAACACTCGTGGAGCGAGGGGGGACA